>NZ_JAECZA010000008.1 GCF_016056275.1 Dendronalium phyllosphericum CENA369 | reverse complement strand
GGTGCTGTATTCAGTTTTGATTCTCTGCATTGCCAAAAAAAACTTGCCAGTTAGTTATAGAAAGTGGCAACGATTACGTAATTGCCGTTAAAGATAATCAACCAAAATTACATCGTCATATTCAACGCATTGCTGCCAATGGCTTGCCCAGAAGTCGTTATATAGAGACCGAAAAAACTAAGAATAGACTGACAACAAGGACTGTTGAAGTTTTTGATGATTTAAATGGAATTGACCTATCCTGGGCGGGAATTAAGGACTTAATTCGAGTTCAAAGAACTGGAACGCGAGGAGGTCAACCATATCATGAGGTTGTCTGTTACATTAGTAGCCTCATTCATTCGGCACGAGAATTTGCTTGTGGTATTCGCGGTCATTGGAGTATCGAAAATCGCCTCCATTGGATTAAAGACGTAGTTATGAAGGAGGACGACTCAAAAATACGTATGGGTAATGCTCCGGCTAACCTCTCTGTATTGAGAGCGATCGCCATTAATATACTCCGTCGAAATGGTCATCCTTCCATCACAATTTCTCAAAGATTTCTCTCTAATGATATTGACAAACTTCTTGCCCTTGTGGAATGAAACAGCCCTGGAAGAGGAGGGGGATGAGGAAGATGAGGGAGATGAGGGAGATGAGGGGGTTAATAGGGCGGTGTCTTTGGCGGCTTGATACAAGGCTGGGAGAAACCAGTCTTGTAATTTTAAAGTAATTTGCTTGTCTCCCCGTCGCCTTTCGCCCCGTTCTTTGTTGAGGTACAAATCTCGTCGTCCATTATCTAAGGCCGCGCCGATACCTTCAGCCCGCACCAAGCGCTGATAAAATTTGGCAAACAATTGATGGGCTGTGACAACTAATACTGAATAAGTCATCGCCAATACCGCTGGAATTCCTGCGTGGGTTAACCTAGCTGCGACACAACCCATAGCATCCTCACCCGCCACCATCGCTGACTGACAAGCAGACAGAACAATTAACCCGACTTTTTGACGGTGCAGCATTTCCCCCAAGGTTTCGGCGGTAATCAGGGCTGTTTTGCCTTCGGGATTCTCAAACAACAGATAACCCATATTGCTGCCATTGCTATTTTCCCCTTTCGTCGCTCCCGCCGGGTCGCTGGATTTCGCCCGTTCGTGGAATCGCCCATCGGGGTCATAGACACCATGCCCATCAAAGTGAATAATATCAATCGCTGGTAGGCGTTCGTCTTCTAAACGAGCGACTAAATTATCCAAAGTCGCGGGACGCAAAAATTCTACCTCAATTCTTCCCTCTGCTTCTTGGGCGATCGCATCCAACACCGCCTTAGCTTCGCCACGGGGATCAATAAACCCCGCATCACTGGGACGACTCACCACAAACAGCAACCGCAAACGGTCTTTTGGCTGAACTTTAAACGGTCTGCGTCCACCCCCCGCCCCCGCCAAGCGACGACGCACAGAAATCCGGGGATTTTCGTTAAATAAATAGATATCTGATGCTGGGTCGCGTAACAATTCCCAAGGTAAAGATAAAATTGCCGGATGACTGGCGCTAATGGTTAATAAACGTCCTGGTTCATCGGTACGTTGAAATTCAAAAAATATGTTCTGGGCGGTGCGATCCTGAAAAATAGCTTCAAATAAGCCTTCACCCCAGCGTTGGAAGTTGTCTCCAATCCGCTTTGCCCGTTCATCATCTACATCAGCAGTGTAACTATTGGCGTAGACCTCAAAATACCAGCGAATATCTTCCAAATCTTCGGGTGCTAAGGGGGATGTAAACTTTAGTCTGTCGGTTTCTAGGTCATCAAGTCTGACAATAACTTGATTAATCTCCGGGAAACGCAAATTTAATTCCATATTCAGGGAAATTGCGGCTTGAGTGTGAGGATAATTCGATTGTAAAGAAGCTACCGCCGCTTTAGCTGGATTTTCGGAGGGGTGGGGGATGTAAAGACAGGGAGACGCAAAGACACGGAAACGCGGGGAAATAACAACTGACAACTGACCACTGACCACTGACAACCTAATCTTCCACGCCTCGGAAAACTGCTGTAAGTTAAGATCGTCAAAAGTAAAACCTAAATATTACTGTTAAAAAATCACGCAAAAGAGCAGCTAGCGTGGAAAATATTGAGAGCGTTACCCAAAATTATGGATAATTTCCTTGCGATCGCTCAGGCAGATGCATCTCTACCTAACTACACTCCAGAAAATACGCTTCCAGTGGATTCGGCTGGGAAAAGGGTAGGGAGTGATTTTGATTCCCGGATGATGCGGCGGTGTTTGGAACTTGCCCGTCGCGCTTTGGGACGCACTTCCCCAAATCCGTTAGTGGGTGCTGTGGTTGTCAAGAATGGGGAAATTGTCGGGGAAGGGTTTCATCCCCGTGCAGGCGAACCTCATGCGGAAGTTTTTGCCCTGAGAGCAGCGGGCGATCGCGCTCGTAGTGCTACAGTTTATGTCAGCCTCGAACCTTGCAATCATTACGGACGCACGCCCCCTTGTTCGGAAGGGTTGATAGCAGCTGGCGTTGCCAAAGTGGTAGTCGGTATGGTCGATCCCAATCCTTTAGTAGCTGGAGGTGGCATTGCCCGTTTGCGTGCGGCTGGGGTAGAAGTGGTGGTGGGTGTGGAAACAGAGGCTTGCCAACAGCTCAATGAAGCTTTTGTACATCGCATTCTTCATAAACGACCTTTGGGGATTTTGAAATATGCCATGACTTTAGATGGCAAAATTGCTACTACCTCTGGTCATAGCGCTTGGATCACAAACCAAGATGCCCGTGGTGAAGTTCATCAACTACGGGCAGCTTGCGATGCTGTAATTGTGGGTGGCAATACAGTACGACAGGACAATCCTTATTTAACTAGCCATCAGGTAGGAGCACATAATCCTTTACGGGTGGTGATGAGTCGCCAGCTAAATTTGCCTGAAAATGCTCGCTTGTGGCAAACTGCGGAGGCTCCGACTTTGGTGTTAACAGAGGTCGGCGCTAACCCCGATTTTCAAAAATTCTTGCTCAAACAGGGAGTGGAGGTCATAGAATTAACCTCACTCACTCCAGAACAGGTAATGAGCCACTTATACGAGCGGGGTTTTTGTAGCGTGTTATGGGAATGCGGTGGTAAGTTAGCCGCCAGCGCGATCGCTCAAGGAGCAGTGCAAAAAATCCTTGCTTTTATCGCTCCGAAAATTATTGGTGGTAGTCATGCCCCTACACCTGTTGGTGACTTAGGTTTTAGCACCATGACTGAGGCACTGCCCTTAGAACGTGTCCGTTGGCGTGTGGTAGGTTCCGACTGCTTAGTAGAAGGTTATTTACCCCAAAGAAACCAATAGTTTATAGTCCACAAGCGATAGCTATTACTGTTGTCTATAAACTAATCTGTTGCTACTTTGTTAATATCAACACTGACGCTCATAAGCAAGATCGCGGATGAGAGAAAGTCGAGATTGAATGTAATCACAGAGAAAATCGGTTTCGTTGGGATCTAACAACGCTTGTGTTGTAGTTTGTTTTACCAACCATTGCACCAAGCTAGCATCGTCCATATGCAAGAGGGTCTTGGTTTGGGAGTTTTCAACTACAGACCATAGCTGACGCAGAATTTTAGGAGTCATCAGACCTCAAGTTCATCATTAGTTAGCCTAGCTTTTTTCAGATTACACAATTCCAGCAGTAGCTTACGACTTGAATGACAAGCTGAGACAAGTATTATTAAAAACTTAATATGGTGATTTATAACTTTATGAAGATTAAGAATTGGGTGACTGCATTAAAGAGTTAACAGTCTTTGCTAAATCTACTTTCTGTCCTGCAAAATTTCCCAGTACAGTTTTTTAATGTTTAGAAATTTGAACTGACGATAATTGCGTCAGGCGATCGTGGGATTGAGAATGATAAGTTGCAAGTGCTTCCCAAGCGATCGCGTCCTCTAACAAAGCTTGATAGCCTAGTGTATTGGGGTGAAGGCCATCTTCGCTCAAACGCTGGAGTCGCCAAGTTTCTCCGCGTTGCATCCATCGCTCGAAAATATCTAAATAGGGAATTCCCCGTTTCAGGCAAGCGTGTCGAGTAGCTTCTTTGTAGCGGTACTGATCGCTATGATTGTAGTAAAAACAATCTAGAAATGGCATTTTGGACTCATCCACTGGAACCATGCCGACAAACAGCACGGGACAAAGTTGCTGCGCCATATCTAGTAGAGATGCCATTTCTGATTCAAATACAGCAAAATCTGTGTAATTTCGCCCATCAGGACGAGCTAACCGTGCTGAATCATTCACTCCTACTGACAGAATAATTAAATCGGGTACGCGATTTCGGAGTTCGCCGCGATGGCGGAATTCTACTTCTAATCTTTGGGCTACTTGTTGTGTGCGATCGCCTCGTACTCCCAAGTTATACAGTACGTGACCGGCGCTATCGGGTGACATCCACCAGCGGCGTAGTTGTTCTACCCAGCCTCCTTTTTCTGGATCGCCAAATCCGTACACTAAGCTGTCCCCCAGTGCGATAATCTTCAAAGGCTGACATTGGTTTGGTGGTATAGACAGCTGCATTGGGGAAGAAAGCTCGATTGTTTGCATCTTAAAAAGAAATATATTTTATATCTTTACAAGATTCTATACATTTCTATACCATTAAGGGCTATCTTTGTGAATTCTGCAAGCAACAGCTTGAAAAATTCCCATATTCGCACCTTAAGTACTCAGTAGACATCGAATGAATGCTGCAATTAGCTGACACTAGTATCAAGTCTAGGAGATTTTCGCTTCTCGGTGTTGTTTTCAAATCATTCCCTTATGGGAACCCACAACCAAGCATGAAAATCTCAGTCCCAGCGTCTCCCCATCCCCCTTCGGGTTCGGCAGTTCGCAACCGACGGAAACCGCCAGGACTGCGACTACCTCACCGCGTCACCGCGTCTATTTTCAAACTAGATTAAGGTGACTGATTGAGTGCCCATTTTAACCACTGCCCAAAGGAAATAAAAGCATTCAAACGCTGGACTCCAGGGGCGCGGGCAGCAGCAAGACCATCAACGGCAACTAGTGCAGCGTACTGTAAGCCCAGGAAACTATCTACTGCTGCATGGGGGCCACCAAGGGTTGTTGCCCCAGCGGCATACATTTGACCTTTAGCACTACGCATTTCTACTAACTCAAAATTATTTGCCACAACCAATCGCCCTAGCTGGTTTATGGGTAAGTTGTAATGTTTTACCAAATCTTCCAGTAAGGGACTTGCTTCCACCTTGGCATCTAGTCCAGTAGCATCAATAATAAAGTCGGCTGTCAGATTCATTTCTCCAAAACCTTTTTCTTGGATATGGGTAATAGTCCGGTTTTGGGCATTCCTCTCTACGCTTACCACTTGCCCAAAGGTAATTTGATACCAGCCTTCCCTTAATCCTTCCTCAGTAATACGCTGCCAGTCACGGCGGTCAGCGGTAGTAGTACCGCCCCAGTCTGTTAGTAACCTCTTGCGTTCGTCTGGATTCGCTTGTTCTAACATAACGCGGAGGTCACCGCCCCAGCAGGCTTTCGGCCAGTTAAAGGGTTGAAGTTCGTAATGATTTTTGACTAGGCGTTGGGCATTTTGGAATTTGTTGCCTTGAGGTTTGGGCGATCGCATCAAGTGCAAAACTGTAATATTCTGATTTCGCTTTCTGGCCTCATAAATGCGTTGAATAATCCGCGATGCGACGATTCCCCGCCCGCGAATCAACACAGTACCACCTTGGCGCTCTAGTTGCTCATAGACATGAGTATGTGTTTCATAAGCATTTACGACAGATTTAAAATCTTGATATTTTTCCCGGTAAGCTTGCAAATCTGGGAGAAACTGAATTGCTGGATACCCAGTAGCTAAATGTAAATAACGACTAACTAAAAAAGCATGATTTCCTGGGCCGCGAGAATAGGCTACGCAATATCTACCATCATCTGTTTTACGAATTGTCCTGACTCGCCCATAACGATAAATTTGATTCCAGCCAATGCGTTTCACTTCCCGGTCTATGGAATCAAAGACATTACCCGAACGAGGCGTATAAGTTTCGGCATAGGTTGGTTCAGCAAATACCTGCCACAAATACTTCACTGCGGAATTCAGTTGTCCTTTGGTGAAGTCGCGCCAAGCTTCCCGCAAAGCATAACTAGGCCAGCCCCAAATATTATCAGGACAAGAATCAGAATTAGATCGCAGTCTTTCATGTAAGGGAATTTGCGAATTCATGCACAGGCGCTTGTAACGTGCATACGGCTCCTTTTCTAATCCCAAAGCCACAATCTTTTCAGCACGCACACCACTAATCCGCAGCAAATCAACCCAGACAAAACTACCTAATCCCGCTCCAATTGCCAGATATTCACATTCATCTACGGGTAGCCCTGTGGCATGAAGTGCCTGCACAGCAACTTTTTCTGCCTGAAATGCTGCTGGGGGGAAATTGTTACTGGCAGTTACTACAGGCGGCGGGGCTGGAGGTAAACTAGGGTCTGGGATATCGGTATTTGGGTTAAACCGAATCATTGAAGGGGGACTGGTGGCTTGCATAGTTGCACTCAAACCAAACGTCACCGTCATCATGTAGGGGCCAATTTGTAACGTATCCCCATTAGCTAGAACACAGCGTGTTTGTCGTTGACCGTTGACAAATACACCGTTCACGCTTCCCTGGTCAATTACCACTGGTTGGTTTTGTTCGCTGTCAATTAAAGCGTGATAGCGAGAAATTTCATTACTATTCAGCAGCATTCTGGAGACGCGCTGTCCGCCATGTTCGGCAGGTAAGCGAGCAAATTCTCGACCAAAAGCTATAGGCACAATTAAATTTGGTTCTCGCCTTTCTCCTGTTGCCGGATCTTCCCAACTTAGTTGAATTTGTAGGTTAGTCATTGGTCAATTGTCAGTGGTCAGTTGTCGTAGAGACGCGATTAATCGCGTCTGTACAAAAGTCAGTTGTCAGAAGGTAGGAGACACAAGGTAGGAGGCAGAAGCCGCAAGTCGCAAGTTATTCTCCCTCACTCCCTTGTCTCCCTCATCCCCCTCATCTCCCCCTGCTCCCCCTACTCTCTAATTACTTGGTGCTACTAAAACACTTACTGCCGCAGCCAAAGATGTGCCACACCAAGGACAACCTATTTGCAAGTTCTCTGCGGAGGAAATTCTATGACATTTGGGACACTCTAAGCCGTAAACTCCTTGTGGTGCTGGTTGATGGTGGTGGTGTATCGGATTTATCTGTGGCTGTTGTAGGGGTATTGGTGGATGGGAGTTTCTCGCCGATGGCTGTGGTGGTGTCAAAATTGTTGCTGGAATGCTGTTGATGACAATGGCAGTAACTTGGAGTTGCATTTGACCCAAATAGATCGCACTGCCTTCACTCAAAGGTCTTTCACCTTGGGCTAGTTGGTGTCCATCTACTAGGGGAGGATTTTGCGATCGCAGATTTCTAATAAAAAAACGTTGCTGTTGAGTATGAAAAAATATTTCTACGTGTAAACCTGATACAGTCGGGTTACTCACAACAATGTCGCACCGGAGTGGATCGCGACCGATGCGAACTGTACCAGGATTTTTACTTGGCTGTTGTTCGTAAATGTTCTGTGTTTTATTTTGACCTGCATCGTGCCACTGTAAAGTTAGTGCGTTCATTGTTCTAACTTGGGTAACTCGTATTTAGCTACTTCAACTCCTTTCTGTGCGATTCCTAACACGATTGAGTAGAACCAAGCAAGTATTTAGCACAAACTTCAACAAAACAATATCGAAAATCTTGGTGTTATCTCGCAGATGCTAATTTATCAGCAATACGTGTGGTTTCTGGCAGCCTATATTTTGGCGTGCAGCGTAATACATAGTCAATTGCTGTAGGTAGACTGACTCTGTTACCGCTAGATACGTATACGGGTTTGACTTTTGTACGCGTCCTTAAGACTGCCCCAATTGTTTCACCCCGATGTATCAATGGTTGCCAACTACCTCTTGTTTCTGGCAATTCCTCATGTTTGCCAATCAGTAATGATTTTGCTACACCAATTGTCGGTATATCAATGAGTATTCCTAAATGACAAGCTATACCTAATCTGCGAGGGTGAGCGATTCCTTGACCATCACACAGGATAATATTTGGTGTTGTTTTAATCTTTTCTAAAGCGTCGAGGACAGCCGGAATTTCCCGAAAGGAAAGGAAACCAGGAATATAGGGAAAGGTCGTCGGACGGTGCGCTAAGGTCGTTTCAATCACCTGCAAATCGGGAAAACTTAGCACCGCTACTGCTGCACGGCTAATTGTACCGTCGGCTTCAAAACCCATATCTACGCCAGCAACATACTGAACGGGTTCTTTGAATTTATCTTGTGTAATTACCTGCGATCGCAATTGTTCTTGGATAACTATGGCTTCTTCCACTGTTGCTGGCCAAGCGTGATGTTGATTAATCTTCATATTTTAATTTTGCTAATTTACGCAAATATGCAACGCCTATTAATTGTTTAATTGCTTATTTAACTGATAAATCATTAGCCGCAAAGTATTGACTTAGATGTTGAGAAATATTTTTTGATACTAAAGTAGTATCTAACTTTTGTTTAGTAAAAGCTGGAACTTGTTTATAAAGAGTTCCTCCTTTAGCGCGTTCGGCATCATTAAGGACTGATACATTAATTGGGTAAGCAATGCGATATTCTGTAAATTCACTAAGCGATCGCACATCAATTATTTTACTGTAAGTTACTGTCCAAGGCTGTTGAGTGCATGTGAGTAAAGCTGACATGACGGTTAACTAATAGTTTCAATTGTGACAATGTCATCACTTAAATTGTGAAATTCTCTGATGTAGTAAATTTGATTAAATTCCAGAAAATTTGGAAAATATGCCAAAAAATTTCTAAAAATGTTAGTTCCGGCTGTGAATAGGGAATTCTAGGATAAAAGACTATTTTCTCAGCTTTGCTTTGGTACTGGTTATGATACAGCCGCATATTTTGGAACTTGCTAAACAGGGAGATACAGAGGCGATCGCCTGTTTAATGAATCGCCACTTACAACCCAAGGGTATCACTGCTACAGTTATTCTGAAAGACACTTGCTTAGAGGTAATGCTGGAATCTGTTCAAGTGTCAAATCAACAAGCCTTAGTTACATTTGTTCGTAAAGGAATAACTAGTTTATCTGCTGCATCTATCAAAAGAGTGAAAGTTTATTGGCAGCAAACAGGCGAACAGTCTCCAGCTTGGTGTGAAGAGTTTACTCTAGGTATAACAGAAACTGAATTAGAAGTAGTGGATAACGAACAGGATTCAACTCCTCATCTATTAACTGTTTCTATTACTTTAAGTGGTGACACTACATCTGGATTAACAACCCAAAATTTTGAAAGTATTGCTAATAAAATGACAAAGGATATTTTTGCATACTTTTCTGATGTTTTTATTCAAAAAGTAAGTGTTAGTAATGGTAGCTCTACGATTGTACAAGAACGCTAGTATTTGAATGTTTCAAAAATAAAATTGTTTTTAACATAATTTGTTACGAAAGCTCCGGATTCCCGATTTATTTAAAAAATCGGAAATCTTGTTGTGCGCCAATTATTTAGAATTGTTATACCAATTTCCAGCAAATTATATGATATCTATCGATAATATATTGTTAGCAGTTGCAAGAATGTTGCTTTAGCCTGTAAAAGGGGAATCCTGAGATGAGAAGATTATTTGCTCAGGTTTTCGCATTTACTAGTTATGACACAACCGAGTATTTTAGAACTTGCAAAACAAGGAGATGCACAGGCGATCGCATCGACGATTAATTATCTTTTTAAACACAAAGGTATTATTGCCAAAGCATTTTTAAAAGACGTTTTTTTACAAATAGTACTAGAATCAGAGCAAGTACCAGAAAAAGAATCATCAGTTGCACTAATTCATAAATTGATGATGAAATTGCAAGTTAAATCTATTAAATCAGTAAAAATATATGGAAAAAAGACCGGACAACATTTAGCAGTTTGGGTAGAGTGCTTAAATTTTACTTCTAATAGAGAAGACCTGCAAAAAAACTTAAATCCTCAGAGTAATCCAAAAGCGATTGTTCAATCATGGCCTGCATGGATACCTTACCCTCATTCATGGTATCGAACATTTGTTTTAATTCCATTTATAGCTTTGATTGTCATATTAAGTTTTAAATTTACAGGCTTTTGGGGATTTATTTTATCAGCTATTACCAATAAAATAGAAATATTATTTATATTTTTGGTATTAGGAATATTACTACCGTTGCTCTCGGTTGCTTATATTCATAGTTTTTGGCTATCTTTGTGGAAAAAGCAATCAGCATCTCCTCATTGGCCTCAATGGTTGCCCAATCCAACTAGTTTATGGGAAGGCTTTTACTCAGAATTAGTATTCTTCTTATCTTTGTTAGTGACTATTGTTATTTTATTGCCATTTCTCCCATTGACAACCTGCGATTATCCGCAATTATTAGCTTTCTGTAATATCAGAGAAGCTGTTTTAAACTACTATATCCAAACTTACTATATTGATAAAATTGCACTATTCATTTGGATTTTTGCTGCTGCATATCTTTATCAAGCTGAATATCTATTTAGGCGAAACTTCATACCAAAGATAAAATCGTTACTTAAAAAGTATCAGTCTAAGCGCCAGTCTTATAGAATTGATAAAACAGATGTATATATGGACAAATTACGGGGTGATATGGGTATAACCCAGATGAACAAAGGTAAAATACAGCAAACTCAGATGACCTCGTTTTCTCAGTACCATAATCAAAATACAAAAAAACCGAGAAAGCAACTGCTGATATTATTTTTGATGACTTTAATTTCTGTTGGAATCTACTTATTTTATAAATTACCAAATAAACAAGAAATTCCCGTTACCATAACATCAAAAATTCCAGTGCTACCATCAGAAATCGTAGGAGTTACACCTTCAACAGTAACTTCAGAATTGTCTAGTACTATACCTAAAACTGATAATTTTCGAGAGGCTGTTAATCAAGCAATTAGTGCAGCCAACCTAACCCAATCAGCAAAATCTCAAGATGAATGGAAAATAATTGTAAATAAGTGGAAAACAGCGATCGCACTTATGAAGACAGTGCCAGATTCTAGTGCTAATTATGCAATAGCCCAGCAAAAAGTCATTGAGTATCAACGCAATCTCAACTACGCCGAGAAAAATGCTGTTGGTGTAATCTAAGGCGATCGCACTTCAAGGTTAAGCTAAAAAATAAGTGCGATCGCTCACCATCATGGTATCCCTCGCTAACATAAGAGAAGCGATTTAGCTAAAGCCAATCATGACAGAAAGACAGACACGGCGTAATTTCTTAATCACCAGTGTTGCTGTCACTGGGGGTATTGTGACAACTACTGCTTTGCAAAAAAATGCTGCTAACACCGCTACACCACCAGCAAGTATGCCAGAGAGAGTACTAGGACGCACGCAAGTAAAAGTACCTATCTTCGGCTTGGGAGGAGCAGGACAAACGCCGCTATCTTGGGAAGGAAAAGAGCGCGATGCTGTGGCGATTATTGAGAAAGCGCTGGAACTTGGCATCAGTTACTTTGATACTGCGGCTAGTTATGGCCCTAGTGAAGATTATTTAGGTAAAGTTTTACCACCTCATCGCTCAAAGCTATTTTTAACCAGTAAGACAGATAAAAGAGATCGCGATGGTGCATGGCGAGAATTGGAGCGATCGCTTAAACGTCTCAATACAGATTATCTCGATTTATGGCAGTTACATCACGTTTCTTTTGCTCAAGAACTCGACACCATTTTTAGTAAATCTGGCGCAATTAAAGCTTTAGAAGAAGCAATTGGGCAGAAACTTGTGCGCTTCGCAGGTATTACCGGACATCACGATCCGCAAGTGATTGCTGAAGGATTGCGTCGCTATCCTTTCCACACTACCCTGATTCCTGTGAATGCTGCGGACAAACACCACCCTCGTCCGTTCATCCCAGTAGTTCTACCAGTAGCGCAAGAAAAAAATGTCGGCGTAATTGCGATGAAAGTCCCAGCTTACGGACGGCTATTTAAACCAGGGGGATTAGCAGGTATGCAGCAAGCTTTGGGATATGCACTGTCTCAGCCTGGGGTTCATTGTTGCGTAATTGCTGCGGAAACAGTCGCACAATTAGAAGATAATGTCAAAATAGCGCGTGCTTTTCAGCTTCTTAATAAGAAACAATTGATTGCGATCGCTCAACAAACCGCTGATATCTGGGAAGATAGTACATTTTTCCGTGCTTGGACTTAGTACATAGTGAGGGGTGAAATTAAAACGCAAAGGGGAGGCAGCGCGTTGTGGGGGTTCCCCCCATTGTAGCGACTGCCGTCGCGCAGAGTTGAGCGCAGAGGAGCGCAAAGTGTAACGATGACGAAGCCTGATTTTAGTAAAATGTCCCGTAAAGAACTTAGAGCATACGTTTTGGCTCACCGCGAGGATGATGAGGCAATTGAGGCTTTGATCGAACGGGGAAGTCCTAATAGTCCAATATATCCATTTCCTCAGACTAATGAAGATTTGAAGGAAATGGAACAGATACTAAAGAGAAAATTGGGTAGTAGTGGAGAAGCAATCTAATAGTAACGTTGTGCTGCTTGCGACATATTAAGTTGTAGTAGCTTTTCATCTCCTATCTGCTGGCAAAAACTAGATTTGAAAGGTGAGATATTCAAACTACGAATAATCTCTGATGCTACAGCCTTTGCGAGTAGTGGTGGTACAGAGTTACCAACTTGCCGGAATCCATGCCATTTGGTGACATGAAATCTAAACCAGTCTGGGTAAGAATGTAGTCTTGCTGCTTCTCTGACTGTAATGCAACGGGGTATAAATGGATGAATCGGTCGTGGAGAAGTAAAAGAACCTTTAGACTGGTCTGTGCCGGCTCGCAGAGTGTTGCATACGCCAGCAGGATGCAGTTTATGGAAACGACTAATTGGCTCTCTTTCTCCTTGAGTCGTAGCAGCAAAGCGTTCAATAGTAGAGAGCGTATGTTTTGTTCTTAGACTTGAAGAGAGAATTTGGTAATTAAATTCACGTTGGTAGGAATAATCATCCTCTAAAGTACTATGACAACGAAGTGTCTGAGCGTAATTACTAGGTTTGCCATACTCTGCAATTACCCAGTCTCTTTTCAGTAACTCTGAGTATTTTTCTACTTCTGGTAAATCTCCGATCGCATCCCGTACTGTCGGGCCAATTGGAAGTGCAGACAACTTTTGATTGACAGAATCATTTGGTTTGGCAGCTTGAGTAATTGGCTGAGGATATTTTGGTAACTCCACATCCTCCCTTGCTCCAATTAAAAATAATCGTTCTCGTGACTGTGGGACTCCATAATGAGCAGCGTTGAGAACTTGGTAATTTTCTTCAACTTGATAGCCTTTATTTTGAAACTCGCTAATTAAAGTTTGAAGAATTTTTTTGTGTTCGCCGACAGTGATGCCTCGAACATTTTCCATGACAAAAAACTTTGGTTTTAGCTCCAAAACCAGCCGATGAAAATGAAATACTAAAGAATTTCGCGGGTCGTCAAAAGCTCGTTTACCGATTAATGAAAATCCTTGACAGGGACTACCACAAATGACCGCATCAATTTCGCGATCGCCAATTTCCGATCTATTGCGAATCTCTTTTGCCGTTGTATCTACAACGCTCTTGCACAACACAGAGCACGAAGGAAAGTTAAACTCGTGTGTGGCACAGTGAATGGGGTCGATTTCCACAGATGCCAGCACATCAAAACCAGCTTGTTCAAAGCCAAGGCTCATGCCACCTGCACCTGCAAACAAGTCAACTGCGATCGGCCGTTGCTTTCTTATCTGATGAGCCATGACCCAAACAAAAAGTGTGAAGTACAAAGGATGAAATTTTACACTTCATCCTCGATCTTTCATACTTCATCCTTTACCACTTTATCTAGCATTTGCAAAATTTCTTGAGCAGCGCGATCGCACACTCCAACTTCTCCCAAACAGCGCCGCATTTGGGCATAATCTGCTAAGGTTTGCTGTCTGCGATCGGGATTGAGTAGTAATTCCATTGCTGCTTGGGTAATATTCTCTGGTGTCGCCTGCTCTTGTAACAACTCTGGCACAATCGGCTTCATTACTACCAAATTGGTTGGCGAAGCAAAGGGTATGGAACCTTTGAGAATTTTTCGGGCAATCCAAACAGTAACGGGATTCAAGCGATAAACTACAACTTGCGGCACATTTAACAAAGCTAGTTCCAGGTTGACAGTGCCAGATTTGGTAATAGCAAAATCAGCAGCAGCAAATACTTCCTTTTGTTGTTCTGATACAACTGTAGCCCGTAAACCGTAACGCTTAATCGCTTCTTCAATCGGCTGTCTATAAACTTCTAGAGACAGAGGAATCCAAAAATGAACTTCAGGTAATTTCGCTTGAATAGTTTGGGCAGCTTGAAAAATTACTGGTAAAAGATATTTTAGTTCTTGACGGCGAGAGGCGGGTAAAAGAGCGATCGCTATCTGTTCTGGTTCAATACCCAATTTAGCACGCGCTTCTAGGCGACTGGGAGCACTTTGCATTCGGTCGATGAGAGGATGCCCTACCCAACTCACATTTGCGCCGTTAGCGCGAAAATAACGGGCTTCTTGTGGGAAGATTGCTAAAAGTTTGTCTGTAAAATTGACAATTCGGGAAGTATTACGCAAACTGACCGACCACACCCACTCTTGAGGGGCAATGTAATACACCACAGGCACTTGTGGCAGGTGCTTTTGCATAAAAGTACCAATGCCGAGATTTGGCCCCATATAGTCAATCAGCACTACTAAGTCTGGGGGATTTTGCTTGAGGTAGGCGATCGCTTGCCGTTGCACCAAAAGAGTAGGCAATATGTAAGGCAGGGATTCTATCAAACCCATTGAGCCAATACCACTGGTATTGCCTAAAATAGTTGCCCCTGCTTGTGCCATCTTTTCGCCGCCTAAACCCACAATCTCTAATTGCAAACCAGCAGCCTGACGCTTCACCGCTGCGATCAGCAACGCTCCTTGCAAGTCGCCAGACACCTCGCCAGTGCTGATAAATATCCGCATTTGGTAATTGGTAATTAATAATAATTAGTAGCCAGTAGGGGCGAATGGTTGTTCGCCCACAAATCAAGTTAGGATTTGAATTTAATTCATAACTCACAGTTCCTAACTCCTAACTAGTCATTCATCAATCAGGCTTGCTTTATTTTTTTTGCCAGGAATCAAACCACGCCTTCCTGACATCTGAGAAAGTAGCAGAAAGCGACGTAAGTGTTGCAGTTGTTCTGTTTCTCCTAGTTGTTCTAGTTGTTCTAAGGCATCCTTAAAAGTTAAACTAGAACGGTAGAGAACGCGGAAGGCTTTTTTGAGAATTTGCAGGTCGCTTGAGTTCATCCCAGAACGTTTGAGTCCCACAAGATTTAGGGTTCGCACTCGTGCTGGATTTCCCTCGACAAGCATGTAAGGTGGCACATCTCGGTCAATACGCGCCAAGCCACCCACCATTGCCATACCACCGATATGCACAAATTGATGGACACCTAAAACTCCGCTCAACCTTGCCCGCGATTCTATATGGACATGACCCGCTAAGGCCACAGAGTTAGCAATCACTACAGAGTCTTCTATAACGCAGTTGTGAGCTACATGGACATAAGCCATCAGTAGGTTGTTATTACCAATCACCGTTGCTTCACCTGCACCAGTGGCGCGGTTAATGGTGACGTACTCACGAATCACGTTATTATCGCCAATTTTGACCCACGTAGGTTCTCCGACAAATTTGAGATCCTGGGGTTCCATACCGATAGCTGCACCTGGAAAAAACTGATTTCGTGCCCCTATTTCACAAGGCCCTTCCAGCACGACATGAGGGCCAATGATGGTCTCAGGCCCGACTTTGACATGCGCTCCAATCACAGCATAGGCTCCGACTTCCACTGTTGGGTGGAGTTCCGACTTAGGATGAATTACAGCAGTTGGATGAATAAGCGTCTTCAAGGGTGAATCTCCAGAACTGTCTTTGAGAGCCAGCGCTATGCTTTGATTGTCAAAGTTGAGGCGACTGGCGTTGCTGAGTGTGTGAGTATTCAGTGACCGAAAGCGTCGGGCAAAGCAAGTTCGTGTGAGAAAGCCAAAAATCAAGAAATTTTAAAATGCTGTTATGGATTGTTTTTTTACTGCTATCCTGATTCAGGATTAAGTAAGGGCACATCACGGCTGTACCCATACTTACAGGGTAAATTTTTAGTTAATCAAAGAAAACATCAATTCCCCCTCAGCAGCTAGCTGACCGTCCACCTCGGCACGGGCTTGCATCTTACCGAAACGACGTTGTTTTACTGTTAACAGTTCCACCGTCATTACTAGTTGATCTCCTGGTACTACTTGGCGGCGAAAGCGGACTTTATCGATACCAGCAAAAACGAACAGTCCATCTTCAAATCCAGGTAGCTGCTTCAAAACAATACCCCCGACTTGTGCCATCGCTTCTACAATCAATACTCCTGGCATCAGTGGTCTTCCTGGGAAATGTCCTTGAAATTGAGGTTCGTTAACAGTAACGTTTTTAACGCCTACAGCCAGTTTTCCTGGTACATAGTCAATTATTTTGTCTACAAGTAAAAATGGATAACGGTGGGGTAGTAGTCGCTGAATTTCTTCCGATGTGAGAGTAGTTTTGACCTCGGATGTGGTTTTAGTCTCATTAGTAGCCTGTTGTTCGTCAGATGTAGGAGCAGTAGTATCAGTATTATTTACTTGGGTAAGGATTGACATGGGCAGTGTGGTTTTTTGAATCTGGGATTTAAAGTAGTTGTACGCTGAAACCTTTAATCATCTTGGATTTTAAATTAAATCCAAATCCAAAATCTAAAATCCAGAATCTAAAATTTTCTGGGCCAGTTGAATATGTAAATTATGGCTGGCTTTGTACGCTAAGAAATGAGCCTGAGGAAAAGTTCCCAATAAACTCAAATCTCCTACTAAATCCAAGATTTTATGACGGACTGGCTCATTTGCAAATCTTAATGGTGGATTTACCCAACCTTCAGGGCCGCAAACGAGTGCATTATCCAAACTGCCACCTTTAATTAATCCTGTTTTTTGTAAGTATTCAATTTGATGCAGTAAACCAAAAGTACGGGCGGGAGCAATTTCCGTAGCAAAGCTAGCAGCAGCTTTTTCTAGCTCGGCAGGAAGCGACCAACTATGCCATTGATTACCAATAGCGGACAGATCGAAGTCGATACCGTAACTAAAGCGAGTTTCCGTTGCTGGGAGGGCACAAACAAAGGCATCGTCTTGATAGATCCATATCGGCTCTTTAACAGCCAAGTTTCTTTGGCTGTTAGTAACTGGTTGTGAGACTAAGCCAACTTGAGCGATGCTGGCTGTCCACACTTGTGCCGAACCATCTATAAGTGGTAATTCAGGGCCATCAATTTCAATGCGGGCGTTATCCACACCCATACCTACTAGCGCTGCCAATAAATGCTCTACTGTGCGAACATATGTCTCACCTTTACCTAACTGAGTTGAAAGAACAGTCTGGTTTACTGCCGCAACTTGGGCTGGAATTATCGGTAAATCCGGCAAATCCACCCGCACAAAGTAGCGTCCGCTTCCAGCATCAGCTGGTAATATCCGCACATGGGTATTGACACCGCTATGCAGTCCCACTCCAGTTGCGGCGATTTCCGCTGCTATAGTGTGCTGTTGCATGAGTGAAAAGTAAGTATATTTAGATTTGTATCATTCATGTGAAGTTTTGGCAAAGCCCCTGATTAGTCAATGGTCAGTTGTCAGTCGTCAGTCGTCAGTTGTCAGTAGCAAATAACGCCTAATGTGAATTAAAAAAGTCTCTTTTTCCATAAGGGTTTCAAGACTTGTTAAAAATCTTGGTTTTGGAACCATCGACGAATTTACAAGGATTTCATCACTCAATTCACATTACACATAAATAATTACTGACAACTGACAATGTTAAAACCTTTCACCAATACCAAAGTTAATGCGGCTATCACCGTCATCGTTGATACCATAGTCAATGCGAATAGGGCCTAATGGTGACTGTACGCGCACCCCTAGACCATAGCCGTAGCCTGTACCATTTTTTTCTAACAATCGGGCTGCTTCAGTACTGGTTCCTAGGTCGCTGCCCACATCAAAGAATAGTGCGCCACTGACGACTGAGAAAACTGGGAAGCGATACTCGACAGATGCTTGTACATAACTGCGTCCGCTACTTAATGCACCTTCTTCATAACCCCGAACGGAGTTGCTACCACCGAGGGTAAAGGCTTCGTAGGGAGGCAAGTCACCAAGGATAGTTCCTCCTTGCAAGTTAAATGCCAGGGTTTGTGGCCCTTTGCCGAGTCGAATAAAGTTGACAGGGAAATATTGACTGTAACTACCTCGCAATCTGGTAAGCAAAATGTTACCTGTTCCTATGGGTACTGACTGATCGACACCGAAGCGGAGATAAGAACCGTTGGTGGGTTGCAAAGGATTGTTGCGGCGATCGCGTTGTGCCCCCAATTGCAATAGCAGTAAATCGTCTTCGCCTTCCCCAGAAAAGCTGAGGTCGATTGGTTGTCCCCTAACAATATTTCCGTTATCATCAAGAATCGCTCCCTGTTTTCTGATGTTGCCATCGGCATCGCGGGTGGAAACTCTTTGATATTGCAAACCTGCTGAAGCTGTCCATTCGGATCTTTCGTAGGGATTGCCGGAAAGAGGACGAGTAAAAGTGACACCGCCACCTAGACGCAGAACGCGGGGGCGATCGCCTTCATCTGTCTGTCCGACTCGATAAGTTCTAATATCCTCGTCTTGACCGTCAAAAATCAACGAAATGGAACTGCGACGGAAAACATTAGTTGTGTAAGAAGTTCGGTAGCGATCGCCTGCAATCCAAGGGTCGGTAAATCGCAAATCAAATAGTAGTTCCCGCTGTCCTACTTGTAACTCTGCTCCTAGTTTTTGGTTTCTACCATTGAGGTTTTGCTGCTGGTAGCTAACAGTACCAAACAGTCCGCTGGCAGAACTAATACCAGCACCGGCGGCGATGGAACCACTGCTGCGTTCAGCCACATTTACGACCACATCCACCTTACTAGGGTCAGTACCAGGATCGAGGGAGACATTTACATCTTCAAATAATCCCAGTCCATACACTCGCTGTAGGTCTTTTTGGACTGTGTTGCGGTTGAATACTTGTCCTGGCTTTAACTCTAATTCTCGTTTAATAATATACTCTTGTGTCCGACCCCGAATTGGTCGTCCCTTTTCGTCTGTTTCCTGGCCTTCTTTATTGCGGAACCGGACTTTGATGTTTTCTACTACCCCTTCTGCTACTTGCAAGGTAACAACTCCATTTGGAGAGACTTGCGGCGCTCCAATCACGTTTGCCAGTACGTAACCTTGGTCTTGATAGCGCTTAGTTAACTGCTTAATACCTTCCTGTAAGTCACGCAAGTTGAGGATTTTACCATACTGGTTGCGGAAGACTTCATCTGTGGTTGTAGCAGGAAGTACGGAAGCAACACCAGTGCCAGGATTTGCTTGCACTTCCACTTTTGTCAGCACGGGGTTGGGTTGGACAATAAAGCTGACTCGCACTCCTAAAGGAGTATCTTCTGGCACTGCCTGGACGTTGGAGAAGAAACCAGTACCAAATATGGCATTAATGTCTTCTTGCAGCTGGGAACGGGTTGTTGTCCGTCCTGGTTGAGTGCGAATTACTTGGTAAACTTGGTTCTCCAGTTCCGTTGGTAGTTGTCCTGTCTGAGGTCTAACTAATACTTCCGACACCAGTACGCGGGGTTCTTCCGCTTCTGGGGTAGCATTTGGAGATTCCTGACTGGGAAAAGTTCCAGGTGTTGTTCCAGGCGTTGGTTGTCCGGTTGCTGGGGGTGAAATCTGGGGAGTGGAGTTAGGCTGTTGTTGAACTGGAGCGTTTGGGGTTGTTGTTCCAGGCGTTGGTTGTCCGGTTGCTGGGGGTGAAATTTGCGGAGTGGAGTTAGGTTGTTGTTGAACTGGAGTGTTCGGGGTTGTTGTCCCAGGCGTTTTTTGCTCAGTAGGTGAGGGCAAAGTTTCGGGAGTGGAAGTTGGAGGATTTAGGATTGTCCCCGGATTTTGTGCAGTTGTAGGAATTGTTAAAGTGGGCAGTATTTTGGCTGTTGTTGCTGACTTACCAGGGATAACTCCCAATACTTTGAACTGAGTATCCTCAAGGGTTTTAACCTCTGTTGATTGAGAAGGAGATTTGTCAATCTCGTTAGCTAAATTTTGACTGGTATTCTTTTCTAGCTGCTGATTTGTCGCGGCTGTGAAAACTGCTGTTTGTTTTAGACTGTCGGCGGTTTGTGCATTTGCACTCAGCGAACCACCTAAAGGCGCTGTAATTGCTACAGCCGCCATCAATACGGGAGATAAACGCATTTTATTTACATTCCTCTTCACATCCACACACCATCACAAACTAGTAATTAGTCAGTGGTCAGTAGTCAGTGGTTAGACAGTTCGGTTTTAAAGGTTTCCTTTATGAGCATACGAAGGAGCGTCACCCGTTCGGCAAAGCTGTTCTCGTTCGACGAAGTCTTCCCGTTCGCGTAGCGTCTCCGTTAGGAGAAGGGTAGAGTAGGCTCAGTAGCAAATGACAACTGACAACTGACAACTGACGATTCACACGAGTTTAATTTATTTTGCCCACTTAATTTTGACTTTCTACTGCTTGTAGTACTCTTTGTAAAACCTCCTGGTAAGCATCTTCTACATTTCCTAAATCTCGGCGGAAGCGGTCTTTATCCATTACCCGGCGGTTTGGGTCTGCTTCTGCTGTGTTCCACAAACGGCAAGTGTCGGGGCTTATTTCATCTGCTAAAAGCAACTGCTGTTGTGAGTCCAAACCAAATTCTAGTTTGAAGTCTACTAAGGTAATGCCACACTGCCACCAAAAACTAATGAGAAATTTGTTGATTTGCAATGCAAGATTGGTAATTGCATCTACTTGTTCCGCAGTGGCTAGTTCCAACAACAGCAGGCGATCGCGTGTTAATAGCGGATCGCCTAATGGGTCATTTTTGTAATAGAACTCTACCAAAGGCGGTTGCAAAATTGTACCTACTGCTAATCCTGTCTGCTGACACAGACTACCAGCAGCAATATTTCTCACAACTACTTCTAACGGCAAAATCTTGACTGACTTGACCCGCATTTGATTTGGGGACGGGCTGTCAATATAGTGAGTTTTTATACCATTTAATTCCAATTGTTTAAATAGCTGGCTGGAAATGCTACAATTAATTTGTCCCTTGCCGAGAATAGTACCGCGCTTTTGGGCGTTGAAGGCAGTGGCATCATCTTTAAAATCAGCTAGCAAGACTTCCGGATCGTCTGTGGTATAAAGAATTTTTGCTTTGCCTTCGTATAACTTAGAATGAACAGACATGGTGGGAAGTTAAGTTTTAAGCGATGGACAGCTTTTGTCTTTCGGGCTTAACCATTTTATCTTTAGTTATTCAAGATTGGCCATTAGAAGCTAATCAGCCATCAGATCGCAGTAACTAAAGTGACAAAAAAATCACAATCAAGCTCTCACTGATGACAGAAGACAATTACTTTTCACATGTGCTAGGGTGTTAGCAATGTAGTTTTTGACGATTTAATGTAAAAATTTTTACTTAATAAACTGCAATATTAGTTTGATAAGTATATTTAAGTACTAAAATTTTGGCAGTTTTGGACTAAGTAAATTTAATTACAATCTAAATTTCATAAATTATTAAATATACTGAAAATCGCAAGGAAAGCCAAATTTTGGGTCTTTTCAGTTTTACAAACATATTATTTGTCAGGCTTACTATAAAAGCATTTCTCAATTTATCCTCTGGTCTCAAAGTTCAGAATAAATTGATTTCTGGACAAACAATATTGAAGAGGATATCAAAAATTTATATCTCTGCTAGTCTAACAAAAGCGTTTGAGGAAAACGATTGCGTTTTTAATGAATGTAAAGAAACGTTTCTGTTTGCGAGGAGAGAGATAAGGCTAGCTAGTGGTTCAGCTTCAGAGATAAAAAGGTAAGGGATTAAATAAGTGGGGAAAAAATGGTAAACAAAGATGATTTTCTCTATCCTCGTGGTCGTTACTACGGTCAAGTAAAGCCAGAGAACTTGGTATTCAATGCAAATCTCCAGGAATTTGCCCAGCGAGTGAGTTACGTTTGTAACTTAGAAACAGGTGGGAAAATATCACCAGATGAAGCTTACGAACAAATAAAGGGTCTGTGGAAACAGTTAAAACACACGAAAAAAGAACTAAAAATTGGTGAAAATCCCTTTCAAGCAAGTGATGGCGACGCTGAAATTTGAGAAAGACTCAAGGATAAAACTTCACAAGAAAATTTTCTACTTCTCTAGAGACTATTTAGCTATTAGTGTCCAACCACCATCCCAGGAGTCTGGAGGTGGTATTTGTTGGTGATTATAAGCGCGTTCTAGGTGAATGTTAACAGCTTGGTCTGTAGGTCGAATGCGTTTAGCAGCTGCAAAACAAGCGATCGCTTGTGAGAAATTGCGGGATAAATAAGCAGTACGTCCAGCATGGTAATGGGATAAAAACTCTTGCGTGCTTGCATCTAGGGGAGTAGTGCGATCGCCAATTAATTCATAGATATTCACTGCTTGATGTTTACCTTTTACCCGAATTTTATCTAACTGACGTACCCAAATTAAATCGCTGCATAGCTGGTAAGTAAACTCGCTCAAAATAATATCGCAGCCGTATTCCTTAGTAACTCCTTCCAAACGGGAACTTAAATTGACACTATCCCCAATGACGGTATAATCCATACGCTTGTGGGAACCAATATTGCCTGAAACCACTTCCCCAGAACTAATTCCAATACCTATATGGATTTGGGGTTGCGCTTGCACGATGCGACGTTGATTAAATTCTGCCAAACGTTGGCGCATATCTAACGCTGACTGCACCGCCCTCCAAGCATGATTTTCTGTCAGTGGTAGGGGCGCACCAAACACTGCCATTAAGGCATCACCGATAAACTTATCTAGCGTACCTTCGTAGTTAAAAACTGCCTCCACCATTGTTTCAAAATATTGGTTTAGCAGTGATACCACCTCAGCAGCACCGAGATTTTCCGTAAGTGTGGTGTAACCTCGAATATCAGAAAATAAAATAGTAACTTCCTTACGTTCGCCCACCAATAAGGCATCCTCACCCAGTACCATAACCTGCTCGGCAACATGGGGAGTTAGGTAACGGTACATGGTATTTTTCATCCGCTTTTCCTGGCTGATGTCTTCTAAAACTACTAAACCGCCCCGCACTCCACCTTCTGGGTTCGTAAGAGGATTAACAGTTAGATTGATACTGCGTTCTAATTTTTGCACCCGACTAGAGGTGAGAAATTCTGACTGGGGAGTAAGAGATAGATTCCAGGGAATAAAAATATCTGGATCTGTGCGCGATCGCACCGCCAGAATTAAGTGCTGATTGCTGAGTAGGGGAGATGAGGAAGATAATTCTTCACTTCTAACTTTTAACTCCTCACTCTTGACTTGATAAAGTCCCACCAGCAAATTTTGCTCTGGGACATAATGCTTTGCCCCAGTTTTTAAACTATCCTCCAAACGCATTTGTAAATTTTCAATTGGTATAACTTCCCAAACGAAACGACCTATTAAATTTTGTTCCCATATTATCTTGTTACTTTTGATGTAAACTTCAACCGCTGAACAACCTAATAAAGCTAATGCTGCATCATTAATTGTGACAATCCTTCCTACCATATCTGTAGAGATAACTGCATCGGACAGACTTTGTAAAATATCTTTTTGATACTGTTTTTCTATCAGCACATTTTCAAACAGACGAGCATTTTCTAAAGCAATACCTGCTTGAATATTAAAAGCTCGCATAAACTCTTCATCAGAGGTTGTAAAACTCCCTTGATGTTTATTAATTAACTGTGTTACGCCAATTAATTCATTTGCCGAATTAAATACGGGCAAACATAATATATTACGAGTTAAATAGCCAGTTCTTCTATCTGTAGTTGGGTCAAAACGTGGGTCTTTATAAGCATCAGGAACATTCAGCGCTTCACCTGTAGAAGCTACATAGCCAGCAATACCACGGTTAGCTGGCATTCTGATTTCCATCATATTTTTACCATCTACAGCTGCTACTTTTGTCCAAAGTTCGCCCATTTCTTTACGATACAAAAATAGCGTACTACGGTCTGCTTGCATTAAAATTCGGGCTTGCTCCATAACTATTTGCAAAGTTGCTTCTAAATCTAAACTTTGCCCTAGTGTCTGAGTTGCGCGCAAAAGAGCTGCTACACCTCGTTGATTGCGAGCTGCTACATAAAAAGATTGACAGCTTTCTAGAATAATTCCAATAGAAGCGGCAAAGTCACGAAAGCGTTCTTCATCATCATAATTAAATGGAATATCTCCAGCTTTATTTGCTAGTTGTACTACTGCTACAGTTTGGTTTTTACTACTCACAATAGGCATACATAAAAGGTTACGAATTTTGTAGCCCATTTGCTTTTCTAGTTCTGGACTGAAAAGCGGGTGGATAGAAGTTTCAGATATATTTAAATGTTGAGTTGTACTAGCAACATGACCGGGAATACCAACAGTGATAGGAATACGAATTTCTAAAAATTTTTGTGTATTATCTTGGGGAACTTTTGACCAGAGCTGACCTTTGTCATAATCTACTAAAAAAATTGCTGTGTTTTCAGCTTGAAGAATTTGTCCGATTTTGAGTGTAATTGCTTCTAGAACTTGCTCCAACATTGTTTCTAGAGTTTCATTATTAATTAACTCAATCGCTCTCAAAAATTGTTGGAATTCAGCAGTGATGAAGTCAAGTAAACAAACAAATTCGTTAACAGAAAGGTCTTTGACACGACGTAACAAAGCTTGAGTACGATGAACTTGAGTAAGTTCAGTTAATGTAGCCAAGACGCTACCAGGATTGGGAAGAGTCATATTAATTAATAATTCGTAATTTGTAATTCGTAATTGAAATCTAATTAAAAATATGCTTATAAAAGGTAATTTTGAGTTAGAGGATGTTTTAAAAGTTTTGGGCGAATATAATTCGCTACTACACAAACGTAGACGCTTTGCGGCTTCCCGCAGAGTAGTCCACGGAGGTGGATTAAGAAAAAATTATCCGACTGGATTTACAAGTAAGTAAGAACCGCTATAGAAACTCGTGAAAATCAATTTGATGAGTCTGAAAAACCCGATTTCATAAAGAAACCGGGTTTCTAACACCGTTTGTTTAGGCTTGACAGACTACCAAAAATCAAAATCCTATTTAAACTGCTTTTACCAATTGTTCTGAAAACATTACTTTTTGATAGTAATCTTGAAGTTGACTTGTGGCAGCTGCCCATCCCCAACTTTCTGCTTCCCTACGGGCATTTTGACGAATAATTTCTCGTTCTTGTTTCTGCTGTAGGAGGCGGACAGTAGCAGCGATCGCATCTTGAATATCTGCTTTTGGCTCAAAAAGATATCCGTTGACACCTTCTGTCACAATATCAGGAATCCCGCCAGAACGAGCTGCTACTACCGGACAACCGGCTGCCATTGCTTCTAGCAATACTAAGCCTAGTGTTTCTGTCCGAGAAGGAAAGATAAAAGCGTCAGCACTAGCAAAGGCAGAACCTAACTCTTGTCCAATCAGATAGCCGACAAAATGGGTGTTTGTGTCGGCAAAATGTTTTTCTAAGGCTTGGCGGTGCGGGCCATCGCCCACCAATGCCAATCTTGCTTGCGGAATTGCTTCTAAAATTGGTTTGATGCGCTCAATTTCTTTTTCAGCGGAAAGACGACCAACGTAGAGCAGTAAGGGGCTTTCTGGATGATTTTGGGAAAGACGCGATCGCATTTCAATACTAGCTAAGTCAGGATGAAATAATTCTGTATCCACCCCCCTTTGCCATACATGCACTCGTTCAATGCCGTGTGCCGTCAATTCCTCCATCATCGCTGTGGAGGTGCAAAGATTCAATGCTGCTTGATTATGTGCACCTTTGAGTAATTCCCAAAGAACCCCCTCCAACATCCCTAAGCCGTAATGCTGGAGATACTGAGGCAAATGCGTATGGTAAGACGCTACTAAAGGAATCTTCAGAACCTTGCTATAAAAAATCCCAGACAATCCTAAAACTGCTGGGTTCACGACATGAATAATATCTGGCTGAAATTCTTCTAGAGCATAACCAATACTGGGGCGAGGTAGCGCCATTTTTAACTCTGGATACAATGGCAGCGGAAAGCCAGACACACCATAAACTTTAGCTCCTTTGTGTTCTGCGATCCCACCATCAGGGGCAATCACTAACACTTGGTTTCCATGACGCTGTAGATGGTCAACGGTATGGCGTAGGCGTGTCACAATGCCGTCAACCTTGGGCAAAAAGGTTTCGGTGAATAAGGCTATTCTCATAAAAAACTATTCAGTACAGGCAGATAATTGCAGCTTTGTTTGCGTTTCGCTATCAAACCCAGAGTAAACCGTCTCCTGTGGCGTAATCAATTCCGCACAGTCAGAATTAATGTTTTGCCGCTGCTTTTGTACAAAGTCTGAAATGTCCTCAATGTTAACAATCCAATCTCTGGCATAAGCACCTAGAATTTGACCGCGTAAGCCCAACTGAATAGCGCGTCGTTCTAATTTTGCTCCAGATGGGTGATGGTCTGGGTCCCATTGCAGGCGGACTTGTGACTGCTTCAGTTCTCTTTGCCATACACTTTTATCGGGATAAAGTTCTGGAACATAGCTAGAATGAACGGCTTTAGCTAAAATTTCATCAAAAGCCAAACGTTTAATCCAAATAGCCAACACCACCTCTTGTCCGGGTTCTGTACCCCATCCAGAACGGTACATCATCCACAAGAAGTTAGTTTTGATCCAACTCATACGGTCGAAACTGAACTCGCCACCAAAATAACCGTGTTTTGCGGCGAAGTTACCAATAATTGGACGATACGCTTGATAAACAATAATTAACTGGTCGTCATATTGTGCTAAAATATGGCGACCAGTTTTAGGCCAGCGATTTACTTGAGTTAAATAGGGTTCTGTTACCAGCTGCACGCAGAGTTTATACCAATTCGTGATTTGTAATTTCAGAAAGCCAGATTTAATCTAGCTTTCCCTATGCTGGAATCTGTAGCCTTGTTTAGGAAAATTGGTATTACCCTAACTTCTATGCCAAGAGACTTTGGGTAGAATTTGCTTTTTATCAACTCGTTTCTGATACTTGATGGCAAAGTTTAACAGAGAATCGAGTAGAGAATCTGAAAGATAGTGCGGCTGTAAGCCTAAGTCTAGAAGTTTAGTGTTTTTAGCGTTGAAGTAATGTTCTTCTTTTTCGACTCTGGGATTATCTAGGTTATTAATTTCTACATTCAATCCCATCGCGTTCCCGGCTTTTTTCACCATCAATGCCAAGTCACCAACGCTAAATTGTTCGGTAAATTGGTTAAATACTCGGAATTCACCTGATTCGGCTGGGTTGGCGATCGCTATTTCTACACATCGCACTGTATCTCGAATATCTAAGAATCCGCGAGTTTGCCCACCTTTACCGTAGACGGTTAAAGGATGTGCGATCGCTGCTTGAATGCAGAAACGGTTTAGCGCTGTGCCAAATATGCCATCGTAATCAAGGCGGTTAATTAACAGTTCGTCCATTCCCGTTTCTTCGGTTAAGACACCGTACACTACACCTTGGTTTAAGTCTGTAGCCCGCAATCCCCAAATCCGGCAAGCAAAGTGGATATTGTGGCTATCGTGGACTTTACTTAAGTGATACATTGAACCGGGCTGCTTGGGATAAGGCAGGGTATCTTTGCGCCCATTGTGTTCGATTGTGATGTACCCTTCTTCGATGTCAATATTGGGCGTACCGTATTCACCCATTGTTCCCAGTTTCACCAAATGGCAATCTGGAAAATCTTCCCGCATCGCATACAGCAAGTTCAGCGTGCCAACTACGTTGTTCACCTGCGTAAGAACTGCATGTTCGCGGTCAATCATGGAAAATGGAGCCGAACGCTGTTCGCCAAAATGCACTATAGCGTTTGGCTGAAATCGGTCTAAGGTCTTTTTGAGAAATTCGTAGTTAGTAATGTCGCCGACAAACAGATCGATAGATTTACCTGTTAAATCTTGCCAGCGCTGGAGCCGTTGCTGAATTGGTGCGATCGGAGTCAGAGTTTCGATACCCAGTTCATTGTCCCAGTGCCGCCGTACTAAACTATCTAGAATGCCAACTTCATAACCTCGATTGGAAAGGTAAAGTGCAGTTGCCCAACCGCAATACCCATCCCCACCAATAACAAGGACTTTCATCTTTACCAGTTTTTACTCGCTGATAGCTAAATCTATCAGGTTTGTGTACTCTCTCAACCATCAAAAGAAAGAAGAGTGGTTAAGAAGATAGAAGAACAAAGAAGTAGTATTTTCTTGTTCATCTGCCTTATCCTCCTGTTCTAGAAATGCGATATTGCTGGGCAATGTAGTAAAACAAACGGTAATAATCTGGAAAGTCTTTGCTCTGGCTTCGACCTTGCCAACAATATTGGACTTGAGCCTGAGTTAATGTCAGTGTCATAGAACTTACTTGCTGACCGACTTCTACAAACATCACCCCAGATATTCCTTGAACTGTTTGAAAGTTGGGATTTACTGCTTTTTCGCTGTGCTGTTCTTCGGTTAGAGACTTTGGTAACTCATTTACCGCCCATCCTCGTATTTGCACAGAGTCGTTTTCGGGCGACACAAAGGCAATCCCATCATTGTTTTCTGGTGTATTTAAAACAGTCCAGTTGCTGGGATATGGAAACTCAAAACCATAACGAGCATTACTATAAGTATTCCATGTGACATTGGAAGAGTTAAAACCAAGTGCAGAACATCCTGACAGAATCATTAACAGGACGAGCGCTCCGCCAATGCTTTGAGCAATAGTATAAATAATTTGCACCAAACCACATGTTTTCACTATTGCGGATGTAACTGCATTTGTTGGCAAAGTTAATTCTATGAGCAGTTTAGAGACACTTTACTGCGATTTAATTCCCAATGGATCGAATCGAGTAGTCGTTTTATAAATAACTCAGTTTAGCGATCGCATCACTAAACCAAAAGTCGGCTTTGTAAAATTATGTAACAATAAAGCCGTCAAAACGTTTTGCTGTCTTGACAAGTAGAAAGGCAGCCGATAACGTAATATACATACCCGGGTAAGGCCGTCAAAGAGTTATATGCAAGCTAAGCAAAAGGTTACTTTGTATTTGTCGCCAGAACTGCACAGGAAGCTGAAGATTCGTTCGGCAGTTGATTCTGAACCAATGTCGGATCTGGCTGAACGCGCTCTTGTCTTCTACCTGGCTAATTCAGAAATAGTAGAAGAGGTGGAAGCTGCTTCCTTTGGACGAACTCATCGAGTTTATTCCTGTCCAAGTTGTGAAAGTTCTCTGGTTTTGCGCGATGGGGAACTAGTTACTTTAGGTAATCAACCCGGAGTAATCGGTCAAGAGCATCTTTCCATAAATGAAATGGAAAAAGATGAAACCCATCCTAAGGGTGAGGAAGAGTTGGTTCCTTGCTAGATAGGAATTATGGATGAGTGGTTCATAACTTCGGTTGTCGTTACCAACAAAACGATGTCTGTACTGTATAAGGTCTCAAGTAGGTCGATTGTATGAAAGAAGAGCTCAATATTTTAATTCAAGCTCAATACCCTCTAATCTACCTTGTGACCTCCGAGGAAGAGCGGGCAGAGCAAGCAATTTCCACAATTGCTCAAATGTTAAAGCCCCAACGCCGTATATTTGTTTGGACAGTAACTCACGGCATCGTCGAGTATGGTCAGCCGCGGAATGTAACTCAACACAATACTGTTTCTCCAGAGGCAGCTATTGAGTGGATCATTCGGCAGAGAGAACCCGGTATATTTATTCTTAAAGATTTACATCCATTTATTGATGCTCCTGCTACCGCAAGGTCATTGCGCGATGCGATCGCCAGTTTCAAGGGTATGCAAAAGAACATCGTTTTGATGTCACCGATGCAGCAAGTACCTATAGAATTGGAAAAGGAAGTTGTTGTACTCGACTTCAAATTGCCAGATATGTCTGAGTTAAACAAAGTTTTGACTCACCACATAGAGCAAAATCGCGGGCGGCGTTTGACCACAGAGGCGCGAGAAAAACTTCTTCGAGCAGCTTTAGGCTTAACTAAAGATGAAGCTGAGAAAGTGTATCGTAAGGCGCAGGTAACAACAGGGCGTTTAACGGAAGAAGAAGTAGATATAGTTTTATCCGAGAAAAAGCAGCTAATTAGGCGTAATGGTATCTTAGAATACATCGAAGAAGATGAAACCATTGATGCTGTAGGTGGTTTAGAAGAGCTGAAAAAATGGCTCAAGCAACGCTCCAATGCTTTTACAGAAAGGGCTAGAGAGTATGGTCTACCTCAACCAAAGGGAATGTTAATTCTAGGAGTTCCAGGTTGCGGTAAATCGTTAATCGCCAAAACCACATCCCGGTTGTGGGGTTTACCACTGTTGCGCTTGGATATGGGACGAGTTTACGACGGCTCGATGGTGGGTCGAAGTGAAGCCAATCTGCGTAACGCTTTGAAAACAGCAGAATCAATTTCTCCAGCGATTCTGTTTATTGACGAGTTGGATAAATCTTTTGCGGGTAGCACAGGTTCATCCGATTCCGATGGAGGAACTTCAAGTAGAATCTTTGGTTCTTTCCTGACATGGATGCAAGAAAAGAAATCTCCGGTGTTCGTGATGGCAACTGCCAACCGAGTTGAACGCTTGCCTGGAGAATTCTTGAGGAAAGGACGCTTTGATGAAATTTTCTTTGTGGATCTGCCCACTCCTGAAGAACGGCAGGATATTTACAAAATCCACCTAACCAAGCGTCGTGAAGACATCGCTCGTTTTGACTTAGAGCAGTTAGCTAAGATGTCCGACGGCTTTTCTGGGGCAGAAATTGAACAAGCCCTCGTTGCGGCAATGTACGAAGCATTTGCCCAAGATCGCGAGTTCACACAATTAGATATTATTGCTGCGCTTAAGGCGACTTTGCCGCTGTCTCGTACCATGCAAGAACAGGTAACAGCCCTCAGAGATTGGGCTAGACAGCGCGCACGACCCGCAGCATCCTCCGTTGCTGAATATCAGCGAATGGAGTTTTAAAAGCTTTCCTTTGCTAACCCAAGGGGAAAGGCTAGCTCTTAATGCTAGCAGTTACGAAAAAAGCCGCATCATGGTAAGCGCGGCTTCGCCGAAGATAACCGTTGTCGTTTTTCTCAATCTTCTCATTGGAGGAAACCCAAATGTCTCACTTTAGCACTCTGCGTACCAAAATCACCGATGCTGAAATCCTCAAGGCTTCCCTGCGCGACCTAGGTATCAGCGTTAAGACTGAAGCTGATGTACGTGGTTATAACGGTCAGCGCGTTCGTTCTGACATCGTGGCTGTTTTGGAAGGCGAATACGATCTAGGTTGGTCTCGCAACAGCGATGGTTCTTTTGACCTAATCGCTGACCTGTGGGGTGTTGCTAAGAAGCACAACCAAACCGAGTTGATCAACTCCATCAACCAAAAATACGCTGTTAACAAGACCTTGGCTGAAGTAAAACAGCGCGGTCTGCAAAACGCCAATGTCAAATTGGTATTGCAATAGCAATTTCTCTGCGCGTTCCCAAAGCTGCACGGGTTAACCAGATAATTAGCGGTTAGCCCGCTTTTTTATCGGGACTGGGATTTATTTCTCAGTCCTTTTGCAATTTTAACAAGTACACTCTAAATTCAGGTTTGCCAAAGAAACAATAGTTTTTTAGCTTGTTCTCAAGGCTTTATAGCTCGATCCCTTGCAATGAGGAGGAGTAAATGGGGCTTCCCAAAAAAGGGACACGAACAATCTCTGTAGATAAACCAACTTATCAATGGGTTGTTTCACATAGATTTTCCACATATTGTTATGTATATATACAATGGTGTTTTATAAATGTACTTTCTTCTGTAAAATTTCTGAGCTTTGTTGGAGAAATAATAGCTTACAGACTATGAAATAAAAGAAGTGAAAAAATTTACATATTTTTTAAATTTTTGATTTTTTACCAAATCTGACTTAAATCTAAAACAAACCCAGGTAGCAATGGTTCACCGGAAAGAGTTTTAGGGTTATCTAATACTTCAACCGCAGTATTAGGACGATAAATAAAAACTTGGCGTTTTTTTCTATCGATTAACCAACCAAGTTGTGTGCCATTATCGATATATTCTTGCATCTTGTCTTGGAGAATTCGCAAGTTATCACTCTCAGAACGCAATTCAATCACAAACTCAGGACAAATTGGTGCAAATTTTTTTCGCTGTTCTGGTTCAATAGCTTCCCAACGCGTGCGTTTTATCCATGCTGCATCGGGCGATCGCACTGCACCATTAGGTAAAGTAAAGCCAGCACTGGAACCAAACCCCACACCTGTACCATCTTGCTTTGTCCACGCCCACAACTGTCCTATTAAGTTAAAGTTGCGCTCATCAGTTTCGGAACCAGTAGGAGGCATAATTACTAATTCTCCAGCAGCGTTGCGTTCGATGCGAAGATCGCGGTTTAGTTGACAAAACTCGTAAAATTGCTCGTCAGTCATGGCGATCGCAGGTTGCAATTGCAAGACCATTGGTACAATTTCTGTGATTACAACTAAATTTGTGGTCATAAATGATTACGATCCAGATACAGTACAATCCGTTGACTTCTGCTAAGAATGATGGAGTGTAACAGTAGATGCATTAGCGATGAGTACAATTTCTCCTTTGTCGTTTATCGCCCATATTGTAGCTTCTACAATAGTAGCTGGGTAAGTCATAAGATTTTTGCTTACAGCTACACCAGCAAAAGCTCAATATAAACTTACTAACCCCCTGAAGATGGAGTTAGCATACATACCAACAAACTAAGATTTATAGTTATTATTTAAAATTCTGACTTAGATGAAGACTAAGCTTATATCTTTTTATACTAAACCTGTAAAGTTGCTCAATCGTACTGAGTTTCATTTAGCACTAATAGTCATGAATCTTTTTTAACTAGTGTCAGTTACAAAAGTGTCACTCATCAAATGTTCTCTATCGTCCTACAAGAGATATTCTTAATGATGCAAGGAGTGATACCATTTCACCAAATGTTTGTTACAAATTATTCTTGCAATGCTTTTTAACAAGAGTATCTTGCAAATTTTAGATGTTGAATCAAACGAGTGAATTGGTATAGAGTTATACAAATAGCACTTGAGCGAACAAAATTCTCAAGTGCTTTTATGTACGCATTCAATTAAGTTATTGAGTTCGTTTACATCCCTATACCCAGTCCTAACTTTCTACAAACGATTTGTATCTTTGGTAATCAGTTTCCAGCCATCAGCTTGACCAACTAACTTAACTGATTCAAGTTTGAGATTGTTGAAAGCAGATGCATTTAATAGAAAATAGGGTTGGCCGTTGTAGTGCCAATAATATTGCAATTCGCCAATAGAAGCGGGAATGATGGTGCGATCGCTATAAAAGTCTAGCGACGGACGATGATAGGGAAAAGATGTATAAATCTTATTCACCGCTGGATTTGCCTGCGCTATCATAGCTGCTACTGGTTTGACTGGATAAGCTTGCCACAATTCCCAAACCCAGTAGTTAGATTTCATTAATAGCAGTAGTGAAATATAACTTCCCCAAAACAAAATCTTCAAAAATTGCCCGTCGCCTCTTTCTACTAAAATAGCTGCCAAAGTCATAGTCACAGCAGCAGCAGCAAAAATCAATTGTAAGTCGGTTTTTGGCATTGTTCCCCAACTAAAGTAAATGCTACTACCAGAAGCCATCACCGCAAGCAGAGAAAAACTAACTACCCAACCACGAGGATAAGAGGAAAGTAAAGGTAAATTTTCTGTCTCAGCTAACTGAGCACCAAGACCTAAAGCTAAACTAGGGTAAACAGGAAATACGTACCAGGGAAATTTAGTGCCCATCAGGGAAATTAGCACTAGATATACGCAACTCCACACCAGTACGAGTTTTGCCCAGCTAAGATTGCGATTTTCCCAAACCATGCGCCCACTTTGAGGCAAAAATACTAACCAAGGCCATGTCCACTTGAAAATTTCGATGGCGTAGTACCACGGTGGTTGCGAATCACCTTCAACTGCTGTTCCAATTTGGTTTAGGGATGCATTGACAAAACCAGTCTCGATAAAACTGTAACCATAGTGCATTAGTTGCAGACTATACCAACAAGTTGCAGGCAAAATACCAATGAAGATTGCAGTCCACAGATAGTAACTGGTAAGTAATCTTGGTGTATCCCAAAACAAAAATACGATCGCGATCGCACCTAGCAATACACCTAACACGCCTTGAGTCAAGCAAATCAACCCAAAACTCAGGCCAATACCCAGGCAATAACGTAAATCGCGGCGCGATCGCAAAACGCACAACATCATTACTATCAAAAAACTCACTACAGCGCCATCTAACATCGCCAACCTGCCATGACGAACTACAGGCAATGTCGTTAGGTAAATTAAAGCGCTATAAACTGCTGCCCAACGTTGGCGAAATATCTCTCGACCAATGCAATACAGCAAAGGTACAGAAAAAGCTGTTAAAATTGCTCCGGGTAAGCGTGTTGTCCACTCATTCACCCCTCCTAGAGAGTAAGCCCAAGCAATTAGTATATGCATCAGGGGTGGCTTATGATGATAAGGTTCTCCTCCTAACGTTGGGTAAAGCCAACGCAATGAACCTGCTGGGGCATTCCAAATTTCTCTGGCAACGTGTGCCACAGTACCTTCATCCCAATCTCGCAGCGGTAATCCTCCTAGATTGATGCTAAATAGTAATACTGCTGCCACTAACAGCACTACTAGCCATACCCAATCAATCCATTTATCAACTGCGCGATGCTGTTTTTCTAGATGACCCCAAATAAAGCTTCCTTCTTGCATATTCTATGATAATCATTTTACTTGCTGGTTTGATTACATAGAGATCGAAATGAATCTCTAATGTTGCCACCCAGTAACAACATGTGTTCTTTACAATTGCTAAGTTCCAAGGTTAACTCAATTTTCTTCAATCAGCGATAATTATTTTAAAAATTTGTCTAATTTATTTGGAAATTCTTTAACAACTATTGATTGATAAAAATAATACTAAACAAAAGATACTGCATATTGAATGTAGAAAATAAATATGAATGAGAACTTACTTATAAATACTTGAGCAGAATTAATTACACAAAAACCAAGGATAAGTAATTATTTATTGCAATTTTCAGCTTTTATTTACCGAGCTATGGCAAGATTTTAACTTTACACTTCCCAGGAATGCGTATAATTAATTTTGCTAGATCGCTGAGATTTACTTTGATAAAGAAGTTAGTAATACCAAGACAGATTGATAAGTTTACTGAAGTCAGTATCGAAAATTTTCAAGATGATTTATCCGTTTGTAATTGTTGACTTTTGACTGTTGATAATCAACAATTACAAAGGGATATTTTTGATTTGCAAATTGCTTATTCAAGCTTTCTACTAACAATGGTGCGGTGACGGGGGTCGCTGGCAACTGTAATCGGTTCACAAAAACCTACTGCTTGCAATGTTGCTTCAATATCAAATGTGTAGTAGTCATCGCTCCAAGGTTCCGTGCTTTTCATTAAAGTGAAAAGGACAGGTGGTAGATTTTGAATGACAGGCGATCGCGGATTGTTGTCTACTAGTGCTATAAACCCACCTGGCCGTAGCAGTCTTTTCGCTTCAGTGAAAATTTCTTTACTGGCATAGCCTGGAAGTTCGTGAGTGACAAACTGGAGAGTCACCAAATCAAAGGAATTATCTGGAAGTCCTGTATCTTCTGCTTTAGCGTGAAGCCACTGAGATATCTCCCGATTGACATCCCTAGTTCGAGCAACGGCTAGCATATAAGGTGACAAATCTAGACCAACAGTGCGAACTGGATGTCCTTGTTTTTGCTGGTAGTAACGGTGCAACGCTAAGGTAGAGATACCAACTGAGCAGCCAATATCTAAGATATCTTTAACCTGCTGAGGGTCATAAATTGCCAGAACTTCATGAAAACTACCTCTAAGCCTAGCGTGAGCATCTTCCCAAGTCAGGTCTTCTTGAGGCCAGACACGCAATGCCATTGCATAGGTAGCTGACTCTGTTTCAAAAGCAGCTTGCCAGCAAAGGTTGCCTTCGGAGTAAGCATGGAAGGGTACTTTGTAGTAGTCTGGATAAACAATGTGGGAATTAGTAACTTCAGGCAGTAATTGTTTTGCTCCCGATACTTGCAGTGCCTCATAGTTTTTCCGCCAGGGAATACCTTTCTTCTCAGCCGTTTTGATGAGTACTTGCCTCGCCTGGTTTTTCATCAACTTGTATACAGGTTTGGTCTGGATGAGCAGATTAACGAAATTGGAAAGTATGCTCTCACCAGCCCAATCTGGCTTAATCTTATTGTTCATCAGCTTGAAGGAATGAAGCGAAATAACTGCTTATATTTTAAGTTTTAAGCAGTGCAAACCGTTAATTAAGCAGATAAGATTTAGGAGTGCTGAGTACAACAGCACTCAGCACTGGTGCGGCGAGGTTACGCTGGATAGATCCGCAAACGTCGATTTGGTTCTTCCCCAAAACTATGCGACTTGAGTCGATAGTGTTCTACTAACTCATGTTGCATTTTGCGTACTTGGGGAGAACGCGGCAATAACTCAACTGGCTGTCCTTTAGGAATAACGATCTGCTCTACAGCAAGTCTGGCTTCTTCTAGGGCATCAATCTCATCATCGCTGCCACTGTGCAAAAACAGTTGCAGTTCTCGGTCGTCAGCGATTTCAGGGTCATCAATGTTCAGCAAGCGCCGCAAACCACGAGTAATCTGCGGAATCGTGCTGGACTTAATCATGTGAATGGGTACATGACGGGCTTTCGCCATTTGTCTTAATTTGGCATGGTTTTTGACATGCGATCGCAATGCCAAAATTGCATCGGCGCTATCGATATCTTTCGTCAACACTACAGGTAAAGTCAGTACATTGATTACCTGTTCTAGTTGGTGACGGCTAACACCATAGGGATAGATATGCAGCGGCAAATCTTCCCCATTCGGCCCTGCTTGCCTAGTAGTCTGAAAATCAAAGTCTGAATAATTAAAAGATTCATCTAGTAAGCGGTCAAACTCACTAGATCCACTAGTTACCCTTTCCCGCTCTACAGGCAATGGCGGTAATGCTACCATTTGTCCAGATGAGCGCCAGCCGTTAGGTTGCCGCGCTGTAGGTGCATCATCTGCAACTGCAAGGTGTCCGCCGCGACCGTTAACTACAGATAACTGGCGTGTAATTGAGACTTTGCCCTGGTCATCAACGGTTCTCGTTTGGGGACTAGGCTGGCGACCTCTGAGCAGATTATCTACTGTGTCAGCAACGCTTTCGTGTACTACCCAACGCTGCCGTTCTAACATTTCTACAGCTATCTCGAAAGTGGGAGGAGCTTTGCGTTCTAAAACAGTCTTTTGACTGCCACGCCGTCTCGCTTCGTCATCTCCCAGAGTCACAGCTTGGATACCCCCAACTAAATCAGAGAGAGTGGGGTTTTTAATCAAGTTTTCAATCTGGTTCCCGTGGGCAGTACCTACCAATTGCACGCCGCGTTCGGCAATGGTACGAGCAGCTAATGCTTCTAGTTCAGTGCCAATTTCATCAATGACAATGACTTCTGGCATATGGTTTTCTACTGCTTCAATCATCACTTGATGTTGAAGTTCTGGATGAGCCACTTGCATCCGCCTAGCGCGACCAATGGCAGGGTGGGCAACATCGCCATCTCCAGCGATTTCGTTAGAGGTATCGATAATTACCACACGTTTGGATAATTCATCTGCTAATACGCGGGCAATTTCCCTGAGTGCGGTAGTTTTACCCACACCCGGACGACCTAGCATCAGAATTGATTTACCAGTTTCTACTAAATCGCGGATCATGCCAATTGTACCGAATACGGCACGACCTACACGACAAGTCAAGCCAATAATCTTGCCTGTTCGGTTGCGAATAGCACTGATCCGATGCAAAGTTTGCTCAATTCCTGCCCGGTTATCTCCACCAAAGGTTCCAACTCGCTGAATGCAATCATCTATCTGTTCTTGAGTGACTGGTGTTTCGCTCAGATACTCAGCTTGATTGGGAAAGCGAGCCTCTGGGCGACGACCCAAATCCAAGACCACTTCAACTAAACTATCTCGCTTGGGATGATTCTCTAGTACTTGTCGCAGGTCTTGGGGCAAAATATCTAACAATTTTTGGAGATCGTCTGTAATCGTCATGCTTTCTATTGTGACGTTTTTAGAGATAACGAACGAGCGATTAGCGCTCCTGCTGTGACTTGAGCTGGGAAACGAGAGAATGGGCAAGCTCTACGGCTTGCCAAAGTAATACATCGTCTTCTTCCAGGCGGACAGTCGCCTTAACACTAGTGTGACTCACCTCCTTATTCTCTAAGCGATCGAGAATTGATGACAGCAGTACGCGGGCGTAGCTACCGTAAGCAACCCCAGCAATTGAGGAGGGGGGGCAGAGGGCAGGGGGCAGAGGAGAAAAGTTTTCCCCCTTGCTCCCTGCTCCCTGCTCCCTTGCTTCTTTAAGCAGTCCCATTGCTTTTAACTTAGCAACGGTATAGTCATTAGTGCCACCTGCTAACTGCACATATCCCGGTAACTTTGCTGCCAAAACTTTTTGTCCTAATTTCACTGCTGCTAAAGTAGTGCCATCTCCAATATCACCGCTCATGGGACGACCATCAGTTTGCCAAATTAAAACGCTACGATATGACGAAGAAATTAGCTCGTAAATAGCGTGGAGGTAGTCAATCATTCCCTCACCATCAGGACAGCTGATAGCTACTACCTTCAAACGGTCAACCCATTGGGAAATTGTTTGCCACAATAGCTTAAATTCTGCTAAACGCCCTACCTTTGTATGTATTTCTACGGCATCTACTCCCGTTGACATTACCAATGGTGCGATCGCTCCTGGCGTTGACATATATGATTTTGTATAAATTATATCATATGGGCAAACTGGTATACAACGACCGCAGCCATAGCACTTTTGGGATACAACTCCTGAAAAGTCATCTTTTATATGGCTGAATTCGATTGCTTGTGCCGGACAAATCCTTTCACAGGGTCTAGGGCAGTCTACAGGGCACTCAGTAGAATTAAATTCTGCTTTACGAAAATGGGGGTCTTCTCCATCGTTCAAGCTGACCATCAAAAAAGGCAAGTTTCCTTTATAGCCAAAGCCTCGCTCCTGAGCATCGCTAACTAGATACTTGGCCACTTGCAACGCTTCTTGGGCTGCTGCTATTACAGCTGGATCGGCTGCCACATCTATACAGTCAGCGCCGGCCAAGGTGTAGGCTAATGTTAAACTTCTGACCGCAGGTAGATGTTGGAAGCTGGCTCCGCAGATGAGCTTGAACCAGTGACCTTCTTTTAAGGATTGTAAAGGGGCGAACAGATCAGTCACTTCTCTATTATGCTTTTTTGCGACTGAAAATAGTAGTCTTTCTTAGGTAAAAAGTCTTGATTTCTTCATCTTCTATTGTAAGTAGTCTGACTCCTAACTGTTGTGTTCGGCTCTCAGCCTTGTATTTCAAAGATTACGCCATCAGCGTTGAGGGGTATGTATCTTTATTTCTGTATTAATAATTGTAAATTTTATTATTTTTGATTGTCAGTTGTCAGCAGTCAAAGTCCTTCGGGCATCTTACTCGACGAGTCGTTATCGTAGGGGGGAGCCAGCCTCGGAAGCGGCTCTGCCGAGTTGAGAGAACTACCGCGGAAACCCTCTACGTACCCGTCGCTGGCTCACCTTTTCCCTTCTGCAAGGCGAAGCCTTTTCTCTGCTCTTTACATAGGCGGTTCTATGGGAATTGCGATCGCAAATTCTGCTCCTTGTCCCAAGGATGAAGAGTAGGTGATTTGTCCTTGATGTTTTTGTACAACGATTTGGTGACTAATCGACAATCCTAGCCCACTACCTTTGCCCACAGGTTTTGTGGTAAAGAATGGATCGAACAAACGCGACTGTAATGATTTATCTATGCCGATGCCGTTGTCTGCGATCGCTATTTTCACAGTATTAAACTCTGTAAGCTCTGTGCGGATTTGGATTTGTGGATTATGGATTGGCTGTTTCCATTTTTTTTGATATTCTGATGTTTGATAATAAGCTGCTATACGATAACTTGCTCGTAAGTTATCTGTCTGACTAAGTTGAAAGTCAAACCTCTGAGTCGTCTCCATTTCTTCTAAACTTCCGATAGTCGCTATCTGAGCTTCTGATTTTTCTTTATCTATCTCTATTTTCTCCAATGAATCAATAGCATTGTTTAATAGATGCATAAATACCTGATTCAATTCACTAGGATAACAGGTAACTAGGGGCAATTTACCATATTTTTTAACTATGTCAATAGCTGGACGATTTGCTGTTTCCTTAAGCCGATGTTGTAGCATTACTAAAGTATTATCGATGCCTTGATGAATATCTACCGCTTTCATTTCAGCTTCGTCATGCCTTGAGAAGTTTTGCAGCGCTAATACGATTTCTCGAATGCGATCGGCTCCTCTATACATTGCACCCATCAAATCTTCTAGGTCATGAATCACAAAATTTAAATCTATATCGTTAACTATTTTTTGAATTTTGGGAGATGGTTGTGAATATTCCTGTTGATAAACCTCGACGATATTAATTAGTTCCCGCACATATTGATTAGCATATTGCAGGTTGCCATAAATAAAACTAATTGGGTTATTCACTTCATGAGCAATGCCTGCTACCAATTGCCCTAGTGCTACCATCTTTTCATTCTGAATTTGTTGGACTTGGGCTGCTTTTAAGTTATCTAAAGCTTCTTGTAATAAAAAATTTTTTTCTTGAAGTGTAATTTGTAGTGTACGTAAATTTATTTGATTCTCAATTCGCAATAGAACTTCCGTTCCGTGAAAAGGTTTAGTAATATAATCTGCTCCCCCAACATCAAAAGCTTTCACCTTATCGACAACATCATCTAAAGCGCTAATAAAAATTACTGGTACTTCGCAAGTTTTATCATCAGATTTTAATTGCTGACACACTTCATAACCATTCATTTCTGGCATATTAATATCTAGCAAAATTAAGTCGGGTAAAACTATTTGACATGCAGTTAGTGCCATTTTACCGTTTAAAGCTTTGCGAACTTCAAAACCCTGTGCCGTCAACATTGCCGATAAAAGCCGCAAGTTGTCTGGTGTGTCATCAACTACTAAAATATTACCTTTGGAATTGTGAATTTTATTTAAAGACATTTTGAACCAAAAGTTATGTTTATAATTATTAAAAATAACAATGATTTTTAGAAAATATCCCTATGGCTGTTCGCATATTGCATACTAAATATTGAGTAAAGTTTAGATAGAATACTAGAATTGCACCATTTATTTCAAATATTTTCTATTTGAAGTTTTGTAAACTTAAGTTCCCTTCTTACGTAAGTATAATAGATAATATGCGTCTATTATCTAACTAATAGCCGAATCATCAAATCTATTTTTGTCAATTATTAAGTAAGTATTTACTCATATTTTTTGCCTCAAGTGCTACTTGAGAATTACCATTGAGGCACCGAGGCAATCAAATCTAAAACCAGTTTTTGTTCTAAGGGTTTGGAAAACAGATATCCTTGGGCAAAATCACATTTTAAACTTCTCAGTTGTTTTAACTGTTGTTTAGTTTCAACTCCTTCTGCAATCACAGCCATCCCCATTGATTCAGCGATACTAATCATGGCTGGTACTAATCCCATATTTTCTTGATTATCCTGCATCCGTTTGACAAATGATTTATCAATTTTGAGTGCGTTTAGAGGAAAACTATGCAGATAACTCAAAGATGAATATCCTGTACCGAAATCATCCATAATTAACTTAATTTTTCGGGCTTTTAATTCCTGAAAAATTGTTTTAACTACATGGGTATTTTCCATGATGACACTCTCGGTAATTTCCAATTCTAAACAAGCTGGATTCACTTGAGTGTCATGAAGAATCTGGTCAATTTGTGCTGTTAAATTTGCTTGATAAAATAATCTTGCGCTTAAATTAACGCTAATAGTTAAGTTGTCTGATGTCGCTGGGTGATGTTGCCAAATACTTAGCTGACGGCAGGCTGACTGTAATACCCATATATTAATCGGATTAATCAAGCCCGTTTCTTCTGCCACCGGAATAAATTCTATAGGAGAAATCAGACCGCGAATCGGATGCTGCCAGCGCACAAGTGCTTCAAATCCAGAAATTCTACCTGTAGCCAGAGAAATAATTGGCTGATAATAAACGAGAAATTCTTGTCGATCAACAGCTCTACGTAAGTCATTTTCTAGTTCTAAAAGTTGGATAGCTTCTTGATACATTGCTGGGTCAAAAACATGATATCTGGCTCTCCCTAGAGATTTAGCACGATACATTGCTGTATCAGCATCCCGCAGTAAATATTCTGGTTTCTCGTAGTCTTGATTACCCCAATTAATGCCAATACTGGCATTCATAAATACATCATATCTGGATAATTTAAAAGTGAGTGATAATTGCTGCAAAATGTTTTCAGCAATTTTAATTGCTGAGTTTATATCTGGAAGATTTTCTAAGAGAATGCCAAATTCATCACCACCTAATCGAGCTAAAGTATCGACTGGTGTCAAGCAATTTTGTAGGCGGCGGGCAATGGCAACGAGTAATTCATCTCCTACTAAATGACCCAGAGAATCATTAATAACTTTGAAGCGATCGCAGTCTAAAAAGAGTACGGCAAACTGATAAGTAGATTCTTGTTTTGCACAATGTAGAGCTTTTGCTAATCGCCTAATAAATAAGACTCGATTCGGTAAATTAGTTAGTGAATCATGCAATGCTATATCTAACAATTGACTTTGCAGCTGTCGCCGGGAAGTAATTTCTCCTTGGAGTTTTTGCAGAGCTTTTTCTAGTTCCCAAGTCCGTTGTTTTACCCTTTGTTCTAATTCAGCATTTAATGTCAATATTTCTAGCCTTGCTGTCCTTAAAGCCAGTTGGTTTTGCACGCGCACTAAAACTTCTTCAAACTCAAACGGTTTAGTAATATAATCTATCCCTCCGATTTTAAAGGCTTTTACCTTGTCGAAAACATCATCTAAAGCACTAATAAAAATTATTGGAATATCCGCCGTGAGATCCCAGGCTTTAAAACGCTGACAAACCTCATAACCGTCTACTTCCGGCATCATAATGTCGAGTAAAATTAGATCTGGTAATACTGTTTGACAAGCACTCAAAGCCATTTGCCAGTTTAAAGCCTTGCGAACGTTGTATCCTTCTCTAGTCAGGAGTGAAGATAAAACTCGCAGGTTGTCTGCCATATCGTCAATTATTAAAATATCTTGTTTATTAGGGTCTAACCGCTTGTAATTCATTCTGCATCTGTTCTCGTCAGTTCCATAATTTTCTCAAACTGATAGTTATTTGCTAAATCCTTGAAAAATCGGAAAATTTGATTTTTATCTAACGCAATGTGCTGAATTAACCCTAAAATTCAGTCGTCACTGCAACTTGCTGCTGCATAACCTCATTTTTGGAGCTAATCAGGCGACATCTGCAATAAATCCCTCAGAATTTCAACTTTGCTAGCCATTGTTTGTGTTTTTAGATTGACAGTTGCTGTATTAATTGTTTCTCCTCTGCTGATATATTTTACACCTAGATATTGGCTGACTGTTTTCAGTAATATTTCTTGTATAAATGGTTTACGAATTAAATCATCGCAACCAGTTGATAAAATTGTCTGGCGGATGAAAATTATATGTGCTGCCATATCATTTATTGAAAGATCGCTTCTTGAGCGTTTGCGGCTTCTCGCACTGCAAAGCCAAGTTGTCTCAGCATTTTCACTAAAAATAAACGATTATTTGCAACATTCTTAATTACCAAGATGCAGTATTATTGTTGCTCTGGTGCTAAAGAAAGGCGATCGCAGATTTCATTGTATAAGTCAGTAGCAAGCTTTTTAACTACTTTCTGTCCATAAAAATATTTTTGGTATATTTTAATACTTAAGAACCTATACACAACTACTCCTCAAGCTTTGTTATAACACCTGAATTTGCTACCCCGCTCGTGGCAACATGTCGATGTCTATGAATACACTCAAGGCAAGATATATTCATATTCTTTAACAAAGATATTCGATTCTAGAATAGTTGTCATTGATTTGAGAATGCAAAATTCATGAGTTACATCACGAATGATGAAAGAGAAATAAGCATTTAAAATTTGGTAGACCTGAGTAAATCGCCAGTCACTACAATAGAGGGAACAATCAGAATTAATAATTTTTTTTATTTTTTACTATTCAGTTTTTAATCTTAATAAATATTAACTTTTTGACGGCAATATTTCTATTTTGTCGCCAATTTGCAAAGTTTTACCAGCTTCTGATGTAGATAATCGCGTATTCACGCTCAAGCGATAAAAGTGATTAAAGTGGGATGACGATACCCAACTTGGCAAAGTTGCTTGCCGCTTTTGCACAAATATTTTTTGAAAGTTTGGGTAAGCTTCTCCAGAGTTAGGATTGCGTGTTGGAACTATACAACGCTGACAGGGGTTGACTCCAAAAAAGCACACATTTCCGATTTGAAAGGAGAGAAGATCGCCTTGTTCGCTGAATAATCGATCCTCCCAAAACGGCTCTACACCGCCAATTTCAATGTTGGCACGCATCCGACGGCGGATTTCATCGACACTTGAACCAGGAAACCAAGAGGCTACTTCTATCAGAGATGCTGTACTAATAACCGTTGGCCCTGGTGAATTGCGATCGTCGGGAAAGCCCATCAAAGAGTTTTGCTCTAACATGACAGCAAACCCAAAAAAATCACTTAAAGTTGCTGCTAATGCTTGGCGTTCTTTATCTAGATGAAAAACTTGTTGTGATTTTTGGCTTGGGATTTGCAGCGAGATAGTTCTATCTGAAATACCAAACTGCGATGTCCCAAAAGAGCTTGCGTAAAATGCTCGTAGTAAATGGATTTTCTCGTTGCTCTTGCCATTGACAAATTTACCTTGTTTGTTAATAATGGCAAACTCGCGGTCATACTCTAAAGCACCACTGGCGAGAACTTTAGCTTGCTCTACTTCCACGCCATCCAGTGACTTAATCGGGTAAAGTAAAATTTTAGCTAAGTACGGCATGACGAGACAGAATATGGGGAATAGAGGGATAAGGGGGATAAAGGAGTAGGGAAAAAATAAATCGCTCTTAACTTCTAACTCCTAACTCCTAACTCAGCACTTAGCACTAAACTATGGGTACAGTGGCGACTTGTCAATTTCTCCGATGTGATTTAGAGGCCAAAAGCGAAGTACAGCCCGACCGATAATATTTTCACGAGGAACAATACCCCAGCAACGACTATCATAGCTACTGTTACGGTTGTCACCTAAGACCAGGTATGAATTGGGGGGTATAGTCTCAGGTTTTGCTAAGTAAGGCGGCTGCTGTCCTGAAGTGCAAACATCAATTACTGTACGCTGCTGAGAACTAAGATATTTATCTTCTTGGAGAGGTTTTTTATTGATATAAACTTTCCCATTTCTGAGTTCTACCGTCTCTCCTGGTAAACCAATTACACGTTTAATAAAAGCATCTTGGTATTGTTCTTTTTGTAACTCTGCTGTAGGCGAAAAGACTACAATATCTCCTCGCTCTGGTTGAGCAAACTTATACTTCAATTTGTCAACAATAATTTTATCTGCCTCCCACTGGTTTGGAGTTCCGTGCAGAGTAGGTTCCATAGAGCCAGAAGGAATCCAACGAGCTTCAGCAACAAAGGTACGAATGCCTAGAGCTAGAACAATACTTAATACAACTGTTCTGCCTAGCTCTGCGATCCAGGAATTATCGGGTTGTTGACTAGAGTTGTTATCAGACACTTGATTTTGCATGAAATTACTGTAATAAGGAAAAAGGCAGGTAATGGAACTCGCTCAGGGAGACTTTACTTGTTAATTTTAACGGCAGGAAGATGATTTGCTGGTTGTCGGTATTTTGTTATGCAGATTCATAAGTTAAAAATAAACTTTTTTTTCACGACCTGCAAAAATTTATTACGAAAAGTGCGACTAAGTTTAACCTAAAAGCATAGTTATCCATAAATCATAGTTGTTGTCTAAACGTTGTTAACTCCATGCTGTCTTCACAAAGTTTACTGATTCGCCACGCTCGCATTATCCTACCTAACGGTGAATTGATGGTAGGCGATGTGCTGATATCCGATCGCCAAATAGTTGAAGTTGCACCGATAATCTCCACTGCAACGGCAACCACAGAAATTGACGCACAAGGGTTAACTTTGTTGCCAGGAGTTATTGACCCGCAGGTGCATTTCCGGGAACCAGGACTAGAACACAAGGAGGACTTATTTACTGCCAGTTGTGCCTGTGCTAAAGGTGGAGTCACTTCCTTTCTGGAAATGCCCAACACCCGCCCTTTAACTACTAACCAAGAAGCTTTAGACGACAAGTTACAACGTGCCTCTAATAAATGCTTGGTTAATTATGGCTTTTTTATTGGCGCAACTGCCGAGAATCTACCAGATTTGCTCTCAGCACAGCCGACACCAGGAATTAAAATTTTTATGGGGTCGATGCACGGTCAGTTGCTAGTCGATGGAGAAGCAACACTCGAAGCTATTTTTGCTCGTGGCAATCGCTTAATTGCCGTTCATGCCGAAGATCAAGCTAGAATTAACCAACGCCGTCAAGAATTTGCCGGCATTCACGATCCGGCAGTTCACTCCCAGATTCAAGATAATCAAGCTGCCCTTTTGGCAACGAAACTAGCATTAAAACTTTCTCAAAAATACCAACGTCGGCTGCATATTCTGCACATGTCCACAGCCGAAGAAGCAGAGTTGCTGCGTCAAAATAAACCGAGTTGGGTGACAGCAGAAGTGACACCACAGCATTTGTTATTGAATACCAGTGCTTACGAAAAGATTGGTACTTTAGCACAAATGAATCCGCCTTTGCGATCGCCCCACGATAATCAAGTTCTTTGGCAAGCTTTGCGAGATGGCGTAATTGATTTCATTGCCACAGACCACGCACCGCATACTTTGGCAGAAAAAGCTCAAGAATATCCCAATACTCCCTCTGGGATGCCTGGAGTGGAAACTTCTCTAGCTTTAATGTTAACTGCGGCTGACCAAGGACAGTGTACTGTTGCCCAAGTTGTCAACTGGATGTCAACATCTGTAGCTAAAGCTTACGGTATTCCCAATAAAGGTGCGATCGCTCCTGGTTACGATGCTGATTTAGTACTGGTAGATTTGAATACTTACCGTCCAGTTCGGCGCGAGGAGTTGTTAACAAAGTGCGGTTGGAGTCCTTTTGAAGGTTGGAACCTTACAGGATGGGCTGTAACTACCATTGTTGGTGGTGAGATTGTTTATAACAAAGGCCAGTTAAATACAGATGTGCGCGGACAAGCTTTGACTTTTTTGTAGTCAATTAGACCTCTAAATAATCAAGATGGTGTAGGGGTGGGGAGCTACGCCACATTTTAGTGGAGCGGAATTAATTATGACTGTAACTTGACAATTACCTCCTAATCTCAAATTGACGGATGAGGAATTTGAACTTCTTGTTGCATGGCTTTTACCTTCTTATGTTTAACCCGAACTCAGGTTAGTTACTTCAAAGCTTTGAGCTATCAACACTGTCCCAAAGGGTGCAATTCATCAATACATTAATTATGTGGTGGGGATGAATCAGGCAATAGGCGATCGCGCGTGTTGGAGGGGAAGTTGATGCTAATTTGCCTATCAGTAGTTTAGATGAACTCCCACAAACTCATGTTGCACGACGCAACTTGAAAAATAGTATCCTCCATCGTTGTTTGAGTTGTTTTCGTCGTGGGTTTTTAGTGATTAAGGCTGCTGTTCTCAAACATCTTCCATTACCCCAAGGTAGTTTTTTCCCTGAACCTTGGCCAACCTTAACTCCACAAATGAATGTCTTTCAAATCACCCTCTCTAGTGCCTGATTTTTAATTCCCTACCGTTGAAAGCTTTGCTCCCCTGCCTCCTATGGCGTGTTAAGTAAATTTTTTACCTTCAGAGTCTCCACAACTGATTCAGCTGCTTGAGACCCTTGGCGATAAAATACAGCAGGTTGTCCGAGGGGAGCGGGTACTTTTTGCCGTATACCTATTGTCATGCTATATGTCTTGCCACTCCACAAGTGAACCCACTCGCCAGCCGGAAAATATACGTTGACCTTCTTTTTCCCTGGCTTCAGCACTGGTGCTACTAAGAACTCGCTCCCTAAGAGAAACTGTTCTTCAAGTTGATACACATTCGGATCGTCAGGATAATGCAAAATCAGGTGGCGAAGCATGGGATATCCTTTTTTTGCTGCTTCTGCCATTAACTGTTGGCGATATCCAGCCAGCGCGGCATAAACTTTCGCCCAATAACTGAAAGTTGCCAGGGTATCTTTATCTGTATAAAATTGAACGTTTTTATCTGGCTGATTGCCTTCGTGGGTGCGGAATACGGGAGTGAAAGCGTTCAGTTCCATCCAGCGATAAAGTAATTCCCGCGATCGCCTAAATCCCACGCCGATAGCTTCCAGAATCGGGTTAGCAATACTTGTATAGCCACCAATATCGCTGTGGTTGATACTCAATCCAGAAAAACCACCAGCGATCGCACCTTTGACAGCACTCACTATGCCATCGTTCTTACCCCAAGTAGTGTTCTGGTCTCCTAACCACATACATGTGCTGTGAGATGGAGTTTTCAAAAATCCAGCTCGATTGAAAAACCAAGCGTCGCCTTCTTTACCTGCTTCTTGAATCGCTTCTCGGTTTAGACTTACCCAATCAACGGGATATTGGTTGTGATAAAGTAGCCCAGATTCATCGCTAGCATAAATTCCCTCAAAGGGTGCTGCTTCGGCAAAGTCAGCCATCCAAAATTTCGCGCCTTTGCCTAGCACTTCTTCTTTAAGGACATTTTTAAACCATTTACGAGCATCTGGATTAGTTAAATCGAGCAAAGCTGCCGAAAAGTCGGTACTTTCGATGAGATACGGTTCGCCTTGATTTTTCTTGACGACAAAGCCTTGTTGTAAGGCTTCTGTATAGAGATTACGCTGTTGCAGGTTGGATTTGTGCGGGCGATCGACTAGAAAGGGATTGACATATACTCCAACCGCAATTTTTGCTTGTGCTAAGTCACTTACCAACTGCTGCCAACCTGGATAAACAGTTTCATCGAGTTGCCAGTTCCACCACAATTGTTTTCCCGCGATTGTGCGGCGTTGACCGACCCAATCTTGCGACCAAAATCCGGCAATGGGGGTGTCGAGTTCGCGCAACTGCGACCACACTTGCCTAACTAGCTGCGTACCTCCTTGCATACCTACCACTGCCCCATTATTCAACCAATCGGGAAGCGGTGACATCCGTCCTACATGGTTGGTGTAAAGTTCAATAATATCTAGGGGTGTCTCACCGCAAAGAATTCGCCCTTGCATACAACTAGATGAAACTCGGATAGTTGCAATTTGCGGATCGCGCAAGTTGAAAATTGAGGGTTCGGTGTTATTCAAAAATATCGATCGCCCCTTGTTGGTTACAAAATAGGGGATAGGGGCATAACTGGAAAATCTATTACCAGCAACACCTAAAAGATTCAAGGTTTTGGGGCCGCGATCGCCACGACCAATTCCTCCCTCCTCGCAAATGATTGGTATCCATTGTCCTTTGCAGTCGATTTGAGAAAATTGCTCTCCAAAACCGTAAAAGTGTTCGTCTGGGGAGGTGATGAATTGCAACTGCGTCTCATTGACATTTCCATCGCCAATTTGTAGTTGAAAATCAAGTTCTTTTAACCCAATAGTTCGCAATGTTAAGACATATTGGGGTTCGTCACTAGTATTTTGGCGATTTTGGAGACGACCATGAATCAGCAAAGTATCGCCTTCTTGCTTAATTGCGTCAACAATTTGATCGCTAAACTCTGCTTGTTTTTGTTCGTCAATTTCTATAGAACCTCGTTCCTCAGTAATAGTGAGGCTGACATCACCTCCACTGATAAAACTCTGACCTGGGGATGTCTGCCATATCACTTTTGCTTGGTTACTTTGATGGACAATCTTTAAACAAGGCTGTTTTGTATCGCTACCTTGCCAATCTATTGTAAATTCTCCTAATTGAAAGCTTTGACTGGGTACAGATGTCGAAATATTACCAAGTGAAATCAATTTCCAACGACTCAGCTTTTTCAGCGGTTCAGTTAGCAGTCTCAACAGCCGCTTCAGCGCCCAACCGTTACAAGCAATAGTGTATTGCGGGTATGTAACTGGGTATAAAGATTGCCAAGGAGCTTTCATTAGTTCTGAGGATTAAAACTAATTAGTTAATATAACCACCCAAGTGCAACCAATCTACGTACATTTAATAGTCTGATACAAATAGGCAGAGTTTTAAAAGTTTTGGGCGGCTAGAAGTCGCTACTACACAAGCAAAGTCCGCGGAGGCGGACTAATACAAAATCAAGGAAACCCACGCAAATGGGTTTTGTCTGTGTAGCCGCGACTTCTAGTCGCCAAGGCTTTTCTTAACTGGAAAATTCTGCTCGAAACTGATTGACAACGCGATCTAATCCGACTGAATGAGCTGCCTTGAACAATAAGCGATCGCCCTCTCGAACAAATGTCTTTAATCTGGCAACCAAATCGGCATGAGTGGTAAAGCATTCAGAAGGAATTCCTTCAGCACTCAGCGCGATCGCTTCGGCATCTTGTCCGTCTACTAATACCAACAAACCGTCTAATTGCAAGTTTCGCACTGTTTCGCCAACTTTTTGGTGCAACTGCTGCGATCGCTCTCCCAATTCTTTCATTGCACCTAACACGGCAATTTTACGCTTTCCGGGCGTGTCTGCCAATAACTGTAACGCCGCTAGCATTGCTTCTGGTGCAGCATTATACGTCTCATCTAAGATTAATACATCATTAGGTAAGGCAAACTGCTGCGATCGACCTGTAGGCATATTCACAGTCACACCGCTTTTGAGGGTTGACCAATCAATTTCCAGCACCTTTGCCACAGCTAAAGCTGCTAAGAAATTCGTAGCGTTGTGCCGACCTGGTAGGGGTAAAGGTAGCTGCATTCCGCCTACGTCAACAGTTTCGTTATCAATCAATTTTCCTTGGATATCGCCACCAGACAAACCATAAGTCAAAACTTTTCCTGACCAAACTTTCTTTGCCGTGGCCATTAACAGAGAATTGTCATGGTTGAGAATAGCTACACTATCCTTGGGCATTTCTGCCAATAATTCGCATTTAGCCTCTGCGATCGCTGCTTCAGAACCCAATAACTCAATATGTGCCGTTCCCACATTGGTAATTACTCCAATGGTAGGACGCGCTATTTGCGTTAGTTCGGCAATTTGTCCCTTTCCCCGCATCGCCATTTCGATTACAGCGTAGTCATGTTCGGCATTGAGTTCTAGGAGGGTTTTCGGGACACCAATTTCGTTATTGAAATTGCCATAAGTTTTGTGAACTCGCCCATGAGTTGCTAAGACAGCGGCGATCAGTTCCTTGGTTGTGGTTTTCCCCACGGAACCCGTTATCCCAATCACGGGAATATCAAAGCGATCGCGCCACCATCTGCCGATTTTTTGATATGCCTCTAAGGTATTTTTGACCTGTAATGCAGGCAATCCGGGATTGTTGTAATCATAATCAACGATGGCAGCTAAAGCACCTTTGGCGAACGCTGCGGGAACAAACTCGTGTCCATCAAATTTTTCACCCCGTAAAGCTAAAAATACTTCACCTGGCTTTAATATCCGGCTATCTGTTTGTATCCCACTAGTTACTTGTGCTAACGCAGCTTCAGATAAGTTTACAGGTTGAGCTAAAAGAACTTCAATTAGTTGAGATAGGGTAGCAGACCAATTCATAAAAGTTGATATTTGTAAAGTCAAATTATAGATTTTCTGGTGTTAGTACAGGTAATCCGACTAATTCTTGTCAGAAAATATCAAGTATAGCCGTAGCCAGTAGTGTTAGGACATCAACAAACGATCGAGCCTAGCACAAAAAGACTTTTCACCCAGTCCCCAGTCCCCAGCTATCCTAGGGTTGATATTTTACAGATTGGGGTGCGATTGCGATCGCAATTATCCTAAAAGTATTGCCAAAGAAGTTGAGCTTCTTTGGCACACTTAGTTTCTATAATACATATAGCTGAATTATGCTGAAAATTTGTTCTCTACTATAACCCTACCCCTAGTTTTTGATTGACATCACTTGCACGATTTGTAGTGCTATCTCACTGGAAATACCCAAAGCCTGGTACAGGTCGTTTAAAAAGTTTTGTTCTTCTTCTGTTACAGTACCATCGGCTAACACTAAGTCTGTAGCTACTGCAAAAGCTATTTCTCGCAAGTCGTGGGGTAGAGATTCTTTGGCTGCATTAAACAAAGTACAGCCTACCCATTACATCATTAGAATAACTTCTAAAAAGCTTCATTCGAGATAGCGCAGCAGAGATTCCCCGCGCTTCTTCATCTGCAAGATATCCATCTGAGGCTATAGCTGCCAAGGTAATAGCGGCAAAGCTTCTGCTGGACTGAATAATTCTTGGGCTGGTTTTTGCTTGCCCAATACTGTATCAAATAAACCCATTGTAGTTGGCTCCTGGATTTGAGTCTCATTAGCGGTACAGTTCCCTTGACGTTTCTTTACTTCAGGTAATACTGCAACGCTGTGAGACTTTGTTGGTTTAGTGTTCACAGGATTGCTTCGCAGCGAACACTTGCACTCCATGCTTAAGGCAAAAAGCACACCACCAGGGCTTAATTTAGCGTTCTCCTGTCTTTTCAATCGTTTCGATGACTGCCAAACCTATACCAGAAAATGCCATTAGCAGCACTGCTGATAACAAGAAGGCGTTGGTAAGCATCCGGAGGGCATCGTCAAAGAAAATGTAGGTGGTCATTGCTTCACCTTTTTAACTCTATGCTGCTAGTACTTTTTGTTTCTTCACACGCTGAGTGAATAATTCCCGTGAAGAATCTCCTAGCATTAGCATCTTAACAAAACTTTAGCTCTTTCATAAGACTAGTAAGATTTTTATTTCTGAAGATTTGATGAATTTTCATTAGATTGGGTTGCAGCCAATACAGAAAAAGCTTTGATGTAAAAATTCAAGTGTTCCAAATCGCCGCAATTTAACTTAAAATCTAAGTTTTACAAAATACATTGCTGAAAAAGCGTTATGAAACTCTTAAATTTAACCATATCCACGAAACGCTTATTATTGCAGTCTATTTCACTGGCATACAAAGAAGTGATTTTTAGAGAATTTACGGAGGAAATTACTACTTACATGCATCCACGCTCACCTCAAAATATTTCCGAAACGGAATTATTTCTTAGTGCATCTCTATCAAATATGCAAAATGGCGACGAACTGGTGGTAGCAATCTTAGATAAAGATTCTCAAGAGTTTTTGGGGTGTAGTGGTATACATAAGCTTAATAGTAAACATCCAGAACTAGGTATTTGGCTAAAAAAATCGGCACACGGTAATGGTTATGGGTTAGAGACTATTACTGCCCTCAAAGAATGGGCTGAGAGTAACTTAGATTACGAGTATCTTATCTATCCTGTAGATCGAGCAAATATCCGCAGTCGCAAAATCCCAGAAAGGCTTGGCGGACAAATTTATCGAGAATACGAACAGATAAATTTAAGCGGGAAAATATTATATTTAGTAGAGTATAGAATTTTTAAGAAAGCATTTATAAAATGAAAAAAAGTAGAAATTCGCCCTATCTACACTTTTTTCAATAATGCAACCCGATCCTACAGTCTCCAGTTCCTTTTTTGGGCACGAAACAAACTCAAAGAAAAAGGATAGAAAATTCTTTATCTTTTCTATCCTCCAATACCCGATTCCTAATTTGTAGTCTGACGCTCAAATCAACAAAAGTATAATTCTCTAGTTATTTTTTTTCAGTTTTAGCCGCAGCTACCGTAGCTTTAATCTCCACACCTTGAACACCTTTAATTTCTTTCGTTAGGTTAGCAATTTTATCGTATTGCTGCTGAGTAGGAACAGTTCCTGATACTGTTACTACACCATTTTTTGTTTCGACAACCAGCGCACTAGCAGGTATGTTTGCTTCTAATTTACTACGAACCTCACTGGCAACATCTTTATCGGATCTTTTTTCTGCTGCGCCTGCATTAAAAGTATTGTTGCGTTGTTCTCTCGCGCGAATATCTTCATTGAGTTGTTTTCGACGAGTTTCGCTGGTTGCATCTTGTTTAGCATCTTTAGCCTCTTCAGCACTCGGCGTTTTCACTTCATCTTGGGTAGAATTTGGAGCTACACTAGAAGTTTTAGCATCATTACAAGCGGCTACACTAAACAACAAAATGCCACTAGCTAAAAAAGTAGCTATTTTTTTCATAATTTACCTTCCTGCATTTAAGATTACTTAATAATTGATGGTAAGTAAGCAAATAATATTGCTATTACAAAGCTTCTGTTTGCTCCATAACTCCAACAATAGCGTGCTTAGTTTTATTCAACGAGAAGGAGACATGCTTTGTGCCGAGCAACTAGCGACTTTATTTCTCTTTTAATCAACTTAGTTTACTCTTTGTAAGCACTGCTTCCGCGATGTTAAATTTCGGACTTACAAATAGTTCTTTAAGCATTTCTGCTACTTACTTGAAACTTATTAATAGCCGTATTAACAACCAACGGAACATAGATATGAAAATCTTCAACCCTGTTAGCTTCTAAAATAGTTTTTGCCGCAGCAATTTGAAGATCGGTTCCACTAAGGACTACCAAATAACTGCCAGGAGTCAGACGACACTTATAATGTCTTGCAATATGTTCGGGCATTCCTAAGTTAGTTAAGTCATCATTACTAATGACATTCAGATTACTAAGATTGTCATTAATAAGTGTTTCTTTAATAAATAAAGAAACTTGACTTATAGGATAACCAGCTTCTTTTAATTCAGTAAGTGCTTGTTCGGTATGTTGCCGTCGAGCGAAAATACCAGCTGCATTTTTATAGCGGTATGCTAAGGATGTGGATACTTTATAAACTCCCCATCGTTGAATACCAAACTGTCTAAGTATTCTTTCTGCAATACGAATCTCTTGAGCTCCACTTACTATCACTAAATAGTAGAAACTTTTAGAGACTAAATCGCTGTAGACTTTCGCCTCATCTTCAGGAATACCTAGACCTATCAATGCACCAGCTAGACTGCCTGCGGCTGCACCAACAGCGCCGCCAGCTAGAGATGTTGCAATTGCTGTTGCTTCCGCACCCGCAAACATTATCGGGCCAACACCAGGAACCGATAAAAAACCTAAACCAACCAACAGGCTATCTAAACTACCTAAAGTAAAGCCAGTAATTGCTCCAGCTAATGCTTCTTCGTCAACCTTGTTGCGTGCAACTACAGATACTTTATCCATCGGAAAGTCAGCTACTTTTAGCTCAGAAAGCGCTAATTCTACATCCGAACTTCTAGCAAAAACTCCTACCGATCTTTGCTGTACTCCTTTTTCCATTTCTCTGTAGTTTTTCTTTATATACTATTGTTAATTAATTTGAGGTTATTACACAGCCCGTCTAGTAAATAAACCCCAAAGAAAAATCAACAACATAGCACCAAGAACGGAAAAGATAATACTTCCAATAGATAAAGCGCCTACTGATGCTGCTGCCGCTGCCCCACTACCTAACAAAACCTGACCGAGATAACCACCTACTAAAGCTCCCAAAATTCCTAGAACAATAGTGGCTATAATGCCGCCTCCTTGATGTCCGGGATAAAATGCTTTAGCTAATGCGCCTGCAATTAGACCTAAAACTACCCAAGCAATTATGTTACCCATATCAATCACTCCTTTGTGTAGTTTTCTGTTCTTGATAAGTACATATTAAAATTTGATTCTGATATTTATAATCTATCCGACGAACTAATATTAAAAATCTTTAGATTATAGATAGCGTTCAAAGCCTCACCTAGAGATTCAATACTAGTATTGAATCTCTAGGTGAGTGTTACTGTTTTAAATATGCTTTTTTACAGACTGATTTCCTATCAAGTTCTGTATAAAGCAAAAACTAGACAACTCGACTATTGCCTATTTCAAATGAATATATTCTCTTAGTTGCAAGAGTCTATGTAGTGGGGCACACCCCAAAGCAGAGTCTTTGCTTTTTAATATATGTATTCAGACTACTAGATGCTGTCATTTTCTATGTGCATCTGTTTAAATATTATGGCTATGACTGATATGGTGCTTACTGACCTCAGCTATATAAATTATCAGCTTTCTACTCTTGGTGATGTCTATCCATAGTCATAAAGCAGTTTATCTTTTGGTATAGCCAGAGAAGTATTTATCTCTATCTAGAGATTGGTATTTGAATCTAAAAGATAAGTTTAGATTTGAATAAACTACATATCATGGATAACAAAAATTGATAAATTATGTTCTCCAGATAGAATGCAAATAAAAAATAAACGAATAATCTATAAATGTTAGATGGCTCAAAAAGCCTTTAGTAAATACATCGAAAGTAAACAGGAGAAAATATGAGTCTTGAAGATAGAGCAAAAGCTGTAGCTAAAAATGTTGAAGGTAAAATTCAAGAAGTAGTTGGCGATATTACTGGCAATCCAAATGACAAGGCTGAAGGTCAAGCCAAGCAAGCAGAATCTCAAGTTCGTCACACTGCCGAAAATATTAAAGATGAAGTTAAGAAGACTCTGGATTAATCAGGTTTAAATATTTAGAAAAAAGTTGATGAGTTTATCTCTAATTTTTCCTAAATAAATTCCTTTTACCAGGATTTTCTAATAAACTCAGCGAAACCACTTCCTTATAAATGCCACTCTTACAACTCTGCAAAAGATAGTAACGCAGTGGCTTTTCTCTATTTAATTTATAGCTGATGAACCAGAGAATTACTCTAAACAAGGTTCGTAGTTGCAAAAATTCAGGTCTGTCTACAGACTCTGTCTAGTATTCGTAGTCAAAATCTCCGAATGCTGTTTTATTTAATTTTACCATTCATTAAACTAAATATTCTTAAGATTTTGTTGTTAAACTAGCAGTATTTATCGGCAAAGCGATCGTAAATGTACTGCCATAACCTAGTTCAGATTTGACTTTAATTGAACCCTGATGTGCCTCAATTATATATCGAGATAAATATAGCCCTAAGCCACTTCCAGAACCCTGATGTTTACCAGGACGAAAACGTTCAAATAATAATACTTGGTCTTGTTGAGAAATTCCAGAACCTGTATCTTCAATTTCAATGAGTACATCATTGTCAGCTAAATTTAAGCGAACATCAATATAACCTTTTTCTGTAAATTTAATTGCATTGCCGATGATGTTTGTAAACACTCGTCGCAATTCTACGCGATCGCCCATTATAGTACTGTTTATTTCTTGCTTGTAATTTATCTGCTCTGCCATCCCAAATTTTAAAATTAGTCCTTTTTCTTCCGCCAGCGGTTTTAATTGTTGAATAACCTCATTAACTAATTCTTGAATATTACATGGAGAAATGTTTAAGTATTTACAACCAGCTTCATGTCTATAAACTTCTAACAATGTATTCACCATTGTCAGCAAATCCGTATTGCTGCCAATCATAGTATGAATTATTTCGATTAATTCTGGTGTAACTGCACAAAACATTCCTTCTCCCATCAACTTTAATACCCGATTTGCTGCTACAAGAGGGGTTCGCAAATCATGAGTGAACCGCGAAACAAAATCTTCCCGCAGACTCGCCATGTGGTCGCGTTCGTCTATACTATGTTTGAGGCGCAAAAGCGATCGCACTCGTGCTTGTAACTCATCTGGATCGAATGGTTTACGAATAAAGTCATCAGCTCCTGCATCCAGTCCTTCTACAACACTAGACTGAACGTGAGCGGTAATTAGCAGAATCGGAATGTATGGAAGTGCCTTATTTTGCCGGACGCGGTGAGTAAATTCATACCCATCTAATTCTGGCATCATCACATCTAGAAGTATTAAATCCGGTCGAAACTCGTCAACTAGACTTAAAGCAGTTTTACTATCTTCGACCAAGTTAATTTCGTAATCTTCTTCTTGTAAAATAGCCGCTAGTAGTAGCAAATTGTCATAAACGTCATCAACAACCAAAATTCTGTCTTTTTTAGCAAATTTAGTTGAAACCATAGTTAATTCGATCGCAAGGAAAATATTTTATTTAATTACCGTTTCATCCATCTCCAGCCTAACCCCTAAGATTTAAGTCTTTAAAAAATAAAGTCTATCTTGCGAGTCCATACAAATGTACTAAACGTTAGAGTTTATCGTTCTCAATCGTTATCCCATTACAGTAGAGTTTTTTTATCACTTATGATAGATGTAGTCTGCTAAAAAAATACTAAATATCTACCTCTTGGTATAAACTTCCAAATAGAGGGGTAAAGTATTTTATTGTGTACTTTAGAGAGATTCGGGTAGAGGTAACCGGCCATGAGTGAGATAAGGGTCGTTGTGATTGAAGACCACAACCTTACTAGAATAGGCTTAAGGGCTGCTTTACAAACCGAAGCAGAAATCAAAATTGTTGGCGAAGCCGCTAATGCAACGGATGGGTTGCAGCTTCTAAAGGCGCTGAAGCCGGATGTTGCCACTATCGACATTGGCTTGCCTGACATGGATGGCATCGAACTAACACGCCAGTACAGGCAATGCCAGCAAGAGAATCCTGAATATACAACCAAATTGCTAATTTTAACCATGCAGAATAGCGAGGAAGCTGTGTTAGCTGCTTTTGGGGCGGGAGCAGATTCTTATTGCATGAAGGATATTGAAAGTGAAAAATTAGTGGATGCAGTCAAAACTACTTATACAGGTAGTCCTTGGATAGACCCAGCGATCGCAGATATTGTACTCCGGCAAGTCCGCCAAGAAAATGTTAGTTCGAGGGTAAGTACAAAAAGGGTGATGATTGAAGGGCTTGACCCAGAACTTGAGAAAACCATAGAAACCTGTGCCTTGACTCAACGCGAAACAGAAGTTTTAGAGTTGATTGTTGCCGGATGTGACAATGCAGAAATTGCCAACAAACTTTACTTAACTGTCGGCACTGTCAAAACCCATGTTCGAGGTATTCTCGGTAAACTCTGTGTTGCCGACCGCACCCAAGCTGCTGTCCGTGCTTTGCGGGCTGGTATAGTACATTGAATTGCCTGTCTTTGTGACTTTGTGGTTGAAAATAAATTTTATTTACCACAAAGACGAGGACAGCCAGATATCAAGTTTCCAAACTTACTTCCTACCCTACGGGAAGGCGTTCCGCCTACAACGGAGTCGCTTCCCAAGTGGAACACTTGCCGTGGAGTTCCCTAAAATCAGATTTCGTCTACTAAACTCATCAATGCTTGAAATTCAGGGTCTTGCATCTCGAATAATTGATATTTTAACTTTGACAATTGGCTCTGTAATGCTTCAGCCACATAAAACATATTAGATTCTTGTGCTATTTTTAGTTGATTTTCTTTAACTTTAATTTGTCGAAGCAAGTTGTTTTCAACATCAGTTGCATCGTAATTTTGAGCAATCATAGTTTTACACCTATTACAAATCTAAGCTGGTGAAATTCAATTGACTGCCTACGTATTATTCCACACTTGTATCAACTTTTAAAAAGTTAATATGTCTTTACATTTATAGAGAATACATGTACCCCAAGCGGTGAGGTAGTTGCAGACAAGCACGGTTTGCATCGGTTGCTAATTGCCGTTAGCGTAACCTTGACAACGTTCGCGTAGCGTCTTTCTTTGGGAGAAGGAGCATCACCCGAAGGGCTTGTCGTTAGACAAGGAATTAAACAAAGTTCTTCCCCCTTCTGTTTAACCTAGGACTTACGCAATAACTCTCTGAAACTCTTATAACTTCGTGCCCTTTGCGCCCTTTGCGGTTCGTTTTTTCATAATTTTGCGTAGTCCTTTAACCTTTACCCCGCCCAAAGGTCTTTGATTCCTAACTCCTGACTCAACATATAATTTTGCGAACAAAATTACACTAAGTTTAAGAAATCTCGCCCAGCCAAAGTGAAGTGTTAACTTAGGTAATTAGTTGCCCAGAAGGGCACAAATTATGAAAAACTTTTCATCTTTCCTTGGTAAGCGCAAACAAAATAAATTAACTCATTTGGCAACATCTTTAATAGCAACATTGGCGCTAGCGGGCACTGTTAATTCCGCCAATGCTACTACTCAAAAAACACCTATTGCCAAAGAAATTAACTCAGTATCAGTTCAACTAAGTCAGACACAACCAAGCACCACTCAGTTAGCAACCAGCAAAATTCCATATCAAGCGATGCAACTGTCACCTTGGGGACTCGTTCCCGTTGTTTTAGTTGGCGGTTTAGTCATCTTTGTCCCCCTGTTCTTTGGTGGGTTGGTAGTTATCGGCGAACGTGAAGTTGGCATTGTGGTCAGAAAATTTACTCTTTCTGGGCGCGGACTTCCAGCCGACCGACTCATTGCCCTGAACGGCGAAGCTGGCTTGCAGGCTGACACTCTGGCTCCTGGTTGGCACTGGGGTTACTGGCCTTGGCAGTACTCGGTTCGTAAAGAGTTGGTAGTGGTTGTCCCCCAAGGTGAAATCGCCCTAATTGTCGCAGCAGACGGTGCATCCAATCCACCAGAGCGGATCTTGGGTAAAATCATTGATTGTGACAATTTCCAAGATGCTCGAAAATTTCTCACCCAAGGTGGTGAAAAAGGTCGGCAGATGGGTTTTCTCACAGCTGGTACTTATCGCATCAACACTGCCTTATTTAAAGTAATTGTTGCAGCCAATGCGACTGCTCATGGCATGAGTCCCGAACAATTGCGGGTGTATAGCGTTGCATCGGACAAAGTTGGCATTGTTACTACCTTGGATGGCGTGCCAATTTCTGGTGGTGAAATCGCTGGCCCTGTAATTCAAGGACACGATAACTTCCAGAATGGTCAGAAATTTCTGGATGGACGCGGGCGACGCGGCTTACAAGAGCAAATTCTACTATCTGGTTCTTGGAACCTAAATCCTTGGTTCGTCAGTGTCGAACAAGTCCCAATGACAGAAATTCCCATTGGCTATGTAGGCGTGGTGATTTCCTTTGTGGGTAAAGCTCAAGAAGATGTCAGCGGTGCTGCTTTCACTCACGGTAACTTAGTGAATCCCGGACATAAAGGCGTGTGGGTTGAACCTCTGTATCCTGGCAAACACCCACTGAACACGCGCATCATGAAAGTGGAATTAGTGCCGACTATAAATATAGTGTTGAACTGGTCGGGTCGTACTGAACGGCACAAATATGACGCTAATTTAGAAGCTTTGACCGTGCGTTCTAAAGATGGGTTTGCCTTCGATTTGGAAGTGTCGCAAATCATCCATGTTGGCGCTTTGGATGCTCCGAAGGTGATTTCCCGTGTTGGCGCAATGCAAAATTTAGTGGATAACGTGCTGGAGCCAAGCATCGGTAATTACTTCCGCAACTCAGCTCAAGATTACACAGTGTTAGACTTTTTGAATGCTCGCAGCGAGCGGCAAACAGAAGCATCTGAGTATATTAAAACCGCACTGCGGGCTTATGATGTGCAAGCAATTGATACCCTGATTGGCGATATTCAGCCACCTGCATCGTTAATGCAGACACAGACAGACCGCAAAATCGCCGAAGAGCAACGCAAGACTTATGAAGTCCAGCAGATGGCGCAAACGCAACGGCAACAACTTGTGCGAGAGACAGCGTTGGCTGAGATTCAACAAGAAATGGTGAAATCAGAGCAAAGCGTACACATTGCTGACTTGAAAGCGCAAGCGCAAATCAAGCAGGCAAATGGTGAAGCAGAAGGTATAAAACTGCGAGCAATTGGTGAAGCTGAAGGGATTCGGGCTACAGGTAATGCCAAAGCTGAAACCTACCGTGCTGGTGTGGAAGCTTTGGGTTCATCTGGTTATACAGCAATGCAAATTATGCAGATTATAGGCGATCGCAATGTCCGCCTTATCCCTGATGTTCTCGTCGGTGGCAGCAATGGTAGCACCAATGGCTTAGTAGATGGTCTACTATCGATGATCTTATGGAATCAAACAGTTAAGCCAGGCGAAACTACACCAACGCCTTTGTATCCACAACCAGTGGTTCCCAAAGCACCACCAGCGTCGTCAAATGGTTCTACTCCGTTAGTTGTGGAATTTCCAACAGACAAGTAGAGAGCCGTCGTAGCGCGTCTCTACCAAAAAATTAGGCATCGGTAGGGAAATGCTGTTACAAGAACGTTATCGTTTAATCAAACTAATTGGTAAAGGGGGATTCTGCACAACCTTCCTCGCTGTAGATGAGGGTCAGTTTCCCCCAATTCCTTGTGTAATTCAAGAATTCTCTTTGGCAAATCAAAAGCTGGAATTCTTGGGGCAAAAAGCACAGCTTCTCAAGGAATTAGGAAAACATCCCCAAATTCCTAACTTAGTAGCTTCTTTTCCACAAAATCAGTATTTTTATTTAGTACAAGAATTTATCGAAGGCAACAATTTAGCTCAAGTAATTGAGGAAGAAGGTGCTTTCAATGAAACTCAGATTTGGCAACTTTTAGAAGATGTATTACCAGTTATTAAATATATTAGCGATCGCAATGCCATCCACCGCGATATTAAACCCCAGAATATCATTCGTTCGCCAAAACAAGAGAATTTTATCTTAGTTGATTTTGGCACTGCAAAAATCGTGACCGAATTAGACCAACTAATAAGTGAAAACAGCATTGGCAGTCCAGAATATGCTGCACCAGAGCAAACAAAGGGAAAGGCAGTTTTCGCTAGCGACCTTTATAGTTTGGGTGTAACTTGTATTTATCTATTAACCCAGATTTCTCCTTTTGATTTATTTGATATTGCTAATAATTGCTGGGTTTGGCAACAATATCTTACTAATAGAGTCAGCGATCGCCTAACACAAATACTTGACAAATTGCTACAAAATACTGTTAGCGATCGCTTTCAATCAGCCGATGCAGTCATGGAGGCGATGGGTATAGAATTAAAAGTTAAAAATTTAAAATGTAAAATTCCAAAATTGCCGTGGCAGTGCTTGCATACTTATTCTCAGTGTTTGAGTAGCGTTAATACTTTGTCAATAAGTCCCGACAGTAATATTTTAGCTAGTGGGAGTGATGACAAAATTATTAGATTATGGGATTTAAATAGGAGAAAACTTTTTGCTAACTTGTCGGGACATTCCCAAGCAATAACATCAGTTGCTTTTAATCCAAATGGAGAAATTCTGGCAACTGCTAGCGATGATAAAACTATTAAATTATGGGAACTTAAGACATTTAAAGAAATATTTACCTTACGCGGACATTCACATACGGTAAAATCAATTGCTTTTAGTCCTGACGGGCAGATTCTCGCTAGTGGCAGTTGGGATAAGAATATCAAACTCTGGAATGTAAATACTGGTGCAGAAATTTGCACTCTGACAGGACATCAATTACAAATAAGTTCCGTGGCTTTTAGTCCCCAAGGACAGCTTTTAGCTAGTGCTAGTTTCGATCGAACAATTCGCTTGTGGCAGTTAGCTGCTATTGAAACAGCCCAGGGAGAATTGCCAAACCGCCCATGCTATACCTTATCAGGCATCCTTTCGGGTCATACACGGGCGGTTTTAACAATCGCTTTTAGTCCAGATGGCAAAGTTTTGGCAACAGGCAGCGATGATAACACTATTAAATTGTGGGAGGTCAACACTGGTCGGTTGATTAGCACAATGTTTGGTCATTCCTGGTCAGTGGTAGCAATAGCTTTCACTGTGGATGGCGAAACGTTAATAAGTGCAAGTTGGGATAAGACAGTTAAACTTTGGAGAGTAAGCACAAAAGAAGAAATTGCTACCCTCTGCGGTCATGGAGACTCAGTATCTGCCGTTGCAGTGAGCCAAGTTGCACAACTGATTGCTAGTGGCAGCAGGGACAAGACCATTAAACTGTGGCAACTTGTAGAACAGCAAGGAAGCTAACTGTGCGATATCAAGCACTACCAGTGAAGGCAACTTCTGGAAATTTTAACTGCGCTTCCGCCATCGGGCGGTTTCTGCCTTCTTCTTGCCAGTAGTTAATCACTTCTGTTGCTTTATTAAGCAACTCGACGCGATCTAAATCGCTAATCCAGTGTTTGGACTCTAATTCCTTTTTTAACTCTTCCCAGGCATCATTTCTGGGCCAGAAAAAGTACTTAGTCAAAGGACTAGTGCCTTTGCCTACAACTTGATCGACTGCTAGGGCAACGTTCTCGTCTAACCACAGAATTTTTAAAATGAACTTGGTCAATCACACCTCCGGGAAATAACCGGGCATTACTTAACTAAGATTGCGATCGCTTATTTTAACGCAATACCTCACCCGATGGCTAATAGCAAGTTGCGCTCTTTGAGCATAACTTACGGAAACACTTGGCGAAAGGGTAAGGGGAAAAGGAATTAAATCAAGTTCTCCCCCTTGCCCTTCTGCCTTGAAAAAGGGTGTAGGGTGTGGGGTGTAGGGTGTAGGGAATATTCCTTTTTCATGCATAGTGATGAAAATTTTTTCATTGGGACTGCCTTCTGACTCTTGTACAGACGCGTAGACGCTCGTAAGAGCGGCTTCTCGTAAGAGTATAATCGCGTCTCTACGACAACTGTTGCTGACTAGATATAGCTTTTGCATCCCCTTCTAGTAAAGGTGGACGCACGCATAAATAAATCAAAGGCCCGAAGAGTGGAATCAAGGCTATTAACCAGAACAACTGCGGATTTTTCCAATCGCGACGCGCCATATCATCTTCTAGTAATGCTGGAAATAATAGGCAAAGTAGACAAAAATCTAAGCTCATGACATGAATAAAGCGATTAGTTTGCCACTGCTGCACAAAATTTCCCCAATCTCCTCCTTGTAAACCAAAGGCAACTAAGATAACTGAGGCTACAGTCAAGATAAAGCCAGTTATGCGAGAATCTAGCAGCTTGAGAAAGATATTTTTATTACCAATAAACTTTTTATTTGGTTCTCTTAATGCTAGGTACGGTAACACAGCAAACGCACCAACCGCGAAAGAAGTGGTAGCAAAAGGCCAAACAGGTATTTTTTGTCCTCTGCCATCAATGAAAACTACTGCACTGTAGACTAGAGGCCAGATGCCCATGAGGTTGAACAGTGCTATAATCAGCGGATCAATGCCTTGCCACTGACCAATGGACAAGTTTTTAATCAACTCAAATGTACCAGGCTGTTCGGAAGGGGCAAACACAAAAGCATAGACAATAAGGCCCAGCCATATCACCCCAAAGGTAATTTTTCTCAGCATCAATAATTAAAAAACTTAAAAACCAATTTATTTTAACGTTGTAAAGTCTTTAATAATTTCTTTGCTCACCAATAAATATGGTATTAGGAGTTATATCAATTCTCTTAAATACGGCAATAGATTCAAGCCTGGAAACCTAGAAATAGACTTTCTTGATTACAAATTGGTATTAAGAATCAGAAGGAATACAAAGCTTTAGGTTTGTCCAAAAATTAGGAAAACTCTATCTATTCAAAGACGGAGTTTGATTAGAGAAAAATTTTACTGGTTTCGTCTCTAATAAATCAAGGTCACAAACCAGTAGTCATTTACTAGTCAGATAAAAATCCGCTTATCTCCTGTACGGGCGTTCCTGACTTAACTGAAAGCTTCCGAGAGATAATCAGCAGCAGCAGTTACAACTGCGATCGCACTTTCGTAGTCTAAGCGCGTTGGCCCTAGAACACCTACACTCCCGACTGGCACAGAACCTCGGCGATAAGTGGAAGAAATTAAGGTACAGGTACGTATCGGTTCTAGTGGGTTTTCTGCACCAATGCGAACCGTTACCCTTGACTTACCAGTTTCTTCAATCTCTGGTTCATCAAAGATTAACGGCCACAATTGGTCTTGTTCTTCTTCTAACAGATGAATCAGCGTTTGTACTTGCTGTAATTGAGAAAATTCTGGCTGACGCAAAACTTCTGCCACACCCCGAACCATAATTTGTGTAGCAGCAGGTACGATAGTCCGACGAGTTAATTCTGCAACCGAATTTTTCAAAAATTCCCCATAGCGTTGGAATTCTCGATCTAATTGACTCCAGTCTAAGCTGGCTAATTCCAACAAACTTCGCCCTCGCAAATGGCTATTCAAAAAGTTAGAAACAATTTGCAACTCGCGATCGATTACTTCTGGATCTGGTTGTTTTTCTTCCTGTGGTGGCGGCAAATCCATCAACTTGGAATGGGTTTCATAACTATCTGTCACCACAATCAACACAATCCGTCCCGCTTCAATTTGCACCAATTGCAGATGTCGCAAAATTGCTGTAGTGGTTTGCGGCATGGTAATCAAGCTAATGCACCCACTCAAGGTTGCTAAGATTTGGGCAGCCCCTTGCAATAGAGATTCTAAACTCCAATCTTCCCAATGCAGGCGGTTTTGTAGTGCCAGTTCCACCTCTTTTGCTAAAACTTCTGAAGGTGTAATCAACTGGTCAACATAAATGCGATAACCTGAGTCTGAAGGTACTCTGCCAGCAGAGGTATGCGGTTGGTAAAGTAACCCAGATTTTTCTAACACACCCATTACATTGCGAATTGTCGCTGAACTAACACCCAGATTGTACTCCTCAACTAAAGCTTTTGAACCAACAGGCTCTGCCGTAGCGATATAGTGACGTACCGTTGCCCAAAGTATATGCTGTTGTCGATTTGTCAACTGAACTTCCATAGGGTATGTTTTGCTGTAGGCAAATTTTTATCAAACTTGAAAAAAATTTGAGACTTGAAACGAAAAAGATTAATAATAGTTAATTAAAACAGTAGAATATTTAGTTATATATCTAATTACTATAATACGGCTTAAAATTGCTATTTCATCAAGCTTCACTTTTGTCAGCAAAATCACTGCTGTAATTTACAAAGTATTTAATGTTTGTTTAAGTAATTTCGCACATTATATAAATGTATATTGTATCTTAATATACTAGTTTTTTTGGCTGCTTCAGATATACGTGCAATAAAGTAATTCTGCATATGAACAGAGTCATCAGCTTTTTAAGCGAAACTTTTATCTTTGCGATGTTGTATTAAGAGTAGCATTGTTCGTATGAAAGCGTCAGTCCCTAACGAACAATGCTATGAACTATGAGACGATGAGCTAATATTGCGGAACTGAAGGGTCAACTAAAAGTGAATAAGCATCTATACCGCCCGCAATATTTTTAACATTTGTAAAGCCTTGAGCAACTAACCACTGACACATCTGGGCAGAACGGACACCGTGATGACATAGCACAAGAGTTTCAACATGAGGATTGAACATTGTTGGTACTTCATCGCCCCATTGGACAAATTCACTCAGAGGTAGATTGACAAAGCCCTCAAGGCTGGCGATCGCTAATTCTTGTGGTTCTCGCACATCGACTAACTGAATACTTGTATCATTAGAAGCTAGCTTTTGTGCCAGTTCTTCTACACTAATTTGAGTAATGGGTGGATCGAAAGATTTCCCAGTCATAAGGTTTTTGTAGACAATCCTATATTATTTATGGTGGCAGAAAATCTGTACCCTAGCACGAGCATTTCTTAAAGATGATTATTGAATGTTGGTCTGGAGTTAATCTGTAACTTTTATGCCTAATAACTTATGAAGTTCAAATTTTCAAACTTCATCCTTTATCCTTAAATACTTTTTTCTAGTATGTCTAATGTGAATAGGCAACGCTCATTCCTCGGTTTTGTCGTAGCTGGTGCGATCGCCCTACTAGTAATTGTTATCTTCGGCTTTTACTGGTTTTTCGTCAAAAGTCCAGTTAACTTGACTGCCTCTAGTTCTCAACCTGGTGCTACCATATTTGTATCTAAACTTGCACCTGTCATGGTATCTTTGCTGACAAATCCCGACAGTTTGCAGGCTTTGGAACGTGAAGGAGAATTATCTAAACTCAAAACCAGTTTCTTGGCTAAGAGTGGCATAGATTACAAACAAGATATTCAACCTTGGCTAGGAAATGAAATTACACTAGCTGTCACAACTTTAGACATGGATCGCGATTTGGAAAATGGCAAACAGCCAGGATATCTAATGGCGTTAGCAACCAATAAACCAGATAAAAGCCGCGAATTTGTAGAGTTATTGTTTTCTAAACGGGTGTTAGCTGGAGCTAATCTAACTGTAGAACAATACGAAGGAGCGAAACTGCTCTACGACAATTCGCGATCGCAACAAGATTCACTCGCTGGCGCAGTTGTTGATGGCTTTGTCTTGTTTGCTAACGATCCGAAAGTACTGCGAGACGCAATTAATAACGTCCAAGCACCCGATCTAAATTTAAACAGTTTCTCTCAATATCAAAAAGCTGCTCAAAAACTGCCCAAAGGCTCTATAGCATTAGCTTTCCTCAATCTTCCTACTGTAGCACAATGGCAAGGATTAGAACTGTCACAACCAAATTACAACAGCGAAATTATTTCCTTGTCATTAAATCCTAAAGGTGTTTTAGCAGAAACTAGTTTTTTAACTTCATCGGCAATTGTTCCGCCATCACCATTACTATCTAAACCGGTGGAGGCACTGAAATATATTCCAGTGTCGGCAGGTTTGGCAATTTCTGGTGCGAATTTGAACGATTTAAGTAACAGCAATTTAGCTCAACTCTGGGCACAAGTAAAAACAGCTATATCTGGTTCTGGGACAGATGTAATTTCTAGATTAGTACAACCTTTAGCAGATATCCAAAAAAGTAAAGGCATTGACTTGCAAGAGGATATCTTTAGCTGGGTAAAAGGAGAATACGCCATAGCATTGTTACCTCGTGAGGATAAAATAACTCCCGATTGGCTGTTTGCAGTGGAAAAATTAGAGGATGTAGCAGCAGGCATTTCTCGCTTAGATGCGATCGCTTCGGCAAATGGACTTAGTACGAATTCTTTGAACCTAGACAAGCAAAAAATCTTTGCTTGGACAGAGTTAAAACCTACTGTTAAACAAAGCGATGCTAAAGACCGATCGTTATATAGCATTGAGGCAAAAGTACAGGGAGTACATACAACTCTGGACAATTATGAAATTTTCGCCTCCAACTTGGAAACGCTAAATGAAGTTATTACAGTCAAAGAAAATTCATTAAATAACAATCGGAGTTTCCAAAATAGTATCGCTGCTATTCCCCAACCCAACCAAGGATATCTTTATCTCGACTGGAAAAAAAGTCAACCTTTGTTAGAGCGTCAGTTACCTGTTTTGAAGTTGTTAGAAGTAGTAGGCAAACCGTTTTTCAATAATCTGCGATCGCTAACAGTCAGTAGTTATGGTAGCGAACCAGAATCAATCAAAAATGGTCTTTTCTTTCAGTTCTATCAATAGTTTTTGTATCTTTGAATTATAAAAATTCTGTAGGGTGTAATAGTTAAGTGTAACGCATAATTTCTCTTTTATTTAGTGCGTTAATCCTTTACCGAAAGCATCCTACATTATTTTTTGCAGTTTAAATTAGTTAGCATGTTTGACCCATATACAGCGTTTTTCAGGTAAATGAGGTACACGGGTAGGGGCGCTGTTACGTTCACCGTTACAATTATCTTGTAAAAGTTTAGTAAAATTTAGAAGAAAAATGTAAAAACTTTGCTTTGGTTTTCACTTATCTTGCTTTCCAAATTATTAGTTGTGGCACATTATAATGTGGTACAAAAACCAGAATTTATGAGATTTGTTTGACTAGAATATGTATATATCATTACTATTTTAAAAGCCCGATGGAGGGCTATTATGAAATATTCTCGTCTCCTACCTTATTTTCGAGGCGGTTGGTTATTAGCTGTATTTGCTGTTGTAAATGCTACACCTGTAATAGCAGAGACATCAAATTTTGGTGCATTCAACCTATCGCCAGGTTTTGAGCTAGTTAAGGGAAAAGTTGCAGGTTACACGGGTGGTTCTTACCCTTTGTCTGCTATGAGTAACCGCGATCGCGAGCGAAAAGTTTGTATTGGCTTTGCCGATCCCAAACCAGACCACATTATGATTTTAGAGAAAGACTTTTCTCACCTAAAAATATTAGTCAACAGCCGGGGCTACGATACGACTTTACTCATTCAAGGGCCAGACGAAAACAATATTCGCTGTGGTGATGACACTGGAAAGAAGAAAGACGCTAGCGTTGACGATCGCGATTGGAAAAAAGGAACCTATCGCATTTGGGTAGGAACTTTTAATCCTGGAGTGGAACGTAAGTACACTTTGACTGTGCAGCAATAGCGAGGGTAATGGGGATAACAGAACTGGGGGAGCAAGGGGTAGTTTACATGACCATTGAAAAATAATTGGTTCAAATCCACCCTTTTACTTCTGCATCTGTCAGGGGTCGTTCTAACTTAGCGTACTCGCTCTTAGCTGCCTGTAAGATATGTTTCATCTCGACTGATTCTCCAGCATCGGCTGCTAAAAAAGCAGCATTCAGAGCAATGTTGCGAATATTACCGCCAGATACATTTAACTTTGCCAACTTGCTGGGGTCTAAATCTTGGGTTGGTGTTTGAGAGGGAAAAATCCGCTGCCAAATCTCGGTGCGCTGGTTGGCATCGGGGAAGGGGAACTGAACAATAAATCGAATCCGGCGCAGAAATGCTTGATCTAACGAAGCTTTTAAATTGGTGGTAAGAATTGCTAAACCCCGATAGGATTCCATGCGTTGTAGCAAATAGCCTACTTCAATATTGGCATGGCGATCGTGACTGTCTTTGACTTCGCTACGCTTGCCGAATAAAGCATCTGCTTCATCAAAAAGTAAAATCGCTCCTCCAGTTTCGGCTGCATCAAATACCCGTCGCAAGTTTTTCTCTGTTTCGCCAATGTACTTGCTAACAACTGAACTCAAATCAATGCGGTACAAATCTAGGCGTAATTCCTGGGCAATTACTTCTGCTGCCATTGTCTTACCAGTACCGCTAGCACCGGCAAATAAGGCGCTAATACCTAAACCTCGTCCTCCTTTATTGCCAAATCCCCATTGCTCGTATACTTTTGCCCGTTGGCGCACATGAGCAGTAATATCCCGTAAAACTTGACGCTGTGCTTCTGGCAAGACTAATTCATCCCAGGTAGCACCTATTTCAATCGGTTGAGCCAATTCATCTAAACGCGGACGAGCTTGCGAACGGCAGGTATCCCACAATAGAGTGCTGAGTGAAGAGACGCGAATCGCGTCTGTACAGGAGTTGGAAGTAGAGACGCGAATCGCGTCTGTACAAGAGTTAGATGCTTCAAGTTCTAATTCTCCCCCAGCCTCCCCAGCTCTCCCTGCTCCTCTTACTCCCCATCTCCCCCTCGCTTCACTACAAACTGTGTAAATTGTCGAGGCGCTGAGGCTGAAGTGAGATACTAAGATATCTACGTGTCCGTTGAGGCTGGTGGCTGCTTTACCTAAAGCATCTTGCCAGATTGCACGTTGTTCGGTGGTGCTGGGTTTGGGAACTTCAATGTTAATTAAAAGACGTTGGAGCGATCGTCGTCGATCTCGACTGGTAATAATTAAAGGACTGGAGATATTTTCAATTAAATGAGCGATCGCATTTTCTTTAACTGGCTCTGTACTATCCACTTCATCGCAATCGAGTAACAAAGCGCTGTTATTTAGAATGGCTTCGCGTTCCCACAGGCGTAACAAGTCATTCATCTCGTTGTTGCGGAGGCTGGTAATCGCCCCAGCAGATATTAGGTGTAAATTAAGGTTGAGTAATTTACAGGCTGTAGATGCGATCGCTCTTTTACTAGTTACTTCATTTCCACATAATTGGATTACTGGCAATTCTCCACTTTTATTTGCGTCCGTCCAAGTTGTTGCCAGTTGTTTGGCTAGCTGCAAATGGGATGGTACATTATTTGCATTGGGCATTTTTACAGGCTTTACAATATTCTGCAACCTTGGATCTAAATCATTTAAACCTATAAGATAATGCAACACCCGTTCGTCAATTCTGAGTGGGCTGAGATTCAGAGCAGAACCTTCCGCAATTTGAATTAACTGCCAGCGTCGTAAAGGTGCATTAGGTGTGAAAGCGCTCCAATGAGGTTGCGGTAACGCTGCGATCGCCAGCATAAAAGTGGGATAAGGTTGGGTAATACCAGTTTTAGTATTGGCACATAAAAAGCCCCAATTTGGATCTAATTCCATACCCGCGCACAGTAACAACACATTGCGCTCAAAATCTGTTAAACCAAAAGTATTACAAAGAGTGTTGAGTGCATTATTAGTGCTGAGTGTTGGTGTGATATTTTTTCGTTCTTCGTTTGTCGCCATTAATGCATTGCGAACTACACCTAGCGCGTTCATCAAATAATTATAGTTAGCTTCTTGCCATTCATAATTTTGAATTAATAACTCATTTTTCATAAAGTTTTTTTAGCAAATGAATAATTACATCAGCTATAAGTCTTTTAACCAATGACTAATAATACCAATTCGTAATTCGTAATTCAGAAAGTCAGATATGGCATGGCTTTGAGGGTTTGAATGTGTTGCCTCATTTTAGAGAATTGGTATAATTCTTAGGCAATTACGAAATCACTACTACAGGACCGATATACTGCTCGAATGTCGCACTGTTTGGATCTGTATCGACTGTAAAAAGACTTTCTGCACCATCTACGAGTAGGCGGACTAGATAAGTTCCTGGCAAACAATCACTAATAGCAAAGGTAATAGAGTGAGAATTGCCACGTCGATGCTTGGTTTGATCGCAAGAATATCCTGCAAATTGTGCAAGTGAAAGTTCGGTGAGTAACAAAGTTACTTGCTGGGCTTTATCAATGGTGAAATTGACTAATACTGTAATTTCAGCCGATCGCGTGTCATTACCCCTCCCCTGTAAATTAGATACTGTAACTTCCTGAATAGTAGGGCGTAACAAAATGGGCACGACATTTGAACTAACACGTTGCTGGGGATGAATTACTTGTATACTCTGGACACCCGCCCGCAAAGATTCTACAGGTATAGAGAAGAGATCCAAAGTTATTTGTCTGTCGGTTACATTTTGTGGGGTTACTTTGACATCACCGATGCGTACTTGGATATTGTCTGCACTTAACTTGTTACCTTGAATTAGCAAGGTGCTGGTAGCAAGAATTAAGGGTGTTGCTGTTAGCTGTGTTTGCCAAAGATTAGTTTTTTCTTCTAGTACTTTGATTTGGGCGATCGCTGGTTGATATGGCGTAACATGACGTTGAAGATTGCGTACAGGCAAAGGTTTTTTGGCTATCTCGCCGCTGTCGATTAAGATCACACTCACTTTATAAGCCAGTGATAGAGAATAAGGAGTCTGAAAAAATACAGACCAAATTTTAGATATTTCTTCGACATTCAAATCAACGGGGGAAATTGCGATCGTCTCAACTTGTTCGGCTAAGTTAGAATCTGCCAAAAATGTAAAAGTTGAGTCTGCTACAGTCTCCCGAATCATTTCTTGGGTAACAATGGATTTGCTATTTAAAGTGCGGATAATGCTACCGATCAAGCGCTGTGGTTCTAGCTCTACCTCGTTACCGTAACAACTTAGCAAATAATAGAGATCCAAACCTGTTTGCGATCGCTTGGTATATTTATCATCTGAGTAGCGTTGTCTTAAATCAGCGCTGCGCCAAGCGTTGTTCTGCAAAATATCGTAAAGATAAATATTAACTCCAACTTCAGGCGAAGCACCATTCAAGCGATCGGGTCTAACGGTTGTCACCCTCGCACCATCCACATCTACTTGTACGCTAGCTTGCAATGCTCTTTGTAGAGTTGCAGTTAAAGTGGCGATGGCTAAATAATTACTCATTGGTCATTAGTCGAATGGCACAAAGATAAGGGTGTAGGGGTGTAGGGGTGTAGGGGTGTAAGT
>NZ_JAECZA010000079.1 GCF_016056275.1 Dendronalium phyllosphericum CENA369 | reverse complement strand
ATATGGAAGTATGTTCGGTATTCTCTCCAATATTCTAATGTCATCAACAATTGGTCTTCTAAGCTTAATTTACCCGGTCGCCCTGTTTTCTGTTTTGTTCGATGAAGCGATCGCACTACCTCTAACATCTCGTTAAAAGTATCTGGACGTACACCACACAAGCGTTTAAAGTCTTCTGATTTCAGACTCTTTACCTGTTCGTAGGTCATAGATGCTACCCAACTCTATCCTACTTGTCTCACGCATCTAGGACTTTTGCAAGAGGTCTATTAATTGCTCGTAATTGTCCACCGACATAATTACATAACTAGCTTGCGATTCGCTTGTCAGTACCACTGGTTCCGTCGCAGCTTTTTCTAAAGCATCGCTGTGGAGATTTTGGATGTCTCCAAGGGGAAATTGGCGCATTTTCAAGCTTTCCTAAATGCTTATGAAGAGATTATAGCAAGTACATCATTTGCCCTTGATCCCATTAACAATAAATGCATAGACGCATAGTGGCTTGTCGTCAGACATCGCACTTTCCCATCAATCTCAATAAATGCGTAGCGTGACTATTTATTATCAGGGCAAATTTCCTTTCGCTTCTCAGGACGAGTAACCAGGTAATCATCCAACCAATTACAACCTCGCTCTAACATTTCTTCTAGGTCATCAACTACAAATAAACGTATCATTCCATCATTACACGCAGCAGCAAGCATCTTGCCATCAGGACTAAAACTCATCCAGTTAATATCATTTCGAGGTCTGTTGTCTATACCATCTCTGGTTTTTAATTTGCTATTATTTTGACCTAATTTAAATTCACCAACTTGCCTTCCGTTGAGGTTCCACAACTTGATTGTGTTATCAATTCCTGATGTTGCAACTATCTTGCCATTAGGACTAAAAGCCAAAGTTTTAACTTGACCCTGATATGGTTGAAATTTAGCGAGTTTCTCCTGCTGTTGCAAAATACTGACCATTAGGACTAAATATTACTTGCCTGACTGCAAGATGCTGAAACTTATTTTTTTCTTTAATCTTAACTAAGATACTTTGTAAAGCTAGCATTGGATTTAGAGCAGAATATTTTTCTAAAGGACGGCCATCACTGACTTCCTTTTGTAGTTTTCGAGCAATTTCCATAGCTCTTACTAATGCTCCCAATGGGTCATTTTCAAATTGCTTTTGTACAAGGACACCGTTTAATTCCAAATCTACTGCTACTTCTGCTTCTCGCGCTTTGTTGAACCATATTCCTGCTAACATTGTTATGATAATTAATCCGAATACTCCAATCAGCAATACCCGTCTTGTTATTTTTTGTAATTTGGTTAGCCGTTTATTTACTACCTTTTCTTCAATAAGTGTATTTTCAAGATTTTGTTGTGTCTGTACCAAAAGCTGATTGGCTTTTCTTTCTTCTTGTAAAGTTATTTGCGTATTTTGTTGTGCTTCGAGCAAACGCCGATTAGTTTTCCTCTCTTCCTCCAAAGCCTTATTTTGTCTCGCTTCCGCCTCCTCAACCTTCTGATTTAACTCGGTTTCCACACTCGCAGACAAAAACCGATAATCAGCATTGCTTAATCTCCTTCCATCAGCCCAAAGACGAGCCTTTTCTAAATCTTCCCCCCGCAACAAATAGGACTTGTCCTGATATCCACTCTCTTGCCAAGCCTTTAAATTATCAGCATAAAAACGTAATTTACCTAACTCATTCTCAACCCAATTTAAATCAAAAACATTCTCATAAATTTGGTTATAAACTCTCAACTTTCCCTGCTGTTCCACCACCAAACCAGTCAACCGTAACCTCATCTCTTCGAGACTGCGAACAACATTAATCTCACCTTGCTGCAAAATTTGCTGATATAAACCCAACAAACCCACAGCAATTAGTTCATTAGTAAGCATCCTATCCCGAATAGTTTTTAAATGCTCTTGCTCATCCTCCGCTTCCCAATTATCAATAATTCCACTCCTCACCACCCTTTCCACCCATTTTTCTCTCCTCGTCGCTAGCAGATTAGGGTTCTTCAAATCCCGAATTAACAAATTACAAACCTTCTGCGTCAATAAAGGCTGTCCTCCCGTCCAAGCCAAAACCTCTCGCATCAAAGCTTGAGGATTCTCCACCTTCCCCTCTAACCCCTTTACCAAAGGTGCAGTTTCATCTAATTTAAAACCATAAAGTTGAATTGCTGTACCAATATTAAACGGCGTTCTTGCGTCATCTTTAATTAAATCTGAAGGTGTTGCTACCCCAACTAAAGCAAAAGTCAAACGTCTATATTCAGCTTTAAAAGCTCGTCTTTGATAGCAACTTCTAATCAAAGCAAAAAAATCATCAGCAGGAAAATCTAAACGCAGAATACTATCGATTTCATCGATAAAAATCACAATATTTTCGCGAACATTTGGTAGTAACAACTCATCAAAAAGTTTCGCCAAACGTCGCACCGGAGCAATTTCGATAGATTTGTCCCACCACACTGTTAAATCTTCTGGTTCAATAAAATTAAGTTCAGTCAACAGGCTATCAATAATACTTCCATACCACTGCTCAACGGTCATACCCTGACTACCCAATCCCGAAATATCAATCACAGCACAAGCAAAACCATCAGCTTGTAACTGTTTCATCGTCCGCACCAACAAACTCGTTTTTCCCATCTGCCGGGAGTTAAAAACATAACAAAGCTCCCCTGCCTTCAATCCGTAATAAAAGTCAGAATCCGCTTGCCGTGTGACATAGCTGGGAGCGTCTTCTTCTAAACTACCACCAACTTTATACTCGTAGTCTGCCGTCATAACTTAATTTATAATAGAAAATAATTACATTGATGCCTATCTTGAGTTTAATTTCGAGAATATTGAGTACGTATTGAGTTTTTATTGAGTTGCTATTGAGTTGTAATTGACTTTACCAAATAAATAGTTATCCTGTAAGCTAAATTGCATAGTTTTTTGATTGCTCAACTATGCCACGCGGAATTAGAGTTCGTACAGAGTGCATTAAAATAGTTAAGAAAAGAATGAGACAAAAAGGCTTTGCTCGTCAAATCGATTTAGCTGAGAGAATTGATCGCAAGCAACCAACAGCTCATAGCTTTCTGAATGGAAAACCAGTTGACTACCTCAATTTTTTAGAATTTTGCAATGTATTAGACTTAGAAATTCAGGAAATTGCTGATTTTGAAGAACTGGCAGATACACATGCAGAAAAACCCCAAAAAATAGAAAAAATAAATAATTCTTCATTTTCTCCTTCCTTACTCTCTGCTTGCGAACTCGAATATCCAGAAGGGGAAGTAGCATTAAATTCTCCCTTTTATGTAGAACGTCCTCCCATCGAACAGCGTTGTTACGAAGAAATCAAAAAACCAGGTTTCCTAATTCGCATCAAAGCACCGCAGCAGATGGGTAAATCTTCACTCCTAGCGCGGATTTTACATCAATCAGAAAATCAAGGAAATATAACGGTAGCTATCGATTTTCAGCTAGTAGAAGAGGAGTTTTTCTCAGACTTAAATAAATTTCTGCACTGGTTTTGCGATACCGTCACCGAAGCAGTTGCAGGAGATAATCGAGAATTACTCGAAAAATTGCTGCAACAACTCGATGAGCATTGGAAATCGGTACAGCGCTTTGGTTATATGAAAACTTGTAAAAATTACTTTGAACGCTATTTATTTCGAGAAATCAACCAACCGTTAGTTTTAGGCTTAGAAACAGTTGAGAGATTATTTGAATATCCAAAAATATACAGTGATTTTTTTGGATTATTACGCGCTTTACATGAAGAAGGCAAACGTCGAGATATCTGGAAAAAACTTCAATTGGTGTTAGTATATTCCACCGAAGCTTATGTACCAGTAGATATCAACCAATCACCATTTAACGTTGGCTTGCCAGTGGAATTACTAGAATTTAGCCACGAGCAAGTAAAGGATTTAGCCCAACGGCATCAACTCAAATGGAGCGATACAGAGGTAGAAAAGTTGACAGGACTGGTGGGAGGACATCCATTTTTAGTGCGTTTAGCTCTGTATAAAATTGCTCTGCAAGAAATCAATTTAGCGGAATTTTTGCAAACCGCAGCTACAGCAGAAGGCATTTATAGTAAACATCTGCAACGTCTAGAATCTATTTTGCAGCAACAACCAGAATTATGGGATGCAATGCAAAAGGTTGCTTCTAGTAATAGTCCAGTACATTTGCCCAATATCATCAGATTTAAATTATATAGTCTTGGACTAGTAAAGTTACAAGGTGATGAAGTAACGCCAAGATGCGAGTTATACCGTCAATATTTTCGCCGTAATTAAAAGGACTATTTAACTCAATTAACTCAATTAACTAAATTACAACGCCAGTTTGTACTCAAGTCTGGCTTGTAGATGATGGAATTGTCTACTTCCAGAGACAATCCCATGTTACAAACAATCACCAAGTCCAACACATTACTTTTAGCAGCTTTGATTTTCGTATCAGCAGTAACATTTAATAGTCCCAAAGTTGAGGCAATAAACAGCCAAAATCTAAATGTAACCCAATTACCGACATCAAGTGCGATCGCACCAGCACCAGAATGGAAAAAATTCTCTCCAGATGAAGGCCAATTCTCTATTCTCATGCCGGGTGAAGAAATTTCAGACATCACACCAGAGCAAAGTGAAAAGTCTGACGTTGTTGAGTCTACAAAAATATATTTGAGTACTCATGAAACAAATGTGTTTATGGTTAGCTATGCTGATTTTAACAATGATGTGACTCAGATTCCGTCAAGTCAATTATTGGATTCTGCTGTAAAAGGAATGTTAGAGGATGGAAAAAAAATTACTAAGTCAGGAAAATATTACTTTAGGTGCATATCCTGGCATAGAAATGAACTTGTGGGATGAAAAAGAAAGAATTTTTCTCACGGGTAGAGTTTTTATTGTTAATCAACGGTTGTATATGCTCTTAGTTGGAAGCGATAAAAATCCTCAAGTCAGTAATGTCAGAAAGTTTTTTGACTCCTTCGAGTTGATACAGTAATCACTAAATTACTATAACAGTCCTAAATCATTCGTGAAAAATTAGATCCCCGACTTCTCAAAGAAGTTGGGGATCTAAACACCGCAAATTTTCACAATTTCTCTAGGATTGCTATAGCAATTGTCTCAATTGGAATTCAAAGCGCACCCCCACTTATTAAGATAACCTAGATGTGCATTATTGAAGAATTGAAGAAAAACGATGGCAATTAGTAATTTGTTTGCAGCAGGTGGCGTTGTCATGTGGCCCTTACTGGGGTTTTCGCTGCTCGCTGTGGCACTAATTATGGAACGTGTCATATTTTGGGTAAAGATAAATAGTCGGCAAAATCGCGTTGTGCGAGATGTGCTAAAGCTTTATCGCCTTAACGATGTAGTAGGCGCTTTGGAGCGATTGCAGGCAAATACTGATTTACCTATCGCCCGGATTTTTCTTGCTGCTTTAGAATTAGAAGAGCCAACGCCTGAAGAATTTCGTTTGGCATTAGAAAGTGAAGCGCAAGCTGAGATACCTATACTCAAACGCTTCCAAAATATTTTTGAGACAATTGTTGGTCTTGCACCTCTTCTGGGTCTGCTTGGCACAGTCTTGGGATTAATTGCTTCCTTCGCTTCTTTGAATATTGGTGATGTGGGAGGTGCTAAAACTACAGGTGTCACAGCTGGGATTAGTGAAGCTTTGGTATCTACAGCATCAGGATTAGTTGTAGCTATCTTTACACTGTTATTTGCCAATACCTTCAGAGGACTGTATCAACGCCAGATTGCCCGGATTCAGGAGTATGGTGGACAGTTAGAATTACTCTTTCGTCGTCGCTACGAAAGAGGGGATAAATCCTACACCAAATAACCCCAATATTCCAATACGGTTCAGTTAAGCCTAAAACTCTTTGTCAAAGTCAATATCTTAACGAAGACGTTTCTGTAATCAGGGGGTTGCAGTCTTGGCGCTATTGATGTGATATTTGCAATTGGTATATAAGTCAACTTTTTAACCACTAATATCATGTTCGGATGAATGATTATAATTAGGGCTGACACGGGGACACGGGGACGCGGGGACAAGGAAAAATTTTGAATTATGAGTAATTAAGCGAACTTGATATAAGACACAAAGACATTAAAGAGAAATCCATCATTTCAATTCTGATTTCTAATGATATAAGCTCTAAAATGAAACATCACTTTTTGAGAGGATACTCCATGAGCATTTGGGTAAATGAGCAAATCGATCCGTCTGGCATGATTTATGCCTGTATAGCCTGTTGTGATGAGTCTCAAGCCAAAGATTGTCATGAGTCCTTTCAGAAAAATTTGACTGAGATCCAAAGGTCTAGTGGTTGGATAGCACGACTGCGGACAGTTGAATCTTGGGATGAAGTTCCAGTTAATGCTTTAAAACTCGATTAATACTGATGGCTGATGACCAATGACTGTCAACAGTTAATAGTTAACAGTCAACTAAATTGGTTAATAAACGATAAAAATGAGATTAAAAATTTACCTTTATTGAAAAAAGCTTTAGAGAAACCTCACTAATAACGGAAATTTGATGACTTTTATCAAGTGTTAAGAGTTATCATCGATCCGAAGGAATAAATTAACAACTTGCAAAAACCGAATTAATGTAGTGAACTTTTATCCTGAAACTTACATTTCGGAGCAAGGCTGTCCTATTAATTTGGTTGGCAAAACAGGACAAGCGGTTCAAATTTCTATTCATCCTCCTAGTCAGTATATCTGTGCCAACCGCGAACGGATATTACCAGACTGGAAACAGCAAGCTTTTTTATGGGTTGCGATCGTCTTGCAACAATCGCAATATCAATTAGTGGAATGTACAGCAGAAGTAGAAATAGAAAAAGAACGCTTACGAGAAAAGTTTATGAGATTTGGCTGCGATCTAGCATTTAATTTGCGCGATCGCGGTTATTTGTCAGACATCATAGACCCCCGCACTGGCTATCCTTTACTTTCCCATCCGGGAGCAATTCCCCACAACGATACAGCCGTTGTCAAAGCTTTATTAAAATATCCAGTTATTAAAAACAAATGTTGCGTACTAGTGCATCCTGTCTGGGGTACGGCAGTTTATCCTAGCATTTTAATGTCAGAAGCGCCTCCATTCATTATTGAATCGCTCGCTAAAGATATAGCACCTATACATGAGTGGAAAGAAAAATAGGGAGACGCGGGAAGGCAAAGACCTAGAAAAAATTCTGAACAAATAATCTCAAATCCCAAATTGGCATTAGTCGTCAAACAAAAGTTATAAGCGATCGCCGCGTTAATGGGTAGCAAAAACTACAATTAATTGACACATAACATTCCAATCGAGATTAATATCTACCAACTTTCTTATTGACCCTGCGGCTATTTGCAAAGTTTGACCGACAAAAAGACAAAAGGCAAAATTGAGTAAAATATTAATTGCATTTTGTGAAGACTGCGAACTTGTATGTAGCTTTCAATAAAGAATTGTATTTATTCCAAAAGAATTGTATTTACTTAAGAACGGCGCTTGTCTGTATTCATATACTGGACTTTATCCCTATCGTTTGCATGTTGCACGAGGAGGTTCCAATGGTTCATACTTACGAAGTATTAGTTGATATCAAAGAATTTGCTGATATAACTAACAATACCTGTCAACACGGAACAACACGCTACGAAATTAACGCAGAGTCAATTAAAAAAGCCGATAGTATGGCACTAACCCAGGCTAAAAGCGACCGTCCAAAAGGCACTGAATATGATGTTAGGGTAACAAGGCTACTCAGATAAAGCGATCGCCTCCCTTCACAATTTTTGAAAATAGGGGGCACAAGTCGGTGTAAAAATCGAATGTGAATATTTCTGTTGTTTTAGACTTTAACAATATTTGCTTATACGCCGATAGCCCCCGCCAGAAAATATCAAGGCTATTGTAGTTTCGTTAATCAATGAGGCTGCAAGTGAACTGGTGATGATGAATATGCGATTGGCAGCATTTGGGCATTGAGTTAAAAAAACTGAGATAGAAAAGCTGGAATGGGCTGAGTGGAATTTAGAAATAGCCCAGTGCGATCGCTTACTATCTCATTAAAGAATCAGTTAAGTTTAAGCTGTCTCCCTACTTGCGCTCGGCGCTAGTTCATTATCAAAACGCTGATTCGCTTGCTTCTATAGCTTGGCTCACATCATCTAATGTTTGATACTCTTTTGCAGGTAATCGTTTCACAACTCGGAGGATTGCCTCATCAACACCTGTTTCTTCAGCGTACTTAACCAAGTCTTTTTTACTGAGGGGATAATTAACTTTATCCAAGTTTTTCTGTAACTGTACTAGATTCACGCTAGGCATTGCAATTTCATTCATAGATTTGCTGATATCGGCTAACGTTTCATACTGTTTTGTGGGCAAATTCTTCAAAGTTCGCATAACTTGTTCGTCAACACCCTTTTCTTCCGCATACCTAACTAAGTCTTTTTTAGTGAGTGGGTACTTGAGTGCGTTTAAATTTTTTTCCAGTTGCACTGGATTCACTTTGGCCATAATAATTCTCCTCAAGCCTTGAAGCTGTGTATTCAGTGAACAGAGATGTGTGTAGCTGTGCCGAATAATGCCTTAGAATTCAGGAGTCAGCAATCGAAAGTAAAATTATCTCTCTATCTAGCTTTTGAGTCAAATAAATTTACTTTATTTTGTTGATAAGTGCTGTAAATAAGGTACATGAGAACTCCAATGAGTAAATTATCTAGCTTTCACTTGTTTAGAGTTATCTGCGATCGCGAGCCAGCACTGTAGGAAACGGAATTCTACCACAGAGTACCAACAGGCATTTATCATTCACTACTCAACAATAATTATATTAGATGCAAGAATTGAGTGCAGTTAATTTTGAATGTCCCTGAATATATGATACAGAGCGGCTATTGAACGTCAAACTCATCTGTAAAGATAATTTTATAAAACAAAAACCTCCTCCTTGAGATATAGATTGCCGATTTTATCATTTAATGACTTAATATTTAAAATAGATAATCAGAAATTTTTATATAACTTGGGAATTGTAATCTCAAGCAAACTCGTCTCTTAAAGGCATGAAATGGCACGCCGAACAATTTCAAAAGCTCTCCGTCCTCAGATTTTGGCTTATGGAACTGCTTTGGTGACAGATGCCATTGCTCTACTGCTAACATTGCTTCTCCAGCCGTTGCTTGCACCCACCGTTTTTGCTCTGTTCTATCCGGCAGTGATGATTAGTTCTCTAGCGGGTGGAATCGGGCCTGGAATATTTGCTACGGCTTTAGCAGCGATCGCCACAGTTTTTTTCTGGCTGCCACCGCCCAACTTCTTAGATTCCACAGCTCTCAATTATTGGGTAAGACTAATTGCATTAATCGGGGTGGCGTTGATGATTTGCGTACTCAGTAGCCGCTATCGTCGCACCAAACAGCGAGCCGAGCAAGTAGCACAAAAGCTACGCGAAAGCCAGGAACTGTTTGAGAGCTTTATGAAGCATAGTCCATTAACAGCATTTATTAAAGACGAGGCGGGACGATACCTGTATGTCAACTCGTTAGCAGAACGATTATTTAATCGTGAGTTCCACCATTGGGTAGGTAAGACCGATTTTGACTTACATCTAGCCAAATTAGCTCAACAATTGCGCGATAACGATATCAAAGTCCTCACCACGGGTCAGGTTCTAGAAGTATTGGAGATTGAAGCACAAGCTGAAGGCGATCGCTACTTCATGTCCTTTAAGTTTCCTTTACATAGCAGTACGGGACACAAGCTACTTGCAGGAATGTCGCTTGATATTACAGAGTCCAGAAAAACTCAGGCAGCCTTAAGATAAATTGCAGCCCGATTCAATACAGCAACGCCGCCGGACGGTTTCGATCCACTCAAGTTTAAACGGCAAAGAAACGGACGAGATATTCTACCTCACGACTTGCCTATGCAGCGAGCTGCCAGAACAAATCAGGAAGTCACAGATGAGATGGAATTGGTTTTTGAAGATGGGACAGTTCGATTCATCTATGGCAAAGCAACCCCTTTACGGAACGAAGCTGGTGATGTTCGGGGGGTAATAGCAGCTTTTGTTGACATGACAGTGCGTTGCGGAGGTTCCCTCCGTTGTAGCAACTGGCGTGCAGGGGAGCAGAGGAGCAGGGAAAGAAAAATTTACTGCTTCCTCCGTATTAGTGTCTTGCGAAACATTGTCACCTTATGCACCTATTCAAGTTGCTGGCGATTCTAACCGTCTTCAGCAAATTATTTGGAACCTACTTTCCAATGCTGTCAAGTTCACGCCAGCGGGAGGACGCGTAGAAATTTGCTTGGAACGAGTGGGTATGAAAGCTCAAATTCAAGTCAGAGATACTGGAAAAGGTATCACTCCAGAGTTTCTGCCTTATATCTTTGACTACTTCCGCCAGGAAGACAGTAAAGTAACTCGTAAATTTGGTGGTTTGGGATTGGGATGCCAGATATCAATGGCTATACGCTAATAAATAAAATTAGATGCAGACCGCCAACACAAGGAGGACAAATAAAAGCGATCGCTCTGACTGCTTATGCTGGAGAAATCCACCAACAGGCAGCACTGACAGCTGGATTTCAGCAACATCTTAGCAAACCAATCGTACCAACCGATTTAGTTGCTGCGATCGTGGAGGTGGTGAGACTATAAGTGGTGAGGAGTTTTAACCAGATATCGCAAAGTGCTGAGTGCTGAGTAAAAACCCAGTTTCTGTAAGGCTTTGAGCAATCACAACTGTCCTAAAAGGTGTGACTACGGCTATATCAATTTCATGTCAAAACTCCAGACCAAATTCCTAACAATCCTCAAAAACCGCTCCTCGCTGTTTTAAGTCAAGTTCCAAATCCTCACTCAGTCCGGAATTTCCGCCAAACAGGGCTTTTTCAACTATGGCATCGCTGAGATTGACACCAGTTAGGTCAGCACTACTCAAGTCTGCACCTCTGAGGTCGGCATGGCTGAGGTTAGCACCGCTGAGGTTGGCACTACTCAAGTCAGCATTGCATAAGTTAGCACCACTCAAGTCAGCATTGCATAAGTTAGCACCATATGAGTTGCTAGCATACAAATTAACACCACTGAGATCGACACCATGGAGATCGACACCATGCAGGTCAGTACCGTGCAAACCAGCTTCATGTAGTTTGGCAGCACTTTGATTAGCCTCTGGGGTTTGGTTAAGTTGAAATACTCCTGACGATGCTGGATAAAGTGAATAGGATTGCTCTAAATTTTTTTCTAATTGGATAATATTTGCTAAATTTCCTACAGACCGAATTTTTAAAGTAGAGCCATCAAAATTCTGGGGATTTTGAGTAACAATTGTATTCAGTTGCATTTCCATAGCGCAAGCTACTTCTTCCGCAGAATCAAAATCTCTCAAAGGAGAGTTAAGGGCTTTTTCTTTAATCCTGTTATTAATTTTGATAATACGACCGTCCAGCATATCTATTATGCTATTGACCATATATTCAGTGCGATCGCTTTTCCGATCTAAGAATTCAAAATGCGCTCGCTTCAAACACTTATCAGTCACATACACTTCAACTTCCGGTAACTTGGCAATTTCTACCAATAATTTATGAGCATCTTCTGCAAAACTGCTGCGGTTAAGAAAGAACTCTAAGACTAGATCGGCATCAGCTAGAATTCTCATTGGTTTGTTTTCCTCCTTCTCATATACAAAAACTTCTTTGGACTAAAACAAATGTGTTATGTCATAATCAACAAATTTTGCAAATTTTAGCTAGATTTATATATTGACTCTGTTCGTCCTCTTTTACCCCAATTTCAGCATTATTTGCAGTAAAAAGTATTTATAGTTGTCACGCCTGCAAATTCTTCTCCCATGCTCTTTATCTATGTTAAAGTTGTTGCCATTTTTGAATTAAAAGAAAGTTGACTGTAATAGAGTACGGGTAGAGGCTAATTGTAATAATCATATATTCGTGGAATCGCTCGTGTATTCCATCACACCTATGGGAGAAACTGCATTCATACCTAAGAAATAAATATGTAGTGGAGACAACAAACACAGCCAAGTCGGTGTATTAACCGTGTAAACTTGACTTGACCCATTTGGGAGAACAACTCTAATACTTATTGCTTGCGGATTTATAATCCAAACTTGTTACACACCCGTTGCTAAATAATCTAGGGAAAAAGCAGCAGTGGATAACTGTGAAAATTTATACGATAAACCAAGCGCGATCGCTCTCATATTGTTAAATTAACAAAGGATAGTAAGCTCAAGGCAAATTAACTGCAATCGACAATGGTATCTATTTCTACGCGCTTCTCTGATGTTCAAAACCATTGGGCACGTCTATTCATTGAAGCCTTAGCAGGGCGTGGTATTTTGAATGGATATCCTAATGGGACTTTTCGTCCGGATAACTCAGTCACTCGTGCTGAGTTTGCTGCGATCGTTGCGGCAGTCTTTACAGTACCTGTGAAGCGACAGTATGTCCCCTTTGTTGATGTCCCTGCGAATCACTGGGCAGTAAATGCCATTAAAAAAGTTTACGAAACAGGATTTCTTGTCGGATACCCCGATGGACGTTTCCGCCCTAACGATAGGATTGCCAGGGGCGATATCTTAGTTGCTATGGTCAATGGTTTGGAGATTGCCGTTAAGGTCAAACCTGACTTACTAAGTGCATTGCCGCAAATCTATCAAGATGCTGATAAAATTCCTGCCTATGCCAAAAATCAAGTGGCTATTGCTACTAGTGCAGGATTAGTTGCTAACTACCCGAATATTAAATTACTGAACCCAACTCTAGCGGCAACTCGCGCTGATGTCACAGTGATGGTCTATCAGCTATTGGTGTATCAGGGACAGGTTGATAAAATTGCCTCTGCTTACCTCATAGTACCACCAACCCCAATACCAACACCAACACCAACACCAACACCAACACCAACACCAACACCAACCCCAACACCCACACCAACACAGCCTGGAACTATCAAGCTAAGTCATCAACGCGAGTTTCGGGGTGCGTGGGTATCAACCGTGTGGAATGGTGATTGGCCTTCCAAAGCAGGACTTGCAGCTGCACAACAAAAAGCCGAACTGCTGGAAATTATTAACCAATTACAAGCGCTAAACTTCAACGCTCTGATTTTGCAGGTGCGACCGGAGGGGGATGCTTTGTATAATTCCTTGTTAGAGCCTTGGAGTGCTTGGCTGACGGGAACTCAAGGTAAAGCACCAGAACCATTTTACGATCCTTTGGAATTTGCGATCGCTGAATGTCACAAGCGCAATATTGAAGTTCATGCTTGGTTCAACCCTTACCGCGCCAAGACTAGCACTAGCGGTTCGCCTAATGTTCGCCCTCACATAGCTGTAACTAATCCAGAGGTAGTTTACCAATGGGGCAATCAACTGTGGATGGACCCAGGCATTAAAATCGTTCAAGATAGGGCTTACAACGTGATTACTGATGTTGTGCGTCGCTATGATGTAGATGCCATTCACTTGGATGACTATTTTTATCCCTATCCCATAGAAGGCAAGTCTTTCCCCGATAGTAAAACCTACGCAGCTTACAAAGCAGCTGGTGGAGAACTTAATCTAGCTGACTGGCGGCGGGAAAATGTCAATCAAATGGTGCTACGCCTATCACAAGGAATTAAAGCGACAAAATCCTATGTGAAATTTGGCATTAGTCCTTTTGGTATTTACCGCCCCGGACAACCACCAGGAATTTCTGGCTTAGATGCCTACAGTGTACTGTATGCTGATTCCAAGAAATGGTTAGAGCAAGGCTGGATTGATTATTTAGCCCCCCAACTCTATTGGCGCACCGACCAAACCGCACAGAGTTACCCCGTATTGTTGAAATGGTGGACAGAAATTAATCCCAAGCGGCGACACATTTACGCAGGTAACAATATTGGACAACTCGATGGTAAAGCCTGGAAAGATGAGGAAATTGAAAAGCAAGTTAAAATTAGTCGCAACCTAGTAGCAGACTTGTCACTAGGAAATATCTTCTTCAGTATGAGTTCTATCAATGAAAATCGCCAAGGCATTGCTGACAAGTTCAAAGAATCGCTTTATGCCAAACCTGCATTAGTACCTATTATGTCGTGGCAGAACGCAGCCCCACCAGCCCCTCCCAAAGAACTGCGATTCATCAGCCCTAAACTCAATTGGCTACCTGGTGACGACCGACCTGTTCGTTCTTGGACGCTTTATCGACAAAGTGGTGATAGTTGGATTCTTCAGCGGATTTTGTCTGCTGGTACAACTTTTGCTACCGTTCAAAGCGGAACTTATGCTGTGTGTGCAGTGGATAGATTAGCAAATGAAAGTGCGGGTGTAGTGATTACAGTCAATTGAATTCTTTGTGCATTCGCAAATCAATGCCACCTCTTTCAAGGTGTAAACTAAAATTATCTATTTTTCTTAGTGTCTTGGCGAAGTAGCGTTGGAGGCGGATTTTCCCTCAGGCGACTGGCGAATGGGTGGTTTAAAAGCCAATTTTTTTACCACTAAGACACAAAGGTGAAAAACTGATAATTAGACAAACTTTTGGGGAATTTTTACTCAATATTGTATTTAGGCTCTGATTTAAGAATGTATTGAAGCTGATTAAATATTTTGTTAATTTATCAGTTGATGTTACATGGCGATCGCAAGAGTTGTAGTTGTTGCCTGAATATGGCTTTTCAGATTTAAATTGTACTGAAAATGAGTGAGATCAAAACACTAATTATCGATAACTACGACTCTTACACTTTTAATCTTTACCAGATGATGGCACAAGTGAATGGTAAACCTCCTCTGGTAATTCGCAACGATCGAGTAGACTGGCACGAGCTAAAAAAGCTAGCATTTGATAATGCGATCGTTTCCCCTGGCCCCGGTCGTCCGGAAAAAGCTAAAGACTTCGGTATCTGCCAACAATTACTGCAACATATAGATGTACCCTTACTTGGCGTTTGTCTCGGCCATCAGGGAATTGGCTACTATTATGGTGGCAAGGTAATCCACGCACCAGAAGTCAAACATGGAAGATTGAGTGACATTTACCACAATGGTGGCGATTTATTTCAAGAAATTCCCACTCCCTTCAGTGTGGTACGCTATCATTCCCTAGTGGTTTCTGAAGAATTGCCCAGTTGCTTAGAAAAAGTTGCTTGGACAGCAGAAGGATTGGTAATGGGGTTGCGCCATCGCCATCGCCCGTTATGGGGGGTACAATTCCACCCAGAATCTATCTGTACTGAATATGGATACAAACTGCTGCAAAATTTTAAAGAAATTACCGAAAAATTTATCGAGAAAAACAACAAAAATCAAAAGCGATCGCAACAAATAAATAGCAGCAAAATTTTTTCCATTTCTCCTAATTCTTCGCCCCAAAAACAAAATCAAGAATTTGAAATTTACAGTAAAAAACTGAATTACTATCCCGATGCAGAACAGGCATTCGTCCATCTTTTTGGAGAAGATATCAATGCTTTTTGGCTCGATAGTAGCCGAGTAGAACCGGGTTTGTCCCGCTTTTCCTTTATGGGAGGAAGTGGAGGGCCAAACAGCTTAGTGGTTCGCTATTGCACCCAATCCCAAGAACTCACTATCACTCAATCTGGCAAAGTGATAAGCTTCCAAGAAAGTATTTTCGAGTATCTCAAACGGGAAATTAATCGCCGCCACTACCAGTCTGACGAGCTGCCTTTTAATTTTAATTGCGGATTTGTTGGTTATTTCGGTTACGAACTCAAGGCAGAATGTGGGTCTTTGCTAGTACATTCCTCATCGCTTCCCGATGCCATTTTTCTTTTAGCCGACCGAATAATTGCCTTCGACCACCAAGAACAAACCACCTATTTAGTGTATCTCGCTCTTACAGGTCAAACGGCACAAGCCCAAGCTTGGTTTGAGTTAACAGAAAACCAACTGCGACAACTTCCTCCCCTTCCTCCTGTAGTCACAGATACAAGCTCAAATCCTGTGACTTTCTACCTCAGTCGCTCCTACCAAACATACAAAGATGATATTTACAAATGTCTACAGGAAATCTATGAAGGAGAAACTTACCAAGTCTGCTTGACAAATCAACTGCACACAGATGTCACTCCCGACCCGCTCAATTTTTATCGCATATTACGTCAAATTAATCCAGCTCCTTACTCTGCCTTTTTGCGTTTTGGTGATATTGCTATTGCTTGTTCTTCTCCAGAGCGATTTTTGCAAATTGACCGCCAAGGATGGGTAGAAACTAAACCTATCAAGGGCACTTTCCGACGCGGACAGACTCCCCAAGAAGATTTCTTACTGCGTGAAAGTTTGCGTCGCAGTGAAAAGGATCGAGCTGAAAACTTGATGATTGTCGATTTGTTACGCAACGATTTGGGACGAGTTTGTGAGATAGGCAGTATCCACGTTGCGAAGTTGATGGAAGTGGAAACTTATGCGACAGTACATCAACTCGTGAGTACCATCCGCGGTCATTTGTCCGCAGATATGGATGCAACAGACTGCATTCGGATGGCGTTTCCTGGTGGTTCAATGACAGGTGCGCCTAAGCTCAGAACTATGGAAATTATTGACAAGCTTGAGCAACAAGCGCGAGGAGTTTATTCAGGAGCGTTGGGATTCTTGAGTTTTAATGGTGCAGCAGACCTCAATATTGTCATTCGTACCGCAGTGCTGACACCAAAGCGAACCTCTATAGGGATAGGAGGTGGCATTGTCGCTCTATCTGATGTAGAAATGGAATTTCAAGAGACTATTCTCAAAGCTAATGCTTTAATTCAGGCGATGCTCCTCACTGTTCGCGGCGAATTCGAGCCAGCTTTGTTTCGAGTTCTGGGAATGCCAACAATAACTACCAATCAACTTGAAACAGTACTTTACGAAGTCTGATTTTGGGAATTTTAGTCTAGATAAATTAATTTTTTATTTACAAAACTTTAGATATTCAGATAATTTATGTATCTAATAAATTGCAGAATAACTAATAATAATCAAGAGTAAAAACACTTATTCGTAAAGGATATTAGAGGCGATCGCATTTTACAATATTGTGTATTAGCAACTTATATGACACAGAAATTATTGTTTATGTAGATGAAAACTGCTATATTCTACCTCAATTTACTACTAATGCTTTGCAATACTTTACTTCTTTATAATTAAAAATAATTAACATAGATTAAAAATAATAACTAACATAATAATTTATGAAGTTTATTGAGCTACATTGATAGTATGCTTAATCATTGAAACCTAGTTAAAAATATCGTAACTAGGTGCAAATAAACTCAACACATCTTAGTTATTTGTCATATATGTGAATATGAATGGCCGATTACTAAGAGTTAATTTGTACCAACTTACCGACTAGGTTGTTGACAAAGGCGTTGAAAACCTCAACTGAACTTAGTACAAACGTTAGTACTAAGTGCAAACACCAAAGCAACCCTAACAACAAGAAGTAACAATGATAGAAAAAATTTTGCTAGCGGTTTCTGGCTTGGGACATGCAGAAGAAATGCTCAAGACATTGAAAGAAATACCATCAATCCAACAGGCAAAAGTTACAGTTTTGCATGTTGTTCCTGCCCAAACTACCGCCACTGCGATGACAGATAAATGGGAAGAGGGTGGTAAAATTCTGGCTAATGCCATTCAAACTTTAAATTTAGACCCCAGTCAAGTTTCTTCAATTTTGCGGCAGGGCGAACCTAAAGATGTAGTTTGTCAAGTCGCAGATGAAATTGACGCTGACTTAATTATTATGGGTTCGCGCGGACTTAAGCGTTTGCAATCGATTTTATCGAACTCAGTTAGTCAATATGTTTTTCAGCTATCTTCTCGCCCCATGTTGCTAGTAAAAGATGACATTTATGTCAAAAAAATTAGGCGCATAATGGTGGCAATAGACAACTCTGATGCAGCAAAACACTGCTTGAATTTGGCTCTATTCTTACTAAGAGATATTCCAGGCGGTCAGTTAATTTTGAGTAATATTAATACAGATTTGCGCGGCAAAACATCTGAAGTAAGTGAAATTAACCCAGAAAAAAATCCAACTTTGGCAGCAGCAGTTGCACAAGCGCAAAGACAAGGAGTGCCAGTTCGCTGTTATACCAGCAGTGGTAAACCAGGTGAAGAAATTTGTCGTTTGGCAGAAGAGTTGAATATAGACCTACTATTACTCGGTTCTCCAGACCGCCGTCCATCGGTAGCTAAGAGTTTTGTTGATATCGACCGACTAGTAGGCGCTTCTTTGTCTGACTACGTTCGAGTCAATGCCAGTTGTCCTGTATTGCTAGCGCGGACAGTTGGTTAATATCTCAAGAAATTTAGCGGTTGATAAACAAAAACCCCTATACCAATGGTGCAGGGGTCTTTTATCTTATACACAAACTATTAATCTTTTTTACCTTCGCGGCTAGCTGTTTGAATGTACAGAATTATTAAAAACACAGCGGGAACTAGCACGAACAGAATGCTCGCTACGAACCCTAGGTCATTAACTTGCATAGCAAGAAAGCCTCTCTTTAAATTTCCAGTCAACAACTTTAGAATAGCATCATCAATGCCAGTATTCGCTCAAATTTTTTCCTTACTCTTTGGCAACTATTGCCAGAAGATGAACCTAAAGAATTAAGGCTTAGTTACCACACTTACAGGCCCGTTTACTAAAGTTTGACAAGCAAGGCGGTAATTTGCCGGCTTTTTCTTTAATTTCCGGTTTTCTACATCTGTAGGCGGTGAAAGATTTTCTATTCCTTCGACTATTTCGACAATACAAGTGCCACACTGACCGTAGCCACCGCAATTGGTCATTTTGCCAAATAATGTATATATGTCAATAGCGTTTTGAATCGCTTTTAGTCGCAGATTAGCACCATCTGCCGCTATTACTTCTTTATTTTCTTTAACAAATTTAATATTACCCATAGCCGATTAATTCCTCGTTGACTGTAATCAGGGTGGCTGGAAAAACTGAGTTTTGAACAGACTTGATACTTATCTTACTTAATTTATAGCAATATATTACAATATATTAAAAAATATAAACTTTAAAGAAGAAGATGCTGCAAAAAAAATAGGACAAGCATTTTGCCTGTCCTAGCAATTAACAATAAATTAACTTATCTAAACCCAACAGCTGCTTGCCATACAAAAGCAAGTAACAAGAAGAAGACAGGAATAACAGGGAGAACGTCTACCAAAGGGTCAAAGATTTGGTAAGCTTCTGGCAGTTTTGCTAATAAAAGTGCTGCTTCCATGTTCGTTTAAATCCACCTAATCCAACACAGCTTTCATAATTGAGATGTATCTTAACATGGTTTGGGTATTGGTCATTATTAGAGACGCGATTAATCGCGTCTGTACAATAAGTTATCGTTGTCCCTCTGTTCGCTATCTGCTTCAAGCCAGTGTCCAAATTCTGTGGCAAAGCGATCGCTTAATATAGATTCTCGGATCTTTTGGGTAAAACGAATTAGTTCGGTGATGTTGTGAATGCTCAATAATGTATAAGCGAGAATTTCTTGCGATCGCACTAAATGAGATATGTAAGCGCGGCTGAAGTTTTGACAAGCATAACAAGGACAAGTTTCGTCTAAAGGTGCAAAATCTTCACGAAACTTAGCATTTTTTAAATTCCAGCGATCGCCTTGTACCATCGCCGTACCATGTCTAGCCCAGCGCGTGGGAATGACGCAATCAAATAAATCGATACCAGAAGCGATGGCAATTGCCATTTCTCGATAAGTACCCACCCCCATCAAGTAACGCGGCTTTTCGGGTGGTAGCAGTGGCGCTGTGGCTTTTACAATTTGAGCCATTAATTCTGGCGGTTCTCCCACACTCACGCCACCAATGGCATATCCAGGCAAATCCAGCTTCGCTAAAGCCACAGCAGCTTGCGATCGCAAATCTAAATACACGCCACCTTGGACAATCCCAAATAGTGCCTGATCGCCACGTTGATGAGCCATAATGCAGCGTTCTAACCAGCGATAAGTCCGATTGGTGGCAGCTTCCACCTCTTGGCGAGTAGCGGGATAGGGGGGACATTCATCAAATGCCATGATTACATCTGCCCCCAGAGTATTCTGAATCTCGATGGAACGCTCAGGAGTCAAATTAATGATTTGTCCATCATGAGGCGAGCGAAACTTTACTCCTTCTTCTGAGATTTTTCGCATTTCACTCAAGCTGAAAACCTGAAACCCACCAGAATCAGTGAGCATTGGTCCATTCCAGCCCATAAATTTGTGCAAACCCCCACCCCCAGCTACAATTGCTTCTCCTGGTTGCAAGTGTAGATGATAGGTATTAGATAATATCATCTGTGCCCCAGTATCTTGAAGTTGAGCAGGAGTCACAGTTTTGACATTTGCTAGCGTTCCCACTGGCATAAATCTGGGAGTTTCGACAGGGCCGTGAGGAGTGAAAAATACCCCTGCCCTGGCTTTTGTTTGGCTACAGCGAGCGAGGGATTGAAAAGAAAATATGGCACTCAAGGTAAAAATAATACTCTTTAGCTAATTATCGCCACATAAAAATTGGTAATTAACTCGTAGTAAACATATAAGCACTCACTACTAAGTCGTACCAACTTACTGTGTACATGGTCTGTTACACAAGGCTGCATTCTAGTTGTCATAGTCAAAATAGCAGCCAGAATATTCTGACTCCTGACTCCTGACTTCCGCTCTTCTAAAATGAGTCAGAACAATCATCGTCCAGTTCTGCATCCCATCTGGCTGACAGGACTTGTTCCATCATCGCTTCTATGGCGCTGACGTTTAAGTTGCGCTCCTTTCGCTCTTGTAAGGGCGTTGAAAGGGGAATCAGTCGCAGACACATCCTTTCTTGCATGAGATCGAAGTAGGGTTCTTGCTGCGGAGACTGTTTCAGTTCCAGATAATCAAAACTACAAACATTCAGGTAAAGCGCCCGGTTAGCAACTAGAGTAGAACGTTGCGGATTGGCAAATACTTCCATCACATCCCCTTCACCCTCGCTCTGCGGTTTACCTTCTTGGGTGTAGATGTAGTGGACTCGACCTAAATCAGTCAGCAAGCGGCGCATGTCGAGCTTATTCACAATAATGCCCGCGTTCACAATGCATGGAGCTGGTATCCTGGTGTCGGGTAGATGATGACTCATAGGAAAATAGGAGTTGAGCGAAGGTAAGGTACAACACAGCTTACACAATCCATTGAACAGCCTGTTGGCTCCCTACATTTAAAAAAATATCAATTTTATGGTGCGATCGTCTAATGTTCGGGGTAAGTTATTGATTGAAGGATACAAAATACAACTCTCTTTAGTATGAGAAGGCAGAAGAAGCAGGTGGGCAGGGGAGCAGAGGGGCAGGGGGAGACAAGGGAGACAATAAATAATAATTACTCATACCTTCTGCTTTCTGACTAATGACTTTTGTACAGTCAGTTTTTAGCCTTTTTCAAATGGATAGTTATTTGCGCCATGCTGTACTAGTGAAATTTTAGCTTACTAAATTGTTTAGTGTTGTGTTACAATTAACACTAAATATTATATAGTGCCGAAACTAGCATAACAAAATTTTCGGCATCAGTCTTTAATAGCAAGCAATCTTTTCTAAAGCTTTAAAATCAGCTGCTTCCACTTATAAAAGGGAGTAGGGAGTAGGGATTGGGGAGTAGGGAAACTAAGCCGCCCCCTTCGGGGCGGGGTTTCAACCTATCTTGTGCAATACAAGGATTTTTCGCGCCACTTGCGGGCGAGGCTTTAACCTTTTTCGGGGCTAATTTCTTCCCCTACTCCCTACTCCCTACTCCCCACTCCCGCCCCGAAGGGGGGGGTAAAAGTATTGTGAGTGCCATTGTGCTATTGGCTTTTAACTAATATGACAAATCAGCCTTGGTGGTGGAAGCAGTGGCAAAAACTACTTGCAAATTGTTTAGCTAGTATAATATTTTACACTACTATTCCTCTACCTTATATAAATGACTTGGACTTCCAAGGGGTGGCACATCTTGCACCGTTTGTAGGGTTGTCGATTGGAGGAATTTTAGGCTTATGTGACGCAGGAATGAATTATCTGGGTATGCCAGTGCTAACTCGTAGTGCCTTGGTTGTGGCAATTTGGGTTGCGATGACTGGAGGATTGCATTTAGACGGGGCAATGGATACTGCTGATGGTTTAGCAGTGGGCGACCCGAAGCGGCGCTTGGAGGTGATGGCAGATAGCGCAACAGGGGCGTTTGGAGCAATGGCAGCGATCGCTATATTATTGCTGAAAACAACAGCTTTAACAGATATCGAAGAAAATCGCTGGTTAGTGATGATGGCAGCTTGCGGTTGGGGGCGTTGGGGGCAACAAGTAGCAATTGTCCGGTATCCTTATTTAAAACCTACAGGTAAAGGCGCATTTCACAAGCAAGCCATTCGTTCTTACAAAGATTTATTACCAGGATTGCTATTACTTTTCAGTTTGAGCGGTTTACTTTGGCTGCTAAATAGCCAGCATCTATTTTTAGCACTGGGAATGATACTTGCTGGAATTGCGATCGCCACTCTTACCGCAGCATGGTTCAATTACAAATTAGGCGGTCAAACAGGAGATACCTACGGCGCAGTCGTTGAGTGGACTGAAGCCTTATTTCTCTGCGTGCTGACCGCTTTGGGGAGATGAGGGAGCAGAGGGAGCAGGGGGAGATGAGGGAGCAAGGGGGCAGAGGGGCAG
>NZ_JAECZA010000078.1 GCF_016056275.1 Dendronalium phyllosphericum CENA369 | reverse complement strand
TTTCTCAATCTCCACGGGTAATTTACCAGCTGCGAGCGCATTCTCTACCATCTGGTTTCTGCATTGAGCAATTTGCGATCGCACATTGCCACCGGGTATATGAACATGGTGCAGCTTCCGGCCTGACATCCACAGGTAACGGTAATAATAATGTTCTTGGTGATACCTAACCACTCTGTACTTTTCTACCCAGTGTGACTGTTCTGGAGCAGATTTGTTTGTGTCGGTTATTGCTTGCTCCAGAACAGTAGAATCAGGTTTTGACGGTTCTGATGTTTGCTCCAGAACAGTGTTTGCTACAGTTTCGGTTTTATCCCAACTGCGATCGTAAGCACTGTTAATTACTGGCGGTGTGGTGAACTGTTCCAAATCAAACAGTGTAGTTTGCTTCATTTGTCCCCCTGCCTCCGGTCAAAAGGTACAACTTCGTGACCGACTTGTTCTGACAGGGTCAAATCCTGAGTTAGTCATTAGTCAAAAGTTAGTTGTCAGTGGTCAGTGGCGATCGCTTCAAAATACTGAACTCTACACGGTCATTGATGGGATAGTGTCGCACTGGTGTAGTGAATGCGATTGGCATAAATCAAAACCGTCCTCATCTCATAGATGGGACGGTTACTGAACCTGTATTACGTCGTTATCTTCGCTCTTTTCACGAGTTGCCAGATAATAAATGTCGCTTTTTATCTGATTTGCTTCTTCTTTAAAATCATTTTCAGATTGTTCACTTTCCCCCAGCCGCGCCTTTAACCGAGCTTGGTGAGCATGGACGTATTCTAAATGCCGCTTTTCCAAAGCTTCCAGGCGCTCTATGATTTTCCCAGCAGTTGTGTCTCTGATTGGTGCAAGCTTCCAATTGGGATTTCATACCCATGCGCGATCCGTTCCCCCTGGAGCGAGTCACCGGGACTGATGGCGAAGAAGTTGCACTGTGGATTGTAGATTTAGAACGCCTCAGCAGTATTCAAGCTCAAGCAATGGCTCAAATTATTGCCAGCAATCGCGATATCGACCCCCGGTTAAGAACTCCCGGACTCGAACAGATTCTCAAAATGCAGCTTGCAGAGAATGCGATCGCAACTGGTGGCTGCTCCGTTTTTGATGTTTTGACGGGACGTGCAATGGTCGATGCTCTTAACAAGATTGACCCCAATAACAACTATTCATTAGTTGGTGATGATAATTTTGAGGACGATGAAATTTATGAGTGAAGATAACGTTTTTCAACCAGATCCAGAATGGGACTATTACGAAATCTGGGAATCATTACACAGTGTCAAGTCAAAAATTGAAGCTGGTTTAACATTCCTAGCTAAACAAGAATTAGCTGATAATAGCACTGACGAAAAACTTGTAGAAATACTCGACCCAGCTTTATCAGAACTAGGGAGACTCGTTGAAGATGAATTGTCAGATTCAATAGACTATGAGGATGAGTAATGACAGTAGAGCAATTAATCAAAAAGTTGCAATCTTTCCCCTTGGAACTAGATGTAAATGTTCGCGCTGGTCATTCTTCTTTTGAAATTGAATCAATTCAAATCAGCGATATCGGCAACATTTTAGAAATAGATTTGGGTGACGTAGATATTCAAGAGGACGATTATTAGCCTGACGAGCCGGACTGACTCCCCGGCGAAACGGTGGCAGCCGCCGCCGTCGCGGTCTGAGTCCAAATCAGACGCACAGCACAATAGCCAGTAACTTAGGGCTTTTAAAAAGAATCAAGCTTTATGGCTTTCTCAAATTCGTAAGCTCGGTTGCTGTCCTTGTGCCGTCTTCCCTCCCTGTGTCGCCAGCAGCTGCAACTGCTTACAGATGCTAGATTTCAGCCATACGTTGAAGTTTTCCACTCTTTTGGATTTGGCGATCGCCTAAAAGCTGTTCTCATCTCTCAGATTTACCCGCTTTCAGGGTTCTTAGGTGAGGATGGTAAGCCGGAAGTGAAAATAAGACCGGGGCGAAACTCCAAAAAGCCCACCAAACGACACTTATCTTTAAGAAGATTCCAGAAAGCTTTAGGTGTAGCTCCATCGCTGGAGGCAAGCGGTGACAAGCGCAAAACCAAAGTAGTCGGCGGGTCTGACCTGTGTAGGTTGTCGTTGTGGCAGTGGGTGTACACCCGGCTAGAACCTAAGCGATCGCGTCTCAAAAATGAGATTGGGGAATTTTTGGGTGAGAAGCTGGTGGCAGAGAAGGAAGCAGGCCGCCCGGTCAAGTTGGTAAGAATGAAAATCGCTGCGATTGGAACTCGGCTGCTGTTTAGAGAACTAGTAAAAGCTTTGGCTTCTGAAAAAATGTGACAAAAAGGGAATTATGTCGTGCGATTCGTTGAGCGGGGAATCACGGTAATCAGTCCGTAAATAGCCTCTCCAACTCACAAGAGTTGAACTCTCAGATAGATGTAGGTGAAAGTCCTACCCGCCAGATTCAGGCGTGACTCCTTATCTGCCCACACCGAGCAAGCTCGTTTCTTGCGGAGTGAAGCTGGGAACAGGACGCAATCAGACAACCGTTATGGGTTGACACTGGTGTTAACAGGGAGTTCCTACGGTGAAAACGAGCCTAAAAAAGTAACCCATTCCCAAGCAGGGCATAACATAAAAACCCTGACTTTATCAGAGTTAAAACCCGCTGCATTATGTCGTAAATAGCAGCAAGAATCCAGGGTTTCTGATGGTTAAAATGGCTACACCTACCGGAACAATCAATCTTCTGAGGGAACGAATAAAAACGAATCAAAGGTCTTGGGACGGTCGAACCCCAGGTAGGCAAGACGAGATGCAGAAATCCTTTGATTCGGGTAGGATGCGGCGTAATTGCTGCAAGGTATTCAGAAAGCACTTTTTGGAGTTAGAGCATGATTAGACACAGTAGCAATACTAGTGAATCCTGGATGAACTTACCTTGGAAGAAATTCCGATGTAATCTATTCCGCCTACAAAAACGAGTGTTTAAAGCAGTTCGAGAAGGAAACAAGCGTAAAGCAATGTCTCTTCAAAAACTTATTCTGAGATCCCGCGCGGCTAGATTACTGGCGATTCGTCAAGTATCGCAGCTAAATGCTGGAAAGAAAACAGCTGGAATCGACGGCAAGAAGTCCCTCACTGTTAAGGGACGTTTCGAGCTAGAGGAACTGCTAAAAGCATCGAGTAACAATTGGTTTCACCAGAAGTTACGCAGTATTCCCATACCAAAAAGGGATGGCAGTACCAGAATGCTCAAAATCCCAACTATTGCGGATAGAGCTTGGCAATGTCTAGCAAAATACGCATTAGAACCAGCACATGAGGCACTATTCCACGAAAGGTGGCACTTTCAAGTGCAAAGTAACGGAAAATTTAGATGTACTCCATCTGTGGAGAACTACAAAAAGTTCCGTCAGAAGGTAAAAACTATTGTTAACTGCTCGAATTATGGTTCTAAGGAAAAAGCCGAAAAGCTAGCACCAATAGTTAGAGGTTGGAGAAACTACCATAAGTTCTGCAAAATGGACGGAGCAAGGCACTCACTTTGGTACGTTAATCATAGAACATGGATAGTATTTAACAAGGAAACGAAGGCAACGCCAGAATCAACCACCAAGTTGATAAAAAAAGCGTTTCCAGCAGTCCCTCACTCCGAAAATAAACACGTCAACGTCAAAGGCAATAAATCACCTTACGACGGAGATATAACCTACTGGAGCGAACGCAATAGTAAGTTATACGACAATGAAACCTCTAAAGCCTTAAAAAGGCAAAACCATACATGTGGTCACTGCGGCTTAAAGTGTATAAGTGAAGAACAAATACATTTACACCACATTGACGGGAACCATAACAACTGGAAGACCAAGAATCTGGCAGCCGTTCATGAATCCTGTCACGATTATATCCACATGGGCAAAAGCTCTAGCTAAGAATATCGAAAGCTGGGTGCGGCGAAAGCAGCACGCCCAGATTGAACAGAGAGGTGCGGCGGATAATACCGCCCATCGACTCTACCTAATGAAACGAAAAGTGAAAATTAAAGTCGGAAAAATTGAGGCTGAAGGAAACTGTTTCAATTGCAACAAGTACTCAGCACTTGTACTTTTCGGTAGCTGCTGGATTTGTCCGACTTGTTACGCTGAGGTGAATCCCCAATCCCCAATCCCCAGTAATTTACTAGAGTGAATGCAGTACAATATTCAATCTCTCGAATAACTTAGGCAGTTACACGAGAAATATCAGTTGTTAATAGAAGAAACGCGAGAGTATAGAAAGCAAGCCATACTAATCGCCCAAAAAGCACGAAAGAATAGGGAGAAAGCTCAACTAGCTGCCGAACAAGCCCAAAAGGATGTCGAAAAAGCTATTTTATTCGTCCAAAAAGCTCAGTACTTCGTCGAACAAACACAATATGATATTCAGCTAAGGCGATCGCAAACTATAGCTACAAATAAATAAATGCAAGTATTGATAATATAGAAAAAGGGAAACGCAAACCTGACATTTTCTTGCTTGCATTTCAAAGATTAGTTGACACTCCCCATCGATCAACACAGTTGACTCACCTTCGCCGCCAGTTCTGCGGGGTTCATGTGTTCGTAGTGTTCAAAGGGTTGATGAATCCAGGGATTGTCTGGCAAGTAATCGACATAGTAATCGGGTGCTATAACCGAACAAGCTTTATACCAAAGTACGGCGGTGCGAATTTCCTCAATTGGGCGATCGCTATTTTTATTTAACCAAGGAATAGTCTGCTGGAGTGTCACCCCAGAGTCTACCAAGTCATCTACTAGAAGAATACGCGAACCTAACTTTTCAGCGGTCATAGTCAAGTGATGAGAGAATGTTAAACTACCTCTTTCTTGCTTGCCAGGGCCGCTGTAAGAAGATGTTGCTAAAATTGCCAACGGCTGCTGATATATACGCGAGATAATGTCTCCGATTCGCAGTCCTCCTCTGGCGAGGCAGATAATCTGATTGAATTTCCAACCAGATTGGTAAATCTGAGCAGCCAGTTGTTCGATTTTTTGGTGATAATCTGACCAAGAAACGTAAAGGTCTGGCATAAGCTTAAAGGAAGTAATTTTTAGCAAGTACTGAAGGCAAACACAAACTTTCTATTTTAGTACGATCGCAAGGTATTTATGAATGATTCTGCTGGTGGTGAAGTCAAAAAGACTCCTGAAAGTCAAAAATTAGATTTCAAAACAAAACTAGCTTATGGTGCAGGAGATTTAGGCCCGGCGATTACTGCCAATATTTCTATATTTTTTCTACTAGTTTTCTTTACTAATGTTGCTGGGATTCCGGCAGGTTTGGCTGGTAGCGTTTTGATGATTGGCAAAATCTGGGATGCAGTAAACGATCCAGTTGTGGGGGTACTGACGGATAAAACTAAATCTCGTCGGTGGGGTCGTCGTCTTCCATGGATGTTTTATGGGGCAATACCTTTTGGGATTTTCTTTTTCTTGCAGTGGATTGTACCGCGCTTTAGTGCCGAGCAAAGTGGTAATATTTGGCCTTTGTTTTGGTATTACGTGGCGATTGGGGTAATATCTCAGGTATTTTACACTGTTGTGAATTTGCCTTACACGGCAATGACACCAGAACTAACTCAGGATTATGACGAACGCACTAGCCTCAATAGTTTTCGTTTCACCTTTTCTATTGGTGGCAGCATACTTTCATTAATTTTATCAAAAATAGTTTTTTCTTTAATTAGCGATCGCCAACAGCAATATTTAGTTTTAGCAGCAGTTTGCACAGTTATTTCTACTTTATCGCTGTATTGGTGCGTTTTTGGAGTCCGCGATCGCGTCTTAGCTTTTGAGGAAAAACGCATCCAAGCTGAGGAACCAGAATCTATACCCTTTTTTGAGCAATTAAAAATTGTCTTTACTAACCGCCCTTTTCTATTTGTTATTGGTATCTATCTTTTTTCTTGGTTAGGTGTGCAAGTGACAGCTAGCATTATTCCTTACTTTGTCATCAACTGTATGAAACTCCAAGAATCAGACGTACCCACAGTGATGATTGCAGTCCAAGGAACTGCCTTATTCATGTTATATGTCTGGACTGCTTTGAGTAAGAAAATCGGTAAAAAACTAGTTTATTTTCTGGGAATGAGTTTATGGATAATAGCAGCCGCCGGATTGTTTTTCTTACAGCCCAATCAAATCGTTTTGATGTATATTATGGCTGTCATGGCAGGTGTTGGCGTATCCACAGCTTATCTAGTTCCCTGGTCAATGATTCCAGATGTGATTGAATTAGATGAACTCCAAACCGGACAACGCCGAGAAGGGATTTTTTACGGCTTCATGGTTTTGCTGCAAAAGTTTGGTTTAGCTTTCGGATTATTTTTAGTCGGAAATGCTTTACAAGCAGCAGGTTTTAAAGAAGCGGTAGCAGGACAAAGTATACTTCCAACACAACCTGATTCTGCACTACTAGCTATTCGCGTTGCAGTCGGCCCCTTGCCCACAATTTGTTTAATTTGTGGCTTAGTTTTGACTTATTTTTATCCAATTACTCGTGAGATGCACGCAGAAATTCTGCTGAAACTCCAACAACGCCAAGAGAAAACGCAAAGATAAGTTTCGTCCACTGCAACGATTGTTAGCCGCCTCTACTCAGCTCGATTGAACTTCTCTCTCAAAATGGCTTCGATTTCACTTTCAGGATTTGCAAGGTCAAAAGGATATGGTTGTCTGTTAGCTGGGTTACGACGCTGCATCAAAACTTCTAATGCAGCCCGAAAAGCTTCCTCATCATTCCTATGTTCAGAAAGATACTGTTTTAACTCAGTATTAGTCATCTGAGATAAATTCTGTGTCATAGAACAAATTCCCAACTCCCATCTTCATCAATTATGAGCGCTATTTCATCACCTATCCCAGCCTGAATGTAAATTATTCCATCCATCCCAAAACAGTGCTCGACCGCACATAGCTACTTTTTTGCTATTTGTATTATGGATGTTGCGGATGCCTCAGTCCCATAATTCGAGACTCTTAGAATATTGGTAGGAATAAGTTTATAGCTATACAAAAGAGATATCGTATCTGACAATAAGCTTGGTTCTAAAACACTGTCAATGTCTAGCTTTTGCTCATAAAATTTTATAGGTTTTTTACAACCATTGATATAAGCATGCAAAGAAATTTTATGGAGACCACAAGTATACATAAAATCTAAAGAATCAGGAAAAAAAACGTAGTAAATAACGATACTTTCACCAGATTTTAGAGCAATAGGTGTAGGCATTTCCATCCCGAAACCTTTGAAGTTCTGACCAATTAGAATACTTTCTTGCCAAGCATAAAATCTTTCATTTTTAAGAGTTGAAAGATTTGTGAATTCGATATAAAAAGCATCAATGACTCCTGTCCGACTACCAATATTGGTAATAGCAATCGGGAAATTGATAATTAAGGTATGAGATTCTGGCAAACGCCCAAAAACAATCCATCTGAATGGAGGACTAACAAACTTCGCACCACGCATAATATTCCAATAAGCGGTGAAAAGTGAGATTAAAAGAGATGTACCCGCTATAAAGTCCCTAGCTTCTATACTCGGTAAAGCAATATTTGATAGAGATAAATGAAGCATGGCGTTAACTATAAATTCATTTGGCTATAAACTGTTTTGAATAAATCATGAGACCACTATTAACATCAAAATTCTACCTTGCAGCTGATATTATGGCTTCTATATTGGATAGCCATTAACTTACTCTAAATACTGTAATGCAAAATTTAAATGATTAATCTTTTACCTTTTCACTTTTTAAAATCTTCTGGCTGCAAACCATACCAGTTGTACCAATGACGCACTGCTAGCCAAACAGCAGAAAGTAAGCCTGCACCGCTGAGAGTCAGACCGCTAAACGGTACTAATAATCCTAAAACTGGCAATACTGCCCCAGCAATCGTACAAATAATTGCAGCCAGAGAAGCACTGCGGGTTGAGCCTAAACCCCAAGTCAAGATTAATAAAACTAGGGAAATCATTGTCCAAGCTAACTCTGCATTCATGAAGCGAGTTAGATAAGTTAAAGTCAACAGACAAGCAAAGAAAATACTACCAGCGATCGCCACATTTTTTAAACTCATTGGTAGCGATAGATATAACAATAATATCCACCATAAAAAGATGGCTGGTGCTAACAATAAAAGCCGAGGAACAATACCAGTGTTTTGAAGGGGATTGGTGTTAGTAAATACGCCAAATGGATTTTTCACCGAAACATTATCATTAAATATCCAAGTAAATTGGGTGCTGCGTCTGTCGGTTTTAATCTCATTGGGTACAATGCCACTAGCAAAATCAACAGGAGCAAAGTTGGCAATTGCTGTGAGGCGGAAGTTAGAAAGCAACTGGTCTGCTGTACTGTAAACCCAGCGCGGCCCTCCTTGAGCTTGATAGGTGACGCGAAATGTCGTTTCTTCCCCTGGTTGCAGGCGGAAGGGAAAGCTATAATCTCCTGGATTGGTTGGTTCTAATCGATTGCGATCGCGCTCTATTTTATAGTTAGAAAGTAGCGAATAGCCGTTGAGTGGCGGCGCTTCAAAGAAAAAATTATTAGTATCTTTGAGTCGGTTGACAAATTTGTAGTCAGCACCATAGTCCACGCGATAAACTGCACTACGACCTCGCACATCAGTGTTTTGGTCAAGCTTAACTTGAATTTGCGAACCAGCCAGGGGCAGAAAGCGGTTGACCGATTGCGTATCATTTACTTTGACTATCTTGCCATTAACTTGCGTAGTATACGTAGTCGGCTCTTGAGTCACATAGCGCACTTGAGGGGCAACTTGCTCTAGCTTGTCGCCTGCGACACTTTCTACTACTTGAGCCACCTTTGTCTGTTCCCAGTGGTGATAGCGATTACTCAAGGTAGAACAAAGAAAAAATCCTACCACCAACAAAACTAATACTAGTGTCAAATGTTGCAATCCACGCAACAGTTGGGAATAACGAACAGCCCACTCGCCAATAAACACCATTGGTTCTGGCTGATGGCGGCGCAAGGCAAAACTCATCAGAGCGATCGCCACTCCCAAAGCTACGATTAAAAATACCAATAACAGAGAAGCTTTGAGTACTTCGGTTCCAAACTGAATTAGCTCTGTTGGATGTGTCAGATCGGGTAATCCTGGAACGCCCTGAGTAGAAGAAGACATTGGTTGTTTTGTTTATTACAGAATTTGGAGAATCAGACAGGTAAAATCTCGCAAAAGTTTCTGTAAAGATGTATAAAGAAAAGCCAAGAGTCACGAAAAGAAGACGCGGGGAATATTTCAGTACAACTAAGGAGTAACAGCAATTCCTCCTCAAGGCTATGAGTAATTTATTCTGTTGGTAGATTGAATGCCACTGTTGTGATTGCTATTGTATATTTGTCAGGAAAAAACGTTTATCAAATCAAAACAATGAATATTATTGCTTGGATTGTTTTAGGTCTAATTGCTGGTGCGATCGCCAAGGCTATCTACCCCGGTCATCAAGGTGGCGGAATATTAGCAACAATCTTATTAGGAATTATTGGTGCTTTCGTAGGTGGCAGTCTGGGTGTATTCTTTAATACAGGAACCCTTGCTCTAGCGGCTCCAACTCTCAGCATTCCCGGTATTGTGGTAGCAGTTCTGGGTGCAATTGTCGCTATTTTCCTGTGGAACTTGCTAAATCGCCGTACTACAATCTAGAAAATTAAATACTAATCAATTTATAGTATACCTCAGGGAATTAGTTTAACCGTATTTTCTCCCTGAATTTAAATAGAACAGTAGCGCCTACCTATATATAGGTAGGCGCTAATATTATTTTAAGAAATAGATTTTGTCAGAATAGAATCTGACGGGAAGTTCTTCACATAATTGAAAAGAGTCTAAAGCTTTTGACATTCGCTCAAACCTTGTTCGTGTCATTGATTTACCTCTATCTAATACCAAAGACAAACCATCACTAGATAGAGTCACAGTCGGGGAACTGATGATATTTTGAAATGATGCAGCGCTCCTAAGAACCTCTAAAGTGAACAAATCAGTATTAATTGCCCTGACCCTATTAGCGTGGTCTACACTGTTGCCAGTCACCATTGCTAATACTGTTCAAGGTTCAACCAATCATGCGATCAAAATGTCCTCATTTAACCTCAGCTCTCAAAAATGGCAAAACCGCATATTACTAGTCTTTGCGCCATCTGTTGATAACCATAGCTATCAACAGCAGATGCAACTATTGCGAGAACAAACAAGTGGTTTTACTGACCGAGATTTAGTTCTAGTTCAGGTTTTAGCAAATGAAAGCTATGCCAACGGACAGCCAATAGATGAGTCTTCTGCTGCCAAGTTACGCGATCGCTTTGGAGTTGATAAAGATAATTTTCGCGTCATTTTGGTGGGCAAAGATGGTGGTGTTAAGCGCCAAGATGCTAGGCCAGTAAAAGCCACAGCAATTTTTGAGCAAATAGATGCCATGCCTATGCGACAGCAAGAAATGCGACAGCAAGGCAGAAAGTAGCTAGACTTGCACTTGATTTTAGAAGATATTTTAGATAGTGCGATCGCTTCTCTAAAATCCTCAGAGTAAAGTAGGAGTAGGATGTCTGCAACGGTCTTTGCTCGCGCACCCACAAAGTAAAACCCCTTGAAATAGAGGCTACAGCTTTAGTCTGAGCAGTTATTAATTTTTGGTTGTTGCCACAAAATGAGATTCAATTCAGAGCAGTAGCAAGTCCCATTACTAATTTCTGGTTTGTTTTCTGCTATCCAATCATAAATTTTTGCCGATTGTGTTAGTGCCACTTTTTCTGAACGATAAAGCCGAGGGCTAGGACAGTAGGCTTGGCCATTGATATGTATAGCTGCAATCTGCCAATAATCACTGTCTTCCCCTTCTGGTACAACTTCTAAAAATCCGCTATTGTAAGGCTCGATTATTCCTATGTTCATCTGTAACCATCAAAATTTAAACCAACGCCATCACAAAATCGATGCCAGCAATGCGAGGATAAGCTGGAATCACTAGGGAATGCAATAGCAACCCCCACTAATGATTTTGGGTTCGCGGTCAATAGAAATCTGAATAATCGGTCACTTTTTGGCTTGATTTCCTTATTGGCAGCAATAATGGCAAGAGGAATAATCACTTGGGTTCGCTGGTTGGTATCATCCTGTATTTGGTACAGCCATAAATCATTTGCATTCAAGAAGCGATCGCACTTTGCTACTAATTCATACAAGTGAGGAAAACTTTGTAGTGCGATACATGAGGCGTTCGCTTTTCATTTAATCCATTTTGATAATAGTTAATAAAATTCTCATAATCAATGTGTTTATTTTTATTGGAGTTATCATTATTAACTAAGTTATTTTAAATAGTTCTTCCTCCTTATGGCTTAATCATTGCATTCTTATAGAGAAAAATGTTTTTATTTTTACCGTTGATTTTTAATCAGATAAAAAAACTAATAAAGGTAAGAAAAAGAGAATTTTTGTTTTAATAAAAATTAAAATTTAAAAAGTAGTAAAAGTAGTAGAAGTAGTAAAAGTAGGATATTCAAGACGCAAACGAAACCAAACCAATATGATATAACTGATACGTCAAGTCAGACATTTTCTCGAACGCGATCGCAAATAGACTAATTACACACTGATATTTATATAAAAAATTCTGCTAGTACTATTAGGCACGATTAAGACAGTCTTGTAAGCAACTCTTCGTGCGAGGTAGCTCGTTTTGAGGAAATGGTTTTGTAGTAAGTCAATAAAAGATACTTGCTAGTCTTTGTTTGAATTTATTTTAAACTCTACCCATACCCATCCGGATGTCAGGCTGTGAGTATGTAAGTGTTCTCATGTACCTTTATCAAGTTGCATTAATAGTGTGGGAGCGAACAAATGACTACGACAACTTTGCAAGCCTCTGTACACAATGGTACAAGCGTGAATCGTTGTAGCTGTCGATTCTGTGGGACAAATTTAAAGCACACCTTTGTGGATTTAGGAATGTCACCGCTTTGTGAAAGTTACGTGACAGCCGAACAGCTAAACCAAATGGAACCATTTTATCCACTACATGTATACGTGTGCGATCGCTGTTTTTTAGTTCAACTTCAAGAATATGTAAGTCCGCAAGATATCTTCAGTTACTATGCCTATTTTTCGTCTTATTCTGATTCTTGGCTACAACATGCCAAAAATTATACTGAAAAAGTAACAGATCGCTTCGGACTTAACTCCTCAAGTCAAGTAGTAGAAATAGCTAGTAACGATGGTTACTTATTGCAATATTTTGTATCAAAACAAATACCTGTTTTGGGTATAGAACCAGCAGCTAATATTGCTGAAGTAGCTATTACAAAAGGCATTCCCACAGTTATCAAATTCTTTGGACAAAACACAGCCGAGGAATTAGCTGCTAATGGCAAGCAAGCAGATTTATTAGTAGGTAACAATGTGCTTGCTCACGTACCTGATATCAACGATTTTGTCGCAGGCTGTAAAATTCTACTCAAGCCGCAAGGAGTCATTACTATGGAGTTTCCCCATTTAATGCGACTGATTGAGGGAAACCAGTTTGATACTATCTATCACGAACATTTCTCTTACTTATCGTTACTCACAGTAGAGAAGGTTTTTGCTGCTCGCAATTTAACTATCTTTGATGTAGAAGAACTATCAACTCATGGCGGTTCTCTAAGAATTTATGCTTGCCATGTAGAGGATAATTCTAAATCTATCAGTCAGAATGTAAAAGATTTAAGAGCCAAAGAAGAAACAGTGGGATTTCTTAACTTGGAAAGTTATTTTTTATTTGCTAAAAAGGTTAAAGAAACCAAGTTTCAACTTTTGGAATTTTTAATTGCAGCTAAACGCCAAGGAAAATCAATTGCTGGTTACGGCGCACCTGGTAAAGGTAACACTCTTTTGAATTATTGCGGAATTAGAGAAGATTTTCTTGATTACACTGTAGATAGAAATCCATTTAAACAAGGTAAATTTTTACCAGGAACTCATATCCCAATTTTTCATCCAGACAAGATCCAAGAAACAAAGCCAGATTATCTGTTGATTTTACCTTGGAATTTGAAAAATGAAGTAATGTCCCAAATGTCTTATATACGTGATTGGGGTGGGAAATTTGTTGTGCCTATTCCTAAAGTTAATGTCTATTCTTGAGCAAGAAAGCAACTCAAATTTCATGTCATTTATTAATAACAAAGGAAATTATAATGAAAGTAGTTTTATTTTGTGGTGGTTTAGGGACAAGATTAAGAGAATTTTCCACTAATATTCCTAAGCCAATGGTTCATATTGGCTACAGACCAATATTATGGCATGTGATGAAATACTACGCTCATTATGGACACAAAGATTTTATTTTGTGTCTTGGTTATAAAGCAGATGTTATCAAGAATTATTTTCTTCATTATGATGAATGTGTTTCCAATGATTTTACTTTACAGGAAGGAGGGAAAAAAATTAAACTTGTAAATAGTGATATTGAAGACTGGAATATTACCTTTGTCGATACGGGTTTGACTTCAAATATTGGTCAAAGATTCAAAGCAATTGAGGAATATTTAGAAGGAGAAGAGGTATTCTTAGCCAATTATAGCGACGGCTTAACAGATTTACACTTACCCGATCTTATCGAAGACTTTTATAGACATAACAAATTAGCTAGTTTTTTGTGCGTCAAGCCATCACAAAGTTATCATTTAGTTTCCATGCAAGAAAATGGTTTAGTAAATGATATTCAAGATGTCAAACAATCTGGTATTAGAATAAATGGCGGGTTCTTTGTATTTCATAAAGATATATTTAAATATATTGGTTCTGGAGAAGAATTAGTGCTTGAACCATTTCAAAGACTAATTAAAATTAAACAACTAGTAGCTTATAAATATAACGGTTTTTGGGCGTGTATGGATACTTTTAAAGAGCAGCAACAGTTAGATGATATGTATTGTCAAGGTAACGCTCCTTGGGCTGTATGGAAGCTTCTTGAAAGGAAGGCAAAATCTTTGGAATATAGCCGAATTCATCAGTTGAACCATGATTCTATAACAGTTAGTTTGGCTAATAGTTAAATACCAATTTATTTGGCAGTAGATACCTTTACTAGATATCTACTGTAATTACTATTTTAAGCAACTATTTCAGACAGATTATTCTTCAAAAGTTAAAAATACTAAATATGCTTAAACTAACGTTCGAGAACGAAAAACACTCAAACTATAAGGTTTTGTGTTTAGGAGCGCATTGCGATGATATAGAAATTGGTTGTGGAGGTACGATATTAAAATTGTTAGAAACTTACCCAAATATTGTATTTTATTGGGTTGTATTTAGTTCAAATTCACAAAGAGAAGAGGAAGCTTATACCAGCGCGAATAAATTTTTAAAAAACACAAAGATAAAAAATATAGTCATACAACAATTTAAAGATGGGTATTTCCCTTTCATGGGAATTGAAATTAAACATTTTTTTGAGCAACTCAAGCAAGAGTATAATCCCGATCTAATTTTTACCCATTATCGTCAGGATCTACATCAAGATCATCGCTTAATTTCTGAATTTACTTGGAATACATTTAGAAATAATTTAATTCTAGAGTATGAAATTCCTAAATATGATGGCGATTTAGGAAATCCTAATTTATTTGTTCATTTAGATGAAGAAATCTGCCAAAACAAAATTCAATATATTATTGACAGCTTTCCATCGCAAAATAACAAACAGTGGTTTACAGAAGAAACCTTTAGATCGATTCTCCGGCTGAGAGGAGTTGAATCCAATGCACCCAATAAATATGCAGAAGCATTTTATTCTCGTAAAATAGTTTTTTAGTTGAAATCTCATGCTTCGAGCATAGCTGTCTTTTTCATTCTAAACATGCTTTCAACAGATTAAAGTCTAACAATGTGTCTGCCGTTTTCTTAATAATATCAAACTCTAAACCTGATTTTTCAGCAATATCTAGGAGTGTATGATTGCCATCAGATAAGTTTAAAACCCACAACATAGCCATTTCATTCTTCTTTGTATCAGTCTGCCCACCTATAGCACTATATAATCCTCGTTTACCTAACTGGGGTTCGCATTTAGGATTTTGATTTAAGTATTTTTTATTATTCTCTATAATATTTAAAACAGACAAAACTTTTGATAAAGAATCAGCAAGATATTGAGGTTGTACGAGTTCTAAATTGTCTGCTGATGTATGATATTGGGGATAAGTACCGTGGGGCGATCGCATGAAACAGCCCACAGGAAGATTAAACCCTGGCGAACAAAATTGTCGCTCATCATAGCCATAAGGAGAAAACTCCATAATTTCATAATCTTGACCTGAACTTTTCAATACATGAGTCACAGCTTTATCAATTTCGGCATTACCTCGACGGCTTTTTTTGTAATGAGACTTGCCCGAATCTCCCACACAGGTAATAACTAAACCATGTTTAATTTTATCAACATTCGCTTCATTTAAAGCCAGCCAAGTAATAGAACCAATAGTTCCAGGAATGAAAATAAAACGATAGGAATAAGATAGTGAAAGTTGACTGAGATGTTTGGCTAAAAAAGCTGCTAATGCTATACCAGAGAGATTGTCATTACAAAGCGATGGATGACAAATATGACATGAAATCAAAACTTCATCTGCTTTTTCGCCTTTGATGTAATACTCCCCATAAGTTAAATGGCCATTCTCCAAAGAAGAGTCAATAAAAACTTCATACTCTTCATCTTTTAGTTCTAATAATTGATTATGACTGAGACAGAAACCCCAGTTTTCTTTGTAGTAAGAAGTTCTGTAAGGAATCCAGTCAGGGCAATCGGGTAGTGTAAAAAGATGTTCCTTTAAATCTGGCAATGGCATCTTTTCATTAATCTTTACACTGTAATTAACTACATGAAGATTTGAGTTCTGGAAGTTAATAATTTTTTTACCCTGTGAATTCTTAATAAAAGCATCTTTAATATTCCATTCTTTAGGTATAGTCCAATCAAATACTTCAGTACCACTAGGAATATCATGTATAGCTAAAGGAATATGTTTTTGAAGTATATATAGTGTTTTTCGCAATCCATCGCCAGTAATACTACGACATATAGGAAACAATTCCGATATTAACTGATACATTTTATAGCTAATATCATTTACGCTAATATTAGTGTTTATATCAATATTTTTATTCATATTATTTATGATATAATTTCATCAGATACACATACATATATAATTTACAATATTATAATGTATACATTCCCCAATATTTGGATAAAAATATTACAATAGAGTATGTTTTGAAGATATAGGTATGGTTGGGATTGTTTCTAGGTAGTTTCAAATTGAAGTAGAGTGAAGATTTTTATAATCTTCAATATATTTAGGCGATCGCAAACGGTTATTAGTAGCAGTAGCATGAAAGCGAAATCGCTCGTTGAGAGCCACAGCATTTGTTACCGCCCAAAATATTGATAAGCTAAAGCAAATTTAATTTTCAGAAATACTCATAGTGGTTGTTGACTGCTGACTGTCAACTTTGGTCAATGTGCAATTTCAAAGCGTAACAGCTTCTCGCTATGACAGCAGTCTAGAAAAAACAAAAAATCTCTCTCAGTCAACTGATTTGTGTCTTGAATGCCTGGATTAAAAATGAAACGGATAGAGCGATCGCAAGATCGCTCCGATGGCTCTGTGCGTCAGCTTCAATCTTCCCTTGATTGAGTAATGCCTAAGCTGAACATGTGTGATTTCAAGCATTATTGGAAAAACTCATGCTATTAACTTGGTATTTTTGATACAGAATTGCAACCAAATTACTTAGCAAACATGTTATTGCTAGACACAACAGGATGTAGGTGGGAGCCATTACTACACCGATCGCGAACCAAGTATATACATGCAATACCATCACAAAAGCAAAAATGCTAGCTATTCCCGCGGTCTGCAATACTTGATGTGTTGGACGACCCAATACTGTCAGGACGATTGTCAATGATGTGGCAAGCAGGATGGCTGGCACAAGAAATGCACAAATACTAATGCAGTGTGTGCGGGAGAACTCAGCTAAAGTGTTGAAATCGAGCATCAATTTCTTGGGATAGTGGTTAGTATAACAATGATAAATTAGATATATTTTTACTTATCTAAACTGACCTTAGCATATATCTAAAGCAACTACTTGGGTAATGTAACAAAAATTTAATTATTTCCCTACTTAATACTACTAATAATTAATCTTAAAAAATTAAGTGCGGTCAGGTTAGGCATTACCCATCTTAGCTAGATTCAATAGACAAAATCGGTGTATCAATGACATATTCGCATTATTATCAGTTACAATAACTACTGCGGATTCCTGTATAGGAAATATGCCACAATGCAATATTAAAATACTGAAATACAAAAGCATTTATCCCACACAATAAAAAATCCTTTATTAAGATTTTTATTTAAAAACTAAAATTAATTAACTGTAAATTTAGCTGATAATAAAATTTCATAAAGATTAACATCTTCTTCAACCAAGCAGGCATGACCGCTATGAGGTAGAGTTATTATCTGTGTATTAGGAAAAATATTACTTAAATGATGTGCCTCCATTTCTGAAGGTAAAAGTCGGTCTTTTTTACTAGCAATTAGTAAGATAGGTTGAGTAATTTGAGATAATTTACTTTTATCAATATTAAATTCTCTCATCAAAGAAAGTCGCTGATTAGCAGTTTTTTTTGGTGCAGAACGGGTTGATTTAAAAAGAGCTTGCTTGGCAGTAGGCGAAATTCGACTTAAATTAGCTAGAAAAGGCAAAGATATAAACGAGGATATTTTATACAATATTTGAGGGGTGTAAGGAAACAAAAGCGAACCGAAATTTAACCAAAGTACTCGATGAAATGAAGAAGCAGAATTAATTAAAATAATTTTTGTAAATAATTTAGGAAATTTTTCCAACACTTTTAACGCCAAGCAACCACCAAATGATTCTCCACAAAGATAAACAGGCGATGTCTCACTACAAGCCACTTCGTGTCTACGCGGTACTTTTTCTAGTTCTATTTGGGTCAAATTTGCTACTTGTTTTGTCAGTTCATCCCAAGTAGTGAGGTTGTTAGGTGGAATGACAAAACAACGCACATCAAAAGCAGCGTTTAAACTTGCTGTTTGAATATACATTAATTCCTTTCCAGTCTCATCCATTCCTGGTAGAAATACAAAAAGTGGATAGCTAGAATTAGATAGCTGGCTAGTTAGAAAATAAGGTTGATTTTGAAAGTGAGATAGCATAGCTAAACTAACATCATTAACAATATTATCACTTTGAAAATAGCAAACCTTGAATAAAATCAACTCTCACCAGTCAATAACTTTTCCCATTGCTGAATTTGAGTTTGTTTAGCTTCATTCCGTTGGTGAATTGGTAAGGAACGCTCTCTTAAAAAGCCACCACAACGGTTTGACATTACAGCTTGAATTTCAGCAATCATAGATAAAGATATGGCTTCGGGTGTATCTCCTCCAATGTCAATACCCACAGGGCCATGCAATCTTTGTAGCTGTTCGCTAGTATAATTTATTCCCTCTGCATTTAAATCTTGTAGTAATCTTTCAGTGCGATGTTTCGGCCCCAAAAAACCGAGGTAGCGTGCGGGAGATGGCATAAGCATTTTCATAATTTCTAAATCATCGAGGTAATTATGAGTCATCACCACAGCAATAGTGCGTGCATCCACTGTTATCTGTTTGTGTAAAATCTCTCGACGCGTGAGAATTACCTCATCAGCCATTGAAAAACGCTCTTTTGTTGCCTCACTGGCTCGACAATCAATAATAGTAACGTGCCAACCCATAGCTTTGGCAAACTGGGCTGTCGGTACAGCATCATGACCTGCACCAAAAATTATTAGGTGTGTAGGTGGTTGGATAACTTCGATAAACACATCAACGCTACCTGATAACAGTTGGTATTTGTTGACACTTGAATGTTGAGTTTGCAGGGCAATTTCAGCGTCTTTGATGAGGAAAGCTAACAAAGAAGATTCTTCAATATCAGTCGTCATATTTTCGTCTGAATTGAGCATTAAACGCGCCCCGACTTTAATATTAACCTTACCTTCTACACCAAAAACAGTTGCAATAATACCGGGTTGCTGGTGAGAGAAACATTGTTTAATAAAAGCTACGGGATTAATTGGATTGTTATCTAGACGTTCAATTAGGACTTGCACCATACCGTTACAACCAAGTCCAAACCCCCAGACAATATCCTCATCGGCGGTCGTGTCGTACGTGACAACTATCGGTTGTCCGTTTGGCATTGGGATACGAGTATGTTCAAATACATCTTTTTCTAAGCAACCACCGCTGATCGTTCCTACCATTTGGCCCGCTTCTGTCATTAACATTCGCGCACTTGGTTGGCGATAGGTAGAGCCTCGAACATTAACAACAGTAGCAAGATATACTAGTTCGGCATGAAGTTGACTTTCTGCAAATGCTTTTAAGATAGCCTGTAGCTCGTTCATTTTATGGGGATTGGGGCAGGTATTACATTTAGTTATATTTTCCTCACTCCTTTGCCCCTCCGCATCCTGCCTTTAGATCAACTTATCAGGCGTAATGGGTAGATTGCGGATGCGCTTACCTGTGGCATGGTAAACTGCATTGGCGATCGCAGCTGAAACACCTGTGATGCCAATTTCACCTACACCTCTTGCGCCTGCTGGGTTAAAGTTGAGGTCGGGTTCGCCAACGAAGGCTACTTCAATCCGAGGAATGTCGGCGTGGGCTGGAAAGTGATAAGTGGCAAGGTCATAAACTACGGGATAACCGATGTTTGGATCGAAAAGACACTCTTCCATTAAAGCTTGCCCGATGCCCATGATGACAGCACCACGCACTTGACTGGCCGCTGTCTTCGAGTTGATGACTTGTCCGATATCCATCACTGACACCCACCGCGTCACCCGCAAACGTGCGATTTCTTCATCCACGCTGACTTCGCAAAAATGTGCGCCCCAGGATTGAAACGCCCATTTATTAGCTTCATCGCTAGGGGCAGAGGAGGCTGTGGCCTCAAAAGCTGCTCCTTTGGACTGGCGAAGAGTTGCAAATGCTTCCTGTGCAGTCTTCGCGTTTGCAGTTTTCAGGACTTGCTGACAAGCTGACATGACTGCTGGGACGAGGGTTGCCGTCATCTGGGAACCACCTGCCATACCTCCAGTTGGTAGCAATGAGTCGCCCAACTCCACCCGCACTTGTTCGACGGGTAGCCCCAATGCCTCTGCTGCTGTCATCGCCACAACAGTATATGTGCCAGTACCCATATCATTCCCGGCTGTCAGAAGATGAGCAGTACTATCTGGGAGTAGCCTGACTTTCACTGATGCTTTACCTTGCAAGCCAGGAAAGGTTGCTGCCGCCATCCCCCAACCAATGAGCTTACCATCGCGCGTCAAAGAACGCGGCTGTTTTGGTCTGTCTTGCCAACCAAATTGTTCTGCGCCAACCCGCAAACAGTCAGCAAAATGCTTGGCTGAGAATGGCTTACCCTGGCGCTGGTGTTCTTGAGTTTCGTTTTTCAGGCGCAGTTCCACCGGGTCAATCTTCAGCATCCAGGCTAGTTCGTCCATCGCCGACTCCATCGCCCACATCCCAGGATTCTCTCCTGGTGCGCGCATAAATGTTGGTGTGCCGATATTCAGCACTGCCAATTCCTGCTTGAGTTGCAGATTCGGCGTACTATACATAACTGGCGTAATGCTCGTACAAGGTTCTGCGAACACATCAACTGATGAAGTGTATGATTTGGCTTCGTGAGCGATCGCAGTTAAACTACCATCAGCGGTGGCTCCTAAACGAATAATTTGCTCGGTTTCGGAGCGGTGTCCGGCGTTCGCGGTCATTTGCTGGCGGCTGAGAACAACTCTCAAAGGACGCTGAACTTCGCGGGCAGCCGCGGCACAGAGAATACCGTGAGGCCAGGGGAAAGCTTTTGAGCCGAAAGCTCCTCCTAAAAAAGGTGTGACGATACGCACCCGCTCAGATGCAAGTCCGAAGAGGTCTGCATAGGTGCGTTGGGTTCCCAATACCCATTGGGATGGCTCATAAATAGTGAGTGAGTTGGCATCTTGCCAGTGGGCGATGATGGCATGGGGTTCCATCGGTGCGTGCAATTCAGTAGATGTTTTGTAGGTGGCTGTAAATTTTGCTGTGGCACTCGCCAACCCTGCCGCCAAATCTCCTTTTTCAAACTTTGACTCCTCACCAAACTGGGACGGAGCCTCTTCAAAGGTGGCTTTTGTCACATCTACGAGTGGCTTTTGGGTTGCGTATTCCACCTTGACCAAATGCGCTGCATCGCGCGCCCGCTCAAAAGTATCTGCCACTACCAAGCCGATAATTTGTCCTGCATAGTGAATTTTATTATCCGACAACGGCAGACGAGCCTCGTAAATTTTCGAGGTGATAAAGTTGTTGGCTGGCATGAGTATCTTAGGGGCGTTTTCGTGCGTGAAAACAGCGATTACCCCGGATGCCTTTTTGGCTGCACTGGTGTCGATGCTTTTAATTTGCCCGTTGGCAATGCTGGCGGTGACAAGATAACCGTGAACTAGACCTGGGATTTGATGTTCGGCGGCGTAGGTTGCCGTACCCGTAACCTTTGCCAGTCCATCTTTGCGGCTGACGGCAGTCCCAATCACTTTATTCATACCAAGGAACTCCAAAAATCATTGCACTCAATTTCTTCATCCAAGACATTACCGTATTCCTTTTCCCCTGCTCCCCCTGCTCCCTCTGCTTCCCCTGCTCCCCC
>NZ_JAECZA010000077.1 GCF_016056275.1 Dendronalium phyllosphericum CENA369 | reverse complement strand
GGACTGGGGACTGGGGACTGGGTGAAAAGTCTTTTTGTGTCTAGGTTTGATCGTCTGTTGATGTCCTAACACTACTGGCGATGGCTATAGTTATCAAAATAGAATTCAGGAGTCAGGAGCCAGAATTAGTGATGGGTTTGAATCCCCTACGCCGAAAGTTCTGACTCCTAAATTTTGACTTCTGAATTCTTATTCAATTTCCTTGTCTTCCTTGCCCCCGCCTCTTTGCATCTCCCTGTCCCCGCGTCCCCAGTCCCACTTTATGAGTGGGATTGTTAAGCAATGTTAAGGAAATAGCAAAAAACTCATGATAATTCGTAACAAAAAATGATCCAACGACATAGTATAAACAAAGAAAGAGGTTGAAATGCAGGTCTAGAAAATAGGTACAGGTTGTTCGCCTACCTAGTTGTTCGGGCTAGTGCAAGTCAATCTAGACTAAGAAATGTAAAAGTTTCCCAATTATGAAGAATTGGAAGAAACAAAAACATTTCGCTAGTGGCTCATCAATAGGCTTTGCCTTACCCAGACTGCTTAGGTAGTCTTTACGCCAAGCTAAACCCGATTCGGTTGTAGTCTAAACCCTGCTCAAGAAAACACATTAGGAGATTGATATGGTTCTCGACGCATTTGCAAAGGTAGTTTCTCAAGCTGATGCAAGAGGTGAATACCTCAGCGGTTCTCAACTGGATGCTCTAAGTGCATTGGTTGCTGATGGCAACAAGCGCTTGGACATCGTAAACCGTATTACCGGCAGTTCCTCAGCAATTGTTGCTGATGCAGTTCGCGAACTATTTGCGGAACAGCCCCAGTTGATTGCTCCTGGAGGCAATGCTTACACCAGCCGTCGTGCAGCAGCTTGCATACGCGATTTGGATATTATCCTGCGCTACGTTACCTATGCTATCTTCGCTGGAGACTCCAGCGTTCTAGATGACCGCTGCTTGAATGGTCTGAGAGAAACCTATCTAGCTCTAGGTACTCCCGGTGCTTCTGTGGCAGTGGGTGTTAAGAAGCTCAAAGACAAAGCGATCGCGATCGCTAACAACACCAACGGTATTACCTATGGTGATTGCAGCAGCCTGATTTCTGAATTGGGTGGCTACTTTGACAAAGCAGCTGCTGCTGTTGCTTAATCGCTGACTTGTTCGTAAGCGATTCGCGATCGATACCATTGCTACATTTTCACAAAATAATTGGGAGATAAAAAATGACAAAAACACCTCTAACCGAAGCAGTTGCTGCTGCTGATTCTCAAGGTCGCTACCTTAGCTCCTCTGAACTTCAAGTTGGATTTGGTCGCTTGCGCCAAGCTCCCGCTGGCCTCCAAGCTGCTAAAGCTTTGAGTTCAAATGCTCAAAGCCTAGCTCAATCTGCTGCGAATGCGGTGTACCAAAAGTTCCCCTACACCACCAGCACCCAAGGCCCCAACTACGCTTCTACTCAAACCGGCAAAGACAAGTGCGTTCGTGACATCGGTTACTACCTCCGCATTATCACCTACGCTCTAGTTGTTGGTGGTACTGGCCCATTGGATGATTATTTAATCAGTGGTCTAGCTGAAATCAACAAAACTTTTGAATTGTCTCCTAGCTGGTACATTGAAGCTTTGAAGTACATCAAAGCTAACCACGGTCTGAGCGGCGACCCAGCTGTTGAAGCTAACTCTTACATCGACTACGCTATCAACGCTCTAAGCTAATCGCTCTTTTTGCCCGGAGGGGTATGCAATGACTGACAGGTGTTGGCGATTGCATACAACTCCGGGCATTGTTTTTTATGAGGAATTAAAAATTAAAGATTTAAGGTTTCCCTTTTTTAAAGTTCGTTTATCTCAGCGAAAATAGGTTATTTATAGCTTTTCAGAAATTTTTTTAAACTTATAAAATTGAAGGGTTTTTAATTTTTAATAGTTTAGCTATGGAAAACGAATATGGTATCCAGGACGAGAATCAATTAACAGTAGAGCAAGCGATCGCTAATCTCCAAGGAGAAGATTTAGGATTGCGGGTATATGCTGCTTGGTGGTTAGGGCGGTTTCGAGTTGACGATCAAGAAGCAATAGATGTGTTAATTGCGGCATTAGCAGATGAGGAAGATCGTACAGAAGTTGGTGGCTATCCCCTCAGACGGAATGCAGCACGGGCATTAGGAAAACTAGGCGATCGCCGGGCAGTTGCACCACTAATGCGGGCGCTAGAATGTTCCGATTTTTATGTGCGGGAAGCAGCAGCACAATCCCTAGAAATGTTAGGAGACTTGTCTTGCATTCCGCTCTTGATAGAGTTGCTGAAAGATAACGTCCCTGGAACCCTACCCGCTACAGAACCCCCTCAATTAGCTCAACCTTATGATGCAATTTTGGAAGCATTAGGAACTTTAGGGGCAACAGAGGCAATTCCAGAGATTTGCCCTTTTTTAGATCATTTTATCCCTCGGATTCAATATTCCGCAGCGCGGGCTATGTACCTGTTAACTGCCGATGCAGACAAAGCCAATGAATATGGCGATCGCTTAGTGCAAGGACTCTCCAACGATAATTTGCAACTGCGCCGGACTGTCTTAGCTGATTTGGGAGCGATCGCGTATTTGCCTGCTGCCGAAGCGATCGCCCAGACTTTAGCAGAAAACAGTCTCAAACTAATTGCTCTTAAAGGTTTATTAGAAAAGCAATTGCAACAAACTACACTACCAGATTTATCCCCAGGGGCAATTAAAGTAATGACATTGATGGATGAATTACTTTAGAACTGTCACAATGCTGAATAAAAATATTGCCCTTCTAGTCTCAAAAATCTGTAGTGCAGTTAAATTAAATTCAGGAAATCTTCAAGACTAGATACAATCATTTCCTTGAAATTTATTAATCTAAAATCATTCATTTTGAAAATGCTACTTCAAAATAAATCTATCTATGCAGACTAACGAAAAATGAAAGTTTTTAAACCTGTATGGGGAGATTTTGCTTGTGTAATTGCGATTTACAGTCACTTAGTACAAGATTTTAGGTGAAATTTTCTCTCTATCAGCCCAATAATTAAAATAAACGTTTATTTGCTGTTTATCTGCTATTTATTTGCTTATAAAAATTGTCGATTCCTATTCATTACGACACAAATGCTGCTTTAATATTTTCTCCTTTTAGTTATGTAATGTTAACATAATTAAGAAATATAACATTTTAAATAATTTATTAGTTGAATTCAGTTAAATATATGCAATATTAAAAAATATTAATAAAAAATATCCGTACAATTGCCCTAAGTTGCAGATGCGTTTTAATCCTGAAAAAGTAGAACTTGTTACCCTTACTGCTATTGACTTGTCTAGATTTCTGAGAAGAAGTAGGAAAAGATAAAATTATCATCAGCAAAGGCTGAAAATACTTCGCAATTAGGTGCTAGAGGACATTCGATCAAAGCAAGATCGCAAAAGAGCGCCTACAAGAGTCAGTAATAGCAAATAGGGACTCTCGCATGAATATAAATCCAGCAGAATCAATAGTAGAGTTGAAAAAATCATATCCTCATATTCTCTTCGGGTCAGAATTAGACCAAAACAGTGGTAACGAACAGTTTCTACTGAGTATGTATGATTCTGTGCAAGCATCTATATTTGTGGTAGATGTCCTAGAGGATGGTGATTTTGAGTATGTAGCACTCAATCCCACGCACGAGCGATGGTTAGGTATTCGCTCAGAGGATCTCAAGGGCAAAAAACCAGAAGATATTCTCTCTGCGGTTGATGCTGCTAGGGTACGTCAGCATTATGTCGATTGCGTGCAGTTTGGCAAAACTATTTCCTACGAACAATGCTTGCAATTTCAGGGAGTTCCAACCTGGTGGAGTACGACTCTCACACCATTGCGGGATGGTCACTCCAGGATTTATCGACTGATTGGCACTAGTAGTAATATTACTCCTGCGAAACAGGTAGCACAAGCTAGAGGAATTCAAGCCGAACGAGAGCAAATATTAGAAGCGATCGCCCAAAGAATTCGGGAATATTTAGATTTAGATGCAATTCAAAACCTGACAGTTAAAGAAATCCGCCAGTGCTTGAATTGCGATCGCATCTTGATTTACCATATCCAACCTGACGGAAGTGGCACAATCGCAGCCGAATCAACTGTAACTGCTGGTAGTTCGCTTTTAGGCAAAAACTTTCGAGATCCTGGTTTTAGTATCAAATACAAAGAACGCTATGGTGGCGGTTGTATTCAAATAATTGAAGATATCTATGCAGCAGGGTTACATCCCGAACAAATAGATTTTTTAGCTTCCTTGCAGGTAAGAGCTAATTTAGTAGTGCCAATTTTGTTACAACAAGACTTATGGGGGCTTTTGATTGCCCAGCATTGCTATCAACCTTATCAATGGCAGCAGATAGAAATTGATTTACTCAAACAAGTAGCAACCCAAATCGGAATTGCAGTCCAGCAAGCAGAACTACATCAGCAAATACAGCAGTTGAGAGCGAAATTCGATTTGCAGGCACAGCAGCATCAAGCCCAACTACAGCAGACGCAGAACTTTCAAGCACTGGTGCGACGCATTACCGAACAAATCCGCGACAATCACAATGAAACTCAAGTGCTACAAGCAGCCACTCAAGAATTGGTAAAGTTACTGAAACTTGACTCTTGCTATATCGAACTTTATAACCACTCTCGCACTCACGCAACTGTTGCTTACAAATATGCAACAACTAATTTACCTCCAGAAATGGGATTTACTCGCAAGATTGCAGACTTTCTTGAAGTTTATCAACCACTTTTGGCAAAAGAATATCGACAATCAATAGAAATTGTTCCTGGATGGCATCCCAAGTTATATGTAGTCACCCAGCTAGCTTGTCCGATCTTTGACGACCAAGGGATTTTGGGAAATTTTTGGCTGCTGCGATCCACACAGGAGATGTTTGACGAATTTGAAATAGAACTAGTGCAGCAGCTAGCAAATGAATGTGCGATCGCCATTCGCCAAGCGCGGCTTTACGAAAACACCCAAGTGCAGGTCAGAGAACTCGAAAAACGAGAACGCCTCAAAAACGAGTTTCTGAGAACTCTATCCCAAGAACTGCGGACACCGATAACTAGTATCAGCCTAGCTGCCCAAACACTCGAAAGCGTGTTAATACCAGAAGGGGCGTTAGATATAGAGATAGTACCGCAACTATTGCAGATTTTGCATAACGAGTGTAGCAGAGAAAGCAAATTAATTAACGATCTGCTAACACTCACATACCTAGAAACCGAACCCGACCCTCCGACTTTAATCGCCATTGATTTACAAACTTGGCTGACTCCAATTGTCGAGTCTTTCCGAGACATCACCAGTTGTCAGCAACAGCAGTTAAAGCTGACGATTCCAACTGCAATTTTGCCATTAGAGACAGATATCACTGATTTAGAGCGAATCGTTACCGAACTGTTAAACTACACTTGCAAATACACCCCAGCAGAGGAAGCGATCGCGGTATCTGCTTGCTTAATACAAGATACAGTGCAGCTAACTATCGCTAGTTCCGGATTAGAAATTTCAGTTGGCGACCTCTCACGGATTTTTGAGCCATTCTATCGCCTTTCTAAAAACGATCCCCGGAAATATAGTGGCACAGGATTGGAAATGGCATTAGTGCAGAAAATGGTCAGACATTTAGGAGGCTCAATTCATGTAGAAAGTGCAGCCGGTCAAACTACCTTCATTGTTGAATTTCCGAAAGCAACTACACCATAACTCATGCCCAAGACTGGTAAATTAATCAGAAATTTGCTATAATTATCCCCTGTATGGGTGACTAGCTCAACGGTAGAGCAGTAGACTCTTAATCTATTGGTTGCGGGTTCAAATCCCTCGTCACCCACTCACTTCAGAGATTCAAGTCATTTTCGTTGACTATCTCTTGCCTAAAATCAGCAAGTATCCCCCTCAAAAACCCCCGCTTCCGGGGTTAATGTTTGACTAAATATTTTGACTAAATTAATTAAAAAGCCAGCGCGATCGCACTGCTAAAGTTAGACAAAAAGGGAATTTTGACTAAAAGCTGTATGAGCTACAAATACAAAGGATTCTGGGCAAGTATTCATACAGTGTGAGAATCAGATGCATCTAGATTGGCTAGAGGTGATTGGCGTTCTCGCATTCTGGGGTACAAGTACACGGTTCGCCGGAATGGTAAAGTTTGCTTTCGTGTGGGAGAAGAAGAAGAGGAAGTGTTGCCTCCTACTCATGAAGAAGCGATCGCTGATTTTCAGCATCGCGTAGATACGATTTTAGAAAGTTTATGACCGCCAATTATACAAAGGCTAGCAGTAAAAGTCTGAAATGCTTAATCTACAAGGACTAGATTCCCAGAGTTTGGCTGTACTTGGTATTGCCAATCCCCAATCCCTAGTCCCCAGTCCCCAGCAACCTGTGTAAAGTGAATTTGTAGTTTTAGCGTCAATAGAGTTTGGTGGTTTTTAGCCCAAGCAAAATATTAAGCGATCGCAATCATTGTATCTGTGTAAGAGTATATGAATCCTGAATTATGCTATATGTGTTACATTTTTGGCGATCGCAGGTTTAGCTAAATTAAACGCTACCCGCGTCGTCATTGCCCATCGCCTCAGCACAATTCGCCATGCTGACCGCATCTATGTGATTGATTCCGGTTGTGTAGTACAGGTGGGTACTTTTTCAGAACTGATTGTGCAAGAAGGATTATTTGCCCGCTTGGTAGCTCAACAATTATAGGGACTTTTTAATCAAAAACATCCCATCACTTTTGAAGCTGGGATGTGTGTGATTTCCTGCAAGATAGTCACAAAATTCTTATCCTGTGTGGGATTGAAAATTTGCTACATCCAATTCAAAGAAGTCATTATTTACAATCAAAAATCAAGCTTTTCCAACCGCCTTGTAGGTTTTTAGTCATATCTAGTTCAATATCAAAAAGCGTGAGAAGTAGTTATATATACAGGTTAACTTCACATAATATCAATTATTTTGATAAACGTGAAGAAATTTTTGTGTCTGTTTTGGCACTTTTAATTAAATATTGTCAGTATTGTTCTTGCAATCGAAAAATAAAATTCCCTTCTGTATTTCAGAATTTTATAGCGCTTTCGCCTCGAAGGAATTTTTTCGATTTTAGACATTTTACTGATAATAAGTGCCTTCTATTGCGAGAAAGAAACTAAAAAATACTGCGTCGATCCTATAAAAAAATGAATTAAGGTTATTTTGCAATGTCAATACTGTAAGTATTCAAATAGAAACACGAAAAGCTAAAAAGTAAAAAAAACACATTTATATACTTAGTTAAACAAAGTTAAATATACAATTTAATTATTTTCTAACTTGAGATAATTGTATTTTTTCAATTCTTTAGTAATCTAAGATTACATAAATCTTTTGGATTCAAGTAAATAGTGACTAATATTAATCCAGAGAACTGTACTAAACAGATTTTAGTTTGTGATGATGTTGAAGAAATGGTTCAAATCCTGAAAATCACCTTAGAATCCCAAGGTTATCAGGTAGAAACTACAAATAGTGGTTTGGAAGCCATTTCCAAGATTCAGACGAACCAACCTGATTTACTAATTACAAATTTAATGATGCCAGATATGAGTGGTTGGGATGTAATTAATTATGTGACGCAAAATCTCAAACTAACAACCCTGCCGATTTTAGTTGTCTCAGCTACTAAAGAAGAAGATTTGTTGAAAGATGAAGTAGCTGGATTTCTTTGTAAGCCAGTTAAATTTGATGAATTTGTCGCCAAAGTCAAATCAATTTTAGAAGTAAGTTAATTGATTCGATCTGGGTATGAATAACAAACTAGTCAAAATCAAACCTATTTTTAGTTAATGAAAGTACTTCTAAATAACAGCCTGGAACGGGGTTCCAGGCTAGTTATGCTATCCCGCACTCAGCACTTTTGTCGTCCCCAAAGCTTCTACTAAGCTACGGACAGCGGCAATCATTGCCACTTCGCTATTGAGTTGGTTGATGGCGGAACCAACACCAATACCAGCAGCACCAGAGGCGATCGCTAAGGGTGCTGTCACACTAGAAATGCCGGAAGCACATAATACTGGTACTGACACTGCACGAGAAATCTCGTAAGCTGCTGCTAAGGTGGGAGTAGCTTTTTCAATCAATCCCAAGGTTCCAGAGTGAGCTGGCTGGCTACTAGTACCCCCTTCTGTTTGGATAATGTCTGCCCCAGCTTTTACTAGTTCTTCTGCTAGTTGCACTTGTCTATCTAGTTCCAGGATATGGGGAACGGTGACAGATAGAGTAATTTCCGGCAACAGCGCGCGGGTTTGGTGAGTCAATGCTAAAACTTCCTCTGCCTCAAACCTGCGTCCTTGAGCATAAAAAGCATCGAAATTCCCAATCTCAATCAAATCTGCACCAGCTGCCACAGCTTGGACAAACTTTTCTGGTTCTACAGCTGATACACAAACTGGTAAATAAATCGAGTTTTTCGCTAAATCAACTAAAGCAGGATCGGCAGCAATATCGACAAAAGTAGCACCACCAAGCTCGGCAGCTTTGATAATAGCAGCGACACGATCGCGATCGAAGTTATTTAAACCGCTGATGACTTTGAGGACACAGCGGTTAGTAAATGCACGTTGGAGTGCAGGATGCATTGCCATAGTTTTTGTTTTGAGGCTACGAAAATTAGGTTTATTTTACCGTTACTCAGACGTTCGAGGTTGTAAGAGAAGCAAAAATTACTATGGCAGTGACCAAATTTTCAGAGTTTTAGATTTTTACAAGGAAAGCCTTTGACGCTTGAAGACTCCCCGTGCTGACTACTTTTCATTTTTGACTTGTTGCAGCTACTCGTTTGAATTCTGAAAAAGCGCTATACACAAGTAAATACTGAATAGATAAGCTACCGCTAGGACACAGATAGTTAAGATAAAATCAAAATCACTCATGACATTTAATTACACATAAAAGTGGATAAGCAGCCGACAAATTTAAATTTGTCGGCTTTCAATTGAGCATCCCGTTATCAAAATGCTGAAAATATAAATTTGCGCCCAAAATTTTGGACTAAGCAAAGTTAATCAGGTCAGTGAATTGATAAGACTTCAAATTTACGGGATAGTCTAAATATGACTAACCCAGAAGTTAGCAAAGATTGACCCTATAAACAGATGCGGTTTTAACCTACTTCAACTCTGCTGAGGTAGTGGTTCAATAGGTATGAGAAACTACACATGCCTGATTATTGACTAGCCTTTTCACCAAAGCTTTGCTTCACACTGTTAACTTTACACTACTGGATGTGACAGTAGCAAATAACCTGTTAACTAGCGTTTGGTAGCTTGTTAGCTTAATACATGCACGCGATCGCTACGTTTTCCTACTACGATCCTATGGTAAAGCAAACTTCCAAAATTAGCTCAAAAATTTTGTTTTTAAGGAGTTGAGCGCAAAGACTTAGAACTGGCGATCGCTTTAGCGGATCGCCAGGAACTAGAGCTAGTTTTTGCTATTAAAATACGGTGTAGGTAAGTACACCATTGTAAATGACAAAAAGCTGTTTATATAAGTATTATTTACTATTTATTTAAAGTCAATTTTTTCCTCACTCAAACACAAAGTTAAAAATTCTGAAATTCGGTAACTTTCTTGGAGATTTTACCTATTTATATAGGGCTGGCATCTTTATTTCATACTTTAGCTTTTGCACCTAATATATTTTAAGATGAGCTACAAATTATTGACTTTTATAGACTAATTGCTAAAGAAATATGAGGAAAATTAGAGAAACTCGAATGTTAATTATATAAAAAGTCCTATAGGAGCGAATAGATATCACATGAGACTTATTTACAATCTGACGTAATTACCAAACTTCATGTGATTCATAGTCATCTCCAAAGAATTGAACTTTCGTCAGCCTCTTAAGCTTTGAAATTAGGGTGAAATCCTATGAAACAACCATATCTATCTCCCGATGACTTGCCTACACATAAAACTAGGCTAATGAGTGAAATACTACTCAGCCAACTGGAAGAAGTAACTAAAAAAAGATTTTACTTAGCGTGCGATCGCATAGTACGCATTTTGTTATCTAGTTGCCACTGGTATTTTAAAGTTAATAGCGGCATTTTGATGTTAATTCTGATTTGTCATGATATTGAAACCTATCAGCATATTATGACAACTGTTCCCCACCTAGCCGCTAAGTTAAAAAGGTTTGCCAACCTAGCCAAGATTAGTATCAGTTCTCCAGTAAATCAGGGTATCCCGTGGATAATCAGTATAAATGACATCTTGCCAGCAGAAGACTCGCCTAGTCAGTGAAGGGGACAAGAAGATGGGGGATGCGGAGCAGGGGGAGCAGGGGGAGATAGGAGGAATAAGAGTAATTTTTGTATAGTTTTTATTCCCCTCTGCCCCTCTGCTCCTCCGCTCCTCTGCTCCTCTGCCCCTCCGCCCCTCCACCTCCTGCCAATTCTCAAGTAAAGTAGCGACGACGCGCTGAATATCGCAAATAGCGATAAATTACCCAAGCTATGGCTCCAAAGAGAAAATTGAGCGAGAAGCGGCTGAGTATAAACCATAAAACGTTAGGATAAAAAAGCTGCGACAAACTCAAAGGGCTAAGATCGCGCACTAGAAGAAACAGCCCAAAAATAGCATTTCCACCCAGCATCAAGGCAAATAGCACTAAACCCCGCTGCCAATAACGGTGTTGAGGTGTATGTCCATAAATTAAGACAATAGGGCGTTTACCTTCGACTCTTCGCAACAGTTGTTCTAGTCGCCAAAACATCCACAACAAAAATGGAAATAAAACATAACTAAGGAAACTGATGGGTGCTGAGTAACCCCCAGCATTAGATAAAACGTTCGCTAGGGAATGACAGATTACAGAATTTATCCAAGCCTTGGGAATCGATTTCTTATATTGATGTAACCGCATCCTAGAGGATATATATATTCCCAAAGCATATCCCCAAGGGGCAGAAAACATGGCGTGGACTGGCGTACCAATGACACGGTTAAGAATTGAGGCTGTGCCGTAGAATAAGTAAATCCAGTTCTCTTGAGCAGTGAATCCCAGGGCAACGGCTATAGTGAAAATAAAGACGCTACTAGCGCGTAATTGATACTTGCGTTGAAGATAACAAATTGGGATAATAACTGCGACAAACTTGCAGCCTTCCTCAATAGGGCCGATTTCTACAAGCTGCCGCAGGGCAACACCAAAGAGCGAATACTGGAGCCACCGCCAGTTTACAACCGAATTTGCTACATCTTCAAAAAGAAATTCTAGCTTCAGGGCAGCAAAACCAGATATTGCCCCAAAGATAAATATCAATAGCAACCATAACAGAGATGGGGTAAACTGGACGCGCCAACAGTAATAACCTAGAAGCAGCAATGGTGGAATTGCTGCCCACAGCACGATAAAGAAATTATCCACTCACCTGAGCAATGACGGTGCGATGGCGGGGGCTATTGCTAGCGATAGTGGGAGTTTGAAAACCTGCTTCAACCAGAGTTTGCTCGATATCTAAGGCGAAATATTCATCTAAATACGGTTCAGTACTTTTGAGCAGCGTCAAAATGTAAGGCGGCATTTTCTCAAAAGCTTCAGATTTGGGATTCATGTCCATAATTGCTAAGTAGCCACCCGGACGTAGTACGCGCCGTGCCTCAGCAAAAATTTGTTGGGTTGCTAATTGTGGTAATTCGTGGCAAACCAAGAAAATGGAGACTAAATCAAATGAGGCATTTGGTAGCCCAGTCGATTCAGCTGCGGCATGAACCCAGTCGATTTTAGCTTGACGTTGTTGTGCGCGGTAGCGAGCAACGGCTAAAAAGTAGGGAGATAGGTCTAAACCTGTGATTTTGGCGTGGGGATAAACTTCTTGCAGAGCAAAACTACTTAGTCCGACGCTACAGCCCAAGTCTAGAATGTCTTGCGGTTCATGGGCAAGAGAGGGTTTGAGGATATCGTGGTAACTTTGGCGTAGTTTGGCATCGCCTTGGGCTTTAGCACCCTGCCAAATTTTCGCGTGGACGGCGTAAGCAGCAGGTTCTACTTCAAAAGCAGCTTGCCAGCTAAGATTTCCAGTTTCATAGGCGTGGAAGGAGGTAAGGTAGTAATCTGGGTAGGAAAGCTGAGAGTTTTGCACTTGAGCGAAATCGCTTTCCCAATCAAGGGATTGTAATTTCTGTACTTCTTTCGTCCAAGGTACGCCAATTTTCTCGGCGCGTTTAATCATCATTTGTCTGGCTTGGTGTTTGGCTAGGTTGGCTAAAGGCTTGATAGCCAGTATGCCATTTACCAAACGGGTGGCGAAGCTAGGAGAAGTTTGTACAGCAGCGGTCATAAGTTTGCGTTGAACCATCTTTGCATTCAAAAAAGATGAGGTGAGGAACTAAAAACTTAAAAATTGATATTCATGGACTGGATACCAAGTAAATCGCTTTTAATCCTGGAAAAATTATTTCAGGATTCCATCTATTATTCCAGGATGGTATATATTTTAAAGAGCAAGCTTAAATCTGCTTGTTTAAAAATTAAGCTTCTACCTCTAGCGGAGTAAGCTACGTGAATTTCCAAGGCCACAACGCTTACACCGCTAGGATATGAAGCCGACACAAACCCCTACATTAAGGAGTTTTACCATGTCTAGACTAACATTTAGTCTAGATGACGTACTGCTGCGTAGTCAACTGCTCCGCTTGAGGCAATCTGTCGATAATTCCAGCAAGCAGTTAATCGATAACATTTTGAATTTATCAGATATACATCTACGCATTCTTGTCATCGTATATGTCCTAAACCAAGCGAAAATCAAGGAAGTTGCCCAAGAAGTTTGCCTGGAAAGACGCACGGCAAGCCAGCGATTATTAGAACTTGCGGAAAAAGATTTGCTTGGTAGTTTACAGTCTCCAAGGCAGCATCCTGATTTTCCAGGCGTAAAGACTTATTTCGTTTTACATGAGTCAATTAAAATCATCCTTGGCGATGTAATTGAAGCACTAAAATCAATTGAGCCAAGCAATAACGGTAATAATGGCACTCCGATCCAAGAAACTGTGGATTGTAATTCGGATAAAGGGAAGTCAAGCAAGGATGAGCTTTTCGGGCTATACCAACTCCGACAGTTTTATAAAAACCTTGTGGATATGCCACCAACAGCCCAAAAAATTTATCATTTGCTTGGTGACACAAAGCAGTCGGCTAAATCTTTATCTGAAAGAATCGGGTGCGATACAACAACTGTCAATAAACATCTAAAAAAATTTTTCGACTTGCAAATAGTTAATCGTGAAGTAGCATCTTCTGACACTGCTGGCAGGGGAGAATTTTTGTACTTTCTGTGTCCTGGAATTTCTCATATTTTATCTGGAATCAAAAATCAGCATAAAGCTGAATCTTTTTCTCAACCGGAATCTGACAATAGTAATCATGTTCTAGCGGAAGAGTCAAATATGAATACAGAATCTTTTCAACAGCCATTAGCTTCTCAACCTGCCGATAAAAATGCTGTTGAGAGATTTAACTTACTTACGCAAAAGCTAAAAGAGTTTAGTAAGCTATCAGATCAACTTGGACAACTGTTAGAGCAAGTTGAAGAAAGAGAACAAGAATTGCGTAGACTTCTTGGCCCTGGAATAGAAACAGAAAATGTGATAGCTAAACTTAAATCCAAAAATTCATAAAACAAAGCGGTGATATTACTTCACGGCTTTGTCAACTCATGGGCGGCGCTTGGTGCTAGACGGGTCTCCTAAACTCAGTGCTGAGGATTTTAATTATCCTGCCGTCCAAAAGCTGATACGCACATATTAATACATGTGCGCCAAATTTTTATATGGGCTTGAGCCAAAGGAAATCATGGGTAAAAGCAAGTCACAAGAGCTTCACTACGAAGGTTACCTGGTTCATCGTCGCGCAAGTGACGGGTTAGTTAGCTTGACTGATATGTGGAAAGCTGCCGGACAACCAGCAAATAAATCTCCACGAGATTGGAAACGCCTTGATAAGACCCAAGAATTGCTTGAAAATTTAGCTTTTGGGACAGGCATCTCACCTGTCCGAGTTAAAACTCAAAGGAGCAAGTTATCTAAAGCCCGATACATTACTTCTGAAATCCTTGGGATTCTTGAAACTGTTAAACATGGGAGACATCCTGCAACGTATGGCACTCCTGAGTTAGCAATTGATTATGCACAGATTCTTTCAGCTAAGTTTCATCAATGGACTTTAACTGTACTCAAGGAACGTATTGAGGAGGAAGTCAACCCAGAACTGGCTTACAAAAGAGGACGAGATAGAGCTATTCAAGGATGGAAAAGGCAAGGTAAATCAGACGACTGGATTCAAGACCGTATTAATAGCATCGAGAATTACAAACAACACACCAGCATTCTTGCTGCTCATGGTGTTGGACGAAAAAATGGGCGTAATGGCTTTGCCGAATGTGCAGACGCTATTAATCTAGAAATTTTAGGAGGGCGTTCTAAAAGAATCAGAGCGATTTTAGGATTAACTAAGAAATCTAAACGACTTAGAGATAGTTTGACGAGAAAGCAATTGACAGCCCTTAGCTTTGCGGAAGCGCTAGCCGATGATGAAATTGAAGTCAATAATTTGCAAGGCAATCAATCTTGTCGGCAAGCGTGTTCTCAAGCCGCCTACAGAGTTGTTTTAGCTGCTCAAGGCTCTACAAAGATTGTGGCTAAACTCGTCTAAAGTTACAACCTAGTTTCTAAAGTGGTATGAACCTAAAACAGATTAGGCATTCGTCTCTGAATATCTTGAGAACTTTTTGTAACCTAGTTACCTTTGTTGATATGTCTATAAAGTAAGATGCTTGTATAGCAAGGTTTTTAGTCTTTTGCCTAAATATAAGATTAACTTATAACATAGAGCGATTTTCAAATCAATATTTTTTAAACTGATAGCCACCTGCTGTCACTTCTAGCTTGTCTTGTTTCCAGCCTTGGTAAATTGGTGTTTTGCTGCCGTTAGCATTTTGATAAACAGCAAAGTGTTTTTGCCAATCATGGTAAGAGCCATTCCGCCAAACTTTTGGTAGTTTTGAATGTTGATACTGAAGTTTCAGTTTTCCTACAACTCCTCGATATTCAACCACTCCATCGTCAATTTGATTGAGATTTAAGCGAGAACGTGACAAGATAGAACGTTTAAACTGTTCCCAATTGCCGTGGGTTTCTTGTTCGCCGACTTCTAGGGCAAATCCACTGACGTTTTTCGATGTGGCGATCGCAGTTAATATGCGATCGTCAGGGTAGCGTTGTTTGATTTTCTCTGTTGCTGCCGCGTTGATGCCTTCTATATTCAAATTAATTGGTGTCAGTGCCAACCATGTCTTTTCGTAGCGGATGAAAGCCACGCCGTTTATATTTTCTAATTTGACAGACTTTGGTAAAAAGAATTGAAATGGTGCTTTGGGCTGCTGGTTGAGCCAGATTACCAAATTTCGGTATTGTGCAACATTATCACCAGCGATTGAAGAAGTAGAGATTTTAGTAGCATCTGTCCCCGTTGCGGCGATAAAGTAATCAACACCGCGTTGCTGGTTAAATGCCAACATTTTAAAGCCATTCCAATCACCGCCAGAACCTTGAGCTAATGTCCCTAGTTGGAAGGTATGGCCAAAATAAAGAGTTTCGTAAAACTGGGGTGCATCTTCTCCCCCAGGCTTCCAATTTTCATAAGTGGGTTTGGAGTTGAATAGTTCAAGCGGCTTGGGAAATTGCTTCCGTGCTAAAGCTATTGCTGCTAATGGCGGACGGTAGCTGCTGGTAATTAAATGGACTTCATCAACGGCAGGATCGGGATCTGCTAAAGGTGAATCACCAAAGTACAATCCTAATTCATGGGTAGCCAGAGAACACCACACACAATTTCCTTGACTATAATCGCGCTTTGTCGGGCCACCAAATCCACCCCGCCAATATTTCAGCGCCCCAGAAATAAATAACCAATCAAGCGCAGATTTAGCCAGAGACTTTACCTGCGAATCTTTAGCAAAATCATAAAGATTTACATAGGCAGTAATTGTATGTCCTAAATAGTTTTCGGAATCCCATTCTCCTTGTCCAATTTGGTAGAGGATATCGATATTTCTTTCTAGACGCTGTTTGTATATTTTGCGTGTCGCTTCGTTGCCAGTTTCTTCAGCAAACAAATAAACTGCGACTTCTCGCATTGCTTTTAAGTTATCAGTGTTGCGGCAGTCTACCCAAGTATTACAGTTGTCTTGTAATTTTTCCCCAAACTGACGACGGCTGGAGTGGCGCGTTAGCGGATCTACTTCTGTAAGAATCCGCATCGCTTCTTTCATCCGTTGGCGATATGTCGGGTCAAGATATTTACCAAAGTAAAAGTATTTGCGGACTTGACCTTTAAGCGTGAAACCAGAGTAAAAATCAATACCTAAAGTGTGGGCATTCTTTTGGGCATCGGCATCTTCAGACTGGAGAAATGCGATCGCTTTTTCTCGGTTCCCCGCTAAAAAGTCAATCATTGCCCTGGGATAAGATTTCTTTTCGTTTTCACCCGCTGTACTTCCATAGTTTCTCCCTGCCAATTTTTTAATTACCGCTTGGGAACGCTGTTCAAATTCAGCTTCCAGCTGCGGTGTCCATTGGGTTTTTACTTTTACTCGACTATCAAAAACAGGAAAACAAATTAAGCTCAGAGTAAATGTACTTACAACTAAAAGTTTCATGATTTACCAAAGCAATTTCAAGGCACAGAGAGGCTTGAGCGAAGTGCGATCGCTATATTTGTGGCTGAAGTGCGATGATTACAGTTTAGTCAGTTTTTGATGTCATCAGCCAGAAAGCAGCCTCCTGTCTCCTTAACTACTTCAGTGAGTAGCTACAGCTACCTTTGCATGTTTATCAACGTAATCCACAAATAATTGCTTCAGTCGGGGACTAACATTAGTGTGGTCTACGAAACTAAAGCCTAAACTCCGAGCCTTGGCTAAGGTTTGTTCTGGTGTTAATCCTTCTTCAACAGCGATACTCAATAACGCAATTCCTGTTGAGCGCATACCTGCTGCACAATGCACCACAGCCGGTTTAGGAATCTGTTCTAGTGCCGTTAAAATTTTGGTAATCAACTCTTCATTCAAAGCTTCTAACTTCAGCGGCACATTCAGATAATGCAGTCCCAATGCTTCTACTACCTGTTGCTCATCCTTAAAAAATCCTAGTTCATCAGGCGATCGCAGATTTACAACCGACTTAAAACCCTCTTGGATAGCTTGTTTTATCTGTTGTGGGATTACTTGTCCTGTGGTTGTCAAGTTTTCATTAATCCGGATAGCGTTAATCACTTTTACTCCTTTAACCTTCGAGTCCTTCCAATGTCGTAAATCAATTTCTAAGCAAGCTTTTATAAGCTATTCAAACAAGCACAGCGAAATTAGACAAATCCTAAAAGCTATCGCTTGATTGCCTCTGATTTTGCCTTTTGAGGTTGGCTATTTTATTGCTTTATCAATAATATACACTTTGTCGATAGGATTACCGGATATTAGAACTTAATATAAATTTTGCCGATAGATTTACCAAAATTTATACTTCAAGAGTCAGGAGTGAAAGGTACGTATGTAAAAGCTGAGTTGATTACGTGTTGCGATCCTGACTTTTCACGGTATGTGGAAAAGTCAGAGGGTGTGGGGTGTAGTCAGGCTTTCTTGTTTTCCCTACACCCAACACCCAGCCTTAACGAGGGTTTGAAGACTTCCCGTGAAAAGTCAGGTTGCGATCGCCCCGACAATCCTTAATGCTCGAAACTGATATTCTGGTATCAGAAAATCAAATAGGTATGTGATTTTTCATGCCAGTTTCTGAAACTATGAACGCCAATGAAATATCTCTGCGACCTGCTGTAGAAAAGGATGCGTGGGTGCTGAGTGCAATTCATATTGCTGCCATCAAAGCTCTACCTGCTACTTTCTATACACACAAAGAACTGTTAGCTTGGCGCAATTACCGCGAAAAGCCTGATGGTTCAAAAATTTTGAAGAGTATGAAAACCGAGACCTTCTGGGTTGCTGTTGAAGGTGATATCGTCATAGGGTTTGCTAGTTTCATTGTTGACGAACTTATCGGGCTTTATGTCCATCCAAGTTATCAAGGTAAAGGAATTGGGCGAATCTTAGTGCAACATTTTTGCAACGAAGCGATCGCTCAAGGTATAGATAAAGTACTGACTACTGCTAGCCTTTATGCTGAAGGATTTTATTTGCGTCTAGGATTTACAGCCATAAAAAGAGCGCCTCACTACTTAAGAACCAATGTAGTTGTCCCAGTTACTAAAATGAGTAAAACGTTGACTATCTCGTAGAAGTAGAGAATAGGAAAGAAGGAATAAAGGTGTACCTACGCTTGGCAAAAATTAAATAGGAATCCTATATACTACAAGTCAGTACTTGCAAGCTTAAATGACTAAAATTATCCGTTCGTCTGCTCTTACCCGTGTACGTTTAATAGAAGCTGCCTCGCAGGTATTTGCTAGTTTAGGTGTGCAAGGAGCAACTACCCGTGAAATAGCTCGCGTTGCTGGTGTAAATGAAGTGACTTTATTTCGCCACTTCTCTAGCAAAGAACAACTTTTAAAAGCGACAATCGAAAATGCCTCAGCACTTCAGACAGAGGCTCTCGAACATCCAAAAGTGTGGACGCAGGATCTAAAAATAGATTTAAAGCAGTATGCTCGGCTTTACAATACGATGCTGGAAGCTCACGAAGACTTAATTCGTACATTCATTGGGGAAGCCAAACGTCATCCCGAAGCAGCTAAACAAATTATTCAAGAAGCCGCCAAACCTTTAGGAGAAAAATTAGTTAGTTACTTGCAGTCTAGTCAGAAACGAGGTCAGGTCAGACCCGATCTCGACCCGTTCCCCGCAGTTGATATGTTTACAGGGATGCTGCTAGCTGGAATGCTGCGTCGAAGTGCAAAGTGTACTCAACACAACTATAGCTGTGAGGATTATATCGAAACCTGTGTAGATGTTTTTGTTCGTGGTATTAGTACTACTCCCCTTTCAGTTGACAATGCGCCTATAACCCAGGAACTAGACTAGGTTTGTAAGAGATGGAAGTGGGGGGCAGAGGAATAGGGGGGAATAAAGACTATACAAAAATTACTCTTACTCCCCTCATATCCTGTATTCCCCTGACCCGATTATTGTCTTTGTGCAGCTAAAGCGATCGCCTGTGGTAAAATTCGATGTTCTTGAACTTGAATTCTGGCGTGGAGTGTTTCTGGTGTGTCTCCTGGCAAGACTGGTATAGCAGCTTGGATTAATATCGGGCCGCTATCTACTTCCAAACAAACTAAATGTACTGTACAACCAGTGATTTTTACACCAGCTTGCAAGGCTTGTTCAATAGCATTTATTCCTTTGAAACTAGGCAACAAACTGGGATGAATATTAATGATTCTATTAGGAAATGCATCAATCAATACTGGTGTTACCAGTCGCATCCAGCCTGCCATAATCACCCATTCGACATCGTTATCCCGCAAAGTCCGAACAATTTGCTCGTCAAAAGCTTCGCGACTATTGTATTTGCGATGATTCAACAAAACAGCTTCTACACCCCTGTTGGCTGCCCGTAGTGGTGCTTTAGCCGCAGGGTTATTGTAAATCAATACTTGAATTTGAGCATTGAGATACCCGTCTTCAATAGCTTGGGCAATTGCTTCAAAATTGCTGCCATTGCCGGAAGCTAGAATTCCCAGTTTCATGGGAGTGCTTTGTGTAACTTGGTTGCTGGAGATGTTGGGAGAAATGAGACTAATGGTAGCAGTATCGATAGTAAAAGATTCACTCATAGAGTGTTTATTGCGATAACAAATGTGAACCCCTGGGACATTGTACTGCTTGAGATTCTTTTATAGGTAATTTTGGTGCAACTGGTGGTATGGTTGAAGGTTTATCAGTTTCACAAATAGCTGTAAATGTTGAAACATCATTTTTAACTTTTCTGATGAAAGCAATGCCTGTATAGCTTCTCAGTTCGGGTTTTTTCGCAGCAGCCGTACTGATTACACTTTGGTTTTGGTTGCCTTGGGTGAGAATGCGATAGCGATAGTTCTCAGTCTCCGGCTTAATCCCAAGCTGAAGTTGCTCAAGTGTTGAACTAAATTTTTCGTTTTCTAGGTAATAAGCCTGTTGTGCGCGATTTATAGCGCCAATAAATAATTGACCTTCAGATTGTGGATTATTACTTTTTATTTCGTTGTCGTTGAGGTCAGTAAGTTTGATATTAGCAGGTAATGTTGTAGCATCGGAAATTTTTCGGAACAGAGAAACTTGAGAAGAAAAAGCTGTGGGTCTGGGTTTTCCAGGATTAGTACCTTCTATTTGTAATTGCAACTGACCATCAGCAGTCAATTCAAAAATTGTCAACACAGGTTTCTGATTGCTGGGAATTGTAATATCTATATGCATAGGTTTTGGTATCGGGTTGATGCGATATTTCAACTCGATACCAGTAGGATTTTTAGAATCAAGAAAATAAATAAATAATTTACCTTCTGGGGCAAAAATAAAGTTGAGTGAGTTTGAGGATGATGGGTCTTTAGCTTGCCATTGACCCAATAATTTCTGAGCAACAGAGTTTTTTTGCTGATTTGGTTGAGATTGAGTCGGTATTGGTGCTGTTGATGGTTGAGCCAGTACAGTTGCATTAAGAGTCACCAATAATGCTACAAATACGCTAGAGGTAAGCATTTTGCTAGCGATTGAAAGTTTATCAGGAATAGGTAAAATTTTAGACATGTAGTTAATAACAACTAGAGCGACAGTATCTTAGCAGACCCATTTATAACACAACTCCAAGCCAAGAATGCCATGAAAACATCGCGCTTATCTCGGATGCAATTGCTGGATAATGATACATTTGCTGCCTGGATATTTCTCTCACCAGCACTGATATTGCTAGGTGTCTTTGTGATTTGGCCGATCGCCTATTTGTTTTATCTAAGTTTCACAGCTGGTAGTTTCACTTCCGCAGGTACTTACTGGATAGGCTTGAAAAACTACTGGCGCTTACTATTTACCCCAGATTTCTGGCAAGTTTTGGGGAATACCTTTTATTTTACTGTTGCTACCCTGATTCCTAGTCTAATCATTCCCTTGGGATTAGCAGTGTTATTAGACCGCTCCCTTGCCTTGCAGGGAATATTACGGAGTGCTTATTTTCTACCTTCAATTATCTCTCTTGTAGCGGCTGGTTTGGGATTTCGCTGGCTATTCCAAACCACCGGGCCTATAAATGCTTTCTTAAACTTGGTTGGTATTCCAGCAATTTCCTGGCTAGGAGACACATTCTGGGCCATGCCAGTACTAATTTTATTGAGTATTTGGAAACAATTAGGTTTCAATATGGTGGTGTTTTTGGCAGGGTTACAGACAATTCCCCGCAGTCGTTATGAAGCCGCCGAATTGGATGGAGCTAATGCCTGGCAACAATTTTGGCATGTCACCCTACCCGGATTGCGACCTACTTTAATATTTGCAGCAATTACTACCGCTATTTTTACATTGCGGAGTTTTGAGCAAGTTTATGTAATCACAGGTGGCGGGCCGCTAAATTCTACGAACTTGCTGGTTTACTACATTTATCAAGAAGCTTTTGCTCAATTTGATTTTGGTTATGCAGCAGCAGCAGCAACAGTACTGTTAGCTGTGACGTTAGTACTAGTGTATTTGCAGTTACGCACTTGGGGGGAAGAGTAGAGGGCAGGGGGAGCAGTGGAGATGAGGGGGAGCAGGG
>NZ_JAECZA010000076.1 GCF_016056275.1 Dendronalium phyllosphericum CENA369 | reverse complement strand
GTCTTGTCACCCCCACCAGAAGATTTTCTGCCAAGTTGGTATTACTAACTTGGCAGAAAATCTTCTGGTGGGGGTGACAAGACAGCTACCGAAAGGACTGCGTTATGTTTCTGACAAAGAACGAGCAGTACACGAGCAAGTGCGGAGTGTTGCCCAGTTATTGCAAATTGAAACACTGCTGAATCGCTTACCCAAACAGCTTTCTGGAGGGCAAAGGCAACGAGTCGCCCTCGGACGAGCGATCGCCCGCAATCCCCAAGTGTTTTTAATGGACGAACCACTTTCTAACTTAGATGCCAAGCTGCGCGCGGAAACTCGCGCCCAAATTGTGAAATTACAACGTCAGTTGGAGACAACAACAATTTATGTCACCCACGACCAAACAGAAGCAATGACAATGGGCGATCGCATCGCAATTATGAATCAAGGTCAAATTCAGCAAGTTGCTTCCCCATTAGAACTTTACAACCGCCCTGCCAACCGCTTTGTTGCAGAATTTATTGGCTCACCACCAATGAATTTTATTCCTGTAGAATTTCATGCCCCGTTATTAATTACCAATTCTCAATTCCGTCTCACGCTTCCAGAAATTTGGGGAACTGCCTTGCAAAAATATGATGGGCAAACTCTTATTTTGGGTATTCGCCCAGAACACTTAAGTTTAGCTTTGCCTGCTACCAAAAATTTGCCAGTGCAAGTAGACTTGGTAGAAAACCTCGGTAACGATTCTTTTATTACTGTCAGACTTGGCGAACACAGTTCTCAAGCTGCCCATAAAAGTAATTATCTAATAGTGCGAGTGCCGCCAGAGCGATTGGTTAGTATTGGCGAGCAAATATGGTTATCACTAACTCCAGATAAAATTCACTTTTTTGACCCGGAAACCGAGCTAGCCATATTTCCTAAGAATTAATCTCGCAAGAAACTTGATCGCAATAAAATTACTGAGTCAATTATTTTTTCTAGCGATCGCCAAACACATTGGAGTTTTGCACCGGAAATAGTCTAAAACCCAATAACTGACTTACAGATTCCAATTACGGCGGAAATGGAAAAAGCCTTCTAGAAAATCTTGTAAAGCATTGTTGCTATTTAATCGGTGCTGACTCCATTCTTGGGCTGTTTGTTCGAGAATTTCTGAGTAACTGGGATAAACAGCAGATAAATTTCCTAAATGCTTGACTAGAATTTTTTGGGAAATGGCAAGAGCGATCGGATTAATTAACTCTTTAGCTTCCGTTCCCAACACAGTAGCTCCTAAAATTTCTCCGCTATGTAGCACAATTAATTTACAGATACCTGTAGTATCGCCTCGCAGTTGGGCTATTGTGGCTGATTTATAATACTGCCGCAATACTAAAATTTCATTTGGGCCAAATCGGCGTTTTGCTTGTGCTTCTGTCAAACCCACTTGCGCTAACGTCGGGTCAGAAGATATCGCCCAAGGAACACATTGATAATTGACTCGCAAATTGGGGAAAAAAAGTGCATTTTTCAGAGCGATTTTGGCTTCGTAATTAGCAATATTGGCAAAGTCATAACCGCCGATAACATCTCCACAAGCGTAAATGCGGTGGTTAGTAGTTTGCAGTTTTTCATTTACAACTAAACTACGCTGCTGCCATTTCACTCCTACTGTTGCCAAATTTAAGGATTCAATATTAGGCTGCTGTCCTATAGCCACTAAAATTTCATCAGTTTCAATTGCCTTATCTGCTGCTTGAATCCACTTTTTATCCTGAATTCGCATTACCTGAGTTACTGGGGTTTGGGTGAGGACGCGTACGCCATCGACTTCTAACTGCGCTTGAAGTAGCTGGGCTATCTCCGGGTCAACATAGGGCAAAATCGAGGCATACTTGACTATCAGCGTCACGCTGCAACCCAACCGTGCTAAAGTTTGAGCTATATCTATGCTTTGGGGAAGACCACCAATAATTACCCAGTTTTTTGGTAATTTTGCTTCTTTAAGAGACTGCCAAATATCAGATAAGGTTAGATAACCAGTAGTTTGCAATCCTTCAATATCAGGAATTGCTGGACGGGAACCATTAGCTAGTAAATAAGTACGACCGCGTAGCAGACGATTATTAACGGCAAATCCTAAATGAGGCGAGGATTGAAATTGACCCTTGCCAAAAATCACATCGACTCCTAATGCAGCTAGAATAGCAGGAGAATTCTGTTCTTGAATATTTGAGACGATGCCGCGAGCATACTGCATCGCTTCTGGCAGTGCTACAGATATTTGGCATTTATCTGATGTATTAGCTTGTGTAGCATGAATACCAAAATTAGCAGCATCACTTAGACCTTGAGTGAGTTTACCGATTTCGCTCATAGCCTGGTGATGAATAAACCCATAGTTAACTTGGGATTCCACTAAGGCAACCGTGGCGTGTAGTTGGGTTGCAGCTAAGGCAGCGTAGCGTCCGGTAAGACTGCCACCAATAATCACGATATCGTAATCAATACTCATTAGTAATTAGTCATTAGTCAATAGTCAGCGGTCATACCAATTCGTAATTCGTAATTAAGAAAGTCCCATTTAATCTAGGTTTTTGGGTTTGGATCTGCATCATGATTTTTGGTAATTAGTATCAGTAGTCAATAGCAAATGAGAAACAACTGACAACTGACAAAAAACTCAGCATACGATAAATGGTTAGTAGTCAGTAGCAAATTAACAAGCAACTGACTACTAACAACTCAGCACTTAGCACTCAGCACTCAGCACTCAAGAAGCAACTGAACTCTTGTACAGACGCGATTAATCGCGTCTCTACGACAACAGACAAACAACTCAGCACTTAGCACTCAGCACTTTTATTAAGCGCTGATTATCAGACTCAGAACGCACAGCAACTCGGAAAAAGCGATCGCCTAGTTCTTTAAAGCTTAGGCAATCACGAATTAAAATTTGGTGATGCTGAAGTAATTGTTGTTGCAACTGCAAACTCGACTGTTGTGACTCAACGAGTAAAAAGTTAACAGCACTTTCTTGAGGCTGGAATCCTGGGATAGCAGCTAAACCCGCAAACAGTTGGTTTCGTGCAGGTGGTAGCCATTTCCAGGTTTGCTCTTGAAATTCCCGATCCTGAAGTGCAGCAACTGCCGCCGCTGCTGCCAGAGTATTCACAGGCCAGGGGTCGCGCCACAACTGCCATCTAGCGAGGCGGTCGGGGTGAGCGATCGCATATCCTAGTCTTAGTCCAGGGAGACTGTAAAATTTCGTCAGCGATCGCAATACTACTAAATTCGCATATTTCTGCACCACTGGAATCAGGCTTTGTTCTTCATCGGGATGCAAAAAATCCATAAACGCTTCATCCACCACTACCAAAGCAAACTGCTCTAAGTAGGGCAAAATCGCCTCTAGCGAAAATAGTTTCCCCGTTGGGTTGTGCGGATTATTCAACAATAACCCACTATTTTCAGGTGGAGAGTTTGAGAGCAAGGGCAAAGGAGAAAAGGGTAAGAGGTAAAGGGAAGAACTATTCTCTTGCCCTCTGTTGCCTAGTCCCCAATCCCCAGTCGCCAGTCCCCAGCCCCCACTTCCCTCTAAATTCAAGGGAAACTCCAGTACTTTAACGTTGTACGCTGCCAGGGTACGGTAGTAATCGCCAAAGGCTGGAGTAATTAACATTGTTGCGGCTAATTGTGCTAATTCCCTACCTGCCAAAGTTAGTAATTCTGCTGACCCGTTACCAGGCAGAATCCACTCAGGCGGTAATTGATGGAAGTGACCCAGAGCAAGTCTCAGTTCACTATAATCTGGGTCTGGATAGTGCCTAAGATTACCAATTTGGGATTGGATAGCAGCAATAGTGCTGTTAGGCGGCCCCAATGGGCTGATGCTGGCGGAAAAATCCAGAATAGCGTCAGGGGGACAGCCAGCCAGTGCTGCTGCCCAGGCTAAATTTCCCCCATGAGCCGGTTGCCGCATCAAAACATGGTTCCCGAAGACAGAACCTATGATTTTGGGGGTGCTACCTTTTCCCTAAAAAGCTTACCAGCCGAGAAGGCGGGAACCTTAGTCGCGGGAATTTCCATCTTTTCATTGGTCTTGGGGTTACGACCTTCACGGGCTTTACGTTCCCGCGATTCAAATGAGCCGAATCCTACTAGCGTTACTTTATCGCCAGAAGAAACAGCCTCAATAATCGTTTCCAAGGCAGCAGTTAAGACTGCATCCGCTTGTTTTTTGGTAACACTTGCCTTTTCAGCTACGGCATCAACCAATTCACCTTTGTTCATGTCAAACTCCTTCGGGTTTACTTGAGATTCTTTACGGATGCATCATGGTACATCTTTACTTAAATCTCTGTTGGGAAAAATACAAAAGTCATCCTTTGGGAGTACTTATACTCAAAACGGCTGTAAATCCCATCGGCTCGACTTTTCAATGAATCATTCTAAGGTGTTGTAGCCTGAAGTGGATATATGAAACCATTAATTTATATAGATTTCAGGATTTTTTGTTATTTTTGGGTGGTTGTTACCCTCAAAACCACCCATTTTGTAGGAATAAATACTTAGTGAATACCCCTGTTGCTAGGTTGACAGAGAAAGGAGAGGTAATAAGTCAAAAGGTGACAGTCAAAACTTTAAAGAATAATTTATAAGTTTTGCTTATTTTTAGAAGATTTATTTAAATTTTTGTTTATAGCCGCCGACTCTACAACTAAATACCAATTTCAATAATCTTTGCGACACATGAATTGTTTATAAGGGCGAACGGAACAGCGCCCCTACTAGGGATTTCGGGCAACGCAGAATTAATTATTCTTATATGTCTAATGCGCGACAGTTTAGACCCTATTCCTCAGTCTTAAATGCACTAACAAATTCTTGCAATTGCACGGTCAATTCTACTGTTTGTTGGAGCGAACTAGACACAATACTAGACGAATTGAGAGTGTGTTTTGAGGTGTCGGCAATCTGTTGCATCAAAGATGCGATCGCTTGTGAAGTTTTCGCCTGAGAGCCGGTGGCTTTAGAAATCGACTGCACTAGACGATTAATTTGATGGGATGTATCTATGATATGTTCTAAGCTCAGTTTCGTATTTTGAACGAAATTTGCTCTTTCTACGACTTCGGTCGTTCCCAATTCTATAGTTTTAACAACTTCGCTAGTTTCTAATTCTACGGTCTTTAAGATATGTTGAATTTCTTCTGTTGCTTTGACAGATTGTATAGCCAATTGACTAATTTGCTCCACTAGCAAAGCAAAGCTTCGACCTTCATGACCCATCCACGCAGTTTCAACACCAGCATCGGTAGCTAATAAGTTGGTTTGGAGAGCAATTTGCTTAATCGACGACGCTACTGGGGAAATATTTTGAGCAGATTCGCTGAGATGTCTGACTTTGTTAACAATTTCTGTAACAGTCTGTTGCAAGTTCCAGATACTTTCGACTGTATAATCTACGGCGACCTTAGCAATTTCTGCTTTATTAGAAGCTGTGCCAGCCGCTACCTCTGCTTGACGAGCAGTATCTACTACCGATTGAATCCAAAGATTCATTTTATCTACTTCTTCAAGGGCATAGCTAATCTCTTCTGTACGTAGAAATGCGTTTTTTGCTAGTTGCTGAATAACATCAGAGTTATTACTAACAGAAACATTTACTTGGCGAGCAGCTTTTTTAACTTGAATGACAATTTGCTGTAGGTTTTCAATGATGCTATTCACAACATCAGCCAACACGCCAATTTCACCGTTTATAATTTCAGAACGAACAGTTAAATCTCCTTGAGATGCTTTTTGAACATCAGTTACAAGTTTTAGTAGCTGACTTTGTAGGTGTTCTTTACTCCGCTTTAATTCTTCTTCTCCTTGCTTGCGCGAAGTAATTTCAGCTAGTACTCCGATAAAGTTGATGACTTTTCCAAAGGCATCCCGCACTGGAGAAATTGTTAGTTCGCCCCAGAAGGAACTGCCATCTTTGCGGTAACTTTTGAGTACGACTTGGCATTCACTAGCATCTCGGATAGCGTGGTTTAATTGTTGAACTGTGGCTAGGTCTGTATCGATTCCTTGCAAAAATTTGTAGTCGCGTCCTAGTGCCTCTTCTAGTGAGTAGCCTGTAATTTTTTCAAAGGCAGCATTACAAAAGATAATCGGATTTTCTGGATGACGTGAGTCGGTAATAAAGATGGCACTACTAGCTGCGGCAATGGCGCGATCGCGCAGTCGTAAAACTTTCTGCGTCTGTTCCAATTCATGCAGCAAACTCGCTTGTTCTAAGGCGATGCCGACTTGAATTGCTAGTTGTTTGAATAAATCAATTTCATGCTTTTGCCAGTATCGAGGTTGAGAACATTGGTGAACGCACAATAAGCTGACAAGTTGACTGTTATTGATAATAGGTGCAACCAAGTTGGCTTTAATTTGAAAATCTTCTAAAATTTCTCTGTGACATTCTGTAAAACCTGCTTTATAAACATTATTAGTAGCTCGTACGCGACCATTTTTGTACATTTCAATGTAATTTTCTCGGAAGGGATCGTTGACTGTTTTCCCTAAAGTTTTCATCCAACCCGCTGCTACCGATTCGGCAATGATGTTGCCAGTCCAGTCGGGATTGAAACGATAAATAACTACCCTGTCTGCTTTCAATGCTTGGCGAACTTCGTGGACAGTTGTATTCATGACATCATCTAAATTCAGCGATCGCCGAATTTGTAAAGTAATCTCTATGAACAACTGCGATCGCTTAGCTTCGGCTTCTTGCTGTTCTAAAATCTTAGTTTGGGCAGTCAAACGCCGATCTACCAACGAAGTCAATAGTGCGAAACCTAGAATTACAAAGGTAGAAATACCGATGGATACAGCCAACCAAGTTAAAGAATAGTTCGTTCCCCCGGTCGCAGAAATTACCCTGGGATTGGTAGGCGTGAATCTAGCCGCAGCCATTCCCGTGTAGTGCATTCCAGCGATCGCACTTCCCATAACTAGCGCGCTGCCAATCTTAGGCCACCACAAGGTTTTGCCAGTCTGCATCCGTAATTGGAATGCAATCCACAATGCCACAATCGATGCCCCGATAGCGATCGCACAAGAAAGCACAAACAGCAAAGGGTCATATCGGGTAATTGCTTCCATCCGCATCGCCAACATACCGATGTAGTGCATGGAAGCGATACCAATACCCATTAAAATGCCGCCAATCAGCAATTGCCAAACGCTCAAGATTGGGCGACTGGCGAGAAAAAGTGCGCCCCCTGAAGCCAATATTGCAGGCAGCATAGAGACTAGCACCGTTAACATGTCATAGGACATCGGCATTGCCAGACTGAAGGCCAGCATGGCTACAAAATGCATCGACCAGATACCGATTCCCATAACAATTGCACCGCCAATCAACCAAGCAAGTCTTGCCCCGGCTTTGGCTGCTGTCACCCTTGCTGCCAAATCAAGAGCGGTATATGAGGCAAGGACTGCGATCGCAATCGAAAGCGCCACAAGGCGCAAGTCATGGGTGCTATTCATAGCCTGGGGATTAAAGATGGGAAACTGCGGGATGGAAAAACTGGGGAAGTACAGACAAACAAGTACTAATTTCTAATTTTTAACGCTTTGATAACAAAGTTAGATATAGGAATTCGATTGGATTTCGGAAAAAATCTAAGTATATGTAGGGAAGCCAGCGCGTGGTGAGGCAGTCGCTCAGAAGGGGTTTCCCCCATGAGGAACTGCCGATAGGGTTTCCCGACTTGAGCGGACTGGCGTTGCAAAGCCTTTGGACTACGTATATTTCAAAAATAAAATATGAGTCCTATATTCTGTGATGCTTTTGGTTGTTGATTTTAGTACACAGACATTGCAAATATTTATTAGTTTCCACGAGATTTTAAAATTTTCTTATGATATCTAAAAGTCACTATAGTAGTCCGCTTTGAGCGAGCGCAGCACAAGTGCGATAGTTAGGCAACAGGAAAAAATGAGTATAAGTCTACCTAGCTTTGCGAAAATCAAATAGGATTCTTATAGTTTAATTAGTTTAACAAATTAAGAGCTTAATTATTTTGGCACTATTATTCGCAATTTGCCAAAAATAATTGTAACTTTTGACGGTTATAGTTCTATTTTGCTGAGTTGGATATCCAGAGGATCTCATAGCTAGGCGATCGCTTCCTTTTTTGGGCTAATTTCAGACCACTGGATTTTTTAAACAAATTAATTGTTCTTTAACATGAAAGTTAAAGTTGCTTAAGTCACTTGGTCGCACTTTTCTAGGATTTAATCGATATAATTTTGAAATATTTTGATTGAATTTCCTACTTTTCCTACTTTTCTTACTTTTTTAAATCAAATATTTTTTAACTAGAGTAAATCTTTGTACTTTGTATATACTTACATAGTTTATCATCAGATAAATATATGATATTCTCCTACTGGTATACCTGAAAATAAAGTTTGCGATCGCTCTTGACAAATTTATGCAATTTTAGTAAAAAATTATACTAAAAATTTACACTGCCAACGTTGTAAAAGTGGTGGTTTGAGCTTTTGAGTCGTAAAGATTGCTTCCAGACAAACCTGAGTAAAGAAATAATGACATCAACACTTTTGAGCGATCGCTATCGCATTATTAGCGTACTAGGAACTGGTGGATTTTGCGAAACATTTTTAGCTGAAGATACACAGATGCCTTCGGGACGGCGTTGTGTAATTAAGCTACTTAAACCCGTGAATGACAATCCCCAGGTTCATCAAGTAGTCCAAAGGCGATTTCAAAGAGAGGCTGCCATTTTAGAAGAATTGGGGGGAGCTAACAATCAGATTCCCACCTTATACGCTTACTTTCAAGCATCTGGGCAATTTTATTTAGTACAAGAATGGATTATTGGACAAACCCTCAGCCAAATAGTCAAACAAAACGGTTGTTTGAGCGAAAGTGAAGTAATCCCAATCTTAATTAGTCTATTAAAAGTCTTAGATTTCGTACATAGCAAAGGTATTATCCACCGCGATATTAAACCAGATAATATTTTATTGCGATCGTCTGATGTGAAACCAATTTTAATTGATTTTGGCGCAGTCCGAGAAACGATGGCAACGGTGGTAAATTACGAAGGAAACATTACCAGTTCAATTGTCATTGGTACGCCGGGGTTTATGCCAAACGAACAAGCCGCAGGGCGACCAGTTTTTGCCAGCGACTTATATAGTTTGGGACTGACAGCTATTTATTTATTAATGGGAAAACTGCCGCTCGAATTGAAGACAGATTCCTATACTGGCGAGAATATTTGGGATCGGGATACCATCAGTCCGAATTTGGCAGCAGTGTTAAATAAAGCAATTCGGTTTGATGCTAGAGAACGCTATCCTAGCGCCAAAGCAATGCTAGATGCTTTGCAGAGTATTGCAAATTCGACTGCTCCAAAAGTGCCTATGTTAAATCAACTATTTCCTTTGAATAATTCTACTCTGAGAGAGCCTGCTATTCAAAGTAGTAGACAAAACGCTATGTTTATTGGCAGTACTTTACTCACGGGTGGATTAATTGGTGTCTGTGTAATTATTGGTCTGTTATTGGCATCGACTCAGACAAAGCCATCTAGAGAATCTGCATCTTCTTTGCTGCCAAAACAACAAGTTTCAGACAATCCTTTTTCATTATCTTCTGGCTCACCGACAGATTCGCGTTATGAAGGAGTTGAAACTCCTGAATCAGCGACTACAAATATTGCGAATTTACCTGATTCTTTTTATTTCATCTCTAGTTCGACTTTCCCAAATCTGCAAACAGCTGTCGAACAAGTTAAGACTCTACAAGCGAAAGGTTATAGACAATCAGGAGTTTTCTGGATACCAGATTATCCCAATCTGTCAGACAAACCTTTATTTGTAGTTTATTTAGTTACTTCCAGAGATCGCCGCAGTTGTATTGATTTCCTCAAAACTTATGGAAAAAGCAATCCGAAGGCATATTGCGCCTTTGCTAGTAAAGATCCAAATGCACCCACTGCTAGAGTGTATGCTGAGGAAATTAAGTAGCGATCGAGGAGATAATTTTGTATGCTAAATTTGGCAAGAATAGGAATGATGAAAAGCCAATATTTCTCAGGTGTTGCAGTCAATATAAATCGAATTGCATGACTATCAAGCTTACGAATACATGTGTAGACTCTAACCAAATGTGACAGCACTACAACAAAGTTTGTCTCTTCAGCAACCTTACGCAAAGCAGCTTTACGGGGAGTTAAGCTTTGATATAGCTTAGTGATAGAAGCGATACATACGATTATGGTACAGACCAAAATTTACGGATTGAGAGAGCATCTTGACTCCATCAAGCCCAAACTCTCAGATGTCATTCATTCTTGTGTAATAGATGCACTTCAGTATCCACTAGACAAACGCGCACACCGCTTTTTTCCTCTGGAAAGAGATGACTTTTTTTATCCATTTGGGCGTACCGAGCGTTATACCATCGTGGAGTTTAGTATGATCGAGGGACGCAGTGTTGAGGCGAAAAAGCAGTTGATTCGTTTACTGTTTGAGCGGTTACAGCCACTAGGAATTTCAGCACAAGATTTGGAAATAACAATTTTTGAGACTCCCAAGCATAATTGGGGTTTTCGAGGTTTACCTGGAGATGAGCATCAACTCAATTACAAAATAGAGGTGTAAGTAGGTCGATGTTAAAAATTGTTGTTATAACAAGGCAGGAGGCAGAGGGCAGAAGGCAGAAGGAAAGAGGGTTTTAGGCAACTTTACTTTTTGTTACATACTTCGATTTATTTGCACCGTTCTACTTAATACAATTTGGGTATGAGCGAAACCTCTTTGTGCAAATATCAAAGCATAATCAAACCTAGGCGCACGCCGACAGTCACAGCTTCGGTGCGGGTAGAGACACCGAGTTTCTGAAAAATAGAGGAAAGGTGAAATTTAACTGTATGTTCTGAGATGTAGAGGCGTTTAGCGATCGCTTTATTACTTAACCCAGAACCAAGCATCCCTAAAACTTCTATCTCTCTAGGTGTCAGGGTTTGTACCGGATTAACCGCGACTTTTTCGCGCACAGGTAGCAATTCTACAGCATCTGGGTGCAGTACCACCAAACCAAAAGCGATCGCCTCAACAGCAGCAGCAATTTCTGACTCTGTACTACTACTGGGCAATATACCCCGCACGCCAGAATTTAATGCCTCCTCTAAGTCAATATTATCGAGTTCCTCAACAATGACAAGGATTCTCAGCGGGTATTGCTCCTCTTGGACGAGCAGCAATTTTTCCCAAATTGCTTGAGGATTGCCGCTCAAATCCACCAACACCACATCTGGTTGTAATTGCTCAACTTCCCTTGCCAGTACATCCAAGTTGGATGCACTTCCCACCACCGTCAGCCGAGGATTGCCACTCACAACAGCTGATAACCCCGCCCGCACCACAGGGGAAGAAGCAACTACTATTACCCGAATCATCTCGCCTCCACAGTTGTTTTCCCACCTTGTAAAACAACATCAACAGTGAATTGTTGCTTGCCGCGCAGAACTTGTAATGATATCGATTTGCTCGGTTCGCTGTGGAGATATTTAGTTAAATCGTCGGGTTGAGTAAATAACCGTCCCGAAACTCCAATTAATACGTCACCGATTTGCAAACCAGCAGATTCCGCCGCACTGCCAGATATTACAGACAAAATCAATAAGCCGATGGTGCGTCTGCCTAAAAGTACAGGTTGCAGCGATACTCCTAGTTGTAAACGACTTTCACCACTTAAAAATTTGTCCACAGTATTGCTAGGTATAGCTACAGCCAAACCGTTGGCAATCATCGTGTTGATTCCCACGACTCGACCGAGACAGTCAGCAAGCGGCCCTCCAGAATTGCCTGGATACAGTTTAATATCAGCCATAACTACACGCGGATTACTTGCATAGATAATCCCAGCAGTTACAGCACCAGTATCAGCAAATGGATTACCTACAGCTATAACTAATTCACCTACTCGCAACGCATCAGCATCACCGATGATTGCAGTTTTGAGGTCAGTGGCGGCAATTTTCAGGGCGGCTAAATCCTGCTGGGGATCGAAGTGAGTACGCACAGCTGCAAATACCCGTCCATCTGACAATTCCACAGTTGCTTGTTTACTAGTTGCCACATGGGCATTCGTAATAATTAATCCGTCGGCTTGCCAAATTACACCAGAACCGACCCCCAAAGAACCACTTTTCACTTTCACAGTGCTATGGCGTAGCTTTGCAGCTAACATCGCCAATTCATCAGCGATGTTGGTAGTTATGTTAGTCATATTTTTGAAATTACGAATTACGAATTACTATCAACAGGTCGTTCGCCAATTAAAATTGCCAACTCAACTAATGCCCCGCCTCGCACCACTTGTACGGTGACAGTTTTGCCAATGCGATCGCTACTATTGAGCAGTGCTAGCACATCGCCTGTATCGCTCACGGAAGTATTATCGAATGTTATCAAAACATCACCCAGCAACAAGCCAGCATTGTCAGCCGGGCCAGCAGGTTCGACATTGACGACAATCACCCCAGTCGCCGCAGGTAAATTTAGAGCGGTTTTTAAGTTGTTCGGTAAGCGTACAGGTTGCATCCCTACACCTAGGTAGCCGCGGGAAATGTGTCCTTTAGTTTGCAATTGATTAACCACGCGATCGACTGTAGCCGCAGGAATAGTCAAAGCTGTTCCGCGCCGTCCCGATGTATTCATACCCACCACATAACCAGCCGCATCTACAAGTGGCCCGCCAGCAAAACCAGGGTAAAGAGAGATGTCTGGACGAATGAATCGGTCGATATTTCCGCCACTCATACTCCGCCAAGCACCACTTACCACACTCACAGCACCCATAGCCGCCCGTAAGTCGCCTTCGCTACTTCTTGCCAGTCCCAGTACTAAATGACCAACTTTGATTGTGCCTGCATCACCAATTTTGGCTATAGGAATTTCTGCATTTTGTAGTTGGAAGACAGCTATATCAGTACTAGAATCATGACCGACAAGGATGGCGGGTATGGTACGTCCATCTCCAGAGGTGATAGTGATTTCGTCATAACGCTGAAGTGACTCGTCAGAGGTAATAATAATATCCTTGCGCCAGTGAATGCCACTTGGGGAAATACGCGTACCTGCGTTAACTGCAACTACAGAACTTCCAGCTTGTTCTACAGTGTCAGCTAAACTGTTGGACAAAGCCAGCAATGAAGACATAAAAATTCTCCCAAACGTTTCTAGATGCTCATATCGTGCCGTTTTCTCTACACACATGACATCAGAAAAACGGGGAGAATTCAACCTAGAAAAATGGCTAGTGCTACTGGGTGTCAGTCAAAAGTTGCTCGTTTAAAAAGCTTTATATTTCAGCGGTATTAGTAGGCTAAAAAACGCAACTCTATCAAATTATTGACTCTAATTGCAAACTAAGCTAAATTTATCATTTGGTTAAACACAATCAATTATTGTTAAATGATTACAAATATTAGACTAGTGCTAGCAGCTGCCAAAGAGTTAGATTTAGATTTTGAAATTCTCCATCCAAATCAAAATTTAGTTAAGGTAGTTGTTAACGAAAAACCTTATTATTTTACAAATTACTCTACACCTTTTTTATCTCAGTCAATCAGTAAAATTTTTAAAGACAAAGATTATACTTATCATTTACTAAAAGATACAGTTAATCTTCCTAAAACTAAGGCTTTTTTATCTCCTTACTGTAAAGAAATATATAAAGAATATTTATTATATTTAGATATTGATTCTATGATTGGAGAAATAAAAGCAACATTTAATTTACCTCTGATTATTAAAAAAAATGCTGGTTCGGCTGGAAACAACGTATTTTTATGCCAAGATATCAATGAGGTTAAATTATCTTTAGAACAAATTTTTAATGTTAATAGCAAAGAATACGATTACGTTGCGCTTGCACAGGAATATATTGATATTGCGCGTGAATATCGAACTATTATTTTTAATAACGAACTACTTCTATTGTATGAAAAAAGCAAATTTGAGGCTAAGTTTATTGGTAACTTATCTCCTCTACACTGGGAAGGAGCAAAAGCTATACATATAACTGATAAAAAGATAATTGCTTCAATTGAAAATTTTGTCAGACCAATTTTTCAAGAATTTTCCGTAGATTATGGTGGGTTTGATATAGCTGTAGATAAAAATGGAAAATATTGGTTAATTGAAATAAATTCCCACCCCAATTTTGATATATTTATCAGGGACAATAACGAAACAATTATTGTTGAAATGTTTAAAAAAATGTTAATCAGTTTCAGCTAGAGTAGTAGCTATGGGTTATCAGATACTAACAAAGGCAGCTTTAGTCAAACTTAATTTTTAATTGCTTACTTGTTTTTTGATTACCTCAGAAAATAACTCTTCTATTAATTCGCTGACTTCTTCTAAAGAGTTCAAAACTCGGTAAGCTAAACTTTTAATTTCAGAAGATGGCTGTTCTATATCGGGAACCATAATAGTATACATCCCAGCTCTAAAAGCTGCTTCAACACCTACAGATGAGTCTTCAAATACTACACACTGCCAAGGCACAATATTAATTCTGCGACTAACTTCTAGAAAAATATCTGGGGCAGGCTTGCCCTGAGCAACATCTTCGCTCGTTACAATTGTTGTGAAGTATTGGTAAATAGCAGCGTTAGTTAAGCGTCTAATTGTTCTAGTTCGAGATGTCCCAGTTGCTAATCCAATAGTTATACCCAAGCTACTTAGCCTATTTAGCAAATCTAATACACCTGCTTTGGTTGGCAGACCTTCTCGCATTTCTCGCTCATCGCCAATTTTAATCCGTTGTGCTGTTACAGACTCAAAAGGAAAGTTTTCTCCATATCTTTTTTTTAAGATTTTTTCGCGCCATGACAAATCCCTACCGATAAACTCTTTGTATAACTCATCGTTCATCATATAGCCATGATTCGCTAAAGCTTGTTTCCAAGCCCAACGAGCAATGCTTTCTGTGTCAAAAAGCAAACCATCCATGTCAAAAATTGCAGCTTGGATACTTGGTGGCACACTTAGTCCTTTATTTAAACTTGACAACATTGTAACTCTAGGAATCTGGTTTGATTTCTGAACTACTCGTAGAGACAGGGAACTCTTAACAGGTCAAAAAGAATAAAAGTGTACTGAGTTTTTTTCAGGAATCAAATATTAGTCCTATATGTAATTATGCGGCTGAAGGGAGTCTAATATTAGTTTTGCTTGATAATTGTCAACGAATATTTATCGAAAATACCAATGAAAACCGATTCAATAAACACAGAAATCAACTTACTAACTTCATCCACTCAATTACCTTTATATGGTAAAAGAATTGTCGTGACAGCACCGAGAAACTATGCTTCTAGATTAGGCGAACAAATTATCCAAAAAGGTGGGATACCAGTTTTTTTGTCCACCATTGAAACTTGCTATTTATCTAACTATACCGAATTAGATTTTGCCCTTAGCAAAATAGATAAGTTTAACTGGATTGTCTTTACGAGTAGAAACGGAATTATTGCTTTTTTCGAGCGGATGCATGATTTGGGTATTCCTACGTCTTTACTAAAAAATTGTCAATTATGTGCTTTGGGAAAAGACTCAGAAAGTTTATTATCTTTTTGCGATCGCGTAGATTTAATCCCAACAGAATCTAGTCCAGCAGGAATTGTATCAGAATTTGCGAAAATACCTCATATTTATGAGCAAACAGTGTTGATACCCGCTCCCAAAGTTGTGGGTATACCTGAACCTAATGTGATACCTAACTTAGTTACAGATTTGCATAAATTAGGCATGAAAGTAACTCGCGTACCCACTTATATTACCCGCTGTTTAGACAAAAATATTTATGCAGTTGAATTAAACTTAATTCGTCAAAGAATGATAGATATAATTGCCTTCAGCAGTACGGCAGAAGTTGAAAGTTTTTTGCAAATGGTCGATTCACCAAGCGATTACGAACATTGTATAATTGCTTGTTTTGGCCCTTATACAGCTGCTAATGCCCGCAAGTTAGGTGTAAACGTCTCTATCTTGTCAAATGATTATAGTTCATTTGCAGGATTTGCCGAAGCGATCGCAGAATTTTTGACTCTAACTTCAAAATCAAAAAGGTCGTTGACTTAATGCAAACGAGCTTTTGATGAATAACGCTCTGCATTACTGTAGTTAGAAAGACCAAAATTTGTGATCCCAACTCAAAAAATAAATATTTGAAATTACTGCATACGGCGCAGCAAAAGACACCTTTGGAGAGAATTAGCGGATAATGAGATTGTGGTAATGTTCAATCGTTCAATCAAATACAGCAATTTTCAACATCTGTATCCGCAAGGTACCATCGTTCTGAAAAATTTGAGGTGATGAATCAAAATGGAAATTGATTTTACAACTACTCTAGGGCTTGTAGCAGGGGTTCTGACTACAATTGCCTATCTGCCTCAACTCATCAAAACTTGGAAGTCCAAATCAGCCGACGACCTTTCTTGGAGTATGTTAATTATTCTGTGTATAGGTATTATTTTATGGTTAGTTTATGGCGTTTCTATTCATGATGTGCCTATCCTTGCTGCTAATGTCGTGACCTTAATTTTCGCCTCTATAATTTTGGTGCTGAAAATTGTGTATAGGTCGGGTAGGGATGAAGAAGGCAAAATACAGGAAGATAGTAGTCGCAATTCTGTTGACCAGAGTAACACACTGCCTCCAGAAGGCAAAACAGAAGCCTTTTGAAGAAGAATTCAGGAGTCAAAATCAATTAGTGGCAAGTTCCAATCCTCTACTAAATTTTTGATTTAGTAGGGGTGCAAAAACACTGTTTATTCATCCGTCAATCGCACAGAATTGAATTTCTTTTTCTGGCTTTTGACTCCTGAATTCTGTTTTGATAAATCAATTCAAGTGTTACTGAATATCGTGTGTCTATTGCTGTACATCTCAACACAAATCTTTGCAGTTCCAATTTTTTCAACACAAATCTTTGCAGCTTCAATCTTTTTGCAGTCAGATCTAGATCGGTAACACGTAAACCCGTAGTATCGAATATGGAGTTTATATTAAGCAGGAAAAATCACATGGCAACTTACAAAGTCAGATTGTTTAACCAAGCTGAAGGATTAGATGAAACAATTGACGTTCCTGACGATGAGTACATTCTTGATGCTGCTGAAGAAGCTGGTTTAGACCTGCCTTACTCTTGTCGGTCTGGTTCTTGCTCTAGCTGTAATGGCATACTCAAAAAAGGTACGGTTGACCAGTCAGACCAGACTTTCTTAGACGACGACCAAATTGCTGCGGGAAATGTTCTAACCTGCTATGCCTATGCTACTTCTGACTGCGAGATCGAAACTCATCGGGAGGATGCGCTTGAATAACGGGTTCTGCTAAGATACCTGTCATAAACATAGTTATTGGCAATAAAAGCGCTTCCCTGAAGTAAAAGGGAAGCGCTTTTTGTTTAGTTTAATAATCAGTTACTTGCAAAAGCGATAATTAACCAACTGATGCGAGATTGACTTTGACAACTTTGTTCTTCTCTTCTTCGGCTTTAGGAAGTGTCAAATGTAAGATGCCATCTTTATAATCAGCAGTGATATTGGTATTTTGAATTCGAGTCGGTAAAGGAATCACTCGCTCAAATTTACCGTATTGGAATTCGCTCTTAATAATATCCTTATTTCCAGTTTTAGTTGCAGACTTCCGCTCACCACTGATGTAAACAGCTTTTTCTGTAACTTGTACATCCAAGTCTTTAACTTCAATACCTGGAAGTTCTAGCTTAAGATGAATTGCATTTTCGGTATCTTGTAATTCAGCAGCAGGAACTCTAGATAAACCTTTTTCAACAAATGCAGATGGCAGCATATCTTCATCAAACAAATGATTAATTTGGCGTTGTAGTGTATTAATTTCTTGCCAGGGGTTCCAACGTACCACTGTCATATCTCTACCTCGTATAGTTAGGATCTGTTTTTTGCAATTCAGACTTGTAATCTTTTGATTTGTTTTCATATTATTCATAAACTCAAGAGGTGTAAATTCGGTTTATTTCACTCAGTTGATGATGATTACCGAACCAGAATCTCAAGTAATATCATGTACGGTAAATCACATAAACTTAGTACGGTAAACTCGACACAAACATCCTTGAAAGTGTTGAGAATTGCATATTATTCAAGTTTGAAGGATAAACATGTATGGCTTGGCTGTTACCCTTTGCCGTCAGGCTTTATCATTGCTCGAAGTCCTTCCCGTAGTGTGTAGCTTGCTTGTCAGTAGGAGTACGGTAAACTCCAAAAGTAGGTAAGCCTAGAGATGGAAAATGAGTAGTAAATGTATGTCATTCAATCTTGATTCTGTTAGCCAATCTATTAGTTGTTGTGAAAATAGCAGAAAGATTTACTTAATTGATGATAAATTTCTACTTACAGTGCTCGTTCTAGCAGAGAGAGATAAATCTCGCTAACTACACTAACTCCTCATCAAATATTCATTACACATATGTTAACAAGTTGGATTTATCTCATCTTAGCAATAGTCTTTGAAGTTTCCGGCACAACTTGCATGAAGCTATCAGAAGGATTCACTAAAATAATTCCTTCAATATTAATATTTGTTTTTTATGGCTTTTGTTTTAGTTTCTTAACTCTTTCTCTTAAAAGGCTAGAGATCAGCGTTGCTTATTCTGTATGGTCGGGATTAGGAACTACTTTAATTGCTAGCATTGGGATGATTTGGTTTCGAGAGTCTATAAGTTTTATAAAATTTTTATCTATTGTTTTAATTATTATAGGAGTAATTGGTTTAAATTCCGGAGAATAAACTTAGTTTACTGGTAAGACAAGACTAATTATGAAAATAGCGATCGCCCCCAAATATTTTAAATTAAAAATACCCCGTCTATTCAGGATAGGCGAGGTAATAAGTTAAGTAAACCAACAAGGACTTATACTAGTCGTTACTTTTGAGGGAAGGAGGAGTTATGACATTGCTACCCAATAATAGTAGCAATATATTAGCAGAGCATAATCAGTAGAACTCATAAAATCAAGACCACTTAAAATGCTCTTACAAGAGTAATAAACCTTGGACAATCAAGCCCGCAATTCATTAACTGTTAACACTTTAGCAGAGACAATCCAATGCATGTAGCCAAATTGGCTATTTTTTATTTCAGATTGTAAAAATGCCATATTCCTCAGCATAAAATATAGAAACTGGGGAGTAAATAAAATGAGATTTATCTATGTCATTGTAAACATTGACACACTGAAGTCTATTTTGAAAGTGGATGTAAAATTGTCAGGGTCTAATGAATATGCCTTTTCATTTCCTTCTCGTGGACGATCTACCCTAAGTTTATATAATGTAAAGGAAAAATAACACGGAAATAATTGTAAATTAAAGTATCCATCTCAACAAAATATTGGTAAGTACGCTATACCTAAAAGAAAATAAGATTAAAATCAAGTTTTTAGTCCCCTCTTCCTACAAACAGAAATGTTGAAGAAGAAGTGAATACTAAATTTGTTAAATTTATGTTAATTCCGTCCTCTGTTAAAGAACTCAAAAAACACAAGCAAGTTATAGTGCCGTAAATCTTAGTATTATTCTTTTACCAATTCCCAATCTAAAACGGTATGTCTCCGCTCGGTGTTGCTACCAGTCACTCAACTCATCTCCTAGAAGTAGGGGAAACAAAACTTTGGCTGTTGCTGATAGGTGTGAACCAATACCAAGATGCAAGACTTCCCTCACTTTTATATTCAGCTATTGATTGTCAGGGTTTAGCAGCAGCTTTAGCAGAGGCAACTCCAGGATTTCCCCAAACGCAAAAATGGGTTCATCACGATTTTGCCTCTCATCTGCCGACGCTCTCCAACGTGCGGGCAAGTTTCAACCAAATTAATGCTGTTGCTCAACCGCAGGATACGATTTTATTTTATTTCTCCGGACACGGAATGCTGGAGCCAAATTCGCAGCAAGCTGTTTTGTGTCTGGCAGATACTCAAACGGACAACTTACTCAATACCAGTTTGAGTTTACAAGAGCTTTTGCAGCTTTTAGGAAATAGCGAAGCCCAAACGCAATTAGTCTGGTTGGATGCTTGCCATAGCGGTAATATGACATTCCGAGGAGCCAGAAGTGACACAACAGTACAATCTTTGCCCAACCCCACACCCCAGATAGTGGAATTATTACGCCAACGAGCTAAACAAAGCAAAGGATTTTATGCCTTACTTTCTTGTGACACTAATCAACAATCTTGGGAATTTCCCGAACTAGGACATGGAGTATTTACTTATTATTTGATGCGCGGGTTGCGGGGTGAAGCAGCTGATGCACAGGGTATGATTGATGCTGATGGGCTTTACCGTTATGTTTACCATCAAACGCGGCAATACATCGAGCAAACTAACCAACAATTACGGCTGATTAATCAGCAAAACAAAACAAGAGGCGACACCAAGCTTTATTCAGAATATCCGCAGCAAACTCCCAAACGAATTGTAGAAGGTGTGGGAGAAGTGATTCTCGGATTCAAACCAGAGGTTGTGGAATCAACCCACCCGCGACAAGCACTAATTATTGAGGGACTGGCTACCAATCAAACTACTCTGGCTTTTAGCAAACTACTAAGCGCTGTTGGTGGTTTTGAGTTAGATTATTGGCCCAGGCACAACAACACTGCCAAAGATTTACGCACAGCAATTCAAAAGTGTCTAAACACTCAAAGCCCAACTATTTGCGCCCCCATTCAATACCACGATTTTGCCACAGTATTTTTATATCTGCGTGGGCGACTTGAGAGCGAAACAGAAGAAGCCGCGTTAGTACTAACAGAAGATATCCGGTTAAGTCGTTCTTGGTTAAGACGACAGCTACGACATTCTGCTTACACACAACAAATCATCATTTTAGATTGCATCGTGGGGGCGCAAGATTCTACATCAATACAGGATTGGGTGGAAGATTTGCAACTGGGAACAGACCAAGGACAATGTATAATTGCTGCGACTTCCTCTCAAGAAAACCCCGAACAATTTGCCCAAGCGTTATATTCTACCTTGCAAGCAGCCCAGGAACAATCTAGCTTGTCAGCAGCCGCTTGGATTACGCAATTGCAATTGTTCTGTGCAAATACTTTTCCAATGCACATATGGCTATCTGGTACACAAGGCGTAATTGAAGTTATACCTGCCAGTACTGGTAATAGACGCATTTTATCCACAGCAGCAATTGATTTAGGAATTTGCCCTTACCAAGGATTGCGAGCTTTTGGGGAAGAAGATGCCCAGTATTTCTACGGTAGAGAACCTGTCACCCAACAATTGATTTACGACTTAGCTGTGAAGTCATTTATTGCCGTAGTGGGAGCTTCTGGCAGTGGTAAATCTTCCGTGGTGCAGGCGGGTTTAATGTCACAAATAAGACACGGAAAACAGTTGCCCGGTAGCCAAGATTGGTGGATGAGAAGCTTTCGCCCTAGTGCAAATCCTCTAGAATCATTATCGCGTTGTTTGGTAGATGGCGGTACTGAGCGAGAAAAAGCTTACCAGCAAATGCAACTAGAAGGGATGTTGTACCAGGGTGTGGAAGGATTTGCTCGTTGGGTGCTACAGCGATCGCAACCAATGGTAGTTTTGGTAATAGACCAGTTTGAGGAATTATTTACTTTAGCTGCTAGTGAAGATAGACAGCGTTTTTTAGAAATTGTCTTGGGGGCGCTGGAGTATGCACCAGACAAATTTAAATTAATTATTACTTTACGCGCAGACTTTATCGCCCCTTGTTTGGAAGTAGCAACATTAGCCAATTTGTTGCAGCAGTCGAGTGTCCTATTACCCCCCTGTTTAACAGAAGCAGAATATCGCCGCATTATTATTAAACCTGCCGAACAAGTTGGTTTAACAGTAGATGCCGAACTCGTGGAAGTATTGGTACAGGAATTACACCACTCCCCTGGCGATTTGCCTTTGTTGGAATTTGTCTTAGAGCAGTTGTGGGAATACCGCGAAAATGGTGAAATCACCTTACAAGCGTACCAACAGCATTTAGGGGGAGTTAAAAGAGCGCTGGAACTCAAAGCACAAGAAGTTTACGATAGTTTAGATCCAGAAGCTCAAGAGTGTGCCCGCTGGATTTTTTTGTCGCTGACACAGTTGGGTGAAGGTACAGAAGATACGCGACGCAGGGTACTTAAATCTGAGTTAATCGTCAAAAAATATCCAATCCAATTAGTAGAAAGCACGTTGCAAACGTTAATTGCTGCCAAGCTTGTTGTTGTGAATGTGGAAGAGTATGAGACGCGGGGACGCGGGGACGAGGGGAAGGGG
>NZ_JAECZA010000075.1 GCF_016056275.1 Dendronalium phyllosphericum CENA369 | reverse complement strand
TCCCCCTACTCCCCCTACTCCCCTACGCCTCCTCCTTTGGTTGAAACCGCAAGGGCGCGGCGAATTGCCCGTTTGGCTAACTCAACTTTGAAACTGTTATGAGTTAATGGCTTGGCTCCTTCTAGGGCAATTTCTGCTGCCTGTTGAAACGTTGCAGCATTGGCAGGTTTGCCAATTAAAAACTTTTCTGCTTCTGTTGCTCGCCAAGGTTTATGAGCTACGCCACCCATTGCCAAACGCACATCTTGAATTTGCTCGTTTGCTAAGTCAACGGCAGCCGCTACCGAAATCAATGCAAAGGCATAGGAAGCGCGATCGCGTAACTTTAAATAAACTCCCGATTTGGCAAAGGGCACTGGCGGTAAAATCACAGAAGTAATCACCTCACCAGCCTCTAAGTTTGTGTCTCGCTGGGGTGTGTTTTCTGGTAGTCGGTGAAAGTCTGTAAATGGGATCTGGCGTTTTCCTTTGAGGCCTTCCACCACAACGATTGCATCTAGGGCCGCCAGCGGGACACACATATCCGAGGGTTGAACTGCTACACATTGGTCGCTAGCTCCCAGAATGGCATGGCTGCGGTTGATGCCCGTTGCTGCCGGACAGCCGCTTCCTGGTTGGCGTTTGTTGCAAGCAAAAGCAGTATCGTAGTAGTAAGGACAGCGAGTGCGTTGCAGTAAATTACCCCCCACGGTTGCCATATTGCGGATTTGCTGAGAAGCACCAGCAAGAATTGCCCTAGCCAAGATTGGATAATCGCGGCGAACATCAGGATGATCCGCCAATGCGGTATTGCTGACCAACGCTCCAATGCTCAGACCACCTTCAGGTGTTTGTTCGATACGCTTCATCTCTAATCGAGAGATGTCGATAAGTTGCGATGGCTCGTCCAGAAAGACTTTCAAACGGTCAACCAAATTCGTACCGCCAGCAATCAACATGGCATTATTATCGTTTGTTGTCCGTTGAACGGCATCTTTCACTGAAGCCGCACGAATGTAAGTAAAGTTGTTCATACGGATGCCTTTTTGGGTTCAGCAACCATCATAGTTGCAGCCGGAGAGGGCGGTTGTTGTCCAGCTACCTGCTGCACTGCTGCGATAATGCCGTTGTAAGCGCTGCATCGACAGAGATTGCCGCTTAACCGCTCTTTGATTTCTGCCTCGGAAAGTTCAGCCAATTGTGGGGGACGAGCTAAATCTAGCGTGACAACGCTGGCACAGCCGCGTTTGACTTCATCAAGTAAGGCTACAGAAGCACAAATTTGTCCGGGAGTACAATAGCCGCACTGGAAGCCATCGTTATCGATAAATGCTGCCTGCATCGGATGCAGAGTATCATCTTTCGCCAGTCCTTCAATGGTGACAATTTGCTTGCCTTCTTGCATGACTGCCAAAATTAGGCAAGAATAAACTCGCTGACCATCAATGAGAACAGTACAAGCTCCACATTGTCCGCGATCGCATCCTTTTTTGCTCCCCACTAGTCCCAGGCGATCGCGCAGGGCATCTAGGAGTGTCACGCGTGGCTCAAGATCGAGGGTTTGCTGCTCGCCGTTAACAGTAAGTTGCACGTTCATCTGTCCTTGGTTACTTATTTAACTTTACGAATAATTACGAGATGCTGCTGACTCATCTACTTCCCCTGCTCCCCTTAACAGATAACTTTCTTACTTCACATCAGCGTTTGAAGTCTTCTGGTTTGAGATTTTTTACCTTTTCCTAGGTCAGAGATTTTACTTGTTCTTACCTACTTCTCCCATATGCACAGAGACTTTGCAAGAGGTCTAGTAATAATACTAGGCACGATAAAAGTATTTTGGGTTAGGGAGCATAGATGAAACAGCAGTAACAAGACTCGAAAGAAGTACAATCTATCCACCAATACTGTGAGTTGCAATAGTTAAATTACGTCGAGTCATATTACTGACTTTGAGGACGCACTAAAACTGAGATTTGGCGATCGCATTTAAGTTTTCAATATCCTGTGCGCGGTAATGGTTTGCCTGCATGGTTCTTTAGGTTGATACTTTCCTTATCCCGAACTCAGGTTATTTTAATTCTAAGATTGGGTAATCCTTCTAACGGGCTAAGGTCGGTAACGTCTGTATTTCCTAAAACTAATTCTGTAAGATTAGGAAGGTTAGCAAGTGGGCTGAGGTCGGTGATAGGTGTCTTTTGGGAATATAAAATACTACGTTCAAATGGCATTTCCACTGTACCTAAATATAGTCTACGTAAGTTTTTAAGATTAACAAGAGGACTAATATCAGTGACACCATCTTCAGCTATACTCAAACTAACAAGATTGGGAAGGTTTGCCAAGGGACTGAGGTCTTTAACTTGATTGCCACTAAGTATTAAATTGGTGAGATTGGAAAGGGAAACAAGTAGACTAATATCTACTATTCCTGTTCGATTTAATCTTAAATCTCTTAAGCTGAATAGTTTTTCTAAGGAATTATTAACTCTCATGGATCCAGATAAACGTATATTCTCAAAAATTACGGCTCCTATACTCAGTGACGTTAATTTAGAAAGATTGGCAAGAGGACTGAAATCATTAATTTTATGTTCAAGAATATTTAAGCTTTCTAGATTATTAAGGTTAGCTAGTAAATTTAGGTCGCTGATACCTGTTGTTCCTAAACCAAGAGTAGTCAGCTGGGTCATAGTCTTTAGAAACTGATAATCTATACCTTTACTAACACCAAAAATTCCTAAGCTAACTAAATTTTGTATCTTTACTAAAGGACTTAAGTCATTTATTTCTGATCTATGTAAAATAAGAGTAGAGAGATTAGAAAGACTGCATAATGGGCTGATGTCATTAGTTGTGATCTCACTTAAGGTTAAATAATTCAGATTAGAAAAAAGCGCTAGCGTGTTAATATCAAAATTAAAACTTTCTTCTAAGAAAGCAGTACCTAAAAATAAATGAGTCAGCTTGGAGAGTTCTGCTAATGGACTTAAATCACATATTTCATCTATTTGCTGTATTCTTAATTTGGTAAGATTGATAAGCTTTTGCAGTGGACTCAAATCTTTTAAAGATAGCTTTTGTATACTTAACTCTTGAACATGCTTAAGATGCTCAAATCCTTCGGATGAAGCGAGAGTAGGGAGATACACTTTGTTAGTATGAGATAGTACCTTCTGAGCATAAGCATCACGGTCAAAACCATCCCAAGCTTTACCTAATTCTCCACTTAAGTCATAACGAGTATCTTTTGCATAATCAGCCAAAATTTCCATAGCAGCAGAACTACCAATCTTGGCTAAGGCCTGTATACACCGAGCAGTTTCCTCTTCAGAATAGTTTGGCTTAGGAGCAAGCAAAGGTGCGATCGCATCCCCAGCTCTCGCAACCATTGTCACCTCGTCATCATCTTTGGGAGGTAGCAGTGCCTCTGCTTGTTTAAGTACCTCAGCACGTATCTGAGGGTCAACTTCTACAGTTGTTTCCAAACATGCCACCGCCAGCAAATGCAAATAATGGCGTTTATCTGGCATTTCATTACCCATCTGGAGCAGCCTTTCGAGCAGTTCTTTACGCTCTCTGGGGCGACCTAGACCCGCAGCAACAATAATTGCCTCCCGCCATTGGTCGTTGTGGGCATGTTGCAGTAGTACATTAACACTATCTTCATTCAGTGCTGCCTGTGCTGCGAGAAACTCTTGAAAGGTGCGGTGTGCAAAATCAATTTTTCCAACAGTTGGTTCTCGCAAAAGTGCTGCTCTTTCCACAAATAGAGCGCGTATCTGTTGCCCAGTCACTTCTTTGGGAAGGTTCATCCCTGGTAGGCGATGGGTGAAATGTTTATCAACTCGGTCTACTTCAACGTCAGAAAAATTATTTTGCATCATCCAATAAGCAAAAGATTGAATTAAAGCCATTTTCTGACTGTCGGATAGACCACGTGGGTAAGATTCGTCAAGGTCGAGTTTGATTTTACGTCCGCGATCGCGGCTGTTCAACAGCATATCAATGCACTCTTGGTAAAGCTTGATACGTTCTGTAGGCAGATTTTCACCACGGTCTCGATACAGCGCACAAATCATCGCACACAACAATGGTGTGGTTGCCAGTCGCCGTAACTCAGGGCGTTGACGCAATAGACGTTTTAGGTCGGTTGCCTTATTCTGCAAATTAATCTGTACGTCTTCTGGACGATAAGCAGCTGCTAGAGCCTCATGCCACTGAGTAATAAACTGCTCGATATCAGTAGGACTCATAGACTGTAGTGACAGATTGAGAAATTCTGCTTGCTCTGTCCAAGTTTCCCACTCCTGCCACTTTTCCCCTTGACCATCCTTTAGCCCAGCAGGACGTGATGTGACAACATAACGTGCATAGGGAAAGTCTGCCACCAAGCAAGTAAGGGCATCGAGAAAATCTTGACGCTGGTTTCGTGGCAGTTCATCCACCCCATCAATCAATACCAATGCATATCCAGCCTTAAGGCATTGATGTACCCACCCTTTGGGCATCGTTTCGGCAATGTTACGAGCAATGAGTTTTGGAAACTCTTCTGGTGTGGGAAAATCTTTATCTACCAGAGACCTTAGCCGAATAAAAAATGGTATCATTCGATTCCAAGACTCTAAGGCAGGTGGGAAATCTTGCTTGGCAGCACGCACAGCTAGCCATTGGAGAAATGTACTTTTACCAGCACCAGCCTCACCCCGAATCACTATCCGTCGGCAGTTAGCAAGGGTTTCGTCTACTGGAGATGTACGTGAATTGGTAATTTTATCGAGCTGTTGAGCGTGAACTGCTATTTCTTCCGTTAGCTTTCTGCTGATAATTTCTGCCTCTTGATTTTGCTCCTCTCGTCTGTGCCGTATTGCTGACAAGGTAACGTAGGCCTTGCTCAGGCTTTGTCGAGCAGTAAGGTTATCCATTCGCGGCAAACCAAACATCTCCATCCGGTCTAGTTCGCGGATGATGACTTGTCGATATTTGCTTTCAAACTCAGTTTTTTCTTGTTGAGACTGCTCTTGCGATGTCTGGAGATGTTTAATAATCTCTTCCAACCGCTGTAAACTCTCTGTAGTTGCAGCAAGTGTAAAATCTTTCAATTGTGGTGCTACTTCGATAATGCCTCTGCCTACTTCTTCTAACATCCGCTCATAGAGGGCAGTTTCATTGCGACTAAAGTGTTTGCAAGCCTCTGGATAAGCATTGTGAAGATTTACCGTTAAGGATTTTACATCTAGACTAAAATTCATCAGCAACTCACTCGTTACCTCAGCCCGACGCAATGTTTCCGCAATTTCAAGTTGAATTGCCGTGCGGCTCTCTTGGCTGATGCTTGCAGCTTCCAGGTCGAAAATGGGCTGCATCTTTTCTACTATCTGCTTGGCAAGCTTCTCAATACTTCTTTGTGTCTTTTCTTGGTCGCTAGGATTTGAAATAAAATTTTTCAGCTTGTCTACTATATCTTCTCCAACCGCCTTCTCTGATGAGCTATTTTTCAGGTAAGTAGAAATTATTATCTTTGCTATAGCAGGGCAGACAAGGGAAACAAGCGATCGCACAACAGTCATGAGTATAATTACAAGATATTATTTAATTTTCAATGTAATTTATACAAATGGAAGTTAAACGTTTTTCGTCATAAATTAAGAATAAATTAAGCAATACGATGTATTACTTATTGCTGGGGAACAATATAGCACTAACATGCAGACACGTAGTCAAGTGTAGTTTTATAAATAGTATAACTATCAATCAAAACAAGTATAATTGATTACTATTGAAATAAAAATTGTGTTTGCGACAAATTCAGGCTGTAATTTTTGAAAGTCCTTCTTAACTTATAAAAGGTTCGCAGTCCAGCTACCATTAACTTTGTCAGATGAATGACAACTAACCGTTCACTCTAAACCTAAATGATTTCGCAGTGCTTGACGTATGACATCCACAAGCACTCTTTCCTGAGTCAAAAATTACAATCGAATATTCGAGAGACAGGAATTATTATTTGAACAATCAAATAGATGTAAACTCAAATGCTGGGAAAGTTCTTCACACACTTTCACTCCCCGCACGCTGTTACCACGCGTATCTAGTAGGGGTGAAAATACGGCAATTCCCATCTGCTGGGGTACAACGGCAAAAATCCCGCCACAAACACCACTCTTAGCAGGAATACCAACTTTGTAAGCCCACTCACCTGCAAAGTTGTACATACCGCAGGTGTACATAACGCTGAGAATATCTTTGATGTAACGGCTATCTACGGCCTGTTCGCCTGTGATGGGGTTAGTACCTCTGTTCGCCAAGGTAGCCGCCATTACCGCTAAGTCGCGGCAATTCACCATTACAGCACACTGCTGAAAATAAAGATCCAAAGCTTCTTCAATATTTTGGTCGATCGTGCCAAAGTTGAGCATCAAATGTGCCATGGCGCGGTTGCGATGTCCGGTACTGCGTTCAGAGGTAAATACAGAAATATCAACAAACACATCACGACCAATGTATCGCCGGAACATATCTAGCATCCGGTTCAGGCGTTCTGTTGCACCCGAACCCTTAATTAAGCTAGTAGTAGCGATCGCTCCCGCGTTTACCATTGGGTTATGAGGTCGCTTTGACTGTTCGTCAAGGATAATTGCATTAAATGCATCTCCTGTAGGTTCCACGCCTACTTTAGTTAAGATATAGTCTCTTCCTCGATCTTCTAAAGCCAGCCCGTAAGCAAATACTTTAGACATAGATTGGATAGTAAATAGCTGTTCGTAATCTCCAACTTCGTAGAGCTGACCATCCACAGTCACAATGCAAATGCTGAATAAGTCCGGGTTTACCTTAGCCAATTCTGGAATGTAGTTTGCTACTGCACCCTCTTGCAGTGACTTGTACTTGGAATGCAAGTCCTTGAGAAAAGCTAAAAATGGCGATGGAACTATTTCTAAATCTCCTTGATTTGCTTTTCCCATGAGGTTAATAGCTTGCTCTACAAAATCATGCTTTATCAATTACTTCGCAGAGGTAAGATTGATTGTTATTTTTGCTACATTAGTTATCTTACCTACAAACGCTTAGAAGTCTTTTTCAATTGTCTCATCAATTTTCCCTTTCAATTTTAAAAAATACTTGCTACCGCAATACTGACTTTTTTTTGCCTATTATTCTGCTAATTGTAGTTTTTTAAATAACTAAAAAAAATAATTTTTTAAGTATTAGCACTAAATAAGAAAATAATATATAAAACTAAATGAAGATAATTATCATTACTAAAATTCCAAACAATATTGTCTGCAAGTCTTAATTTAATTGATTATATTTTAATTATTAAGAATCGCTCTTTGAAAATCGCTCTGATTGTGATGCTCAATTTTTTACTTAATATTTGTCAAATTTATGAACATTATTTATAAATTTTATATGTTAGTTAAAATACACTTTTACTTAAGAGCATAGCAGCCAAATTAAATTGTTAACTATGTTAAGTTTTAATAAGAAAACTTTTACCTATCGAAAAAATGTTACACACTTGGAATCCGCGTTTGAGAAAGGTTTCGCCCCAATAATTGAATTGAAATTTGATGAATCTATCAAGATTTACGCTAAAACCCTGATCCCCAAGTCCAAAACTTCGTGTTAGTCTGTTGCAGTTATAAATAAAAGGTGAAAGCGGAACGAGTTCGAGTTGCCAGGATTATGTCGCCAAAAAAGGTGAAAAATCTTACGAACCAAGAAACTGCTGTTCTACACTCGCTTTAAAATCGGACGCATGAATCAAAGACATTTGTGGACTATTGCTGCCCTGTCTATGGCTGTTTTGGGGCTGCCCTCAGTCGGTTGTACTCAAACTACCAAGGGAACTGTTCGAGTTTCCCAGAAATCACCTGTTAGTGATGCAGTCAAGGTAGGAGAGTTCCAATCTATAGCAGGGAAATCTACCTCGGATGCTGTGATTACAAACATTCATCCTCACAACATTGGAGGTCGTCAGGCGGCAACTCTGTTTATCCGAAATATTCCAGTTATAACATTTTTGAGTTCTAAACCAGTTGCAAGTAGCGATAAAAAAGTTGGTGTAATTGGAGATGCTAAGGGCGTACAACAGTACGCCCTTATTGCTGACAACTCAGTAAAAGTGGCAAGCGTTGGCAATTTAACGGATGCAAGCAACCAAGATAGCTCACTCAATAATGACCCGGTTCAAAGAGCTAGTTTAATAGCAGCTAAGATCAACCAGCTAATCAGAGAAAATGTAGACGCTCGGCAAATTACCGTAAGTTGGAAGGAAGACAAATCCACTGTTGCGAATCAAGGTGAGAACAAAAGTACCTCTAACCAACAAAAGCCAAACGAGCGCTATACGATTAAAATCAATAACCAAGAGTTGGTGGAAATCAACGAAGATACGCGACTAGCAGATACCACCAAGAATCTGGCACAAGATGCATTGCAAGCAACCAATCGCTTGCGGAGACTCATAGGCAATGCATCGCCCATAACCCAGATTGCTAATTTACCAACACGCTTACCGTCATTACCAAAACCACAAGATATTGCCAAGAATGTAATAATGACTTTCAGAGGCGTGGCTTCTTTTTACGGTTATGACGGTTCTGGCAGTCAAACTGCTAGCGGTGAGAGATTCAATCCCGAAGCAATGACTGCCGCTCATCGCAGTTTACCCCTTGGCACAAAAGTCCGTGTTACAAACACCCGCAATGGTCGTTCTGTGGTGCTACGAATTAACGACCGAGGCCCGTACATCCGAGGTCGAATTATTGATGTGTCTGCCGGTGCGGCTCGGATTTTGGGAATGATGAGCAGCGGCGTTGCACCAGTGCATATCGAAGTCTTGGGTCGATAATTTAGGGACTGGGGACTGGGGACTAGGTACTGGGAACTAGCCAGGAATCACTTTGATTTATAATCCCCAATCGCCGATCCCCAATCCCTAATTCCCCTAGTTCAAACAACTCTTCTCTGCTATTTCAGATATAAACTAACGGGGGAGAGGCTTAATAAGAACTAGGGGTATTTTGTGCGCCTGTTGACAACGATCGCAGCTTTACGCTGCTATTTAACTAAACGTTGCTCTCAAAACCAGCTCGCGGTTCTAGAGGGTCTAGTACTGGATGAAATGACTAGCTGGTATCAGACGGCAGTTGGTTTGATACCAACGATGGGAGGGTTGCATCAAGGTCATTTAAGCTTGATTGAAAGAGCGCGTCAAGAAAATTCCACGGTGATTGTCAGTATTTTCGTCAATCCGTTGCAATTTGCTCCTAACGAGGATTACGAACGCTACCCTCGGACTTTAGAACTAGACCGACAACTTTGCGAACAAGCAGGAGTAGATGCAATTTTTGCACCTACTCCGGAAGAGATGGGAATTGCTGAGAAAAGTATAAAAGAATCTCGATTTACACAAGTAATCCCGCCATCTGCTATGATATCAGGTTTGTGTGGTCGCTCTCGGCTAGGCCATTTTCAGGGTGTGGCTACGATTGTGACCAAGCTTTTGAACTTGGTACAGCCTGACCGAGCCTACTTCGGTCAAAAGGATGGTCAGCAACTAGCTATCATTAAACGGTTAGTGGCTGATTTAAATTTGCCAGTAGATATTGTTGCTTGTCCAACGCGGCGCGAACCGTCTGGTCTTGCTCTTAGTTCTCGCAATCAATATTTGACTGCAAAGGAAAAAGAGCAAGCTGCGGTGTTATATCGCGGTTTGCAGCAAGCTGAAGCTGCGTTCAAGGTAGGTGTTCGCAACAGTAGCAAGCTGATAGCAGTGGTACAGCAAGAAGTGGCAATGGTGAATAGTGTCTCAGTGGAATATATTGAATTGATCGATCCGACTACGTTGATGTTTTTAGAAAAAGTTGAGGGGGAAGGAATGCTGGCGATCGCAGCTCGTCTTGGTTCTACAAGGTTGATTGATAATATCATCTTGCGCGATCGCCAACCCATCATAGCTATTGATGGTCCGGCCGGAGCTGGAAAATCGACGGTAGCCCGACAAGTGGCAACAGAACTAGGTCTAATATATTTAGATACTGGAGCTATGTATCGTGCTGTCACTTGGCTGGCGTTACAACAAGGTATTGCGATTGACGATGAGTGTGCGATCGCTGAATTAGTTAACCAGTGTAAAATTGAACTTACACCTAGCCAGGATTTACAATCTCCTGTGCGGGTTTGGATTAATGATACTGATGTTACTCAAGCAATTCGCACAAAAGAAGTAACATCTCAAGTGTCGGCAATAGCTGCACAAAGCGCTGTTAGGCAAGCACTAGTTAAACAACAGCAAATCTGGGGTAAAAGAGGCGGTTTAGTAGCGGAAGGACGAGACATCGGTAGTCATGTGTTTCCCGATGCCGAAATCAAAATCTTCTTAACCGCTTCTGTCAGCGAACGCGCCCACCGACGACAGCAAGACTTTCAAAAACTTGGTCAACCCCAAGTCAGCTTAGAGGAACTAGAACGAGACATTGCCGAACGCGATCGCAAAGATAGCACTCGTAAAGTCTCTCCCTTGCAAAAAGCAGCGGATGCCATTGAAATTCAATCTGATGGTTTGAGCGCGTCTGAAGTTGCAATGCAAATCATTGACTATTACCAACAGCGCTTATCTTAGCAATAAGTAGAAGGTAGAATTCAGAAGGAATAAGTCCCTTTCTGAGAATGTTTTTTTAGTTGGCATTTTACATTATTATGTCCAGTGCTTACTGCGATTTGCCATTAATTTTTAGCTAAATGTAATGGTGAGTTAGTATCTACTCACCATTATAAAAATTAATAAATTGAAGATTGAGTAAAGATATGAGGAAATTACTTAATAAGTTGCAAAGATTATCGAAAATCTGTTGCAATCCTGAGAATCTAACTTGAAAAAGGGAGAGGGGAAAGCTTGCTTTCAATTCATCGCTTAACCTTTTCCCAGACAATATCAGAGATAAAGAGTGCTGATCCGAGAAGCATTGCCCCTGCCTCTCTCGTCCTCCCGATACCCGATCGCTATTTTGAAAAGGCTCTAATATCAACATGGCTGGTAAAATTTACCTGTAGTACATAAGAGAAAATTGCCATGCCTGCTGAAACGAACCAAGTAGATTCCACAACTAAAGGTGCTGATGCTATTGACGAAGCGATCGCCCAAGGAATAGATTTTGATGGTACTCCGATTCCGCCTCCGAAGCTAGAGTTATATAACAAAGTCATGGCATTAGAAGCAAATAGACAGCGCAGCGGTGTATCTAATACTATGCGATCGCGGATTGTGCGAATCGGTGCAAAGCACATTCTCCAACCAGAACTCGATAAAATGCTCGAAGAAGCTGGTTTTGCCCCCCTCAAAGAGAAAGAAATCGCCTTTTTTTACAGCGGTAAATAAATCTAGTAGTCAAGAGTTAGGAGTTTTTAACTCCTAATTTTTTATTGTTTACTTTTCCAAAGTTCTTACAGTCAGGACTTGAGGTGGCGTAGAATCTGGGGGGTAAATAAAATCTACTTGCACCTGACGCTGAGTTGAGGGTGGCATTACAACCTGCAACAATGGGTCTAAAACCTGACCAGTTCTGTGCCAGAAATGCACGTAGCGCGTCTTCTGTTGTCCTTGGTCATCAATATAACGTAACTTTACTGTGCCTCGAAAAAACGGAAAATCAAGGGATGGTTTACGAAAACGCACGCCACCTTGAGCTTCAACATAAAAGCAGAGGTCAAGAAAATAGTTGAATGTGGCGGAAGAAATATCCAATCAACAGGAGCGATCGCAGATATAATTAACGACAATTTTAGCGACTTTGAAACTTTTAAACAGCGCTTTAATGATGCTGGAGCTAAACAATTTGGTAGTGGTTGGGTTTGGCTAGTTCGCACTCCTAACAATAAGTTTGAAATAACTAGTACGCCTAACCAAAATAATCCAATAACATCTAATAGCTTCCCAATTATGGGCAATGATGTTTGGGAACATGCCTATTATCTCAAATACCAAAACCGCCGTCCAGAGTACCTGAAGCAATGGTGGAACATCGTTAACTGGAACGAGATTAACAAACGCTTGCAGATGTCAATACATTGAATAGCACGGCGAAAATAAAACAAGATATACAATTAATCAGGCAGTGCAGCCATCTGGTAAACAGATTACTGCGCTACTGTTGCTTTTTTACGTAGCTAGTTAATTCATTATTAGATTCTCGTCATCAGCCATTAGTCATAAGCTATTAGCAGTTTTTATCTATAATCGTTAATTTCTTGAGATTTGACTTATTTCAAAAGGATTTTGTCTGGATCTTCACTTTGATAGTAAAATGACAAAGTTAAGTTTTATATCCCAACATTTAAGGAAATAAAACTGCTAGGCACAAAATCTGTCATTTCCTAAGCTTGTGCAATAGCTGAAAACTGGAAAACAGTAAAGAGAGGATTTCACAAAATGGCATTTTCACAGTTCCCCTTACCCTATGATTTCAATGCTCTAGAGCCTTATGGCATGAAAGGTGAGACTTTCGAGTATCACTATGGTAAGCATCACAAAGCTTATGTAGATAACCTTAACAAGCTCGTCGAAGGAACAGAACTAGCTGATAAACCTCTAGAAGAAGTGATCAAAACTTCCTTCAACGACTCCTCTAAGACAGGAGTCTTCAACAACGCAGCTCAAGTGTGGAATCACACTTTCTTCTGGAATTCCTTAAAGCCAGCCGGTGGTGGTACGCCCACAGGCGAACTCGCAACCAAGATTGATAAAGACTTTGGTAGCTTTGACAAATTCAAAGAAGAGTTCTCTAACGCCGCTGCAACTCAGTTCGGTAGTGGATGGGCTTGGTTAATTGATGATGGTGGTACGCTGAAGGTGATCAAAACACCAAATGCCGAAAACCCCCTAGCTCATGGTAAAAAGGCACTCCTAACCTTGGATGTTTGGGAACATGCCTACTACATTGACTACAAAAATGCTCGCCCAGCGTTCATCAAGAACTTCTTAGACCAATTGCTCAACTGGGAATTCGCTGCTGAAAATTACGCTAAAGCCTAGTACCATTTCACAAAATTCGTAATTTGTAATTAAGTTCTGTAAAGGTTTTAGACATTAGCGGTAATACTGGCTTTTTACAAGATGTAAAGCCGAAGTTAGTGGAATTACGAGTATTAGCAACAGTCACGGGTAAGAACCGTGACTGTTTTTGCTCCTTTGAGCATTCTTATTAACACAGTAAGTAAAAAGATTAACTTTCGTCTTTTGAAACTGTCTAAATGTATATTAAAAAGTAGTGAAATAAAAATAAAATATACAATACATGAACAGCAAACAACTAGCACAGTACTTAGAAGCAACAGATAGTATTGCCAAACCTTGGCTATTAGTACAACTGCGCCTCAAGAAATTACAAGAACGCCGACACTTAATTTCATCAGATACCTATGCTGACGAGTTAGCAGACCTCCACCAAGATTTGATGAATTTAGGTGAATGGTGGCGCGGTATAGAAGATGAAGTCTTTTAAAGTTAGGAGTTATAGCAAAGTGCTGAGTGCTGAGTGCTGAGGAGCCACTGCGGGGAGGCAGTCCGGTCTTGGTGGTTCCCCCAATGACAACTGACTCTTGCACAGACGCGATTAATCGCGTCTGTACGACAACTGACAACTAACTCCTAACTTCAAACACAACCTGATGGCTCAAGTCGATCAAGTCGATTACGATACTCTCGATGCTGCAAAGCGACGCTTCATCGAAGCTGCAAAACGGACTCTGAGCTTTGCAAGCTCCTATGGCGTGGTGTCCGAGTCTAGCCTTGGAGGAAGTGCCAATGCTTTCAGTTTTAACCTCGCTCCATTCATGGCGGCGGGAAATCAACAACTTTCTGTAACACTTGTCCCTGAAGGACTTGGAACCGCAGACGATACCCGACCTGATGACCTGAGTGAAGAAGAATTGCGTCGCTTCTGGTGGAATATCGGTATCAAGATTATCTCTTGTCTAACGAACGATGCCGCATCTTCCGGGATGCAAACTGTACTGCTTGGTTTATATTTACCGTCGAGTACTCCTGAAACTGTCTTTACGCCTGCATTTCTGGACGGGTTTCTCGATGGAGTCGTCGAGGGGTGCAAACGAGTAGGATGCGTCTATCTTTCTGGGGAAACTCCTCAACTAAAAACTAAGATGATTTCCGGTCGGCTTGATATTGCAGGCTCAGTTTTTGGAATTATGCCGCCTGGTGTCGCTCCCGTTGATAGTTCGCGTCTATCTGCTGGAAATACGATTGTTCTCGTCGAAAGTTCAGGCCCCCATGAAAACGGCTTTACTCCATTGCGAAAACTTGCTGAGTCCCTCCCCGATGGCTACAGAACAAAACTTCCGAGTGGGCGGGAGTTATGGGAGGCAATGAACGCCGCTTCACATCTTTATACCCCACTCGTGCAAGCGTTACTGCGTGAGGGAATTATCCCGACTGCGATGGAGAACATTACTGGCCATGGATGGCAAAAGCTGATGCGCTCCGCGAAGCCGCTACGGTACGTTATCGAAACGATGCTACCCGTACCTGAGCTATTTACGTTTGCCGAACGTCATCTTGAAGGCGGGCCAGCAATGATGCTTTCTGTGTTTAATTACGGAGCGGGATTTGCGTTCTATACTCAGTCGCAGCAGGATGCAGAGAGAATCGTCAGTCTTGCAAAAGAATATCAGCTTGCGGCTGCGATCGCCGGACGAGTTGAAGCCTCTCCTACCCGCGAGGTGGTGGTAGCACCGCTTGGAGTGACGTTGAAAGGAGAATCCTTTGGAATTGCGCGAGGAGCATAGTAATTTGCAAGCACTATTAAATAAATGACAGTCAACAATTGATGGTAAAGGATAGTTTTTTGTTGAAGTTTCCTTCTCTAAACCTCTTGTTGACTAAATTTTACTTACAGCATATTTCAAATTGGTGAGTTACAGATAATTGTAAGGGCGAACGTAACAGCGCCCCTACTTATGTACTTCATTTACCTGAAAAACGCTGTATTATCTCAGTATCTAAATAAATTTTTGAAATATTTCTTACTTAATTTATATAAGCAATCGGAAATACTCATGACCATAATTATTGAGATTTGCTAACGTAGTCTTAACATATCGAAAAATTTAGCTGATTAAGCTGAGATAATAGCCTCTAAAACTAGTTTAGAGCCTGGGTAATTTCCCATCTATGGATGTGGGGTGTTGGTGTGTAGAGAGAATTACGTACTTTTTTCAGAGGGGGTTATGGTCGTAAATTTTGCTCAAACGTCTGCTTCCACCGAACTGCTAAAGCAAGTATTCCAAAGAATTGATGCACAAAGTTGTCCCAAGTTATTCAATTTTCATATGCACACTGTCCACTCAGATGGCAGGTTGCAGCCAAATGTATTAATGGAGCAGGCGATCGCGATCGGTTTACAAGGTTTAGCCATCACCGATCATCACTGTATTAATGGGTATCAAGCAGCACGAGTTTGGTTGGACGATTGGCAACGGCACAATAGTAATGCTAATATTCCCCACCTGTGGACTGGGACAGAAATTAATGCCAATCTTTTAGAAAATGAAGTTCACATTTTGGCTTACGCTTTCGATATCGAACACTCTAGCATTAAACCTTATCTGCAAAGAAAGCCGACTACAGGCAAAGAATATGAGGCAATCAACGTGATTGCTGCTATTCATGAGGCTGGGGGATTGGCAGTACTCGCTCATCCAGCTCGTTATCGGCGATCGCATTTAGACTTAATTCCGGCTGCGGCTAAAAACGGGATTGATGGCGTTGAAACTTTCTACGCTTACAACAACCCTTCACCTTGGAGACCAAGTGCCTTAGAATCACAACAAGTGCAAAAGTTGGCTAGTGAGTATGGTCTTTTTAATACTTGCGGTACTGATACCCACGGTTTAAACTTGCTACAACGTTTGTAAATGATACGGCTAGGCTTTATTAACACTCCTGGTTCAAACAGCCAGGGGCTTGTTATCTTTGTGCAGCAGGCAAGATGCGCTACTCCAGTTACGATAAGGGTGACGCGGAGATGGCGAGACGCGGGGACAAGGGAGAATTCGTAATTATAAGTGATTTACCGGACATGATATAAGAGCTATCCTTCGATTGTGCAATGCCCAAAAACGTAATACTTAATAATTTTTACTTTTGATTTGTTGCGCTTGTATTTATAACGATCGCCAGTAGTGTTAGGACATTAACAGACGATCGAACCTAGACACAAAAAGACTTTTCACCCAGTCACCAGTCCCCAGTCACCAGCTATATATTTAACTCAACTGTGCTACTAGTTGATTTTCTAAAAGTGTGTCATTTGTTAATAAATCCTCAACAGTGATTCGTAAAAAGCGTTGCTCATCAACTTGAAACAGAACTTTAATGCGATCGCTTCCGGGATATCCTGGAGGTGTCAGTTGAGCGATACTTCTAGCACCGTCTTTATCGTTGAGGGGTTTGACGCTAATTTCACCACTATCAAGACGACGGGTAATTAAGCGATCGCCATCAAAATACACTTCAACACCGCCTGTGTCTACTCCCAATTCCCCCATAATGAGTTCGATGCTAGGTTGATTCTCCAAGGAAGCACCTAAGACTAATTCCACTGGCTGACTCATGGGATATGGCTGTCCAGCTTTAATTATTGGATGCCAGTTGTGGCGCTGAATGCGGCGGTTCCAATAGCGGATACCATAACTATGGTAGAGAAAGTCTTTGATTTCTACGCCTTGAGCTAACTGTAAAGCACCTTGAGCGATCGCTTCAAAGGGACGTTCGCACCGGATTTTTTCTGGCTCGAAATACTGCTTTACCCATGTCTGCACAGTCGGCAATTGCACGGTTCCGCCAACTAATAAAACGGCGTTGATATCTGCAAGTTCTATTCCCTGTCTGCGTGCTTGCTGCAACAGCGCTGTCATCGACTCATCCAGTAGATCGAAAAATGCATGTTCTTTGAGGATATTTTCTAAACTGTCGCGGTTTAATTCCAGTTCATAGCTTTCAAATGTTTCATCATCGAAATAAACTTCACTGGCTTGGGTTTGAGTTGATAGCTGAATTTTCAATTTTTCTGCCAGTCGCGTTGTCAAAGGACTGACTGTCAACCCTTGAGTTTTGACAAAGTAATCTACTAACCAATTATCAATATCAGTACCGCCTAAATTTTGCCCAGCTTTCGCTAGTACGCGGGCAGTTTTCATCTTTTGTTTGGAGTTTTCTGCCAGGGATTTATTACCCCACTTTAGTAGAAATCCCACAGGCTTTGTAGTTCCTTGCGCGCCTTTATTCAACTGCACAAGGGACAAATCCAAAGTACCGCCACCAAAGTCAATGACTAAAATAATTTCTTTATCTGCCAAGCCATAACCCAAAGCGGCGGCTGTGGGTTCGTCTAACATCCGCACTTGTTCGACATTGAGTCCTTGGCAAACTTGACCCAACCAGTGACGATAAGCTTCAAAGCTATCTACAGGTACAGTTAGCACTAGGGAATCTAAGCCGCCTTCTTGGGGTACTAGTTGTTCAATCGCTTGAGTGAGGAACCATTGCCCTACTCTTTCAAATGTGACGATTTGTCCATCTAGTTCAGGTAAGAAACCTTGGATATCTGCACCAATACCGCGTTTAAAACTGCGGAAAAATCGCGCTTCGCCTTTGAGGTCAAGACCGCGATCGCGTACTTGTTGCCCTACTAAAACTTTATCTTGCGAGGCATTTTCTACATAAACTAAGCTGGGAATCAATGGGGGATTCAGACTTTGCTGAATTGATAATCCAGGTAAACTAAGGGTTTCCGCCTGCTGGGTAACAGGATTCCAGCGAGCAATAACTGTGTTGCTAGTTCCAAAATCGATTGCGATCGCCATATCTTAATTGATGATTTCACACCAAGACACTTGTGAGGCCAATGAGTTGCTTCATTTGTGATTATTCTCTATTAACCACCAAGAACGCAAATGAGCGATCGCTTCTTCTTTATGTTTAGCTTCGACTTCTATCCACGGTGCTTGGTGGTAGACATCAGGCATAGCGGTAATTAAGTCGCTGTGTTTTCTGTCATTAAAAGCTTGTTCGCCGTTGGAAATATGTACTAATTGCCAATCTGGGTTTGCCCAAGTTTCTCGCGCTGCGTAAAATATCAATGCTACGCTGGGATGATTATAACTGTCTAAGTTCTCGTGGCAAATATGATGGTGGGCATCGAATACCATTGGTACGCCAGCTTGTTGACACACTGCTAAAATTTCTTCGCTGCTGTAAGCGTATTCGTCGTTCTCGAAGGTCAAACGGCTTTTAATTGCTTCTGGTAGTTGCGAAATCACCTTTATTAGTTGTTCGGCGCGTTGAGATTTACCACCATGAATATTCATCAACGACCAAGGCGATCGCGGTAAGCCGAGCAAGTCAAGTGTAAGAGCCTGCCCTTCTAGAATTTTGATACTATTTCGCACCACTTCGGGAGAATCGGAACTCAGGACTACAAATTGATCTGGATGCAGTACCATTCTGATGTCTAATGCTTGCGCTCTTTGACCGATTTTGCTCAAATCCGCGCTCATTTCTTCTAAGATGTTCGCGCCGATTTCGTCTTCTAGATCGCTCATGGGAAATAACCCAGAGGGCATACGATACAGCCTAATTTTGTTTTCCTGACAAAAGGATAGAGCATTGTGCAAACATTGTAAGTTATGCCGATACAGTTCTCTTAGAGCGCTTTCACGTTCGACATCCGAGAGTTTCAAATAGCGCGTGCGCGTTATTGTCCGAAAGCGTACTTGTTTGGAAAAGGTTATACAAACTAACCCTAAGTGCGGCCAAGTATTTTTTTGTCCTTGCTGTGTCTCAGATGAATTTTGGAACTGGATTGCGGTCATTAACTAAATTGATTAACTTTTATCCTTCCTTGATTGAACTAAGTTTTGCCCCTAAATGAGCAGTATCTAAAGGAAGAAGTCTCAAGATAAATATATCTTGCATCTCCTTAACTTTTTTGCTCAATGCAGACAGAGTTTAGGCTAACAGAACGTCGTGGGTACGTACATCTTCCAGGCGATCGGAGTACTCTTTTGATAAAGGTTTGAAAATACATCTACCTAAAGAAATATTTTATACATAGATAAATAAACTTTTATATAGTTATATAATGTTTATATAAAGTAAGTATACAACACCAATACTGAGAAGTTCGCAAATTCAAGCGCTATAGTCTTTTGGCGATGACAGAATCAAAGGAAGAATGTCAAGATAGCCATATGTACCTTTGGGTAGTGAAGTCAAGTCTCTGAAATATTTATTAATATAGGTATAGATCCAATCCCAGGAGTCAAAAAAGTTTTTATTTGCAGCATTTCTCATAAATAGACAGATTCTTCACCAAAAACATAGAGGATCATGAAAGACCAGCAAACATCAGACTCTAAGGAATTCGTAGGATATCTCAAAAATGGGATTTGGCTGTTTGGCCTCTCATCTTGGGTATTTGGTATTACAGATCGCAGTATTGCTTCATTCGCAGATGGCTATCTATCTGCTTTGGATTTGACGCAACTATTTACAGCGGCTACATTCTTTGTCGCCTGGTTATTTTTGAAACCCACATCTAGGGCTTAAGCAATTCCGATGCCAGCAGTATTCTAGACAGCGGACAATAGTTGTAAGTAGAAGGCAGAAGGCAGAAGGCAGAAGGTAAATGCCAGCTTATGACAGCGTTTCACTGATTGGGATTTTACACTTAATTATGTCCACCTACTTATATCAGGAATCCATCTTAGTTGGCGCTAGTTTCGTCAAGATTGAGAAATGGACATGAAGTAGAACACAATTGATTGCAATTGGAGGTGCGCCAGAGAGTGCGTCTATATCTTTTGCATTTAAAAAGTCGGGATAATTCTGAATCCTAAGAATTACCCCGATTTTTAATTTGCGATCTTTTTGGTGTTAAGAGGAGTGAGGGGGATGAGGGAGATGAGGGGGATGAGGAACGCGATTAATTGCGTCTCTACTCAGCACTCAGCACTCAGCACTCTACCTATGCACTACTACTAAAGTTCCTACAGGAGACCAGTTGTAAAGCTTGCGAGCCTGTTTTACTGGCAAATTCACGCAACCATGACTAACTGGAGTCCCGAAACGGTTATGCCAGTAAGCACCGTGAATGGCATAACCACGATAAAAATACATTGTATAAGGGACATCAGGAATATCGTAGTCCCTGCCTCGCATTCGATTAGTACGATACTTAGAATTAATCTCAAAGCTACCTATAGGTGTGGGAGTTAAACGCTTTCCTGTGGAAATTCGGAAGGAATACACTAATTTTTCACCTTCCCATGCTCTTAAGCGTTGCTCGGATAAGTCGATTTCAATTCTCCGAGGTTGGGATTTTTGTTGAGCGATAGTGATGCTGTTATTATCTACTGATGCGGCGCTGGCTGTGGCAGAATTTAGCTCACCTGCTATTGGTGGTAAGCAAGAAACTAAAGCTGCCATTATCAACACTGCACCCGTACAGATTTTTGAGCAACGTATCCAACCTTGCATATCGATCGCCCTTTTGGTGAAGTTTGCTTGTTTCAGCAGATTGAGAGAAGTCCTAAAACGCAAAGAGGCTTCTTGGAGGTAAACGAAGCTCTCATGCCAAATTAGGAATTCAGTGTTGCAATTCCCCACAAAGTTCTTACCCAACTCCCTGGAATTGGCACATTTTGCCCTAATCAATCAGACACAATGCGTAGACGCTTTTTGTGGCTTTTCGCAGACATCCATCGTTTGCAGATTTGCATAGGTATGCATTAGCTGGTAACTGCGATCGCACTGCCAAATTGATTAGAGCTAAACTTCCTTAATCAATAACTTACTCTAGTTATGTCAAATAGGAGCTTTCAGGATTTACGCTTATTTCTTTAGCACAGACAGTATGAGTCTTCTCTTCTATTATTTATTTCAGTTTCAGTTATTCTAAGTCCGGAGATTGCTTGTAGACTTTTCCTGATAAATCGCTCAATAGTCTTGATTTCTAATAATTTCGATTTCGCTTAAATAGCTTTTTGTTTCGTCTAAATTCAAAAAATGTATAGGGAAAGAAACCTTTGAAATTATTTTCTCTCCCCACTCCCTACTTACTACTTTTGAATTACTACTGGTGTTCCTAATGATGCCCATTCATATAACCACTTCGCATGATTTGGGGCCATGTTGACGCAACCGTGGCTGACTGGAGTGCCAAAACGTTTATGCCAGTATGCACCATGAATACCATAATTTCCTTGGTAAAACATCGCATAAGGAACGTTAGGAACGTTGTAGTCTTCTCCCTGCATTCGGGTAGACTTATACTTAGATTGAATTTTAAAAGTGCCAACGCGAGTTGGCGTGGATTTTTTGCCAGAGGAAATCAAGACGGCATAAACTTGTTTTCCACCTTCCCAAGCTATTAATCGCTGCTTTGAGAGATTAATTTGAATCCAGCGTCGATCTGATTTTTGTAAAGTTTGAATAGATTGCTGTATTATTTGTTTGTTTGAAACTGCCCAAACTTGACCAGTTCCAACACCCAGCGCACTCAAAGACAGTGCAGTACCAGCTAGAAATAGTTTTAATTGACGCGTCCAGTCAGTATTAATCGGACTTTTCATCATAATATCCTCTCACACGACAAGGCTTAGAGAAATTGTTCGGATATCGAACTGACTTTCTAGCCTATGATTCCTATAAGTATGGTTAAGTATAATTTTATTCTAAACTATTCTAACTGTCGGGTGAGGTGACTTGCCTGCTGGGCGATCGCTTGCCAATTTCTATCTTTTAGTAGATGTTTAGGAAATAATTCGCTGCTCAAACCCACGGCAATTGCCCCTGCTTGTAAAAATTCTTTGGCATTGTTTAGGGTAACGCCACCAGTGGGAATCAAAGGAATGTGACCTAGAGGCCCTTGTAAACTTTTGATATAGCTAGCCCCTCCCACCGCTTGTACGGGGAATACCTTTATGCAGCTAGCGCCTTGAGTCCAAGCAGTGATAATTTCTGTGGGGGTGAGCGCACCGGGGATAATAGCAATATCTTTTTCGACTGCGGCTTGAATCATTGCCGGATCGACATGGGGTGTGAACAGGAACTGTGCCCCAGCTGCGATCGCAGCTTGCAATTGTTGGACATCGAACAGCGTACCAGTGCCGATAGTACAGTCAGGTAATTTGTAACTTAATAGACTAATTAATTCGGCGGCGCGATCGCTATTCCAGGTAATCTCAATTAGCTGCATTCCCCCAGATGCCACAGCCATTGCCATTTGCTGTCCCAATTCAAACGTTGGGGCGCGGATGACTGCGATCGCTCGGTGTTTTTGCAACTGTGATAACCAAAATTGATTAGGCATTTTTTGGGGATTGGGGACTGGGGACTGGGGAT
>NZ_JAECZA010000074.1 GCF_016056275.1 Dendronalium phyllosphericum CENA369 | reverse complement strand
GCCCAACAATCATGTGAGAGAGGATTTGCTTTTCTCAAAGACCCTTTATTCTTGACAGACAGCATATTTATCAAATCACCGGAGCGCATTGAAGCATTATCTATGATTATGGGTTTATGTTTGTTGGTTTATACTTTAGGTCAAAGACGGTTACGTGAAAGTTTATTAGCTCAAAATCAAAAACTAAAAAACCAATTAGGTAAACTTACATACCGCCCCACTCTCAGATGGATGTTTCAATGTTTCCAAGGTATTCATTTATTAATTATTAATGGTGTTTCACAAATCTCAAACCTCTCTGATGAAAGATTATGGATATTACAATTCTTCCCTAATGCTTGTCGTCGCTACTATTTATTAGTTTGATTGTCATTTCACTCCAGCTTTCCTTTTATCAACTTTTTTGAGTTACTCACTCTATTTTCAGTAACTCTACTTTTTTATGCAGTATTTTTTATAACCATCCATTTTTTTCTCAACTTCAGCTTGATTTTTGACTTTCCATACCTTATTACTTTGGTTTTTTATTAAAAACTAGCGGACATATTCCCTATCATTTCTTTTGTGGCACTTTCAGGTGCGGAATGTAGGTTTATCAAACAAACTAGGCACTACAACATCTATCCAATTTATCTTCCTCAGTACATGCTAGAGGAACAGCAACATCCCATAACTAATCAGTTGATTGAATTAGTTGAAGAAGCGTATGAATACCTGACAGCATGTGAGGAAAGTGAAGTTGAAAATTTATTTAACTGTATGCCATCTGGCTTCAAAATGTTTGTTAGTAGCAGAATAGAGAATGAGAGGCAGCGCAAGAGGTTTGCTCTTTACTATGTATGTTCAGAAGTTGAGCGTAGCTATTTCTCATTCAAAGGAGCAATTAACCAAAACTTGGAAGAAAGTGCAGTTTTAAAGCTTTATCCTGAATTATCCGAAAAGTTCGATCGGGATGGCTTACTTCATATAAATTCTGATTTTATTTTATTTAATGGTGGAATTCAGTATAAAAATCATATTTTGCATTATCACCAACTTTTAAGAAGAGGATATACATCCAATCCAAATTTTGATTTTATAGAACTATTTGCTGAATATCGTTCCCAGACCAAAAATAGAAATGAGTTTCGGATTGCAATAGATCACCGCCGGATCATGCCGAAAGAATTTTATGCCCAAGTAGCAGAAATGGATGGATGGCGTGGTCTACCTTTTGATTTAAATAAATTGGATGATCCAAACTATATTGGATTAACTGTTATTGAGCGAAATAAGAACTCATTGTTTGAGCGAACTTGTAGCCTTGACCGCACTGAATTTCACTGGAGTTACCGTGATAGGATAAAAACATTTGAGATTGAGGAAATTTCAGACGACAGGTACACTTTTGATTGTTATTATTTTAACCGCTATATACATAGCGAGCGTGATACACAAGTAAAAGCATTTCGTCATCTTGATGGAGCAGTCAAAGTATATGTTAAAGATAATTACCAACAGCGAAAGAACTCATTAATGCCGAAGGAGTTTAGAAGCCATCGTAAAGTTAAACTGTGGCGTATTGATGGAGATATAGCTCTGAATATTTGGAGTGAGCTTATCTCATACTTTTTCAAATCCAACGAGATGATTATTAGATATTTTGATCCTGAAAAATTTGAGCAGATATTTGATCTGAGAGTTCGTGACTTTGAGGCATGGAAACTTGTCCAAGAACAAGATGCGGATGACACCTAAAAATTCCAGTACAATAGACGGAACTTAAGTTCAAGCAACCATACTTAAAAGCAAACAGTATGGTTGTTAGTATGTTCTCAAAAACTACCTCAACAAGTGTATGAAAATCAAAGCAATCATTCATTCAGCAGAAGAAGGCGGCTATTGGGCAGAGGTTCCCGCACTTCCCGGTTGTATTACTGAAGGTGACACGATGGAAGAGGTGATGGCTAATTTAAAGGACGCTATTGAAGGTTGGCTGGAAGTTGCCAACAATCGTAATGCAGTTAAGTCAACGGATCGAGTTGTCGAAATCGCTGTATGAAATCGATTTCTGGCAGGCAACTTTGTAAGATTGTCGAGCAAAAAGGTTGGGTTTTGCGAAGAATTACTGGCAGCCATCATATTTATGAAAAACCTGAACAAGAACAAATCCTGTCAATTCCTGTTCGCCGCAATCAAGATTTGAAAGTTGGAACCTTGAAAGCGTTAATGAAAATAGCCCAGCTATCTGAAGAAGATTTACTTTAATTTGTGATTTTGAATCTGCGATCGCGGCGATGATTTGGGATTTTACTTAGACTCTAAAATTATTTTAATCATTGATAATAGTACATTTGGAGCACAAGGCTTTTGGAGCACTCCATCTACTATTACTTCACAGTTATTTTTGACATCTGCTTCATCAGATGCTGTAACCAATAAAATAGGAAAATATCCTAAATCCGGGTCATGGCGAATGCGACGAGCAACTTCGTATCCGTCCATTGCTGGCATCATTACATCCAGTATCAGCAGATCGGGAACCTTGGATTTAATTTTGGCAAGTGCTGCCACTCCATTAGTCACTATCTCAACTTGATATCCTGCTATTTCTAGATAAATTTTAAATAAAATGCAGTTTTCTACAATATCATCACAAATAAGAATGTATTTTGAATTGCTATTTTTTTGTGTTGATATATCTATATTAGAGTGTATATAACAGTCAGAATTATACATAAATATGATTACAAATTAGTAAATTTACGCGTCTGTCAGATTCTTTGGATAATTAGGATAAAACTCTTGATACAAGCGATCGCAAACCCATACACAATAGAAATTACATCCCAAAAGTAAGGAAATCGCTCAGAAAATTGTAAAGAAATCGGAAAGAAGCTACGATATCTCAAAATTGTTACTTTTTGCAATATTTTCTCAATCAGAGTTGGCAAATTGTTTTAAACATACTTTTATAGTTAAAAAAAATAGCTATGCGAATTCTCTTGGTTGAAGATGATGTCCGCCTTGCTGAAACTTTGGCAGAAGCTCTCACAGACCAGCGTTATATAGTTGATGTGGTGACAGACGGTGAAGCCGGATGGAATCAAGCCAAAATCTTGGATTATGATTTGCTGTTGCTGGATGTGATGTTGCCAGAACTTGATGGAATTAGTTTATGTCATCGGTTGCGATCGCACAGCTACAGTATGCCTGTTCTGATGCTGACTGCCCGCGACACAGTTAGCGATAAAATCACCGGACTCGATGCAGGCGCAGATGATTACGTCGTTAAACCAGTGGATTTGCAAGAACTATTTGCCCGAATTCGCGCCTTGTTGCGTCGGGGAAATGTTTCATCGCCACCAATCTTAGAATGGGGGAATTTACATCTCAACCCTAGTACCTATGAAGTAAGTTATGGGCCAAATATGTTACATTTAACTCCAAAAGAGTACGGTATATTAGAGTTATTGCTGCGGAATGGTCGTCGTGTCCTGAGCCGCAGCGTCATTATTGAACATATTTGGTCGCTAGACTCTCCTCCTGAAGAACATGCTGTCAAAGTTCATTTAAGAAGTCTGCGTCAAAAGTTGAAAGCATCTGGAGCTTGTGAAGATTTTATTGAAACAGTTCACGGTATCGGCTACCGTCTCAAACAAATTGATTGAAGAAGAATGCAGAATTCAGCAATCTTGAATGTGGGAGATTAGAACCCGTCACTGTCACAAAAAAGTTGAGCCACTGCGTACCCGCCATATCATATCCACCTAAATAGTTACGATAAGAGTGACACGGAGATGGGGAGACGCGGAGAGAAGTTGCGTGCGGGGGTTCCCCCCGTTGAGCAAACTTCGGGGGACGCGGAGAATTTTTAATTGTAAGTGATTTACCGGACATGATATTACTAGCTCACCAAATTTTCAATTTGGTGTAGTGTTTCACCAAATTTATTACTAGCGATCGCCCAGAAAAAACTATTCAATTAGATATCTGATTACTATGCTGATACTAATTTTTAGTATTATCGATCTTGTTCCTATGGGTAGTGTTTTTGGCATTTTTGCCCTAGGTGCAGTTTGCTATTTTCTCTATCAAGAGGTGACTAGACGACATTGTACAGAAGTGATGCTGCGGCAACAAACTGAGCGGGAGCGACTAGTGAACCAGATTGCTCAACATATTCGTGAATCTTTGGATTTAGAGGAAGTGCTTGCTACCACTGTTGCGGAAGTTCGGGAGTTTCTCCAAGCAGATAGGGTATTAATTTATCGCCTCTGGGAAGATGGTACAGGTAGTGCAATTACAGAAACAGTTTTACCTGAGTATACAAAAATTTTGGGAGAAACCTTTCCAGAAGAAGTGTTTCCTAAACAGTATCATCAAGCATATTCATTGGGAAAAACTCGCGCGATCGCTAGCGTTGACCAAGCAGATGTCGAACCATGTTTGGCAGATTTTGTTAAACAGTTCGGTATCAAAGCAAAGTTGGTAGTACCGATTTTACAAGACTATCGGCAAGTGGATCGGCAAAGGGATAGCGAAACGCCTCCTTATACACCTTATCTTTGGGGTTTATTGATTGCCCATCAGTGTAGTTCCCCTCGGAAATGGAAATCTTGGGAAGTTGAGTTAATGAAACAACTAGCCACCCAAGTAGCTATTGCCATCCAACAGTCAGAACTTTACAAACAGCTACAAAAACTCAACGCAGAGTTAGAACTTCGCGTCCAAAAACGTACTCAAGAGTTAGCTAAAGCTAATACCTCCCTACGAGCAGAAATTGCTGAACGTCAGCGCACTCAAGCAGCACTACAAGCTCTAATTAACGCCTCTCCTCGTGCTATCTTCACCCTTGATTTAGAAAGCAATATTAAAATTTGGAACCCTGCTGCTGAACGCATATTTGGCTGGATAGAGGCGGAGGTGGTCGATCGCCCTAACCCGATTTTTCTAGACGAGCAATTGCAGGAGTATAATACCCTCCAACAAAGCATTTTACAAGGAACAACATATACCACAGTAGAATTGCGAAGTCACAAAAAAGATGGCATTCCTATCGACATCATCTTTTCTGCTGCTCCATTGCACGATAATGAGAATCAGATTAACGGCATAGTGGCAGTGATTGCTGACATCACACAACAAAAGCGGCAAGAAGAACAGGTACGACTGCTGCAATCTGTAGTTGTGAATACAAATGATGCTGTAGTAATCACTGAAGCAGAACCAGTTGGCCAGCCAGGGCCATATATTATTTATGTGAACGAAGCATTTACCCGAATTACTGGTTACAGTCTAGAGGAAGTTTTAGGTAAAACGCCCCGTATCCTGCAAGGAGCAAAGACGAGTCGGGTTGAACTAGATAAAGTCTGGGCAGCCCTTTCTCATTGGGAACCAGTCACCGTTCAACTAATCAACTACCGCAAAGACGGCTCGGAATTTTGGAATGAATTTAGTATTGTACCCGTAGCTGATAAAACTGGCTGGTATAGTCACTGGATATCAGTACAACGTGACATTACCGAACGCAAGCAAGCCGAACAAGCGTTACGTCAAAGTGAAGAACGCTTCCGTTCGTTGATTGAAAATGCATTAGATATCGTAAAAATTCTGGATGTAGATGGTTCAATTTGCTACGAAAGTCCTTCAGTCGAAAAAGTTTTGGGTTATCCAGCAGCAGAACTAATCGGCAAAAACTTCTTGAACTACATTCACCCAGAGGATTTTGCTAATACTTACTCTAGCTTTACTCATGCCATCAAAAGTTCAGAAGTTACTGCTCCTATAGAGTTTCGTTGTCGGCACAAAGATGGCTCGTGGCGAATAGTGGAAGCTATTAGTCAGAAATTTTTAGACAATACAGCAGACACTAGAATTATGGTTAACTGCCGTGATATCACAGAACGTAAGCGATTAGATGAGATTCGCATAGCATTAGAGCGAGAGAGAGAACTCAGCGCCCTGAAAACACGTTTTTTCTCAATGGCATCTCACGAATTTCGCACGCCTTTGAGTACTGCTTTAGCGGCAGCTCAATTGCTAGAGAACTGCCAAGATGAATGGGATAACTCTTCTAAGCGATTGAGGAACTTGCAGCGGATTCAACTTTCTGTAAAAAATATGGTTCAGATGCTAGACGACATTTTGACTATTAATCGAGCCGAAACCGGAAAGTTAGAATTTAATCCTAAAATGCTGGATTTAGAAGCATTTTGTGGTGCTTTTGTGGAAGAAATACAACTGAGTACAGGTGAGACGCACACACTATCGTTTATTTGCCAAGGAAAAGCTGTTCTGACCAGTTTAGATGAAAGGCTGTTGCGATCGCTTCTATCTAATTTGCTATTGAATGCTATCAAATATTCTCCTCTAGGAGGGAATGTTCGTTTGGCTCTGGAGTTTAAATCAGACACAGTGATTCTCCAGGTTCAGGATTGGGGTATTGGAATTCCGCTAGAAGATCGAAAGCAGCTTTTTGAGCCTTTTCATCGTGGCAAGAATGTCAGAAGTATTCCTGGTACGGGATTGGGATTAGTCGTTGTCAAAAAATGTGTAGACTTACACCAGGGCAGTATTAGTATCTTTAGTGAAGTAGAAATAGGTACAACTTGTACGGTTACACTGCCATTAGGGAAATCCAAAAAATAAGCTATTCCGCTTAAAGTTGTTGACTGTTCGCAGTTAACAGTCAACCGTCAACAATAAATAACAAATGTCGCTAGAGTGAAGATATATATCGTTTCACTTCCTATGCAGCAATCTACATCTGGCAAAAACTGGGATTTTCTCCGCCAGTTGGTTACTTTATTTGCCATTGTCGGCGCTTTTATTGTCAATATCGCATCAAATATTTTTCCACTCAATGGACTCAGCATAGGAGAAATTTCCAATACTTTGTTCAAAAATGTTCTGATTATCCCTGCTAACTATGCCTTCAGCATTTGGGGACTGATTTACCTAGGATTATTCGCGTTTGGTATCTATCAGTTTCTACCTAACCAAAAACACGATTTAGATTTACGCAAGACAGGATATCTATTGGTAATTGCCTGTGTTGCCCAAAGCATCTGGGTGTATCTCTTCCTCTCCAGACTTTTTGGACTTTCTATAATTGCAATGCTCCTAATTCTACTGCCTCTAATTGGTATTTATCTGCGATTAGGAATTGGACGCACGCAAGTATCTCGTTCTAAGAAATGGAGCATTCATTTTCCCATTAGCATTTATCTAGGCTGGATTAGCGTCGCAACTATTGTTAACATAGCGTGTGCGTTGTATTTTCAGGGATGGAATGGATGGGGTATCTCTGCTCAAATCTGGACTGTCATCATGTTATTTGCAGCTTTCTTAATAGCAGCAATTATTGGCATCCAACGTCAGGACATTGCTTATATAGGAGTAATAGTGTGGGCACTGATTGCGATCGCAATTAAGCACTGGAACAATTCTTTGTTAAGAAATGTAGCGTTGGTTTTGGCAATTATTCTGACTGCGATCGCCACAATTAAAAGTTTACCCACACATTCAGCTCGTATTAGTTAAGTTCATCAACTGATAGGCTAATACCACGCGCAACTAGCTACAGCGCGATTGATTCAACTAAGCTGCTATTGTACTCATTAAATCTAGTTCTTGTAAAAATCGATTCAACTAAGCTGCTATTGTACTCATTAAATCTAGTTCTTGTAAAAGTTGTTTCAATATTGATTCGTGATGATTTTGCATCACTACAATATGAGCAATGTTACCATAACAAGCTAGTTGCCAGCGTTTCTCTATTGACTTTTCTGGACGCTCAAATACAACCGTAGTCGAAAAAGGATTGAGAAGTGCAAAATGTCCTAATTCTGCGATTTTATTTTGGAAATATTCTGCTAACTTGCGACAGTGTAATACTTCTGCTTTAAACAGATTTTTTCGCTGCTGAATAGCATCCCAGAGAATGACAGGTGTTAATCCATTTCTACTACCTGTTATTGTTGTATCTGTTGAACCGAGATATTCAATATCAAAGGATTGTACTTTTTGCTTGCGAGCTAGCACTACTCCACAAGGAACTGGAGAACCGATAAATTTATGACCGCTAACTGCTATAGAGCCAATTGGATATTGAGAGAAATCTAAAGGCGTGGCCCCTTCCATATAGGGAACGAGCATTCCTCCTAAAGCTCCATCTACATGAATGTGAAATTGACTTATATTTAGCTCGGCAAGGATATCTACTACTTTACTGATATCATCTACTGCACCTGTAATTGTAGTCCCTACATTGACATTAATAATTGCGGGTTGATTTCGGTTCTTCGCCAAAGCTTGACGCAATGATGAATAATCTATTTCGCCATGAATCTGACTTTTTACCTCGACAAATGGAATGCGAAACATCCTGGCAGCTTTAACAATCGAATAGTGACAATCAGCCGAACCATAAAGAATTCCATCTGGATATAACTCACGTCCGAGCAAAATCCCATAAAGGTTTCCTTCTGTGCCGCAAGATGTTACATAACCCCAAGTATCATCTTTTTCTAAATGATAAAGCCCTGCAAAAAAACTAATTACCTCTCGTTCAAAATCCTTAGCGTTGATTCCATAATTACCTTCTACATAGGCATCACCTAAATTATTGAGTGTGTATTGTAAAAGCGGTAGTATGTGCTGATAATCAAATGCGAGGTTATAAGGATAGCCAGCATGAAGCTTTGAACGACTTTGAAGGCGCTGTAACAGCGCATCAATCGACAAATTGAAATTAGACATATCTCTATAACCTTCTACTAAATCTATGTTGCCTAAGAATTTTTAGCTTGCTCTTTAAATTCTAAAATAAGTTCTTTTGCAAGTGATGTAAAGCATTACTTACGTACTTTACGGTATTTTGAAATAAACCCAGATTTTTCTAAAAAAATTGTTAAGTGAATAAAATATCAAAAGTTATTTATTGATAAATTAATTATAAAATTATGGTTATTTTGTAAAGATGTGTTATTGAGCCGTTCTCTATCGAGTCTGTTTAAAAGTATTCTCAATAATTTTGCTTTTTTTGAAATTAAAGGCTGTGAGTATAACTCAAAAATACTCAAAAGCTAACCGTTTGTTATTGATGAGTTTTAGTTGTTTGCTCAAAACTAATATTTCGACAAAACAATCTGTAAAATTCGGAATTTTAAGTAGATTTACTATTGATTAATTTAGATTAAATGAAATTTTATCAATTTGTCGAATTAAGCAGTCTGACGTAAAGCATTGAGTGCTGCGATCGCTTTGGGAGGAATGGCTGTAAAACGAATCAGAAAAATAGATTCATCAACTTTTTTGATGACCTTGGCATAGAGAATTTCTTCTCCTATGGGTAGTTCTGGTTCAATTAATAATTTCAGCTTGAGATTACTGAGCAGTTCTAATGAATGCAGCGATGTCTGATGACAAGATGCTGGGCATCTACGCAGTTGTGCCCTTTTTTCGGAAAGGCTAATCAATTCCCCTCGGAATACTGTTCCCTCTGCGTGTTTACCTTGCAAAACCGTATACTCTACAGACACTTCTTGATTCAGGCTAATCAGCACTTCATCGTCTTGGGGCAAGAACAAGTTATATTTACCACCAATGCCACAAATTTCGTAAATTGTTACCGGGTCTTTAATTCCCTTTGGTTCTATTTGTTGTTTTCCAGCAATTTTGAGGTCAATATTAGCATCTTTGGAGGTATTTTCCGAAATTAAAATTTGCCCTCCAACGCTGTAGGATTCAATACGGGCAGCTAAATTCACGTGACTGCCAATGACCGTATACTGAGCGCGTTTTTGAGAACCAATATTTCCTGCTACGACCTCGCCTGTATTAATGCCAATTCCCATTTCCAGAATTGGTAGGTTCATTTGCTGATTTTTTTCATTCACCTGCTGCATTGCCAATTGCATAGCCATAGCACAAGCGATCGCTCTTTGAGAATCATCTTGGCGATTTATCGGCGCACCAAACATTACAAAGATGCCATCACCCATAAACTCATTAATCGTACCTTTGTATTGATTAATCACCTCTGTCATTGCTCCCAAATAAAGATTGAGAATCGTCACTACTTTTTCTGGGGGCAATTGTTCGGAAATCGCAGAAAATCCTCTTAAATCAGACACAAGTACTGTAACTTTCCGGCGTTCTCCGCCAAGCTTAAATCCAGAAGAAGTTTCCAAGATATTGCTCAGGACTTCATCTGTGAGATAGCGCCCAATAGTTTTTCGCATTTGGGCAGCACTTTGGGCAATATATTGAGTGACAGCGATCGCAGATCCAGCAAATGCCAAAATTGAGGGGACAACGGGAATCCACCAACCAGCAAGAAATGCCAGAAAGCTACCACCAACTAAACCACCACCCGCCAAAAAAACACTGACAACCATCATCTTTTGGTTGCTGTTGTGGCGTTGTAGCCAACACAAACTAGCACCAATAATCGACCAACTCAAAATCGCCAACCATTCTAGCGGTTCCGACAAAGTTTTAATTTGCTGACGACCATCTATAGCTGCACTCAAAATTTGACTAGTTAAATTAGCATGGATTGTCACACCTGCCATGCGTTCCGGGTCAGTCAGAACATTACTGCTATAAGGCGTATAGAATAAATCCTTTAAACTTTCAGCAGTTGCCCCAATTAACACCACCTTACCTCGCATTAAGTCTGGGGGAATGCTGTTTTGTTGCACTTTTGTCAAAGAGACTTTTGTAAACTGCTGAATTCTGCCTCGATAGTTCAAAATTACTTGATAGCTTCCTGCATCTGCTCGGACGTAACCGCCATCATTCGCTTCAAAAGTAGGGAAAACACCTCGACCTAACTGCAAGTAATTGGGGTTGTTGGCTGCTGGTTTCTCGGTAATTCCTTGAGCTTTTAAGTACAACAACGCCAGTTTTAGCCCAAAACTTTCCAGAATCTCATCGTTTTTTAAATTGAGGTATAGCAATCCTCGGCGAATTTTGCCATCACCATCTAAAGGTAAATCGTTTGCCCCAATTTGATGGCGCGCTTTGAGTATTGGAGATGCATCAACTGAAGAACTATCGAAAGTATCAGAGATTTTTTGGACTCCAATCAAATTGGGTGTAGACTCAAACACCTTGACTAAAGCTTGATGGCCGGGATTTACTGGGAGATCGCGGTACAGATCCAAACCGATCGCACGCGGTTGCTGCTGCTTAATCTTCTCTAATACACTGGCAAGTGCCGCATCCGACATCGGCCACTGGCCTTGCTTGCGGATATCTGCTTCGTTAATCTCAACTATGACAATGCGCGTCTCAATCGGCTCTGGTGGACGCAAGAGAAAAAACTGATCCAGCATTGCCAATTCTAATAATTGCAGCAATCCCGTCAAGCGGAGTGCGATCGTCAGAACTGTAACATTGGGAACAGCCATCAGAACGCCCCGCCATTGCCAGATTTGCGGTTTTAGCTTTGCCCACATCATATTGTAGAGACACGATTAATCGCGTCTGTAGCAAGAAACGTCGCTCTCCCTTGCTTGCTCATTTTTATTTCTGTGCTTTGCAGCAATCGAGTAATGGCTCTGGGGCGATCGCACTCAATCCTACAGATGTGAAAAGTTGTTTCCAATCCAGCCGAGTTTTTAAATTATTCGGCTCAGAACGGCGTAGCTGCACCAGAGTAATCAGTGCTTCATGCCAAATTCCAGCTTCTGCATAGAGAGTTGGCTGCTTCCGTAAATCTGCTTTTGCTAGCGCCTGCGACAAAGATAATTCTGGTTGAGTGCGTTCCACCCAGCCATCTACACTGGGGTTTTCGCTCTCGTCTTCAGAATTGCAAACAATTGTGAAATACCAGTAATAAGTTTTACCTACTGCTAGTGGAGGCGCACTTTCAGGAAGTGTAAAGCTCATAATTCCAGGATTACGCGGAAGTGGCAAAGTTGTTTGATACAACGATTTCCGCTCTTTACGATCTAAGATGATAAACTTGGCAGTTTTAACCTCAGATGTAGGCACATACCAAAAAAAAGTGGGATGTTTAGCGAAGGTAAGTCCTAATTTATTTGCAGGTATTAAAGCGGTTAGTGACTTATTTCCCGTTAGACAAGAAGAACCACGGGTTGAACCTCCAGAACTTGCAGGAGGATCTCCCCGCTTCGGCGGTTTAAATGCTTGACTAATTTGCCAAGTTTTTTCTGTGCGGTGCGAATGAGCCTGAACTTGTACTGTTGATGCAGAAAGCGGCACAAGATTCAAACACAAAGGCAAGGAAAAGACTGCAAAATATAGGGACGGCTGAATCCATTTCATGTTGATGTAGCAGTGCCTTGGTATTAGATGTAGCAGAACTGATAAATTTTCACTTATGAGCTTGCTGCAATTGCAAACTTCTTGGCGATTAAAAGTCAGTTAACTAAATCCAGTGTTCCCAAAAGCAGGCTAAGATTTTGCAATCAACTAAAAACTCTAGATTTTCTTCGACTAAAAATTACTTTTGAATTGATTGATTGTCCACGACCCCTAAACGCAGTGCAATTCGCTGATGCTGCGTTGCATCGTAGGGTACACCTCTATGCATTACTTGTGAGTTGTCCCAAAAAACAATATCTCCTGGATACCAAACATGGGAGAAGACTGGCGTGCGGTCTATAACTGTCTGAAATAAATCTTTCCAGAAATGTTTTGCTTCTTCTGGTCTATCTTCCATCCCAACAGGAATTGCTGTGTCCGAACCGAGGTATAGTCCCTTTTTGCCAGTGACTTGGTGAGTAGACACAATTGGATGCACTTTCATCGGTACATCAGTCGCCACATCAGCAGACTTAGAGAATATTGGTGGCAAGTGATACATTGACATTTGCTCTAGCTGCTGCTGACGTTGAGGATCTAAATTGTTATAGGCTTCTACCATGTCGAGGAATTCAGTAGTGTGGGGTTGTCCGTGTATATCTTCCCCAGGCATTTCCACTCCGTAAAGCATCACAACATACAAGGCATTCATCTCTAGCCCTTCTATGCGTGGGATGCGATCTTTATCGTGATGCCATTCCCAAGCATATTTTTCTATTGGTTCCTGGTCGAGTCCCTTAGGATTACCCAAAATATTCACATATTGGCTTTGGAGGTCTGGACTGATATCGGGATCTAACGGCTTGGAAGGGCCGCCAAACATCAAATTACCAAAGGTTTGTCTGGCAAATTCTTCCAACTCTTGGGCGCTGAGGTGTTGCTGTCTGACTACAATAACGCCATGTTCCCAAAGTGATGTTTTTAATTCATGTATCTGTATGTCTGTAAGACAGGTAAGATTGCAACCTTGCAGGACTTCAATTCCCAGTCTTGGATGGTGTTGGATTGATTTTTGTTGAATAATGGAAGTCATTTACACACAATTAGTTTTATAGCAAAGAGGTATACTAAATCAGTGTAGATATGAAACTAGTTTAGTAGTATCTTACTTCAGAATGATGGCAAGTCTAAATATGTCACTTGAGTAATATTACCAGTTTAACTTTAGTGTCACAGTTGACTTATAACTAGATATGTGAAATAGCAAACACGCGATTTTTAATCAAAGTCTGTTGGGAAATCTGGATTGTAGTAATGTTGAAAAAGCCGGGTGATTTGTGCGGGTGTCACACGTGTTAGAGAAAGTTCTGGTAACGCATTTTCACAGAAAAAACCCACTTCCTCGGTTTCAATACTTGATAAAGGAGAACCGCCGATAAGTTCGCACTGAAAAAATAGTTTATAGACATAAAACGGAAACGGCGGGTGTCCTTGTTTATTTCTGTCATAAACTGCTAGTAGTTTGATCGGGCGTGTTTGATAGCCGGATTCTTCAAAAACTTCTTTGACGACTACCTCGCTGGGCGACTCGCCAACATCAGCCCATCCACCAGGTAAAGTCCAGTAACCGTCAGATCGTTCTTTAACTAACAAAATAGTATTGTTGCGAAACACCGCACCGCGGACATCGACTTTTGGAGTTGCATATCCTATTTCACGGGCAAATAAATCAAGGATATAGCTGTGTTCGACGTTGGCGTAAGTTGCCATAATTTCTGCTGCGATCGCCCGCAATTGTTTGTAGCGTTCGATATCAAAAGGCCCTTCAGAATACGTCAGACCATTTTGGGCGATCGCTTGTAGCTTTTGCGCCCATTCTAACCATTTGGGTTCCACAACAATTAATTAAAAATTAAAAATTGAGACAGGTAAAAGGATGAAACTTTAGTCTTCATCCTTCACCCTTGAATTATGCTTCGTCTAAAGCTGCGATACCGGGTAGTACCTTGCCTTCAAGTAACTCCAAGCTAGCGCCGCCGCCGGTGGAGATGTGGCTCATTTGGTCGGCTAAACCGACTTTTTCCACAGCTGCCACAGAGTCACCGCCACCGATGATTGTGGTTGTACCAGTTTTGCCGATTTCGGCCAGAGTACGAGCGATCGCTTCCGTACCTACGGCAAATTTATCAAACTCAAACACACCCATCGGCCCGTTCCAAATCACTGTTTTGCAATCAGCAAGCGCTTCTTGGAACACTTTTACAGAGTCCGGGCCAATATCTAAACCCATACCATCATCAGGGATATTCTCGATGCTGACGGTTGTTGCATTGGCATCGGGGGCAAATTTATCTGCTACTACCACATCTGTGGGTAGCAAGAAGGTAACACCGCGTTCCTTAGCCTTAGCTTCTAAAGACTTCGCCAGTTCTAGCTTGTCTTCTTCCACCAGAGACTTACCGACATTCAAACCACGGGCTTTATAGAATGTGAAAATCATCCCACCACCGATAATCAGTTTGTCGCACTTTTCCAACAGCGTTTCAATCACGCCGATTTTACTGGAGACTTTAGAACCGCCAATAATCGCCGCTAGAGGATGTTGGGGATTTTCAATTGCGTTTTGCAGATACTCCAATTCCTTTTCAACCAAATATCCAGCCACAGAAGGACTCAGAAATTCAGTCACACCTTCAGTAGAAGCGTGGGCGCGGTGTGCAGTACCAAAAGCGTCATTCACGAAAAAATCAGCATTTGCTGCTAATTTTTTGGCAAATTCTTTGTCGTTTTTTTCTTCTTCTTTGTAAAAACGGACATTTTCTAATAGCAGCACTTGGCCATTTTGTAACGCTCCCACTTTAGCAGCGACTTCATCGCCAATAGAGTCATCAGTTTTAATGACTTCTTGCCCCAACAACTCAGAGAGGCGTTTAGCAACCGGAGTTAGACGCAATTTGTCATCCACACCCTTGGGACGACCAAAATGGCTTGCTAGAATTACCTTAGCTCCCTTCTGCGTTAAATCTTGGATGGTTGGCAAAGCCGCGCGAATCCGAGTATCGTCAGTGATGTTACCTTGGTCATCCAAAGGTACATTAAAGTCAACTCGCACTAAAGCGCGTTTACCAGATATATCGCCAGCAGATAAATTTGCTAAAGTTTTTTTGGACACAGCCAAACCCTCCTGATTGCCTTTTTGTTATTGTTTTGAAAGTAGAACCATCAAGATTTTACCGGAGTCAGGGGTGCGGAGGTGAGAGAGATGTTCAAGACAGTGTTATTTCCAATCGATCAAAGCCGGGAAGCGCGGGAAGCTGCTGATGTAGTTACCAACGTTGTCCAAAAGTATGGTAGCCGCTTGGTGCTGCTATCTGTTGTAGAAGAACCAACACAAGATGCACCTAGTGGAGATCCGATGGTGTCACCGGAGGTAGTTGCCAAACTGCTGGAAAATGCCCGAACCCTATTTTCTGGGCAAGGTATTCAAGCTGAAGTCTTAGAGAAGCAGGGTAAACCAGCATTTACTATCTGTGATGTCGCCGATGAAATCGGGGCAGATTTAATCATCATGGGCTGTCGGGGACTAGGGTTAACTGAAGAGGGAGCAACTGATAGTGTTACTACCCGCGTGATTAACCTTTCTCCTTGTCCAGTGTTAATTGTGCCTTAGTAGTGCTGAGAAACCACTAGGTTACGGTGAATTGAACGTGGCGGGAGGGTTTCTCTCCAAAGCCGATTGTGGGGGAACCACTGCTTTGGGTGGGTTCCCAAACTTGTAGCAAGTGGCGGTGGGCATCTTGCCCACCCGACCTATGCAAGTTAAATGTAGAACAGCTACTTCTGCCTTAATATTTGGTTGAAAAGGAATTACAGTATCTGCAATGGCTTTTGCTACAAAACGATCGCGATCGTGAGTGCGATAATTACTGATATAAGTTAGCAAACAGATAAGTTGAGCAAGCGATCTGTCGTTTACTCGCACAAAACATTAAAATGAGTGCGCGATCTACCGAAATGAGAAAGCAATTAGACATTTTGAGTAAGCATTTAGGCATTTTACTTGCGGAAAACACCAAAATGAGAAAGCAATCAGACATTTTGAGTAAGCAATATGTCTTTTTGCTTACTAAATCAACTCGATCTATTTTCCAGATGCAGCAAGCAGTTATGGCGATCGCGAAAATTTAAAATTCAAACTGGCTGCGATCGCTGTTTTATTATGGGATGGTAGCTAAATCCTTATGCTACCGAGTTAGGTAAAACCATGATGTTAAAATAATGGTTTAAGCTGCATTTAATCCAGTGCGCTCGAAGATAACAGCCATGCCACAATCCAAATATCTATGCAGAGAAATTGCTCGATCTGTTTACCTAAAAGTGCGATAGATTATAGTGCTACCATTATGAACATTTTTATACAAGCGATCGCCTACAACTGCTGATAAATGCAAGATTGGGTAAGACTAGCTTTTCTATATTCTGAGAAGTTGTTTTATATTTTCCCTTTACTTGTTACTCTGATTCAGAGCTATGTGGTTATGAGGTATACGAATCTTGCCAACTGCTGAACAAGGCATCAGGTGTGTCATACTATGTCAAGCTTTGACTAATACATTTACCCCTATTTTCATTGTCCGCCTTGATGAGCAAACAGGTAATGTGTTTATTTTAGCAGGCGATAACATAGAAATAGAAATCTATCGCAATGGTCTTTGGAGGTTCTTGTGATGAAGCCTGACTTTAGTAGCATGACAAAAACTGAGTTAAGAGCTTTCGTCATTGCTCACCCCGACAATAAAGCAGCATTTCGTGCTTTTGTTGACCGTTTTACTTCTGAAGCTTCTCCAGAGACTTTTGACATCCCAAAATCGAATGTTGAGATTGAGGAAGTTGAAATTTTAATTAGACAGAAGTTAGAACAACTAAAGATGACCTGACGACATTGTTTAGGGATACAGTCATCAAATAAAAGATAGTCTACAGATTATTTTGTTGCTGATTTTTAGTAAAAGATGTCGTGCGTTGCGCTGCATGACAATACACGCTACTACTAAGAATTTGATACCATTAACAAACTAAGCGATCGCCTACAACCAAACTTAAGCGATCGCAAAACCAGCAGATTATGCAAGCCTTTCGGTGCTGCTTTAATTTCACACGAACTCGACACGTCCCACCATCTCTTCAGGTGTCATTACCTCATAAATCAAAACCAAGGTTTGAATTATTTCACCAATTGAACGAGTTCCTTTCTTGCAGTAAGTAATACCAGGATGGTCGAGCTTAGAACTTGCAATAATCAAAAAATCTGCATCTTGGGTAAACAGTACTCGCTGTGTTTACTGAATAAACGCTAACTGGACTTCATCGCTTTGAGTGCGTAATTCCACATCATTGGTTGTTGTGACATCAATTCCATAACGGCGCAAGCCAAGGGCAATTGCAGGATCGACATTTTCATCCAGATGAAAGCGAATTCGTTCACTCATTCCTCAACTGTCTGAGTTTTTCTTGAAGACGCGAGGGATGATTTTGCTTCAGTACTTCAACTAACTCATCCTCTTGTGCTGTGCGGCGATCGATCTCGTCTCGGCGATCAAAATAATAAGCCATTGCTGCATAAACAGATGCCAATGAAAGGTCATACTTACCAGCAATCTCTACTAAGGAATATCCTAGCTTTAAATGCATCACCGCCACATCTTCTACAGCAATGCGAGTACCGACAATGCAGGGCTTCCCACTCCGCACATCAGAAGCGATTTCGATATGCTCCCGACTGACTGATTGCATTGGTGAATTTTCCCAGTCTCTTCTACTATTTAATAATATACAGTTATCCTGGCTGACAAAGTTATATACAGAATCGGACTGGCAGAATGCTTGCTTGAGCAATTTATGCCATCTCTATTGAGTAGGGATTTTTATACAAAGCGATCGCAGCTTTCTCTAAATCTTTAATGATGTTTCAAAATAAAATATCAGATGGGTAGAAATTTCCCATCTGATACTAGAGACGGAGGTATAAACTTGCTTACTTAGCTCGACTTTATGCAATTAAGCCGCATAAAGAGCAATATCTTTCAAGCTTAATTGGCATGAGCTAACTGTTGAGATTCAACAGCATAATACTTCACAGCTTTGACAAGTTCTTTGAGAACTTCTTTAAGTCTTTGGTCGATTTCCTCATCAAGCTGTACGCTATTATCGTTTTGCCATTGAATTTGTTTATCTACTGCATAAATAGTGCTGAGAATATGCCGCGCTCCTAACTCAAATAAAACAGGTTTTAAAGCATATTCAATTGCTAACAAATGAGCTATTGTCCCACCAGTGGCGATTGGTAGTACGACTTTTCCTGACAATGCTTTCTGCGGTAGTAAATCCAAAAATGCCTTGAGTACGCCAGTATAAGCCGCTTTATAGATTGGTGTAGAAATAATTACAGCATCTGCTTTTGCCAGTAAGGCTTTTGGCTGTTCTAATGCCGAACTATCATACCGTCCAAAAACTAAATCTTCAGCAGGCAAATCGCGAACTGAAATAATGTCTACATGCAAACCTTCTTGTCCTAAAAGCTTGGCACTATATTCCAAAATACCGTAGGTTCTGGAAGGATGAGATGGACTACCAGCGATCGCCAGAATATGAGTCATGCAATTAAACTCCAATTACTATAAGGGGAAAACTATGAATTGCTCTTTGCTTCACACTAAGATACAGGTGTAGCTTGTTGTTTTGACTGCTGCTTGGGAAAATCTTCATTAGCAACAATCTCGCCAAATGGACTTAAGACATGTTGTTTTTCAACTGTCGGCAGATTCTCTAAAGGCAAATGAGGAAATAAAAGTTCTGCTACTCGATAAGCTTCCTCTAGGTGAGGATAGCCAGAGAGAATAAAGGTTTCAATACCCAAATTTGCATATTCCAACATCCTGGCTGCTACTGTTTGTGGGTCGCCTACTATGGCTGTTCCTGCACCGCCTCTGACTAAACCAACGCCAGCCCAGAGGTTTGGGCTAATCTCTAACGCTTGGCGATCGCCTTTATGTAATTGCGTCATCCGGCGTTGGCCTTCTGAATCCATACGCGCATAAGCATTTTGAGCTTTGGCGATCGCTGCGTCATCGACATAGCGAATCAATTGATTGGCTGCATCCCAAGCTTCGCTTTCAGTTTCCCGCACAATTACATGTAGGCGAATGCCAAACCGCAAAGTCCTTCCTTCTGCCTCTGCAAGTCTGCGAACCGAGGCAATTTTTTCGGCTACTTGCGCTGGTGGTTCGCCCCAAGTTAGATAAATATCTACGTGCTTGGCAGCAATCTTTTGAGCAACATCAGAGGAACCGCCAAACCACAAGGGTGGATATGGCTGCTGAACGGGAGGAAACAGCAAGTTACCATCTTTAATGTCTAGATATTTGCCTTTGAGATTAGCTACTTGACCGCTAGCGATCGCCCGCCAGACTGTCAAAAATTCATCTGTTAATTCATAGCGTTGGTCGTGACTCAGGTGCAAGCCATCTCCTGCTAATTCTACGGGGTCGCCACCTGTAACTACGTTAATCAGCAAACGTCCGCCAGAGATGCGATCGAAGGTTGCTGCCATCCGTGCTGCTACTGCGGGCGATACCAGTCCGGGACGTATCGCCACCAGAAAGCGCATCTGTTTCGTCAGTGATACGAGGCTTGATGCCACAATCCACGCATCTTCACAAGAACGCCCTGTAGGTAATAATGCTCCCGTATATCCCAGGTCATCCACTGCTTGGGCAATTTGTCGGAAGTATGCAAAGCTAACCGCCCGTCCGCCTGTTGCAGTTCCAAGATAGCGCCCGTCGCCATGAGTAGGGATGAACCATAGTAGCTGCATGAGTCCTGTCCTTTTAAAATACGGTATATCGATAGAATTACCGTTATTTGTATAGTTTAAGAGTATTACACATTCCCTTGAGGTAAGCAAGGGATTTTCTAAATAACTACGGTAATCCTATCCAATTAATGTATATTAAATTTTGAAGAGTATAGCTTTTTGTTTTCAAAGGGGAAAAGCAAGGGACTTCCAGCTTTTAATTTGTAGCATTGTTTTGGAAAATGCTATTCAAATATTATCTTTGAAAAAATTTTGTGTTAAATAGTACAAGCTAGCTTCATACTAAGCCATTTCTCTAGATAGACGCTGAAACCAAATAGATAAAGATAGATTTTAACTATTCACTGTTTCATACCTTAAAAGCTCCTAAATATCATTTTTGGGAGCTTTTATAAATTTAAAACTATCCTTAATCGGGATAGTTTTACCAATTTCAATAATCTTTGCGACACATGAATTGTTTGTAGGAGCGTTCTCAAGAGCCTTCTCGTAGAGTACGGCCATTCGTCCCTACCAATATAAGCTTATGGAGCATTTCATCTTTCCCCTACACCCTACACCCCACACCCTGTTTTAGTCATAGCTCTTAACGATTGACTTTACTTAAGAATTTGTTTGAGTGCTGGTTGTAAATTAGGATATTGATACTCAAAGCCTGTTTCCAACGTGCGTTTGGGTAGGACTTGTTGACCTTCTAAGACAACAATTGCCCCATCTCCCAAGAGGGCTTCTAGAGCAAAAGCAGGCACAGGCAACCAAGAAGGACGACTCATTACTTGTCCCATAGTTTGGCTTAAATCCGCCATACGAACGGGGTTAGGAGCAGTGGCATTATATACGCCTTCTATTTCTGGTTTAGTTAAAGCTTGTACAATTAAGTTAACTAAGTCGTCTACATGAATCCAGGAAAACCATTGCCGACCACTGCCAATGGGCCCGCCTGCGAAGAGTTTAAAGGGTGTAATCATTTTGCCCAAAGCACCGCCCAAACCCAAGATAATACCGAAACGCAGAATTACTAGCCGTACACCAGCATCTTTTACTTTTCTGGCTTCTGCTTCCCAAGCTTGGCAGACTTGGGCGAGAAAATCGTTACCAGATGGACTTGTTTCATCAAAGGTAGCGGTTTCACTAGTACCGTAATAGCCAATAGCTGAAGCATTGACTAAGACAGTTGGCTTGGGATTAGCCTTAGCTATTGCTTCAACTATTTTCTGTGTACCTAGCTGACGACTATTGAGAATTTCTTGCTTGTGTTCTGGTGTCCAGCGTTTCTCGGCGATGGGTTCTCCTGCTAGGTTAACTACAGCATCACAACCAGCAAACGCATCTTGCCAAGAACCGGATACATTTGGTGTATAGGTAACAATTTCTACATTCCCAAAAGCTTCAGGTGGAAAAACCTTTTGAGCAAAAGTGGTATTACGGGTTAACACCAGTACGCTATTACCTTGCTTGTGGAGTCGTTCTACCAAACGACTACCTACAAATCCTGTTGCTCCAGTAATTGCAATTTTCATAATGCACCTCCACCAAACCCTTATTTTAAAGTTTTTTATCAAACTTTCAACAGCATTTTTAACTAGTCGCGGCAAGGATTCCCCCACCACACCTTTATGTTGGTGGCTCTAGGAATGCCGCTTTGGTACTGGGTACTGGGTACTGAGAAATTGTGACAAAATTTGGGAGGGGTTAAAGCAGAATTCCACAATATGAGCGTTTGATAACCCAATTCCCAGTCCCTAATCCCCAGTCCCTTTTACTTGGCGATCGCGTATCAATGTTAGTTGGGCGCATCATCTGGCAAATATCCCACACCAAATATGCCAATACCCGATATCCAGTCTCCGACCTAGTTTAGTTCGCGAACTTAATGAAACTATAATGAGTTGACGTTTAGATGCTTCGGTATTATACGATGGACGGAGTGTTGCAAGGCGTGGGGGTATTATGGCTCGCTATACCTGTTCATTTATTCTTTCTATTCCTATTGAGCATCTCCAGCCATTGCTTGTAGACCTTCTACAAGATTGTGATTTGGAAATCAAATACTACACAACCGATTACATTATGGCTCGTGAGATTCCCGGTAATATTTCTTTCTCAAAGATGGTGACAGCAGAAGTTTTGATTGATAAATCAACAGCTACTGAAACCGAAACTCGGATGAGTATCGTAATTAAAAATGAGGAACTGCCACTTCAACTTGATAACCACTGCCGACAAACGTTTGACTTCATCAAGCAGGCAATTGAACGCAGCCGCCATTGGCATTTGATTGAAAGCATTGCTGGATAATGATTATTTCTGCTTGCAGTCAAAATGCTAGTGCTGCTGTGGCTAGCTTTCGGCAAAGCTAGCTTTGGCAACATCTCGTATTTTAAAGTCAGCAAGCCAATGGTTAGAAACTAGCGCAATTGGCATATTTTTAATCTTCTATATCTTCATCTTCAGTCATGCCAGGATTAATGAGTGTAATGTCATACTCGCTGGAATCAGTTTGTCCCGATCGCTGAACATTTCTTAACAAATAATAAATGGCACGAACTTGAGGCCCAAAAACGATTTCATCTTCATTTCTCAAATCGTGGGCTGGCATTTTGCGTCCATTAATCATCATTCCATTGGCACTAGGCTTACCTTTAGCATCACCATCTACAATCCGGTAATAATAGCTATGACTATTATTTTCTCGTGGCAATCTTACTAACGTAGCATGACGACGGGAAACAAACTGAGACACTAAACGAATATTGCACTCGCGATCTCTACCGATAGAGTAGAGAGGGTTTTCTAAAGAAAATTCCTTGCGACCTTGATCGTCTTCAATAATCAGTAGATGGCTTTCGTTTGTTTCTGCTGGCATCGATCTATCGTTACTAAAATTAGTTAGAGTTTGATGAATTAAGAGTTCTTTGGTATCTTTTCCTGCCATTCTCGCGCGTTGTAGTTGATGGTACTAATTAGAATGAGCGTTAAAATTGTATGTTGATTGCAAGACTAGAACAGCCATGTTCTACTCTCCGATTACTGTTCCTGTTGCAAGAGTTTCAACAGGGTTTGTAAGATGCATAACACTACTCTTTATGATTGATGTTTATCAAAAATCAGCTAAATTTTCCTGATTTTTCGAGATTTTATTTGCGTATTCTTCGCGTCTACGTAGTTCAAAATAATTTTTAAACTGCGTAGGCGCAAAGAACTCGTAGAAAATAGTTTTTTCTCAACATACACTTTAACAGGGTAATGCGTAACACCTAACTATCGATTTAGTTTAACCTGAGATGGGAAAAAGCTATAAGGCAAGAGGGGGAGCAGGGGGAGCAGGGGAAGTAGGG
>NZ_JAECZA010000073.1 GCF_016056275.1 Dendronalium phyllosphericum CENA369 | reverse complement strand
CCCCACACCCCACACCCTACACCCCGCCCCAACGGCAGGGCTGTTTCATTCCCTAAGACTAGTAAAATTGCAAGTGTTGAGGGGATAAAAAATCATGGGTGCTTCTCTGATTGAACAACTGCGACAAGTTGAAGACTTCAGAACCACTGATGGTCGAAGACATCCACTTTGGTTAGTATTAATCCTTGTAATAATGGGCACGATGAGTGGATATATCGGGTATCGTGCGTGGGGAGATTTCGTCAAGCGGCATCGTCGTACATTGATAGAAATATTTAGAATACAAAAGCATGGTGTTCCTTCTGACTCGACTATCAGACGTGTGGTGATGGGAGTAGATTTTGATAAACTTGTCGCAATATTCAATCAATGGGCATATCAATACGTTGATTTAGAGCCATCTGAGTGGTGTGGAATCGATGGTAAGAGCATAAAAGGAACAGTAATCGACCACGAGAAATCATGTCAGAACTTTGTCAGCATAGTCTCAGTATTTGCCAGTAAAAGAGGACTCGTTTTAGGCATAGAAAAATTTGAAAACAAACAGGAGAGCGAAATCGTAATTGTGCAAAATTTGATTGCGGCTTTGGATCTCAAAGATGCTGTATTCAGCTTTGATTCTTTACACTGCCAAAAAAAACTTGCCAGTTAATCATAGACAGTGGTAACGATTACGTAATTGCTGTTAAAGAAAATCAGCCAAAACTTCATCGTCATATCCAAAGCGTTGCTGCCAAAACAAAGCCAACAAGTCGTTATATCGCAACCGAAAAAACAAGGGATAGACTCACAAAGCGAACTGTCGAAGTCTTTCATGAACTCAATGGAATAGATCCAAAATGGATTGGAATTAAGTCTTTAGTTCGGGTTGAAAGAGTTGGGACAAGGGGGGGTAAACAATACCATGATACTGCTTGCTATATCAGTAGCCTGATTTGCACAGCCAAAGAATTTGCTCAGGGTATTCGCGGTCATTGGAGTATAGAAAATCGACTTCATTGGGTTAAGGATGTAGTTTTCAATGAAGATCGTTCAACTATACATCTTGGTCATGCCCCAGCCAATCTCTCTGTTGTGCGAGCGATCGCCATTAATATACTCCGTCGAAATGGTCATCCTTCCATCACAATTTCTCAAAGATTTCTCTCTAATGATATTGACAAACTTCTTGCCCTTGTGGAATGAAACAGCCCTGCGCCCCGAAGGGGGCGGCTTAGTTTCCCTACTCCCCAATCCCTACTCCCTACTCCCTTTTATTATCCAAGAGAATCCGGAATTAGTGTTGCTCGTGTTGCAAGTGGTTATCAAGATTTAGAATCTTTGTTTACAGATGAATAGTAAAAGTGTAACTATGTTTTTGGTCTAGAACTTATCGCTCTGTTTAAGAGCATAAAACACATTTGGCACTAATTTAGAATCTATACTTCTGCCTCCTAACCTTTGTACAGACGCGTAGACACTCGTAAGAGGGGCTTCTCGTAAGAGTATAATCGCGTCTGTACTCAGCACTCATAATCACGACAACTGACTAAATTGCTACTGCTCGCTTTTCTAAGCGTAGTTCAAAGCGATCGCCTGGGTTAGGTTCAATGACTTTTGTCGCAAGATTATTTTTTTCTAACAAAGAACGAAACTCTTCAAAACTTCCCGCTGTTTTCAAGAACTTCGTCAGGAATCCTTCAAATATCACATCTCCTGCTGCTGCTGTGGAGAGCATTACTTGTGGTTGTAACCACTTTGCCACTTCCAATGCACTGTTCGTTCCTTTCAGAATCGGCCCCAGCAATGGTAATCCCATATCCATAATTGGCGTAATTATGACATCTACTGGTGCAAACTGTTTCAGTTGTGGGGAATGATAGCCGTGAGGCTCATAATAGAGCGTGAGATCGGTTTCTAACTCTTTGAATAAATAACCATTTTCTACGAGAGTTGGGCCAATTTGCGAACCAGGAAAAGCCTTTATTTCCACTTGATTATTAAGAGTAAAACTTTCACCATGAGCTAGGGATGTCACAGAGGTGTAACCCAATCCTTGCACTACTTTTGCCGCATTTGGAGAAGCTACAACCTTAATGTTGCGGTCAAGCTGCTTGAGTGTTGGGGGGTGAGCGTGGTCTTCTAAACCCTGGGACAGCAAAATTAGATCGATATTCTCCGGTATTGGACGTTCTTGAGGTCTGGAGCCTTTGAAGAACCAGTCCACATTGCCAAAAATTAAAGAACCAACCAGCCAAGGGTCAAGTAGTATCCTTTGGTTGCCGATTTCAATCAGCCAACTGTTGCTGTCTAACCAAGTTAAATACATAGCTAAAGCGAAGATAACACCTGTATTCATTATGAATCAGGTTAGCTGATGAGTTTTGCGATCGTTGCAATGAAAATAGTGAGTGGAGAGGGGCGCAAGGCTTTTCGTCCGTAGAATAGTATTGTACCGTTTCTTTGTGAAGCTGTATATATTTCCCCCGATAGCCTTTGCAAGTGGTATGAGCTAATCAGGATCTTTTTGTGTGCATACACTATGGGGATCGAGCGTGCAGATATTTATGATATAAAAATATTTTTTTTAAATTTAAGAAAAATAAAACAATTATTAAAGGTAAATGTACATAAAATTTGGTATGAATTTAATATCTAAATTTCTTGATGAAATGAAATAAATTTTATGACTAAAACATCAGTTCCTTCTTTCTTAAGCAGTTCTGGGAAAGATTTATTTAACTTAAAACAGCATCTCCAAGATTTTTTGCATTTGGATTCAAAAACTTTAGATATAAAATTAGAAAGTGGTCAGGAAAAATTGAGTAACTTAGGTCAGAAAGATTTTAATTGGGAAACGTCGGGAGATTTTTATCGTGACAAAGTAGGAGAGCTTTATTTATTTGAGTTGGGAGCTTGGCATTTAGGAAGTTATGACTATATCAAAGATACGCTTTTATTGATTGGCGATCGCGCTCAAGGTCAGGTATTAGATTTTGGTGGTGGGATTGGAACTCATACGATTGCTGCTGCCCTTTGCCCTCAAGTCAAACAAGTCATCTATTGCGATATTAATCCTATTAGTCATGATTTTGTTCGTTACAGAGCCGAACAAATAGGGCTAAACAACAAAATTATTTTTTGTCAGGAAATACCTCCAAAACAGACTTTTGATACCATCATTTGCTTTGATGTTTTAGAACATCTGCCAAATCCCGCTCAACAACTACTACAATTCCATCAGATTCTTAAACCTGAAGGTAAAATAATTCTCAACTGGTATTTCTTTAAAGGTTTTAATCAAGAGCATCCTTTTCACATGGACGATCCTCAAGTAGTAAACACCTTCTTCCAAACAATTCAGAGCAATTTTTTAGAAGTTTTTCACCCTTACCACATTACAGCTCGTTGCTACCGTAAATGGAATTGAATTTTTGTGTTTTGCAGCTAATGTATCTATTGCCTGATATCTCAATATTCCTTAACTTGTTTCTTGGATTCAGTAATTAACAGCCTAATGTTTTCCCTTGAGATTCCAAAAAACTGCAAATTAAATATGTGTAAAACTTTAGCTTAGTTGGCTGCGAAACTTATTAATACTAATAGTTAATAACACAACAGCAAAAGCCACTAACGCCAAAACATTAACCCACAAGACATCTAAACCAACACCTTTGAGCAAAATACCTCGAACGATCGCAATGTAATGACGTAGAGGATTGAGTAAAGATAGGACTTGAAATAAGGGAGGCATAGCTTCAATAGGTGCGATCGCTCCAGAAGTCTGTACCATTGGTAAATTAATAAAGAAAGATGTCAAAACTACTTGCTGTTGGGAACTACTGATAGTCGCCAACATAATACCCAAGCTAATCCCCACAAACAAATACATACTTGACAAGGCAAAGAATAGTAGAAAACTACCCCGGAATGGCACATGAAATATTACTGTTGCTAAAGTTATAGCTAATAAAACATCTCCCATTAATAAAAATGCCAAAGGAACAATTTTTGACAGTAATATTTGCCAGTTAGCAGCTGGAGTCATTAACAATTGCTCTAAAGTTCCCGTATCTTTTTCCCGAACAACAGTAATAGCTGATACTAATGTGCCAATTAATGTTAAAACTAAACCCATTACTCCCGGAACAAAAAACCAACTACTAGTCAAGCCGGGGTTATAAAGAAACACAACTTCAGTTGCGACTGGAGGACTTGCTTGACCTTGGGTTAATTGCAGGTTATATTGCTGGACAATTTGATTCATATAATTTCCCGCAATCCCGGCTGTATTCGCATTTACAGCATCGATAAATACTTGAATTTCTGCTGATTTTTGTGCCAATTGACGCGGAAAATCGGGGGGAATGACTACTCCGACATCTAACTTACCTTCTTCTACCTGACGACTCAATTGTTTTTCACTATTTGGTACAGACTCTAAGGTGAAAATTCGATTGGATGTCATAGCGGAAACTAATTCACGACTAGCGCTGACATTGGCATAGTCGATGACACCTAAGCGTAAGTTATGAACGTCGGGATTGAGAGCAAATCCATACAGCAACAATTGAATTGTCGGCGGAACAACTAACAAAACAATTAGTTGTTTATTACGTAAAATTTGATTAATTTCTTTCTGCACTAATGCCCAAAAAGGACTATCAAATAATCGCTGGATAAATTTCATAAATTGAAATTGATTATAAAAATTACGAATTACGAATTACGAATTACGAATTACGAATTATTCTAACTGGGTAATTGCATTCGACTTAAAACTCGGCGCGATACGTTGAAAAATACTAATCCCAAAGCTGCCAGCATAATTAAATCAAACCAAACCCCAGCAAATCCCGTACCGCGCACAAAAGCATCACGAGTAATATCAATGTAATAGCGCGCTGGAATTATATTAGGTGCTAATGATAAAGGGAAAGGAATATTGTTGAGAGGATAAATAAAACCTGAGAGTAATAATGATGTAATAAAGCCTACGAGAGAAACACCTTGTACGGCTGCATTTTGATTGCTACTACGGACTCCTAACAGCAGTCCAAAGAAAACGCTATCTACTAAAAATAGTAAAGTGCCGAGTAGTAAAGTTATGGGGTTGCCAACTATGCCAACTTGGAAAATCATAGAACCTAAAACCATAACTGTTAATGTCTCGGCAATGGCAATTAATAAGTATGCTAATCCTTTACCAAGTAATAGTTCGGTGGCACTAATACTAGAAGCATAAACTTGTAAAATTGTACCTTTTTCTTTTTCGCGTACCATTGCGATCGCTGCTAATAATGAAGGAAAAATCCACAGTATAACTCCGTATACTCCTGGTACAATATACAGCGATTCTAATCTCCCAGGATTAAACCATAAACGCATTCGGGCTGTGATAGTACTAGTAGCGGGTAGCAGTCCATGCTCTTGCATAAAAAAGTTTGTAACTCTTTGAATACTATTTCTAATTACACGAGCATTGTTAACATCTGTTGCATCGATTAAAACTTGCACATTTGTACTTCTACCTGCTTGAATATCGCGGCTAAATTCTGGCGGAATAATTACAGCTGCTTTAGCAATTCCCTTATCTATGGCATCGCGTGTGGGATTACCGCCAAACCATTGTCTAGGCACAAATTGATTGGTAGCATACAATCTTTCGGTGTAACTACTACTTAAGTTTGTCCGATTAAAATCTTGTACTATTAGAGGAATATCTTTACTCTCTAATCTAATAGCAAAACCAAAAATTACCAGAGTAATAAATGGTAATAAAAATGCTAATGCCAATGTCAGGCGATCGCGGCGGAATTGGGCTATTTCTTTCACACATTGAGCAAGAATTCGTTTCATAGCTCTTAGGGATTCGGTATTGGGTATTGGTGATTGGGTACTGAGCAAAATTTTTATTACAAACGCGATTAATCTCTTGTACAGACAAGGGTTAATCGCGTCTCTGCCCTACTTCCTAACTTTGCGATCGCTGTACTATGCCAATAAAGGCATCTTCTAAAGAAAAGGAAATGGAACGCAGAGAATTGACAGTAATTTGATTGGCTTCTAAAAGTTGAGTTAATTGATTTATTTCTTGTTCGGGATTATCGAGGACAACGTGTAAACTATCAGCAAAAATCGAGATCCGCCAAGGTTCAAAGTGTTGTTTGAGTATCTTAGAAGCTGTTTGGTTTCGATTGACAATTAGTTCTATTAGTTGTCCCGGTTGCGAGGCTTTGATAGAACTGGGCGAACCTTCGGCAACAGTTTCGCCTGCAACCATAAAACTCATACGGTTGCATTGTTCGGCTTCTTCTAGATAATGTGTTGTCACTAATATGGCAGTACCGTTGCGCGCAAAGTCATTAATCAGCTTCCAAAACTGGCGACGTGCCAACGGATCTACTCCTGATGTTGGTTCATCTAAAAATAAAATATCTGGTTCGTGCATCACAGAAGCACCGAAAGCTACCCGTTGTTTCCAACCTCCCGGTAGCTGTCCGGTAATCATATTTGCTTGTCCTTCTAAGCCACAGGTAGCAATTACCCAATCAATTTTATCGCGTCGGAGTTTGCGGGGTACGCCGTAAACTCCGCTATAAAATTCTAGATTTTGCAGAATAGTTAAATCGTCGTAAAGGGTGAATTTTTGACTCATGTAACCGATGCGTCGCCGTAAGTCTGCACTACGCAGATTTCCGGTTTCACCACCTAAAGAAATTTCCCCGCCGCTAGCTTCTAGCAATCCGCACAGCATTTTTATTGTGGTGGTTTTGCCAGCACCGTTAGCACCTAACAACCCAAAGATTTCCCCATAGCGCACCTCAACGTTGACATCTTTCACAGCTTGAAACTTGCCAAAGATACGGCTGAGGTTGCGAGCATATATGGCTAGTTCTGAGTGTTGAGTAGGGAGTGCTGAGTGCTGAGTGCTGAGTTCTGAGTGTTGAGTAGGGAGTGCTGAGTGCTGAGTGCTGAGTGCTGAGTGTTGAGTATTAAATACTCCCCCAGCCTCCCCAGCTTTCCCAGCTCCCCCGCTCCCCAGTCCCCGCTTGCGAAAACGGGGAAATGGAAAAAATTGCGGTGCGGAACCTTGTTGTCGCAGGCGCGTAACAAAGACGTTTTCTAATGTGGGTTCGCCACGCTCGATACTGGGAGAGGGTAACTGATTTTTTTGCAGTAGTTCGCGGACTTCGGTTTCACCGGAATCTAAATCTGGAACGAGGACATCCAAGCGATCGCCAAAAGTCTGCACATCTACTATATTTGTCTGGTCAGTTTGGGAGAGTATTCTTTCTGTTGTCTCTAGGTTTGCTGTTCGCACTTCTAAGCGATGCAAGCCCAAGTTAGCCCGTAACTCTGCGGGTGTGCCAACTTCATGAATTTGTCCGCTGTACATCAAAGCCACGCGGTGACAGCGTTCGGCTTCGTCTAGGTACGGTGTAGCGACTACAATTGTCATTCCCTCCGCTGATAATTCTGCTAGCACATCCCAAAATTCCCGCCGAGAAACAGGATCGACACCTGTAGTCGGTTCATCTAGTAACAATACTTCTGGTTGCGAAACCAAAGCACAACATAGCGCCAGCTTTTGTTTCATTCCCCCAGAAAGTTGTCCTGCCAAGCGATCGCCAAATCGCTCTAAATTCATTAATTTTAAATATTTCTTGCGGCGTTCTGTTAACAAATCATCTGCTACTTGCCGCAATCCTGCTGCATAGCGTAAGTTTTCATCAATACTCAAATCCAAATACAGCGAAAACTGTTGCGTAAGATAACCAGTCATTAATCGGGCATCTCGTGCAGGTTGATTAAATATTTGCACCTCTCCTGCCGTTGCTTCCATCACACCGCCCAAAATGTGAAAGGTGCTAGTTTTCCCCGCACCGTCAGGGCCGATTAATCCAAACAGTTCGCCTTTGTGGACACTGAAATCAATTCCCCGCACAGCAACTAAGTTTCCATAGTGCTTGTGCAAACCATGAACTTTAATTGCTGTGTTTGGCAGACTAGATGATTGCGGTAAATTGCGAGGGAAAGTAGTAAGTTCCTGTTTCATTACCTTTAGCTTGAAAGTGCTGAGTTAGGGGTTAGTTGTCAGTTGTCAGTTGTCAGTTGTTATTCTTACCTCCCCTGTTCTCCCTGCCTCCCCTGCTCTCTGTTCTCCGCTTTCAAACTAATTTCGGCATCTGCTGGCATTCCCATTTTGGCGCAGGGTAAATCTGATTCTGTGTAGGGATTTTTAGGATTAAAGCAGTTATCAGGGTTTTGAACTTCGATGCGAATTCCTACTACTTGTCTGACTCTATCTTTTTGAAAGTAAATATTCTCTGGTGTAAATGAAGCTTGCGGATCGATCGCAATTACTTTACCTTCTAGTGGTTTGTCTGGTGCAGAATCAATCGAGATTTTCGCTATCTGTCCTAGACGCACTCTGCCAATATCGCCTTCGGGAATAAAACCTCTAAAATAGACTGTCTTCGGGTCAACAATTGTCAAAATATTAGTTTGACTGCTAACTACTGCACCCGGTTCGACACTACGGGCAGTTACTACCCCATCTAAGGGACTAACTACATTTAAATCTTTTTTAGAGTCTGCAATCTGAGTCTGGATTTGCTGCTGTGATGCTTGGGCATCTTTGATTTTGGCACGGGCTGATTTGACTTTTGCCTGTGCAGATTTAAGTTGAGCAAAACTTTGCTGCTGTTTTCTGACTAATGCTGTTAACTGGGCGTTACGAATGTCAGGATTGAAACCTGTGGTTTTGGCTTGTGTTAAGGCCCCCGATGCTGCACTTAACTGTTGGCGTTCGGCATTAACTGTTGCAACTCGTGCTTCTAAGGTTGCTACTGCGGTATCAAGAGTAGTTTGTGCTTGGTCAAATTGTTGTTGATTGATAGCCCCATCTTTGACTAATTTGGCATAGCGATCGCGGTTAATTTTTGCTAAATTAACTTCTGCTGCTGCCTGCTTAACTTGTGCTTGGGCTTGCACTAATGTGGCTCTTGCTGCTGCGACATTTGATAGTGCCTGCTCGATTCTACCTTGAGTATCCCCTTGGGACTGCTGCACATTTAGTTTGGCTTCATTAATTTGGCTGTTGATTTCCTGAATTTCTCTAGCGACTTGCTCAACATCTGAAATTGCCTGTTGTTCATCATACTCAGCAGATGTCACTCTCGCTTGCGCTCCGCGTAGTTGGTCTTGCAGCAATTGGTCGTCTGTATTGTCTAACTTAATTAATTGTTGCCCCTTTTTTACCGCTGCCCCTTCTCGCACGGCAATTGATTCAATTCTGCCAGAACGCTTTACCCCAATTTCGGTTTCGTAACCCTCAATTCGTCCGCTGACTTGGAGTACATTTACTGCCCCTCGCGGTTGACTGTGCCATACAGCGTAGCCAATGCCACACACCACCAGTAATCCCCCAATCAGTAAAGGAATCGGTTTCTTGCGGCGTTGCTGCTTGGGTACTGGAGTATCTTGAAGATTTTCCGGTAATGGCGGGACAGTCTGAGTCATGGTAGCACACTGAATTGGGAAAATATTTTGTCAAGAAGAACTCAGGATTTGAATTCTCGGTCATCATACTAGACTGTTTGGTATGATACAAGGAATATGCAAAAAAATTTACTCTTCATGCGTAAAATCCCTACTTCTCAAATAGAAAATCCTTCACCTGCGATCGCTCAAAAACAAGAGCAAATTTTGCAAGGAGCCATACGGGTATTTTTGCAGGAGGGTTACGCTAGAACTAGTATGGATCGCGTCAGCGCAGAAGCTGGAGTATCGAAGCAAACAATATACAGTCACTTTCAAGATAAAGAAGGATTGTTTAAAGCGTTGATCGAACGGTTAACGATCGCTTGTTTTCAAAGTATTTTTTGCATAGAAAAATTGCAGGGCGATCCAGCAATTTTATTGCGTCAAGTTGCCAAAATTTATTTAACTAAAGTCGCTGATAATCCCGATTATTTAGCGTTATTGCGTTTGATTATCGCCGAGTCACAAAATTTTCCAGAGCTAGCCAAACTTTATACCCAGACTGTTGTGCAACGCGGTCGGCAAATATTGAGTCAGTATTTCGCATCCCATCCAGAATTAGGAATTTCTGACCCAGAAGCAATGGCTCACATTTTTTTTGGTTCGCTGGTATCCTATATAATTGTCCAGGAAATGCTGTACGGCAAAGAATTGATATCTTTATCACGCGATCGCTTGGTTGATAGCTTAATGAATTTGGTTATCAGCCAGTCCAAAAATATTCAATAGCAACAGTAATACAAAAAGATACCTGGAAACATTATCCCAAGGTTATAGTTGTTCTTCTCGAAAATACAAAAGAAACAGCGATACAAAAAGATACCTGGAAACATTATCCCTCTGGCAAGCAATAGCAAGATACTTGGATTTCGGTCAAGGACGACCGCTAATTTTTGGGTGATGGTAAAAATGTTCTCAAAAGCCCTACTAAATTAGAACTGTCGCGCACCTTATGGTACAAGCATTTTAAAGACTTTCCACTCTTACAAAAGCTTGAAAACCTTGCTATTATGTACACATCCGCGAAACTATACCTGAAAACCCAAATACAGCAAAGCTTTCAAAGGTCAGCCGCAAAACACCTTATCCCTTATAGGGATTGAAACGCTTGACGAATCGATTAATGCACAAGCACCGAACTATGGCAAAACACCTTATCCCTTATAGGGATTGAAACACTTGAAACTTACTAAATGCCTATTGGGGATTGAAATTAAGACTATGTTAGAAACCACAAACCTGAAAAATATCTTCAAAAAATTTGCTATAGCCAGAAATCGTGCTTCTTCCAAAGAAAATGAGGCAATGAGAGCTATCGTATATAGCATGGATTTACTACTACCTGGTTTGTATATATGGCTATTTGGTTTTAGTTTTCGTATTGGTGGGAGCGTACCAGATGATATTCCTTATAAATATCCCGGTAAAATTCACGAGTTAGCTGGAATTGCTTTAGTATTACCAGGATATAGAATTTTTACGACTTATCGGGGTAGTTATGACCCTAAACAGACATCAAATACAGGGACTAACAGCTTTTAATTGTACGGTTCTCGACTCAAATACTTTTGAAACTTTGATGACTCAGGCAGGGTATTCAATCTCAGGTAGCGCACCTGCACAGTCTAATAGAATAAAAGTATGGTGGATTCATCAGGAATATCCAAGAGTCGAATCCGTATATAGTCCAGACAAGAAAATAGTGATAACGGCGTATCATATTAACTAATATTTTTAATTTCTATTAACCTAAAAAATCTGCTAAATCACTAGAGTTTGGCAGGTTTTTAATATTTAAAAACTTACTTTTTTTCAACACAAATATCCAGTATTCCCCGATCTGCATCTAATGTTGCCTGCACTCCCACGGGTAAAGCAGCATTGGGGATGTTGTGACCAAAAGGCAGATCGGAGACAACAGGGATACCCAAATCACCCAAGCGATCGCGCAGTACTTCTTCGACACTAAAGCTAGGGACGCTTATTGGTGGTTCGCAGCGAGTAAAGCTTCCCAAAGCGATACCACGAACTTTTGACAAAGCACCACTTAAACGCCATTGTGTCAGCATTCGGTCAATGCGGTAGGGTGCTTCTGTGACATCCTCTAAGGCTAGAATTACATCATCTAAATTCGGTTGTATGGGTGTCGCTAAAAGATGAGTTGCCACTGTCAGATTACCTGCCAGTAAAATGCCAGTAGCACTACCACCGCCCCAGCCACAACCTTTGAGAGGGGCGAGAGGCCGACCTTCCACCAAATCAAATAATCGCTGCAATGACCAATCTGGTTCATCTGCCAAAGTCGTCAGTACAGGAGCGTGAACGCTAGAAATCCCCGCTGTGTAAAGACTCCATAATAAAGCAGTGATGTCTGAAAAACCAATTAGCCATTTCGGAAGCGTTGATGTCTGCCAATGCCAATTTTCCAAAATGCGGGTACTGCCGAAACCACCTCTGACACAGAGGATACCGCGACAATCGGGATCTTGCCAAGCTGCGGCTAGTTGTTGGCTGCGTTTTTCATCTTTTCCAGCTAAATATCCCCAGCGTTCAGCGATATCTGACATGATTTCTACTTTATAGCCACGCGATCGCCAAATTTCTACACTCTGCCCCAACATTTCAAATTCTCGCAAAGCCCCACTAGGAGCAATTATTCGCAGTAAGTCACCAGAACGAAGGGGCGGAGGTAAGATTTTCGATTGCATGAATAATTTTGTTAAATGTCAGTTTTCGTAGAGACGCGATTAATCGCGTCTGAAGAGTCAGTTTTCGTACAGACGCGATTAATCGCGTCTGTACAAGAGTCTCCCTTGTCTCCCTCTGCTCCCCTGCTCTTTAATTTCCTTGCAATGAGGCATTTAAGATTTTTTCGATGCGATCGCGTGTTTCTAGTAAATGCGCTTGGGTGTATTCATCTTTGGAGTTGACCTGCTTCAGTTTATCATCCAACTGCCTAATTTTATACCAAGCTATCGTTCGAGCATCTTCTGGTACATCTTCTTTCCGCAACACCATATTAGCTAAGATGTCTAGGTATTCCCTTTGCAGGTTGCGTCGCAGGCTGGTAATCTTCAGCGAATCGCCTTTTGGTTGTAGCACTTCTGTCCAGATTCCTGATTGCAAAGTATCAAACAGTTCTGGTATGGTGAGTGATTGACCTGTTTGAGTTTTGAGTTCGATATCTGTGAGGCGGGAAAGGCGATCGGCTGAAAGTAAATCTCGCAGTACAGAACCTTGCATGAACAATATCAACTCAGAAATTGGATAATCCAAACGACCAGTACGCGGATAACTACCCCAATGCCGCCAGCGAGAAGGTGCTAATTTATTCAATAGTTCTGGTGAAAAGTTCAAAGCATCTTCTGCAAACACATACTTTTGCAGAATCTTTAATGCTTGCCGTTGTTCTTCGACAGGCACTGGTTCAAATGGTAATCGTTGTTGGCGGACATCAGAAGCATTCTCATTTGACTTATTAGATGATGTCTTGTCAGGCTGGACTCTGTAAAAAGACTGACCACCAATGTATTTAGTAGCATAGTATATCTGCTGAAAATAGTTAGATAAAACTGTATTAAAACGTCTGCTCAGATCGCTGTAACTCTCATCGGAAACTGGTAAACGCTTATTGAGACGTTCCCACATGACGCGCGAATTATCTAATTGCCACCGGGAATAAAGCAATACATTGCTACTGTTATCCCAAGCATCAGCAGTTGGGTCGAGGTCATACACATCCTCGTCGGTGGCATAACTATATTCGGGCTTGTAAGATTGGTTAGCAATTTCCTGCAATATTGGCTTTTCAGCTATGGGTGTTGTTGCCTGCGTTCTTGTGTAACCGTACTGAATAGCCCATTCATCGTATAGACCAATAGTTGTGGGAAAATAATCTCCTTGCTTTGTACCTTGAGGTGCAATGTTCGGTGGAATGTAGTCCATTACCGAAGCTGTTAGACCTTTATTATGGGTAATATCTTTATTATTCATATCCTCTGGTTTTAGGAGGGTACTACCACGAAAGTTATGCCGTAAACCAAGAGTATGTCCCACTTCGTGAGCAATAATTAAACGTAAATATTGATGAATATACTCTTTTAGCTGTTCTTGACTGGTTGTGCCGTCTTGAAGAAGGTTCATCGCCAAAGAACCAAAGGCAAACTGATTAGCAGCTTCCATCCCGTAGCACAAATCGTACTCTCCTGCCATTTTAGATAAACGGGGAAACAACCCTTTTTGTCCTTGTTCTGGGGACATACTGTTGCTTTTAGCTCCCAAACCATTAGTGCAAAGCATCCGATTTTGCATTAATGCTGATAAGGAAGTGCGCGTTGATAATTGATTGGGTTGTACGATGTTGCGATACTCACCTTTGAGCGCTCGGATAAAGCTGGCATCTACTAAAATGTCTGCGTCCAGGATTTCCCCAGTCAACGGGTTAACACGAGATGGCCCCATAGCAAAATAACCATCTACAGTGTTAATCCAACGAATTGTATTGTAGCGAATATCTGCTGGGTCCCATGTGGCATTATCCGGCATTTGGCGGACTTCAATTGCATCCTTGAATCCGGCTTTGAGAAAGGCTTTGTTCCACATCAGTACCCCTTCTTTGATGGCATCGCGGTACTCGAAGGGTACGGCATTATCAATCCAAAAGACAATTGGCTTTTTGGGTGGAGAAATTGCGGCTTTCGGGTCTTGTTTTTCTAAATTCCAGCGATTAATGTAGCGAACAAAAACATCGCTATTGTCATCTTTCGTTAAGTCTTGGTAGGCAGTGATGAAATAACCTACACGTTCGTCAGCAAAACGCGGACGGTAATTGTTGTCTGGAAGTTGGGAGAAGCTGTAGTGAACCCGCAAGGTGAAGCCACGGCTATCAGGTAAAACTGCAAAATTCGGTATTTCATTTTCGCGGCCGCTACCGCTACTAGAAAAATTTAAAACTGATTCAACTTCTATGTTCTGGGGAAAGGCTTTAGCATTACCAAAGTAAGATTGATCTGGGCTTGCGGAAACACCTAAACTCGAAGATAATCCGGCCAAATCTGTTAGCAACAAGTCACCCAAGTCGATCAAAATTGTTTTGCGTTGCGGATGAATGCTTTTAATCGGAATGTTGTAGAGTACGGAATCGCTAAATGAGCGAGCGAGCGATCGCGCTTGCGGATCTCCTTCACGAGTGCGAAAATTAACATTACGGACAACAAAGTGCAAGTTGTTATCCACTCGTTCCAAATAAAATAAAAAGTCTTGCAAGGGCATACCGCTGTAAATACCCTGTTCGCCAATGCCAGATTCTAGGGTTGCTGTCGCTAAGTAATTTTTATTTAGCTGCTCTGGTTTTATTTCTAAATAAATTTTATTCTTTTCTTTATTACGATAAAGAGTAAATAATCCTCCTGTTTTGACAGTATCTTTAATTACTGTGTCAAAATTTTCTAAATCATCCTTTTTCGGTGGTTTATTACTTGGCTTTGGTTTATCTTCTAGCTTATCTGAGGTTTTTTCGGCTTTTAAAAAGGGTTGCTGACCTGCTTTTTTTAAATCTTCAACTACCCAGGTAAAAGGTTGGCGCTGTACTTGTTTATTTTGATTAATTACCCAAACCTGCTGGGATATTTGTCCGAGATGCGATCCCGGCACAGTTTTGATATCGGCATTCTCTCTTATGCTCGATCCCTGCTTTGTGGGTATCTCGATTTTGTCTTCTTGTGCCTTCTCAATCGGTAAAACTTTATTTATTTTTTGGTTCTCGTCCAAAGTTGTATTTGCCCCATCTCCAGGTAACGATTCCGCACTAACACTCGCGATGCCTAAAAACAAACTATGCAACAAAATTACATAAAAAGTTACTCTTTTCATTTAATCTATCCCTGACAACTACTGCTAATTAATTTTTAACTTTTGCAAAGTAAAGTATATTTACCTCATTTAATAGAGCAAATCTGAAAATCCTCCTATTCACAGTAATGAATGCTGAAGAGTCACCGACATAGGCAGGCGGGTCTCTCGATTTGAGTGGACTAGCATCAAGTGGCGTGGCTGAGTTACCGAAGTTGCAACTTCTCCCTGGTGTTGAGTTAGGAGTTAGAAGATAAAAAGGAAAAGAGTCAGAACTTTGTTTAATTCTCCTTCCCCTACTATTTACCCCTAGCCCAAGGCGAAGCCTGCTCCCCTGCCTTGTTTAAGTAGCTACCTGATATCAAGCAACTAATTTTTCAATTGAGTTTTAACTGCCATTTTCCTGTTTGGTTGCGCTGTTTTACTGTAGTATTTTTCCTAATAATTGCGTCTGTAACAAACAGTACGTATTATTTTTACATCAGCTCGTTCGACATGCTGGAGGAGAAAAACACAACAGCCTCGTTAAAATAATCTACAATAACTGATTTTTCTAGGAAAGGAATAAATCTTTAAGCTATAACTCAATTTATTTGGACAAAAAATACTATTAGCTGCGGTTTAGCTTTTGGTAATAGATTTTTCAATAAAAATACACATATTACTTTATACTTTATAATTTACATTTTCTCGTTTAGTATCCAAAATCCCCCAGAGCAAACATCAACATTTAACACAACATCTATTAAGTCATAACGGATACAAAAATGTCACAATTATCTCAAATTTGGCAGCTTTTGAAAAATTCTGTGAAAAATATACGGTTACAAAACAGAGAAGAGCCAACGGTTGTAGAAACAGAAACATTTTTTTCGTCAGACCAAATAGACTTTGTTAACGAAGGTTTATCGCCTGAAAGACTGCAAAAAAGCTTAGAAGAATGGACAAAACTAGACGATTGTTGTAGTTTTAACACAAGTCAGCCATCTGTCACCCCCTACTCTAAAAGTAACCGTTACTCTTCGCTAGTCTACGGCAAGCCACGCAAAGCGCGTTTGCGGGTGCTGCTTTGTACTCAGAGTTCTGTGCAATACAGCGAACAAGAACCTGTAGTAGTTGAGAAAAGCTTTGTTGTCACACAGTCGCCGCCTGAGTCAAAAAACCGTCCTGCGGATGAGCGCGGATTTTGTTTTCGAGTAGGCGATCGCCTACTACACCAAGAGATTTACAATCTACTAGGTAACGGAGCGCTAACATCACAACTCGTCGAACAAGTGATGAACTTACTCCGACAAGACAAAACATTTCGTCCAGTAGAACTTTTCCAGCGTTTAGAAGATTTTTATACTCGCTGGTGTCGGGGAGAATTTATTGATGCTGCACCAAAAGATAACTTGCCTCAAAAAAAGATGACGGCAATGCTAGCACAAAATATTGCGATCGGACTGAGACAAGTAGATATATATACAGGACTTAACGTACTAATTTTACTTTTAGAGTTACACCGCTACGCCCAAGAGCAAGACAAGCTTCAGCCACAAATCGCTTTCTATCCATCCGCAAAAACAGATACAGATAACTTTTTTACCTCTCAACTACTGCGGATTATTAATTACAGCGATGCGATTGAAATCGGTAATTTTAGTAATATAGTCGGGGAATTTCTCAAAGGCTGTAACTTTAGCGGTGCTTATCTTGGTGATGCTAACTTAACTGGAGTCAATTTCAGCGGTGCTAATCTCAGTGGTGCATACCTGGGAGATGCTAATCTGACTGGTGCTAACTTTAGCAACGCCAACCTCACTAAGGTAAACTTTGGCGATGCCAACCTCAGCAGCGCTAATTTTAGTGGTGCTAATCTCAGCAGTGCCGACCTCAGCAGTGCTAACTTTAGTGGTGCTAACCTTAGTAGCGCAAACCTCCACCGTGCAGACCTGACCAGTGCCGACTTTAGTAGCACCAATCTTCAAGCTGCCGATCTCAGCCACACTAACCTCTGTAGTGCCAACCTCAAAAATAGCGACCTCAGCCGCGCCAACCTCACCCACGCTATCCTCTTCGGTGCAAACCTGAGTGATGCCAATCTCAGCAGCATTAACCTGAGTTATGCCGACCTTTGCCGCGCCGACCTCAGCGGTACTAACCTTTGTCAAGCTATCCTCAACGGTACTAACCTCAGCGACACTATTCTCTTTAGTACCAATTTGAGTGAGGCTATTCTCATAGCCGCAGACCTCAGCTATGCCAAACTCAACGGGGCCAAGCTCAACTATGCCAAACTTAATGGTGCAATGTTTTTAGGTGCTGACTTGAGTGGTGTAGACCTGAGTGGGGTCATACTTAACGATGCCGATTTGAGTGGGGTAATTCTCAATGATGCCATTCTTAGCGGTGCAGACCTTACCGATGCCATACTCTTAGGAACCGACCTTAGCTACTCAAACCTCAGCAGTGCCAATCTCAGTGGTAGCAACCTCACCGGTGCAATTCTCTATGGCGCGGATCTCAGCCACACCAACCTCAGTTACGCTATTCTCAGCGGTGCAGACCTCAGCGATGCCAATTTAGAACAGATGACCTGGGGTGAAAAGCAGCAATGGGAAGATGTAAAGGGGTTAGAGACAGCAGTGAATATGCCAGAAGCCTTAAAGCAGCAGTTGGGGTTGAGTTGATATAAAGACTGAAATTTGCCAGTACTCTGCAATGTTAATGCATCTCAATGCAATGCCAATGTATCCCGATGCAATGTTAATGTATCGCGATGCAATGCCAATGTATCCCAATGCAATGTTAATGTATCGCGATGCAATGCCAATGTATGCCGATGCAATGCCAATGTATCCTGACGCAATGCCAATGTATCCCGATGCATTAAAAACTCTACGCTTCTAGGCAAAACTGTACTAAGCACTCACTTACTCGCCTCTGCCTTGAAAAAGGGTGTGGGGTGTAGGGTGTAGGGTGTAGGGAATATTCCTTTTTCATGTATGGTGATGAAAATTTTTTCATCGGGACTGCCTGAATCATATAGGACTAGTATTTGATTTTTGAAAAAAATCAGTACAACTTCAAGAGGCTTTTTTCCTGTTCCCCATTCCCTGTTCCCTCCCTACACAAATAATTTCATAAATCAAACTGGATTCCTATAGATTTTACGCTAGGCTCTAAATAATCAGTAAATATACGAGTTTAAGCGAATGAAAAGCCGCTTATTAGAAGTCTGGCAGCAATTGAGAACATCCTTCTCTGTAGAAGAGAGTCCGAATACAACAGTTGAGACAGGCAAGGCTGTTTTAGCAGCAGTTCAAACCATTAAAAAACAAGGTGCTAGTGTCGAAGCCTTAAAATCTCTGTTACAAAATTCATCTTCATTGTTAGATGTATTGTGTTCGCCTTTGGCACAGGTATTAAGTGGGGGTTTGCCATTTTTGCCTATGGGAATTGCTTTGCTGAAATTTTATCGGGCAATCACAAAGCAAGACCCTAGTTTAGAAGATTGTGTATTTATAATTAGTCAAGCTGCTTATTTGGAAAGTGTTAAAGAAATTTTATCTATATATGCATCCGTTAACTGGGATGCTAATCCTAATATTCAAAAAGCCACAACAAAACAACTCCAAAAACTCAACGATCTGGAATTAGATTCTCAAACTGCTAGTGAGGCGATCGCCTGTTTTCATCAATCAGAATTAGCGCAGGCTTTTAACCAAGTATTGTTAGTTCGCTTGTTGCTAGCAAAAATTCCTAAAGCTAATGCAAGTCTTTTAATCAAACGGGTAGCTTGGAATACTTATCGTTATATAATTCAAGCTTGGATAGAGCTAGGTTATCCCATCAAAAATGCGAATCAACCTTCTTTATTAGATTGGCATGAAGAACAGCAAAAAATCCAAAGTATTGATGAATATTTAAAGTATTATATTTCTCCTAAACCGTTAGAATATCTCTTTAACGAACCATTTTCGTTGAAAGATATTTATGTACCTCTGACAGCCAAACCTCTAGATGAAAAAATAGAATACCTCGATTTAGAAACATGGGCTAAAACGATTCTTTTAAAACAAGAAAAGTTAGAGCAGGTGATGTTTATTCAAGGTCAAACTGGAAGTGGTAAAAGTGTCTTTTGTAGAATGTTTGCTGATTGGGTGCGGAAGCATTTGTACCCGACATGGATACCGATATTGCTTTGTTTAAGAGATATAGACTTAATTGAGTCGCGGTTAGAAAAAACTTTAGAAAGAGAACTTAAATCTGGTTATATTCAACTCGATAATAACTGGCTAACAAACAAAAATACTCGTTTTCTATTTATTTTAGATGGGTTTGATGAATTGCATTTTGAATCTAGAAACAATCTCAACCTAGAATTATTTATCAAACAATTAGCTAAGTTTCAGCAAGAGTGTAAATATGTAGAAATGGGACATCGAGTTTTAATTACTGGTAAGTCGATGTCTTTAGAAGGTATCCATAATTTGCCTAGCAATTTAGAGCGGGTAGAAATTGTGGAAATGGACGGACAACTCCAACAAAAATGGTTCGGTAAGTGGTCAGCGGTGCAAATTAATCCCAAAAACGCAAGCTTATGGCAATTTTTGCAAAGCGAAGAATGTCCGTCACAAGTGCAGAAATTAGCTCAAGAACCGCTCTTACTTTATTTTTTAGCGGCAATGTATCGAGATGGCAAATTAGTAATTGAGAAGTTAGAAAAAGCAACCCAGCAAACAGCCAAAACTATAATTTATCAAGAAGCTTTAGAATGGATATTAGCACAACCTTCGGAACGCGATCGCAATAATTTAAAACCTGAGTTAACGAAATACAAACCTGAAGATTTAAAGCGTCTCCTGACAGAAGCGGCTGTTTGTGTGGTGCAATCAAAAAATAAAGCTTCAATTTCCATGTTAGAAGCGCGTTTAGAAGAAGATGAAACTGCAAAAGCTCTCATTAAAAAAGCTAAGGGGAAGTTGGCTAATGAACCTCTGAAAACAGCTTGGGCTAATTTTTATATAACTTCTGCCGAGCGAGAAGATAGAATTGAGTTTTTTCATCAAAGTTTTAGTGAATTTTTGTTTGCCGAACGCCTCAAATCACGCCTAAAAATCTGGACGCAAGAGTATTTAGAAGAAGGCAGAAAACAACTAATTACTTCCGAAGCTCAGATGAATTGGCAAATTTACGATTTACTTGGTTTTGGCAAATTGACACCAGAAATCGTGGAATATCTCATGGGGTTGTTAACAGAAATTCCAGATTTTCCTTGGGAACAGTTATTTAAACGTTTAGAAAATTTTTACCATAATTGGTGTCAAGGGAAATTTATTGACTCTGCTGAAGAGACTTTGCCTCAGAAAAAGCTGCGACAGTTGCAAAAGTATGGAATTCGAGAACTCGGTCAGCGTCAGATAGATATTTATGCTGGCTTGAATGTGCTGATTTTGCTCTTGGAGTTACACCGCCACACTCAAAACCAAGACGATCTCAAAAAACAAATTACCTTCTATCCATCTGGTCAACCCAAAGGGCTTTTTTCCATCGCAGACCAACTCCTGCTTAGTATTAATTACGCTGATAGCATTCAATTGAGGAATTTTACTACTATAGTCGGACAATTCCTAAGTAACGCTAACCTTAGCGATGCATATCTTAGAGGAGTAGTCCTCAGTCACGCTAACCTCAGCAATGCTAACTTCAGCCGCGCTAATCTCAGCTATGCGAATCTCAGTCACGCTAACCTCAGCAATGCTAACTTCAGCCGTACTAACCTCAGTGATGCGAATCTCTGTGGCGCTAACCTCAGCCGCGCTAACCTCAGCGATACTAAACTCAGTCGTGCAGACCTCAGCCGCGCTAACCTCAGCGATGCTAACCTCAGCCGCGCATACCTTAGCCATCTAGACCTTAGCGATGCTAACCTTGGCGGTGCTAACCTCAGTAGTGCATTCCTCAACGGCGCTAACCTCAGCCACGCTAACCTCGAAAATATTTCCTGGGATGAATACACAAATTGGGAGAATGTACAAGGGTTATATATAGCAATTAATATGCCAGAAGTCTTAAAGCAACAGCTAGGGCTAATCTAAGGTCGTTTTCAATCCCCTCACGGGGTAATAGGCATTGGAAACTACGGTTCCGGCAGAAGTTCAAACTGCCATTGACAAGTTTCAATCCCCTTGCGGGGTAATAGGCGTTGGAAACTACTAGAGTTTATTGCTTCTTGGGGTGAGGTTTCCCCTTAGTTTCAATCCCCTTACGAGGTAATAGGCGTTGGAAACTTTTTCAATTTTAACAGACGCACAATTACTGGAACGTTTCAATCCCCTTGCGGGGTAATAGGCGTTGGAAACTAGACGCACACTTTGGTTTTTACTCTCGGTCTAGCTCGTTTCAATCCCTTTGCGGGGTAATAGGTGTTGGAAACAAGATTTCAAATTTGGGGTAAATGCGGTAACAATGAGTTTCAATCCCCTTGCGGGATAATAGGTGTTGGAAACCAAGATTAACCGTACTGTTAGCATCCCAGTCGATTGTTTCAATCCCCTTGCGGGGTAATAGGTGTTGGAAACTGCTCGATATTGAAACTTAATCAGAGCAAGGTTCCTGGGAAGGATTTTGGCAGATCGAAAAAAATGTTCATTTTCAGCCGACCTTATTGCAATTAATTTGCATCTTCCCACATTACTCAAACGCTGAAACTATTATCTTGTCATGGTTCTGCCGATTTTGGCAGACCCTAAGAGTTTTTGCCCCCGCTTCGACTTGCCAAACATCAAGTTAGTTAACCCATCATAAAACATTGCCTACCTTGTCCAGGAATTTCGCAACCATCTATAATTATTTCCTTGATTCCAGCTTTCTTATTAAGAATTTTAAGCTGTTAGTATAAATCCTGGACAATTCTCCGAATACACCTGTCACACTTGATAAGAAAAATGTAGTTTCGCACAGAGATTCTACTTCAAAAACAACTCTCGAATCCCCGTACTACCAATTTCTATCGCCAGTGCTGCCAACAAAAAGCCCAAAAGCTGAGTTATAATCACCCCACCCTCAGCACCAATCAAAGTTTCTATCCGGTTAGCCAAACGCAAAATCAACCAAGTCACAAACATTGCTGCCACAATACCCAGCATCACCGCAAGATAGGGATTTTGCGATTTTGACATTAATAACATCACCGTTGTCAGCGTACCCGGCCCTGCTAATAATGGCAAAGCCAGTGGCGTAATTGCCACATCGCGTCCTTCCTCAAGAATTGGCGTATCTAATTCTCCTCGCAGCATTTGCAAAGAAATTAGTAGCAATAAAAGTCCGCCAGCTACCCGCAAAGATGCCACGCTGATTTCCAAGTAAGTTAAAATAATTTGTCCGGCAAAAGCAAATAGCAATAAGACTGCGATCGCTACGATAATAGCTTTATCTATAACTTTGTTTCTTTCCTCTGGTGTCATGCCTTTAGTCAAAATCAAAACTATTGGTATATTACCGACAGCATCCGCTAAAACAAACACAGCAACAAAAGTTTGAACCAGAATGGAGGTATCCACAAGATAAAAGGTTGAGTTATTTATTAAGGTTTGATAACAACTTATCCTGAATTTTGCTTACTTTTCTAGAACCCGCAGGAAGAAGAGGGCAGGGGGAGCAGGGGGAGCAGGGGG
>NZ_JAECZA010000072.1 GCF_016056275.1 Dendronalium phyllosphericum CENA369 | reverse complement strand
CTCATCCCCCTCATCCCCCTCACTCCCCTCATTCCCTCCTGCTGCCACAATTGTCACCGCTCCTAAACCTAGACCACTTCCTGGAGTTACACCACCAACTTCTCCAGAGCCTATAGACCAACTCGAACAAACAGTGCGTTTGGATGTTACACCCAACTCTAATGCACCAATCAATGCAAACGAAGCGATCGCACTTCAGCAAGAGCTAGAAAATCTAATTGGTCGGGTGGAAAGCGCTCATTTAGCGGCATCAGTTGATGCTGCTAATGTTGCCGACCTCCCGTCTATCAACGGCGAAGCAACTCAGGTAGCCTCAACCAGACCTGCGGCAGTAATTTCTAGCAAAGACCAAGTTTTAGCACAAGCAAGAATAGTTGCCAAAAACTTACCCCAGTTAATCGCTCAAAAAAACTATGCTTTGGCTCGTCAGCAGTGGCTAGTGGCAAAGGCAAATTTATGGAAGCAGTTTCCTCTCAACCGCAGGTTAGCTCAAGCAGAAATCCGAGCAGTATGGTTAGACCGAGGAACAATTGTTCGTGCTGGTAGCGAAAAGGGATTAGCTCAGGTTTTCGATCGGTTAGCAGAGTCTGGAATTAATACTGTCTTTTTTGAAACTGTTAACGCTAGTTATCCTATTTATCCCAGCAAAGTCGCACCGCAGCAAAACCCCTTAATTAGTGGGTGGGACCCATTAGCAGCAGGAGTGAAACTAGCTCACGAGCGAGGTATAGAGTTACATGCTTGGGTTTGGGTATTTGCAGCTGGCAACCAGCGTCACAATCAAATTATCAATATCAATCCCAATTACCCAGGTCCGGTACTTGCTGCTCATCCTGATTGGGCAAATTATGATAATTTGGGCAATCAAATTCCCGTCGGTCAGACCAAGCCATTCTTCGATCCAGCGAATCCCCAATTGCGGCAGTACCTACTCAAGCTGTATGAGGAAATTGTCACTCGTTATGATGTGGATGGTCTACAGCTAGACTACATTCGCTATCCTTTTCAAGACCCAAGTGCAGGTCGAGTATACGGTTATGGGAAAGCTGCAAGAGCGCAGTTTCAGCAATTGACTGGTGTAGATCCGATAAATATTTCCCCTAACCAAACCGACTTGTGGCAAAAGTGGACAGAATTTCGCACTCAACAAGTTGATAGTTTTGTGGATCGAGTCTCACAGGAATTACGCCAAAAGCGAGCAGACTTGATTTTGTCAGTTGCCGTTTTTCCTTTACCAGAGCTAGAACGCATTCAAAAACTTCAACAGCATTGGGAAGTGTGGGCAAGAAAAGGAGATATAGATTTAATCGTCCCTATGACCTATGCTCAAGATACTTCTCGCTTCCAACGACTAGCACAGCCGTGGATAGCCTCTAACAAATTAGGTTCTACCTTGTTAGTACCAGGAATTCGTTTACTTTCCTTGCCCACAATTGGAGCATTCGATCAACTGCAATTGGTAAGGGACTTGCCAGTTAGTGGTTATGCACTTTTTGCGGCTGAGAATTTAAACAACGAGCTACAAAAAATCTTTAGTAACACCCAAGGCAAAGTTGACACCGCAACTGAACCTATTCCTCAGCGTCAGCCTTTTAAAACCGCTGCTGTTCGTTATACTGCGCTGCAACGCGAATGGCAGTTGGTTTTGCAAAACGACCGATCGAGGATTTCAGAATTGAACGAGCAAGCGCAAGTCGTGCAAAGTGCTTTAAATCAGCTTGCTAACTCACCTTCCGCTAGTAATTTGCTAGCAGCAAAAGCCACGCTGACTCGGTTTCAATCTCAATTTCGGGTCTGGACGCGCCAACAGGCTATAGATAATCCCTATCAAGTCAAAGTTTGGGAAAATCGGCTGATAACCATAGAAAGGCTATTGCGTTATGGCGAACGACGGGTGCTGTTGCACTCAGAAAAATAATTGACCAAGCCCCGTATGAGTCAAGACGCTTGCGCCCTTCAAAGTTCAAGCTCCGTCCAACGTCGTTTTTCCCTACACCCTACCCCCTACACCCCACACCCTGTTTTTGACGGCGGATGGCTGATGAGTTTTAGAGTATTAACGGTCAACGGTTCAAATAACTGTCATTGCAGCAATCTCTTATTCAACGCCAGTTCGTAAGGGCGGGGGGGAAGCGACTGGCTCCCCAGTCCCTTTTACTTATTGATATTTATCTATGAAATGTATTTAATTTGTTGATAACTTTTGTTGTCCTGAAGTTGAGACAACTTAATCTTCGTATTTCTTCATACAAAATTAACAGTATTTCTAAGTAAGATATTATTATTTATTTGTCATAAAAAACTTAGGCATTACTTAAATAAAGTGCTTTTAGATAACTATTTGTGATAGCTATCATAACCATCTATGCAAGCCCTACCTCAGCTTCTCTGGCTACGATGCCTAAAGTCAACTATTGACTATTCGCCACTAATAGTTGAGCCGGAAACATTGCTATCTGATGCCATATCACTGATGGCACAATGGGGTGTCAATGTCTTAGTAATGTCAGTTTCACAGTTAGTAGGATGGTTCACAGCCCAAGATGTGGTGAGGCTTTTAGCTGCTGGAGCAGACTTCAAAACAACCAAAATCTCCGAAGTCATGCAGACTTCAGCGATCGCACTGAAGCTATCGGATTTTAACAATATGACAACAGTACTAGCGCTTTTCCAGCAACATCAATTGGATTTATTACCAATCGTAGACGAGCAAGGTCAACCGCTCGGCACAGTTACACCTGAAAGCATTTGTCGCTCGCTGGAACAACCTATTGAAGCAACAACAGGCGAATGCTCAAAGGGGGAATTAGTCAGTGCTATGGAAGATTGCTTCAGGCAAATTGATAAGCATTATTGTCGGCTGCTCGATACAGGTATAGCCACATTGATATCTGAGGAAAAAGTTGATTGTATAGATAGCAACGAAGAAAAGCACGTACAAGCAAGTTTGCCACAGAGCAATGAAAAACTACAGCGACTGTCCCAGCAAACGATCGCTTTACAAGCAATCAATCAAAAATTGCTGACAGAGATTAGCGATCGCCAAATCATAGAAAAGCAATTACAGCAATCGCAGCAAGTTTTGCAGCTAATTATAGATACTATTCCCCAATGTATTTTCTGGAAAGATAGAAATTCCGTATTTTTAGGTTGTAATCGCAATTTCGCCAAAATGGTTGGTTTTGAAAGTCCAGCAGATATTGTGGGCAAGACAGATTATGATTTACCTTGCAAGCAAGAAGATGCGGATTTCTACCGCGAGTGTGATGCTCGCGTCATCCAGACCAATACGCCCGAATATCATATAATTGAGCCTTTATTAAAAGCAGATGATAAACAAGTTTGGCTGGAAACAACAAAAGTCCCACTTCATGATGGCGAAGGCAATGTTGTAGGTATTCTAGGGACTTTTGAAGATATCACCGAGCGCAAGCAAGTGCAAGATGCTTTAAAAAAGAGCGAAGAACGCTTTCGCTTCTTGGCTGAATCCATCCCGCAACAAGTATGGATTGCTGAAGCCAACGGCAACATTGAATACGTTAACCAACGTACTCTTGATTACTTTGCTTGCACTCAAGAAGAACTCCTGGGTTGGGAATGGCAAAAATGGATACATCCAGAAGACTGGCCAAGATGTCTAGACTGCTGGCAGACTTCTCTAGTAACAGGTACGCCTTATGAAATTGAATTTCGTTGGCAAAGAGCTGCTGACAAAAGCTATCGCTGGCATTTGGCGCGTGCTTTACCGTTGCGCGATCGCCACGGTAAAATCATTAATTGGTTTGGGACAAACACAGACATTCACGAGCGCGTCTCAGCAGAAACAGCCCTGCGAGAAAGCGAAAGGCGATATCAAACGATAGCGTCAGTCTCACCTGTGGGAATTTTTTGCACGGATGCAGAGGGAAATTGCTTATACGTCAACGAGCGCTGGTGTGAAATTGCTGGATTAACAAAAGCAGCCGGAATTGGACGTAGCTGGATAGCTGCTATTCATCCCCAAGACAGGGAGCGCGTAGCATCAGAATGGAATCAAGCTGTTACAGGCAAACGACCGTTCCGTTTGGAATATCGATACCAGCGTCCTGATGGTGGTGTCACTTGGGTTTTTGGTCAAGCAGTTGCAGAGCTAACAGATATAGGAGAAGTCAACGCTTACGTTGGCACGATCGCCGACATTAGTCAACAGCAAGCAGCGTTACACGAACTTAGACAAACAGAAGCAGCACTGCGACATAGCGAAGAACGCTTCCGTAACTTAGTTGAAGCAAGTAGCGATTGGGTGTGGGAAGTAGATGAAAATGCTACCTATACTTATGTCAGTCCCAAAGTGCGCGACATCTTGGGTTATGAACCGCAAGCAGTATTGGGAAAAACTGCCTTTGAATTAATGCCACCTGAAGAAGCTGAACGCGTTTGTCAAGTTTTTACACAGATTGCTGCTACACAACAACCATTTACATGTTTAGAGAACATTAATATTCATCAAGATGGTCGTTTAGTTGTTCTCGAAACCAGTGGAGTTCCAGTCTTTGATGTCGCAGGTAAATTCCGTGGGTATCGTGGAATCGATCGCGATATCACCACTCGCAAGCACTCAGAAATAGCACTACTTGCTAGTCAACAGCGGCTGCAATATTTGCTTTCCTCCAGCCCAGCTGTCATCTACACTGCCAAAACTTCTGAAGATTTTGGCGGTACTTTTGTGAGCGAAAATGTCAGCGCCATGTTGGGCTATAAAGCACAGGAAACGATCGAAGATTCTCGCTTTTGGGCTAGTCATATCCACCCGGAAGACGCGCCATATGTGTTAGCTAAACTAGCAAAAATACCCCAGCACGGACAATATCAGTTGGAATACCGTTTCTTACACAAAGACGGGACTTATCGCTGGCTGTACGACCAAGGCAAGCTAGTACGAGATGAAACTGGTAATCCACTAGAATTGGTTGGTTACATGGCAGACATCACAAATCGCAAGCAATTAGAACAAGAACTAAGACTTTCTCTAGAGAAAGAGAAAGAACTCAGCGAACTCAAATCTCGCTTTGTTGCCATGACTTCCCACGAATTCCGCACACCGTTGAGTACTATCCTTTCTTCTTCTGAGTTATTAGAACACTACCGCCACAACTGGAGTGAAGAAAAACAACTCATTCATCTGCATCGCATTCAAACTGCTGTTAAGCGGATGACTGAGATGTTAAATGATATTTTGATCGTTGGCAAAGTAGAAGCGGGAAAACTAGAGTTTAGACCAAAATCCTTTGATTTAGTGGCATATTGCCGTCATTTAACCGAAGAAACCCGTTTGAATTTTAGCAATCAACAAGTTACTGAGTTTATCAGCCAATATGAATCTATGCCATGTTACATGGATGATAAGTTACTAGGACATATTTTGGGTAACTTACTCTCAAATGCGATTAAATATTCACCAGTTAATAGCACTATAAAATTTACTCTTACTTGTCAGCAGGGACAAGCCATATTTAAAATTCAAGATTGGGGAATTGGTATTCCACCAGAAGACCTGCCACACTTGTTTGAATCGTTTTATCGCGCTCATAATGTCGGTAATATCCTGGGAACTGGATTAGGACTAGCAATTGTGAAAAGATGTGTAGACATACACAAAGGTGAGATATTTGTCACAAGTACGCTAGGAGTCAGTACCTTATTTACTGTAATTTTGCCCTTAAATAAACAAATATAAATTGAGGTAAATAATGATCAAAATATTAGTCATTGAAGATGAAGAATCAGTTCGTGAAAACCTTTTAGATTTATTAGAAGCCGAAGATTTTGAGACTATTGCCGCAGCTAATGGCAGAATTGGGGTAAATTTAGCAATCACCGAAAGTCCCGATTTAATATTGTGTGACATGATGATGCCAGAAATTGATGGTTATGGAGTGTTAACAGCATTACGCCAAGATCCATTAACAGCAGCAATTCCTTTCATCTTTCTCACAGCAAAATCTGCCAAAGCTGATTTCCGCCAAGGCATGGATATGGGTGCAGATGACTATCTCACTAAGCCATTCACTCGCGCAGAATTATTAAGTGCAATTATGAATCGCTTGGAAAGGCAAGCTACTTTAAAAAAATATTTATCTAATCAAACTGTAAGTAAGATTTTATCTCCTAAAAACCAGTTATTAGAAATTAGTTTACACAAAGTCATCAAAAATCAAAAATTTTTAGAAGAATTTGAGGTATACTATCAACCTATAGTCAATATTAATTCTGGACAAATAATTGCAGCTGAGAGTTTATTGCGCTGGCAAAGCCCTGAATTAGGTTTAGTTACACCAACAGAATTTATTCCCTTAGCAGAATCTACAGGTTTAATTGTTCCTCTCGATCGATGGGTAGTAAGAAGTGTTTGTCAACAGATTAAAACCTGGCATGACGCAGGAGTTCCTTACTTGAAAGTGACTGTGAATTTATCGGTAATGGAATTTAATCAGCCAGATTTTCTCCAAAAAATCGTGGAATTTTTAGAAATCAACAATCTAGAACCACACTATCTCGAAATAGAGCTGACTGAAAGCATGATTATGCAAGACGTGAATAGTGCGATCGCCACGATGAATGACTTACAATCTTTAGGCGTAAGCATTGCTATTGATGATTTTGGTACTGGTTATTCTTCGTTAATTTATCTCAAGAATTTACCAGTGAATACTTTAAAAATTGACCGCTATTTTATTCACAATGTTGCCAACGACTCGCAAAAATCCGCCATTACAAAAGCATTAATTGAAATGGCGCATAATTTAGATATGCAGGTAATTGCTGAAGGTGTAGAAACAGAAGCGGAACTCTCCTTTTTACGTCAAAACAACTGTGATGCCATGCAAGGTTTTTTATTCAGTCGGCCGCTACCAGCAGCAGAATTTGAAAATTTTTTATGGAATAATAAACGCTTACCTCGATTACCTGTATAAACCAACTTTAGTTGCAAGTTTGGTGTTTTCATGTCAAATAAATAAGTTTTTGACAAAATAATTTGGTAATGGTAACTATTTTTACAGATGAATTTTAATTCATTTAACCATTACCACAAACTTGTGTTTACATACATGATTTCACAGCATCAAATCTTCTAAAACTTAATATATTATTTAAATTAACATGAATAAAATTTTAGTTATTGAAGATGATATAAATATGCGCCAAAATATTTTAGACTTGCTAGATAATGAAAATTTTAAAGTTATTGAAGCAGAAAATGGGCGTTTTGGGGTGCGGTTAGCCCAAGAAGAGATTCCTGATTTGATAATTTGTGATGTGATGATGCCAGAACTAGATGGTTATGGAACGCTGAAAGCATTACGTCAAAATCCCAAAACAGCGATGATTCCTTTGATTTTTCTCACCGCTAAGTCGGATAAAACCGACTTTCGTCAAGGTATGGAATTGGGAGCAGATGACTATATAATCAAACCTTTTACCAGAGCGGAATTATTAGCTGCCATTTCTTGCCGATTAGAAAAACAAATTGCTATTAAACAGCAAACCCAAAAAAAGTTAGAGGATTTGCGTAGTAATATTACGTTATCTTTTCCTCACGAAATGCGAACGCCTTTAAATGGAATTTTGGGATTCTCGCAAATTCTCATGGAAGAAGTTGAGTTACTAGACTCAGAATCCATTCGGGAAATGGCAGAATATATTTACGATTCTGGCGAACGTTTATTTAGATTAATTCAAAATTTTTTGCTATATGCAGAGCTAGAAATTATTGCCACCGATCCGCAACAAATTAAAATACTGCAAAGTCAGAAAACTGCTTTTCCGCCATTTACTTTAACGAGCTTGATTGCAGAAACAGCCAAAAAAGTAGGCAGAGAAGCAGACGTACAAATAGATTTTCACCCATGTAATATAAATATATCTGAAAAAAATTTTTATAAAATTATTGAAGAATTGCTTGATAATGCTTTAAAATTTTCCTCGGTAGGAACTCCTATTCAGATTATAAATAAATCTATTAATAATACTTTTGTTTTATCCCTTAGCGATCGCGGTCGAGGTATGACCCCAGAGCAGGTTGCCGAGTTAGGAGCTTATCGGCAATTTGAGCGCAAACTTTACGAGCAACAAGGCTCAGGGTTAGGATTAATCATCGCCAAACGATTGGCTGAACTACACGGTGGCAAACTTAAAATCCAAAGCAAACCCCAGGAAAAAACTATTGTTACAGTAATACTTCCATGTAGTACAGAAGAAGAGCACCTTTGCGAAGATAGCTCTGATATCGCCTATAGTTAAAGATTGCTGACTAAGACTGGGGGAAAGTTGGGGAAGCAGGGAAGATCGAACAACTGACAACTCAGCACTAAATAAAAGCTTTGGCATTGCTTAAGGTGCAATAGCTGGTCTTGGCAATGCCATAAGCTAGTTGGGTATGTAGATTTGGCTGACTCGAATACTATTATCTACACTCAGTGTTTGCGATCGTGTTGGGTTTTTCGTTGAAGTTAGCGTATAACTTGTATGAGTTGTATTCAAACAAACAAATCGGTACATAGTTTTTGGTGGTATGCCAATGGCAAAGCGATCGCTCCAAGCATCAGAGGAAGGCATTAGAAAGGCTAAACAGGCTTTTAAACGCAAAGGATGGACGCAAGAATACTTAGCTGCGGAAGTAAGTTTAGAAACTCGCCAGCCTATTTGGAAGTTCTTTACTGGTAAGCCTGTCGATCGCCATGTCTTCAACGATATTTGCTTTGTGCTTGAGCTAGACCCTTCAGAAATTATCCAAAAACCCATTATTCATGAATCTACATCTTTCGATATTCCTGCTGATTCTACACTTAATATTCATGCCTTAGTAAAAAAGCTGCGCTCTGTTTACCATGAAAAAATTCAAGCCCAGTGTGGTAATTTGCACCTTTTAGATATTGCTCGACCCATCAACTTAAATGATATGTATGTTGATGTCAAAATCTTTGAGGAACTGACTAGCAAAAGATGGTTAGAAATTCTCGATCTGTATAAATTGGAAGCGAATGAATTTAAACAATTAGGCTTAAGTCACCCACTTCCGGAAAGAGTTTCGGGATTAGAAGTAATTAGAAAATATTCCAAACTCGTGTTACTGGGAAAGCCTGGTTGCGGTAAAACCACATTTTTGCAATCAATTGCTATTAGTTGCGATCGAGGAGTTATTTTACCAGAATATCTACCAATTTTTGTCAGTCTGAAAAACTTTGCCGAAGATATTCAAGGACGCAATCAAATCAGTTTCTTTAATTACTTGCATGATAACTTGATCAATTTTGGCGTTTCCGAGCAAGAGTTAGTTACATTATTTTATCATGGGAAAGCGTTAATTTTATTAGACGGATTAGACGAAGTTATCCTAGAAGATTCTGTAAAAATTATCAATATAATTCGCAAATTTAGTGAAAAATATTATAATAATCATCTAATTATTACTTCTCGGATTGGTGTTCAACAATATAGTTTTCCTGGGTTTCATGAAGTAGAAATTAGTGATTTTACTAAACAAGAAATTGCTGAATTTGCAGAAAAATGGTTTTTGGCAATTGCGAGAAATTCTCCAGCAAAAGCACAAATATTGGCACATAAGTTTATGCAAAAGCTGGAATTGCAAGAAAATCTGCAAATTCTAGAGTTAGTTACCACACCACTTTTGCTAAATCTTATCTGTTTAGTTTTTAAGCTGATAGAAGATTTCCCGGCTAACCGTAGCGAACTGTATAAACAAGCATTAGATTTACTGTTAGTACGCTGGGATGAAGCCAAAGGTATCAAACGAGGTCGATGTCGTAACTTGTCTTTGCTAGATAAAATTAAATTACTTAGTCATATAGCAGCAGTTTCCTTGAGCCAAGGAGATTACTTACTGCCTGAAACTAAGATGCGGCAAATCATCGCCGATTATCTACGTTATCTTCCCGATGCTACAGCTGATGCAGATGCTTTGGAACTGGAAAGTGCGGCGGTATTAAAAGCAATTGCCGTGCAACATGGATTATTAATCGAAAGAGCGCGAGGCATTTATGCTTTTTCTCATTTAGTTTTTCAAGAGTACTTTGCCGCTAGAGGAATTATTACAAATACCAATACTCAAGAATTGCAGGAGTTTGTGAATCACCTCGGTAAAAAACATTGGCAAAATGCCTTTTTACTAAGTGCAGAAATGCTAAAACCTGCTGATACTTTATTGCACTTAATCAAACAAGAAATTGTTCGTTTAGCAACTAGTAATGCAAAATTGCATAATTTTCTGATCTGGCTTGGGCATAAATCTTCTCTTGTAAATACATTCTACCATCTAGCTAGTGTGCGTGCTTTTTACTTTACCATCGCCCTTCCTCCAGAACATCCTCTAGCCTGCAACCAAGACTTTGCTATACGTTTGGATCGTAGGCTTGCTCTGAATCTTGCTGTCGATTTAGGATTGGATCTAGGTTTAATTCATGCACTTACTGTCAGTCTAGCAATCACTGCTGATATTTTTTTCCAGCGTTTATCTGCTCTGAGTTTAGCCCTTGATTTGAAACATCTGCTGACAGATAAACAGTCTTTACAAAAATCGCTACAAGACCTAAAAAATCAGCTACCTTTATCAAGTCAAGGTAGAGAAGCCCTAAAAATCTGGTGGCAAACTAATGGCAAAGCTTGGACTGAAGAATTACGAGCTTTAACGATCTCTACTCGCCAAATTGGTCATGATTGGAAGTTTAACGAACAAGATTTGCAACAATTACAGAGCTACTGGGATGCTAACAAATTACTGTTAGATTGCCTCAATAGTGCTAGCAATGTCACTCCTCATGTGCGGGATGCTATCAAGGAAAATTTATTTTTAGTTGATAGTTAGAGACAATCGATAAGTAAAAATCGGACTTGAGAATGGCGACAAATATTAAGTTTAAAGTCTAAAGTAAAGGCATTGTGTACAATTTCTACTGCCATGAAAGTTCCTGCGCGGTTCTTACTGCTATTGCTATTTACCACCACAGCAGCCTGTAATCAGACTCGCGCCTCCTTAGATAGTCTGACATCGTCAGCTACACCTTCTGCTCAACTAGCACAGAGTACCACACAGTCAAAAAATGTCATTCCGACCGAAGAACTTTCACCGCAGCCAATTCGGATCGGCCTGAAAAATTTACCAGCACCCTTTGCTACAGAAAGTGCATCTAAGCAACCTGAAGTTACAGCAATTCCCCAAAACCCAGTGTTGCGCGTACCACGAGGCTTTACAGTTAACGTCTTTGCCGAAGGCTTAGATGCCCCGCGCTGGCTGGCTTTAACTCCTAGCGGCGATGTGCTGGTGACAGAAACTAGGCAAAATCGGATTCGTTTGTTGCGTGATAGCAACGGTGATGGCGTAGCCGATATTCGAGAAACGTTTGCCAGTCGGGCAAATGGACTTAATAGACCGTTTGGCATGGCTTTTGCTGGCAATTCTTTTTTTCTGGGTAACACCGATGCTGTATTGCGTTTTCCTTATACCAAAGGTGAAACAAAGATTTCAGGTAAGGGGAAAAAAATCGCTGATTTACCCGCTCAAGGTTACAATAACCATTGGACGCGCAACGTCATAGTCTCGCCCGATCGCAATAAATTATACGTCTCAGTTGGTTCGGGAACTAATGCAGATGAAGAACCGTTGCCACGGGCTTCGGTACAAGTGATGAATTTAGATGGTTCTCAACAGCAAACTTTTGCTTACGGCTTGCGTAACCCTGTTGGTCTAGATTTCCATCCTGTAACTAAAGAACTTTACACTACTGTTAACGAACGCGATGGAATTGGAGACGATTTAGTTCCAGACTATCTCACACGCATCCAGCGAGGTGAATTCTACGGCTGGCCTTATGCTTATCTGACACCAAACAATCTTGACCCCCGTCAAAAGGTGAATGACAAAAGCAAACGCCCAGACTTAGTAGCCCGTACCCGCACCCCGGATGTCTTGTTTCAAGCGCATTCAGCAGCTTTGGGTTTACAATTTTATGACGGTAAAACATTTCCAGAAAAATACCGCAATGGTGCTTTTGTTGCTTTCCGTGGTTCTTGGAACCGCGATCGCGGCACTGGTTATAAAATTGTATTTGTTCCCTTCAATGCTCAGGGGCGATCGTCAGGCTACTACGAAGACTTTCTGACTGGATTTTTGCTCAATCCCTCTGTCCCAACTACTTGGGGACGACCTGTGGGTTTACTCGTCCTTCCTGATGGCAGCCTATTATTAACAGAGGAAGCCAATAATCGGATTTATCGGATTCAGTATACAGGTGGTTAGGGATGGAGAAAAGGGTAACAAGTAAAGAAAAAAACAGATTCATTTTTCCTTATCTCCAATACTTAATATTTAATTCCCAATCCCACGCGCAACGCATTAATCGATAGTAATAGTTATCTAGTTTAGAGATTTTAGTTATGACTCAAAATGAAAATAACGAGCAAGCCAATGATATCAGTGAAACTTCTTCCCATTCCGGTACGCGTTACTGGGGTAACGTGGAAGTGATAGAAGAGGGAGAAACTTATAGAATTAGCCGTGTTGAAATTAAGCCCAGACACGGCATCAAATCACAAATTCATTATCACCGCAACGAACACTGGGTTGTAGTTTCTGGTGTTGCCAAGGTGACTTGTGGAGAAGAAGAAATATTAGTAAATCGCAATGAGTCAACTTATGTCCCCGCAGCAACACTGCATAAGGTAGAAAATCCCGGACATATTCCGCTCGTTATTTTAGAAATTCAAAATGGGGAGTATTTAGGCGAAGATGACACTGAGCGCCCTTATGACCTAAATTTGGTCAAACCTGTACCTGAAAATATGTAAGATTTACATTGGATTACAGAAGAAGACACAATAGACCTATGAACAAAAGTGCTTTTTGCACTCTTGTGGTCAAAGGGACTCATGTTAAAGGGGAAAGGGAAAATACCAAACCTTTCCCCCTTTCCCCTTGCCCTTTTCCCAACTTCTGCAATAAGTCTAATGTTAATCGGCTTGCAAGCGTCAACCGAAATGTGAGGCTGTCAGATGAATTTCACCGCTTCCCGACACCATCTTTTTTGTAAGATGAAGAAGATGCTCTCCTACTTCTCATCTAGGTTTAACCTTGTTTAAGAAGTTCATCTAACAGTTTTCTAGCTGGTTGTGCTTTAGTTAGCGCTGCTTGATGGTCGCTATAAGCCCGAACAAGACGAGCAAGACTACTTACACCTGTTTTCAGTTGGTCAAGTTCTTCACCAGTAGCCAGTTCGCCATCAAGCATTCGCCCAATCAAAGGTTTGATGTCGCCTACTTCTTGCCGAACTTTTTGCAGTTTTTCTACAGCACTCAGCAATGTTTTGAGTGAGTTCAAGATGTCATCAATATCCTGGACATTTTCCTCTAATTCAGGGGAATCTTCTGTGTTTAAGGTATTTTCAATTTCTGAAACCGGAGACAATTCTTGTGCAGTTGTTTCAGTTTTTACCCCGTTTGGCCGTGCCATCAACGCTTCCTCAAAAAATTTTCTCCAGTGTATCGTTTATCTGCGAGTTGTGGGTCTTACTAGAAAGCTGAATCTTGGCAGTTGGAATCACAATTAATCTAATTATTCATTTACAGAAATGTCTTGTTTGAGTCACAAAATATGTAACGTGGATGAAATAAATTTGCTTCTAAATCGTAGTGTTTGCGAAAAAAGTTTATCCAGATGACAAATTTTATAACTGGGGACTGGGGACTGGGGACTGGGTGAAAAGTCTTTTTGTGTCTAGGTTTGATCGTTTGTTGATGTCCTAACACTACTGGCGAGGGCTATAGAACAAAAGTAAAAAGTTACAATAAATCATGCCAACTATCAGTAGCATTTGTTACTAACAATTGGCATAATCAGTATCGAGTATTGTTTACTTTTAACTAAAAATCCCAGCAAAAAAGTCAAGGGTTTCCTTCAGTGCTTTGATGAAAGCATCAATTTCTTCGCGGGTATTGTAGAAAGAGAGACTAGCTCGTGCAGTAGCTGCAAGACCTAAATAGCGGTGTAATGGTTGAGTGCAGTGGTGTCCAGAACGAATGGCAACGCCTTCTTGATCTAATAATGTAGATAGGTCGTTAGCGTGGACTTCTGCCGCTGTGAATGTCGCTAAAGCGGCTCTACCCTCACCTTGAGCATTTGGTTTAGGGCCGTAAATCCGAATTTGAGGTATTTGTTCTAATTGTTGGAACAAGTAAGCTGTTAATTCTGCTTCATAGGCATGGATTTTATCCATACCGATATTACTAAGATAATCTACCGCTGCACCGAGAGCGATCGCTTCTCCAATAGCAGGTGTACCGGCTTCAAATTTATGCGGTAATTCTGCATAAGTAGAGTGGTCTAAATACACCTCAGCAATCATTTCGCCACCACCGAAAAATGGCGGCATTGCTTCTAGTAAATCCAACTTTCCATACAAAAATCCAATACCAGTTGGAGCGCACATTTTGTGACCGGAAGCAACCAACCAATCACAATCTATTTGTTGCACATCAACAGGAAAGTGGGGAACACTTTGACAAGCATCAACTAAGAATTTCGCACCGTATCTGTGAGTAATACTAGCAATTTCTTGCACTGGGTTAATACAACCCAAGGCATTAGAAATATGCACTACTGAAACCAATTTTGTTTTCTCAGAAATCAGTTGTTTAAACTGTGACAAATCAAAAGTTTCTTCAGGTGTCAGTTCCACAAATTTCAGAACTGCACCCGTTTTTTGGGCGACAAATTGCCAGGGAACTATATTACTGTGGTGTTCCATCACCGAAAGAATGATTTCATCTCCCGGCTGTAAATTGTTCATTCCCCAGCTATAGGCTACTAGGTTAATTGCCTCACTCGCATTGCGGGTGTAAACAATTTCCTGGCGCGATGCAGCATTGATGAACTTGGCAACTTTATCTCGCGCTGCTTCATAAGCATCGGTAGCTTTAGCACTGAGAGTATGAGCGCCGCGATGGACATTAGAGTTATATTGCTCGTAATAATCACGCAAGGTATTTAATACGAACAAAGGTTTTTGTGACGTAGCAGCATTATCGAGGTAAACCAAAGTTTTCTCGTTGATTTCCTGATTTAATATCGGGAAGTCAGCACGGACTTTATCGGCAAGAGTTTTGGTAGAGGTAAAAGTCATTGGTAGTAAGTCAGTTGTTAGTAGAGACACGATTAATCGCGTCTGTACAATCGCGATTAATCGCGTCTGTACAATAGTCATTAGTCATTAGTTAAGGACTTCAGACTAGTGACTGTGTTTAACAGATTTTCTTGCAGAGAAGGTATTGGGATTTGGGTGATGATTTCGGCGGCGAAAGCGTTAATTAACAACTTCCGAGCATCGTTTTGATTAATTCCCCGGCTTTGCAAATAGAATATTTCATCATCTTCCAATTGGCTGACAGTAGCACCGTGAGCGCACTTTACATTATCAGCAGTAATTTCCAATTGGGGTTTAGTGTCAACTCTGGCTTTTGATGATAGCAGCAAATTCCGATTTAACTGCGCTGCATCTGTCAACTGCGCTGGTTTAGGAACAAAAATTTTGCCATTGAACACCGCATGAGCGCGATCGCCTACGATACACTTATGCAATTGCTTACTCGTACCATGAGGATAATTCAACGCCAAGGCACTGTGAGTATCCGCCACCTGCTTACCAGTAATTACAGTCAAACCATTGAGAATAGTTTCCGTTTGCTCGCCAGTTTGCAAAATCTCTAAATTGTGCCGCGACAGCTTACCACCTAAAGTGATGGCATTACAGGTATATCGACTATCACGAGCTTGAGCGATCGCAGTTTTCCCAATATGAAAAGCCTCTGCACCTTCTCGCTCAACCCTAGTATGACTCACCTGGGCATTCTCACCAACCCAAATTTCCGTAACTGCATTAGTGAGGTAAACCCCCTCTTTTTCTGTGTTCTCTGCCTCTTTGTGGTTCGTATACTCTTCCACCAAACTCACTTGCGAACCACCTTCCGCCACCACCAAACAACGCGGCTGCGAAATCGTCGCTACTTCTCCAACCACCGAAATAAACAGCAGATGAATTGGTGTTTCAACTACAACATTCTTCCCCACCAATACCACAGCCACATCAGTTAACCCAGCCGTATTGAGAGCCGTAAATACTTCCTGCGCTCCCTCAGCCTGAGCTAAATACTGCTTAACACGTTCCTGCCCATTTACAGGCAAACTAGTTAAATTACCAACCACCACCCCAGACGGCAAATCTGCAACGGCTGATAACTCCGGCGCATAAACGCCATTTACGAACACCAACCGACTATTAGCAGCTTCCGACAAAATATCGGGTTGTAAAGACGCGATTAATCGCGTCTCTACTTGAAATTGTACTTGTCGCAAAGCGGACAAATCAGTAAATCGCCATTCTTCCTCGCGAGTAGTCGGGATAGTCGAGTGACGCACCAAGTTAGCAGCGCGTTGGCGTAATTCCTGCAACCAACCCTCTGTTTCAGATGCAGTTAGCTGATTTAACAACCCAGCCAAATAAGCATCTCTATCCAACAAAGCAGATATCGTGACTGTATCCGAGTTAGCAATTGAACTAGGAGAAATTTGAATTGTCATTATACGCCAACCTCAGCAGCTTCCAGCACCCAGTCATAACCGCGAGACTCCAACTCTAGGGCTAGTTCCTTACCACCACTAGTAATAATTCGCCCGTTTGCCATCACATGCACAAAGTCAGGCACAATATAGTTGAGTAACCGCTGGTAGTGGGTAATCATAATCGTGGCATTTTCTGGACTTGTCAGTTGATTAACCCCGTTTGCCACAATCTTGAGCGCGTCAATATCCAAACCCGAATCTGTTTCATCCAGAATTGCTAACTTTGGTTCCAGCAGCGCCATTTGCAGAATTTCATTGCGCTTCTTCTCACCACCAGAAAATCCTTCATTCAAACTCCGACTGAGGAAAGCAGGATTCATTTTCACCACTTCCAACTTTTCCTCAATCAAATCGTCAAAATCAAAGGCATCCAATTCTTCTAAACCTTGTGCCTTGCGACGAGAATTGTATGCCACCCGCAAAAAATCTAAATTGCTGACACCGGGAATTTCCAAAGGATACTGAAATGCCAAAAATATCCCACTTCTTGCGCGTTCCTCTGGATCTAATTCCAGCAGATTTTGCCCTTGGAAAATTACCTCACCGCCAGTCACTTCATACGCTGGATGCCCAGCCAATACCTTGGAGAAAGTACTCTTCCCGGAACCATTCGGCCCCATAATTGCATGAATTTCACCCAAGCGTACCTCAAGATTTAAACCCTTGAGAATCGGCGTACCATCAACATTAGCCGTCAAATCTCTGACTGACAGCACAACTTCACTATTTTCTCTAATCATGTTCTCTCTTCTCTCTTAGTTCGTAGTAGGCGCTAAAGCGCCTTTTGCCTTGACTACAAGCTTTACCCAACACTACCTTCTAACTTCAGGCTCAACAGCTTATCAGCTTCCACCGCAAATTCCATCGGCAGCTGATTGAACACATCCTTACAGAAGCCGCTAATCATCATTGAGATTGCATCTTCTGCGGAAATTCCCCGTTGAGCGAAGTAGAACAGTTGATCTTCCCCAATTTTGGAAGTGGATGCTTCATGCTCCACCTTGGCAGTATTATTTTGCACCTGGATATAAGGGAAAGTATTGGCATGGGCATTATCCCCAATCAACATCGAATCGCATTGAGAATAGTTTCTTGCCCCTTGGGCTTTCGGGTTGACTTTCACCAAACCCCGGTAGCTATTACTAGAGTTACCAGCAGAGATTCCTTTAGAGATAATTGTGCTGCGAGTGTTCTTACCAACGTGAATCATCTTCGTGCCAGTATCGGCTTGCTGCATGTTATTTGTCAGCGCCACCGAGTAGAATTCACCCACAGAGTTGTCACCCACCAACACGCAGCTAGGATATTTCCAAGTGATTGCCGAACCAGTTTCGACTTGAGTCCAGGAAATCTTAGAATTGACACCTTGACATAAACCGCGCTTGGTAACGAAGTTGTAAATACCGCCTTTCCCGTTAGCATCCCCGGCGTACCAGTTTTGCACGGTGGAGTATTTAATTTCGGCGTTGTCAAGGGCGACGAGTTCCACAACGGCGGCGTGCAGTTGGTTGCTGTCGTACATTGGCGCGGTGCAACCTTCGAGATAGGAAACATAACTACCTTCTTCAGCAACAATCAAAGTCCGCTCAAATTGTCCTGTATCGCCAGAATTGATACGGAAATAGGTAGACAGTTCCATCGGGCATTTCACGCCTTTAGGAATGTAGACGAAAGAACCATCGCTAAATACAGCGGCATTCAACGCGGCAAAGTAATTGTCTGCTGTGGGGACGACGCTACCGAGGTATTTCTGCACTAATTCTGGGTGTTCTCGCAGGGCTTCAGATATCGAGCAGAAGATTACGCCGTCTTTGGCTAGCTTTTCTTTGAATGTAGTGGCCACAGAAACGCTATCGAAAATCGCATCAACGGCGACGTTCGCCAGTCGCTTTTGTTCGGACAGGGGAATGCCCAACTTCTCAAAAGTTTCTAAGAGGGTGGGATCGACTTCCTCCAAGCTGTTGAGTTTTTCTGTCTTGCGTTTCGGAGCGGAGTAATAAATGATATCTTGATAATTGATTGGCGGGTACTTGACATTAGGCCAAGTAGGTTCTGTCATTTTTTGCCACTGGCGATACGCTTTCAGGCGAAACTCCAGCATGAATTCCGGCTCATTCTTCTTGGCGGAGATTAAGCGGATAACGTCCTCGTCTAGTCCACGCGGAATAGTGTCGGCCTCAATATCGGTGACAAAGCCGTACTTGTAGGGTTGGTTGACTAAGGTTTTGACAGTGGCACTCATCGTTAATAATCTCTAGTGTTCAGTTCAATCTCTATATAAGGATGAAAGATGGGCTGCGATTAGCCGATTCTCATCTGGTGTTACCGAGCGGTTACGCGGCTGTTACAATAAGGATAGAGAGTAAAACAACATATTTGTTGTTTAATGTATCTTCATTTTAAGCTAGATTAACAACAACATTGTTGTCAAAGTCAATTTTTCTGAAAAATTTTTAGGACGTTCGCGAAGCGTCTCGTAGAGAAGATGGCGACTATCCACCAGTCCTCAACTAAGCAAGATATCCTAGAGTATCTGCTGAAACACTCACAAGCAACGGCTTTTGAGCTAGCTGAAGTTTTAGATGTTAGCCCCCAAGCGATTCGTCGTCATCTCAAGGATTTGGAGGCGGAGGAGCTAGTTTTGTACTCGTCCATAGTGCAAGGGGGGATGGGCCGTCCGCAGCACGTTTATCAACTGAGTCGTCAAGGACGCGATCGCCTGCAACCGTCAAAGGGCGATCGCTACGGCGAATTTGCCGTTTCTTTGCTGGATACCTTAGCGCAAACGGTAGGAGACGACCAATTCAAATCAATTTTACAAAAACAGTGGGAGCGCAAGGCACTAGAATACCACGATCGCGTCGGTAAAGGTTCGCTAAAAGAGCGTGTGGCAAATTTAGTGAAACTAAGAAAAGCTGAAGGTTTCATGGCTGAGTACCATGCTGTAGACTTAGAAGACTCTTTAGGTGGCGAACGCTTTATTTTTATGGAGCATAATTGCGCGATATCTAATGTTGCTGAGTCTTTCCCTACTGTTTGCGGTCATGAGTTAGAAATGTTTGCCGCAGTACTACCAGATTGTATTGTAGAACGTACCCACTGGATTATCAATGGCGAACATCGTTGCGGCTATTTAGTACAAGCTCGGAAACAACAGTCTCAAGAATAAATTTTTGGGCAAATCTAGTTTAAAACATAATTATTAACTCAAGGGTAAAGGTTTTTACCGATTAGGAATTACTAATTTGTTCGCTGCGATCGCTAATTATTTAGATAAGTTTGATTTTTCATTTATGGATATAGCACCACAGCAACCGTCAACACAATTTTTAACTTTGGAAGAATCAGCAAAAGTTGATGCGGCTTTGTTATCTTCTCCAGAAAAATTTTTAACTAGATTGACTATTTCATCACTCAAGCTTTTGAAACATATCGCCCAAGAGTACAATATTCCCATTGAAGATTTGACAACTCAACAAGTGATTGACTGGTTTGAAAAAGATAGTAAAATTAGGCGAGAACAAGGAATTGAAGCTTCATTTTTGAAGTGGTGAAATTTAGAGCGATCGCACCCTCACCTCAAAGAATGCGATCGCTATCAAAACTTAAACCACGGCTTCGTCGCGTTGACAATCAAACACCAGCACAAAGTAAGCGCCGGGTATCAACTGGCGTAAACGTTGTAAATGCCCGTCTGCATCAGAACGACTGCGAAATCGAGCGACAATTACCCGTTGCATATCAGGAAGTAAACGAGCTATCGCCCAAGAATTGAGACGTTCTTTGTAAGCGATTGTCTGAGTCTTTAACAAGCAATCGTTGTAAATCTTATTTTGTGGCATGATTAGATTATCCATAAGGAGTATAGTGAAGGGCGTTAGCGAGTCTCTTGCCGGGGATACACTAACGCCTCTTCAATGATGATTAAAGTGCATACTAATACATATTGTCAATATTTACCGCTAAAAGTTAACGCTAAGAAACTAGATAGAAGGTCTAGTCAGTTATGGATTTAAGAGCCTTGAGAGAACGTACAGGGCTGAGAGTCTTTGACGTAGCGAAAGAACTAGACTGCGCGGAATCTTCAATTCGCAACTGGGAAAAGGGTAGAACAACACCAAAGCTAGAAGTATGGCAAGTATTCCGCTTGCGGGATTTATATCAATGTACAGAAAAAGAGTTAGTGCAAGCGGTGAAAGAGTCGATGCAAGCTCAAGAGATATAGCCTTGATATCAGATACAAAAGAGCGATCGCATCTTCTTAACGAGAACTTCTTATTGCATTCTATCTATCGTGCGATACTGAATTGCCTCTGCTATGTGATTGGCTTTTAGCTCGTCATCACCTGCCAAATCTGCAATAGTACGGGCTACTTTGAGAATGCGATCGCTTGCTCTAGCTGATAAACCTAATTTTCTAATTGCCGCTTCTAATAAATTACGACTACCGTCATCTAACTTGCACCATCTTTGGAGATGACGACTCTGAATTTGGGCATTACAACGCAGATTTGCTTCTCCTTGGAAACGAGTAATGGCGCGATCGCGTGCTTGTTGGACTCGTTCCCTGACTGTCAGGGATGCTTCCCCGATAGATTGTTGTGTAATTTCCTCTGGTTTTAAGCGATTCACCGCCACTTGCAAATCAATCCGATCCATCAACGGCCCGGAAAGTTTAGCCCAGTATTGCTCGCGTTGCCTTGGCGAACAAGTACACTGTTGAATGGTATCGCCATAGTAACCGCAAGGACAGGGATTAGTACTCGCCACCAGAGTAAACTGTGCGGGAAACATGACTGATTGTTTAGTGCGAGAAATCGTTACATAGCCATCTTCCAAAGGCTGGCGGAGAAATTCCAAAACATCGCGTTTAAATTCTGTTAGTTCATCTAAAAATAATATGCCATTGTGAGATAAAGAAATTTCTCCAGGACGAGGGAAGCTACCACCGCCGACAAGAGAAGGCCCGGATGCTGAGTGATGGGGACTGCGAAAAGGGCGATCGCGCACTAATGAACCGCGATTTTTTAATAAACCAGCCACTGAATGAATGCGAGTCACCTCCAAAGACTCAGCAAACTCCAATGGTGGTAAAATCCCTGGTAAACGCCGCGCTAGCATTGTTTTACCACTACCAGGCGGCCCCACAAAGATTAAATTGTGTCCCCCAGCAGCAGCAATTTCTAAAGCACGACGAGCATGAGCCTGTCCTTTTACGTCCTTCAAATCTGTAAGATGTAAAGAGGCTGTATGCAACATCTCTACCTTGTCATCTAGCTGTACGGGTTTGTAAAGCCCTGGATTGTTTAAAAAATCAACCACTTCAGAAAGATTTTTGCAGCCATAAACAGCCAATCCTTGCACGACTGCTGCTTCTTGGGCATTATCAATAGGCAGAACTAAACCAGCAATTCCCATCTTTTGAGCAGTAGCAGCAATCGGCAAAACACCAGCCACAGGACGAAGACTGCCATCCAAAGAAAGTTCGCCTAAAAAAAGATAATCTGCCAGCAAATCAGCACTCACTTGTTCCGAAGCTGCCAAAATTCCCACACTAATAGGCAAATCGAAACACGGGCCTTCCTTGCGTAAATCTGCTGGAGTTAAGTTAATCACAATTTTTCGCATAGGAAAAGCAAAGCCAGCATTTTTTAATGTAGCTTTCACCCTTTCTTTGGCTTCCTGAATTGCTGCATCTGGTAGTCCCAAGATCGCAATTCCTGGCAATCCTCCTGACACATCGACTTCCACGCCTACTTTCACAGCATCGATGCCTACAATTGATGCACTCCAAACTCTCGCAAGCATTAGATAAATATTTCTTCTATAAACAGTAAACCTTTAAAATCTCTAGCAGATGAGTAGGTACATCAGCATGAGTGAAACCACAGAAACAATTTTTAGCAAAATTATTAGTCGAGAAATTCCCGCCAACATAGTCTATGAAGATGATTTAGCCTTAGCATTTAAAGATATCCACCCCCAAGCACCAGTTCATATCCTTGTCATTCCGAAAAAACCCATTGCCAAACTAGATGATGCTGAATCTGAAGATCGCGATCTTTTAGGGCATCTTTTGTTAACTGCCAAGCGCGTTGCCCTAGAAGCTGGATTAGAAAACGGTTATCGCGTTGTCATCAACACAGATGCTGACGGCGGTCAAACTGTCTATCACTTACATCTACATATCTTAGGAGGACGGCAACTGGCTTGGCCTCCTGGCTGATAAAGCTTTGTGAATCGCGTCAACAGACGCGATCATTACAAAAATTAATCATTGTCATAACAAATACTTAATTAAAATTGCTTTACAAATCTCAATTTTGCTTTTAAGGTAGTTAACAAGGTAAGTAAACTTGCTTACCCATTCATAAAAACCAAAGTAATCATAAAACAATGACCACAACCTTACAAAGACGCGAAAGCGCCAACGTATGGGAACGGTTCTGCAACTGGATCACCAGCACCGAAAACCGGATTTATGTCGGTTGGTTCGGGGTATTGATGATTCCAACCTTGCTAGCCGCAACCACCTGTTTCGTAATCGCCTTCATCGCAGCGCCTCCAGTAGACATCGATGGTATCCGCGAACCAGTAGCAGGTTCTTTGATTTACGGAAACAACATCATCTCTGGTGCAGTTGTTCCATCTTCCAACGCGATCGGTTTGCACTTCTACCCCATCTGGGAAGCAGCTTCCTTAGATGAGTGGTTGTACAACGGCGGTCCTTACCAGCTAGTAATCTTCCACTTCCTAATTGGTTGTGCTTGCTACATGGG
>NZ_JAECZA010000071.1 GCF_016056275.1 Dendronalium phyllosphericum CENA369 | reverse complement strand
GTCCCAGTATTTTATTTATTTGGTCTACCAACTCTATTTCATCAATGATTCCTGCTACTATCCCCAGGTGATCTAAATTTTTTACTTCAATATTCAAGGGCGAATTCATTTTCACACTATTTCCCATCAACTATTTTTAGCTTTTCATGATGGAAGCTTATAGAGTGCTAATTTTATTTATTTTTTGACTTCTACCCTGATTCTGGCTATTAACTTTACTTCTCGGTTTTTATTGTCTCAATTTTTACCAATAGTCTGAATTTACTTACTGCTTTCTCTGTGTGCCAGTTTTAGGTGCGGAATGTGGGATAAATGCTTCCAACTTTTTGGAATTAAGCGGCAAATTTTGGAGACTCATCACCTTTGTATACTTAAAAATCTCTAAATGATAGAGCCTTATATTAGCAGACGTTTTAAAACTCTGAAACCAGCAAATAGTAACAGCCTAAGCGATCGCGCCCTGATTTTTCCTAAAGCCTCAATCAAGTTGCGATTGCAGGTGACAGATGTGCATCTACCCAGATAGTCATGCCACTAATACTGGATGATTAAGCTTACGCGAGGCGTATAGAAGTGCTGCCTTGAGATCGTCTGCTTGAAGATCGGGCATTTCTTCTAAGATTTGTTCAGCACTCAGTCCAGTAGCAAATAAGTCCAATACATCTGACACCCTAATTCTCATGCCCCGAATGCATGGGCGACCACCACATTGTTTGGGATTAACTGTAATTCTTCTAAGTAATTCTGGCATAGGGTTTTACTTTATAATTGGTAATTGGGATTGTTAGCCTCTCTCACAGAGGAAGCTTTGCAATCCGATCGACCCACTCTTGGGCGCTGGATATCGCCCAAATTATCAGCAGTTCTTCGATAACGACTTCAACTGGTAGCTTTTGGGAAACAATAATCACTCCTGCACTATGATTGCTGGTGATGAACTCAGCAAACTCTAATGGCATTGTTTTACGATCGTGACTGACCAAGATACGTCCCTGCTGTGCTGCCTTCGCCAATACTTCAGAATCTTTTAAACCTTCTAATCCAGCAGCTAAGGCAGTTTGGAAGTCAATGGTAGGTTCTCGTCGCAGAACTCCTGTGACAATCGCCTGATTCAAATCAGCATCGGCTTGGTAGCTAACATTCACGAATCTACCTGTTGTCTTGTTGCTTTGGCTGTCTTGAGTTTGTTGTACAAAGCAGGATCGGCAGTTTGTAGTGGTTGAGGCATAGCATCAAATGCTGCTTCCTCAGCTACTAGGTAAGCATCAATCTCAGCACGATTGGCTAGATAAAACGCGATCGCTCCATAAACTTGTTCGAGTGTCAGTAAAGGAAAAGAATTAACAATGCTTTCAGGTGATAATCCTTTTCGGAATGCATAAACTATTGAGTCTAAGGAAATTCGAGTTCCTGCAACCCAATAAGCATCTTGACGATATTCTACGTAAGATTTAGCTGTTACAACTGACATAGATTTGTTTTGACTCTACTTTTAATATTAAAAATTACAGTTCAAATTACAACTGCCTCAGCGATCGCCCCCTGCATTCTCCCCATAGCATCAATTAAACTTTGCAATTGTTGGTCTGCTTTCATCACAGCTAAACCGCGGACTGTAACTTTACCGGGAGAGAAAACAAAACGCGTTTTGAGATGTTCTGGTAAGTTCGCTGCTAATAAATTCCAAGCAGGTTCTTCCATCGGCGTTTCTAAAACAACGTGCTGTTTATTTTCGGGTTTAATGCGGCTAAATCCTAACTTTTTCGCTAACTGTTTGAGTTCCATGACGCGCAAAAGTTGATTTGCTGGCACTGGTAAAGTACCATAGCGATCGCCCCACTCCCCAGCAATTTGGGTTAATTCTTCTTTCGATTTTGCTCCTGCTACCGCACGGTAAGCACTCATCTTTTGATCTAAGTCGGGGATGTAATCGGCAGGGATAAATGCTGTGAGATTGAGGTCGATTTGAGTATCATCAACCTTAGGAATTTCTTGTCCGCGAATTTCTCGAATTGATTCCTCTAACATTTCCATATACAAATCAAAACCGATCGCATCCATTTGACCGGATTGTTCTGCACCCAACAAGTTACCTACACCCCGAATTTCCATGTCGCGCATTGCTAGCTGATAGCCAGAACCTAGCTGCGTGAATTCTTGAATTGCCCGTAACCTCTGCCTTGCCGCGTCAGATAACGCCCGCTGCTTCGGGTAAAATAGCCAAGCATGAGCCTGAATGCCAGCACGTCCCACACGTCCGCGCAACTGATAAAGCTGTGCCAAGCCAAAGCGGTGAGCATCTTCAATTAAGATGGTGTTGACTCGCGGAATATCTAAACCAGATTCGATAATCGTCGTACAAACGAGAATATCTGCCTCACCATTACTGAAGGTGAGCATGGTTGATTCTAACTCGCTTTCATCCATTTGACCGTGGGCGATCGCAAACCTTCCCCCCGTTATCATTTCTCGCAAATTGGCGGTTGTCTCTTCAATACCTTCAACTCGCGGTACTACATAAAACACCTGTCCGCCTCTGTCTAATTCTTGGCGAATCGCACTGCGGACGCTTTCCGGGTTCAGCGGTGCGAGATGGGTTTGAATTGGTCTTCTGGTTGGGGGTGGTGTGGTAATCAAACTCATTTCCCGAATTCCCGACAAAGACATGTACAGAGTACGAGGAATGGGAGTAGCGGAAAGAGTCAACACGTCAACTTGAGTTTTCAAGCTTTTAATTTTCTCTTTTTGGTTCACCCCAAACCGCTGTTCTTCATCCACTACCAACAGTCCTAAATCTTTGAAAGACACGCCTTTACCTAAAAGTTGGTGCGTACCCACGACTACATCTAATTCGCCCGTTGCTAATCGCTTTTGAATTTCACGGCGTTCTTCAGCGGTGCGGAAACGGTTGAGTAAACCGACGTTTACAGGGTAGGGTGCAAAGCGTTCTTTAAGGGTGTGGTAGTGTTGCTGAGTCAGGATAGTAGTAGGTGCTAAAAGTGCGACTTGTTTACCAGAAGTCACAGCTTTGAAAATGGCACGAATAGCGACTTCTGTTTTCCCGAAACCGACATCACCGCAAACCAAACGATCCATCGGGCGATCGCTTTCCATATCGCGTTTAACATCTTGCACGGCTTTAAGCTGATCTGTGGTGGGTTGGTAGGGGAAAGAATCTTCTAGTTCCTCTTGCCAAGGCATATCATGTGGAAATGCAAACCCTTCTTGTTGCGATCGCGCTGCATACAATTTCAGCAAGTCCACCGCTAATTTCTTAATCGCTTTGCGGACTCGGTTTTTAGTATTGTCCCAAGCCTTACCAGTCATCTTGTGGAGTTCTGGGGCTTTATCAGCAGTGGCGCGGAACCGGGACAGAGAACCTACTTGGTCGGCTGCGACTCTGAGTAGTCCATCAGCATACTGCACGACGATGTAATCGCGGGTTTCGTCGTTAATCGTTAGACTTTCTAACTTGACAAACTTGCCAATTCCGTGGCTTCTGTGAACCACATAATCACCCGGACGTAGCTTATTCGGGTCAACTTGCTTAGAAGTAGCTTTGCGACGCTTGCGGATATAACCGGGAGTTGCTAGGGAGTGCTGTCCATAAAATTCGCGGTCGGTGACGACTATCAAGCGGTAGGTAGGCAGAATAAAGCCTTCAAGTTCAGCCAGCCCGGAATATTTCAGTGCTACGGGTGTATGGTTGATTTGCAGCTTGTCAATTGCTTGGTAGTCTCTGGGATTAGGAATAAACTGCGCCGGACAATCGTGTTCTTGCAACAGAGAAACAGAACGCGAAGGTTGAGCGGAAATTAACCAGATAGAGAAATTGCGATCGCGCTCTTTTCTGAGTGTTTCTGCAAGTTTGCCAAACTGGTGCGGCGTAACTGGTACAGACCGACTAGCCAAATTTATACCACTATTTTCCTCCGCCAATTCTGACAAATATAACGTTTTAAACTTGGCAACATCAGCCAAACACTCATCAAAAGACCGATGAATTTTCGGCAGTCCATCTACAACTGACTCTTGTACAGACGCGATTGATCGCGTCTCTACGAGAATTGACCACTGTTCTTCTGCATTTTCCACCCAGCGATCGCTATGAGCGTGACACTGTTCTGGCTCATCAATGGCAATTAGAGTATTTTCTGGTAAATAATCAAGTAAAGAGGCTGGTTTTTCAAAAGCCAACCCTAAAAAGCGCCGACTACCTTCTAGGAGTGCTGAGTCTTCAGCGCTAAATTCTGAGCCACTACTCAACTCAGCACTCAGCACTCGGAACTCAGCACTGTTTTTGAGTGCTTCCAACACAATAGGAGCAAAACTAGTAGGAGTTAGTATCAACTGGTCAATTTTGTCAAGGGCGGAACGTTGAGTTGCGGCATCAAATTCCCGGATTTTCTCGATTTCGTCGCCAAACCATTCCAGTCGTACTGGCAACTCCGACGCAACAGGGAAGACATCAACAATATCACCGCGCCGACTCCACTGCCCTTCTGTTTCCACCAGAGGTACGCGTTCGTACCCCAAAGTAGTTATTTTTTCGCCAAAGCTATCTAAGTCAAATTCCATCCCCCGCTTCAGGGTAAGACAGAAGGGTGTAAAGGCTTGCGGAGGTGGTAGATGAGGTTGTAAGGCCCCAGCAGTAGCAACAATTGCCATCTTTGTCAGTTGTCCGTTGTCAGTTGTTTGTTGCAACTGACCACTGACCACTGACCACTGACCACTAACCAAATCTGCTAAAACTTGCATTTGCCCCCAAGTCATCTCAGTTTCGGGGTCAAAGGGTTCGTAAGGAGATGCTTCGGATGTTGGGTAAAAATGTACGCTTTTCCAGCCCATCGCCTCCAACTGTGCAAAAGCGCGTCCAGCTTCCTCTAAAGTGGCACACACTACAAATAAATTCTTTTCTGAATTTTGTGCCAATGCCGAAGCCACCAAGCCTTTGGGTAGGCGAGGGATACCATTTAGCTGCAAATCTTGTTGCCGATTTAGCTTAGAAAGTAGTTCAGTACTGAGGGGCGATCGCGCCAAGGCACGCACAATAGAAGAAAATGCCATAAGTTTTACTAGAGGAGGAAGTCGTTGGAGATAAGAAAATTTAGAGTCAGTTTATGTCCTCCATTTTAAAAGTGTTAATAGCCCTGTTCTTATTTCTGTGGAAGAATAATAGCTAATATCTACTAGCTTTCGTAGAGACGCGATTAACCCTTGTCTTTCCAAGAGTCACGCGATTAACCCTTGTCTGTAATTTTTCTCCCCCTGCTCCCCTGCTCCCCTGCTCCTTTGCCCAAAATCAGCCTTCACAATCGCTGTTTAACCGAACACGAAATGACTACATATGTAAAGCAAAAAATCAAATTACTATTTTGTAGATAGTCAAAGCATTTATGACAGCACCTTTAATACTAGATACTAGAGATTGAGCTACGTTCGCTCTTGATAGCGCCAATTCTAAACATGTCCTCCATCACTTTTGAAGTTTTCATCATTTTGGTACTAATTATTGCCAACGGTGTATTTTCTATGTCTGAGATGGCGATTGTCTCAGCACGTAAGGTAAGGCTACAGCAACTTGCCAATCAAGGGGACGCTAAGGCAAGAGCAGCATTGAAACTAGCGGAGTCGCCAAACCATTTCCTGTCAACTGTTCAAGTAGGTATTTCCTTAATCGGTATTTTAACTGGTGCTTTTGGAGGAGCAACAATTGCCACTCGACTGGCAGTATATATCCGACTTGTACCTTTTTTAGCACCTTATAGCGAACCAATTTCCTTCGGAATAGTAGTTTTGCTGATCACTTATTTGTCGCTAATTATTGGCGAACTCGTGCCAAAGCGTCTGGCATTGAATAATCCAGAAAAAATTGCAGCAATTGTAGCTATTCCGATGCGAGCTTTAGCAGCACTTGCTTCTCCAGCAGTTTATCTTTTAAGTGCTTCTACGGAACTAGTGCTGCGAGTGTTAGGTATTACACCCTCTGTCGAACCACAAGTCACTGAGGAAGAAATTAAAATCCTCATCGAACAAGGTACAGAAGCAGGAACCTTTGAGGAAGCCGAACAGGATATGGTGGAGCGAGTATTTCGCCTAGGCGATCGCCCAGCCAGTTCTTTTATGACACCCCGTCCTGATATTGTTTGGCTGGATTTGGAGGACTCTGCCGAAGAAAACCGAGAGAAGATGGTCGAAAGTGCCTATTCTCGATATCCAGTTTGTCAAGGAGGACTAGATAATGTGCTGGGTGTGATCCCAGTTACCGATTTATTAGCTCGGAGTTTCCGAGGCGATTCCCTAGACTTGACAGTGGGATTGCGTCAGCCTGTATTTGTGCCAGAAAGCACCCGTGGCTTAAAAGTTTTGGAACTATTCAAGCAAACCATCACTCACATGGCGCTAGTAGTCGATGAATACGGCGTGATTCAAGGATTAGTCACTCTTAATGACATCATGAGCGAAATTGTCGGTGATGTTCCTAATGCTGACGATCAGGAAAATCCCCAAGCCGTACAACGGGAAGATGGTTCCTGGCTTTTAGATGGGATGTTAGCTGTAGAAGACTTTTTGGAACTTTTCGGTATGGAAGAGTGGGAATCGGAAGAGCGAGGCAGCTATCAAACCTTAGGTGGTTTTGTCATTACCCATTTAGGACGTATCCCCGCAGCAGCAGATCATTTTGAATGGCAGGGTATGCGTATTGAAGTAATGGATATGGATGGCAACCGCGTTGATAAAGTACTAGTTGTGCCAGTGGCTAGTCAAGCAGTGGATGCGACAAAATCTGAATAACTGGGGATTGGGGATTAGGGACTAGGAATTGGAAAATATTAAAATTCTTAACTCCTGTACGGGCGAACGGCCGTTCGCCCGTACTAACTCCCCACTCTCTAAGTCCGAGATAGACGTTTGACTTCTTCACCCGCCAAAAGCTGATGCGCTTGCGCCAAAAACTGGGGGATCTTCTCGCCATGAGGGCTGTGTGCAAGACATTGCCGCAAGTCTAGTTCATCTAAGCGATCTGCTTTGTTACCAGGAAACCAGTGGCTACCATTGCCAAGTAAGTTGTAGCGCATTTTGGCGTAGTCTACTAAATCGTAGGCGATCGCTAAATTCAATAGCCATAAAATTACTCGAATATTTACTTGCCCTGGCGTTTCCTCCCAAGTGGGTAAATTGGTTTCCCAGGTTTTTACCCAATCTTCTCCGAAAGTGGCGATCGCTTCCTCTTCTAACCTTGCCAAAATAGGTGGCAAAATTTCTGATGAACGATCTAATAAATTTAAAGTCTTAAGATGTTCGTCAAAATCTTGCGGTTTTGCTGCTCCGATACTCAGGGTATGCACCTGTTGATGACTCAGACAAAATAGATCGTTAAACACCATCGGACTCAACGGGGCGCAAAGATTGACTAATTTTGCGGGGGGATTATATAACTTTCCTCCTTTATCAGAAGGGCTAATAATAAAAACTCCCATATCTTGATGGGTAGCCGCTTCAATTGCTGCCCAATTCCATTGATTAATGTAGTACCAATGCAAGTTTACATAATCAAATTGATTAGTCTTAATTGTCTGCACAATTGTATCTGTAGACCCATGAGTAGAAAAACCAATAAATCTAACTTTCCCTTCTGCTTGCAATTGTTTTGCTACTTCCAAACAGCCACCAGAACGGATGCTGTACTCTAAAGACTCATCATGATTAATGCCATGTAACCCTAATAAGTCAACATAATCTAGTTGAAGATTTCGCAATGATTGTTCAAAAGTCTGTCGGAATTCTTTGGCATCTGCAACAGGATTAACTTTAGTCTGAACAATTAACTTTTCTCGCGGAAGCGTAGGTAGTATTTTTCCCAACTGCATTTCAGAACTACCATAACCGCGAGCAGTTTCAATATGATTAATACCAACCTCTACCGCTCGTCGAATAGTTGCTTCCAAATTTTTTTGATTACCCGCAGGAATTTCTGACTGAGGGACATCTTGCCATTTAAATTGGTATCTCATGCCGCCGCAGGAAAACACCGGCATCTGTAATTCTGTGCGTCCAAATCGTCTATACAGCATCATGTAGATGTTCGAGTCCTTGCCAATCTCAATCTAGCAGGACAGTTGTCGTAGAGACGCAATTAATCGCGTCTGTACAAGAATCAGTTGTTAGTGATTTTATCTCCCTTGCCCCTCTGCTCCCCGTCAGTGAGCCATTGGGGCTTTCGCTCCTGCTCTGCCTTTGCCTAGGAATAGTAACAAGGGCAATGAGCAGAGAAACGCCACTCCTACAACTCGAAAGATATCTGCAAAAGATAAAATGGCAGCTTGGGTATCTACTATTTGACTGATTAAAGCTAGTGCTTGTTGTTGAGCTGTTGTTGCATCCATGCCCTGGCTTTGGAGTGCTCCACTGAGCAAGTCAAGGCGCTGATTAGTTTCTATGTCATAAGGACTAAGTTTTTCTAATAGAAGAGCTCGATGAAAAGCCTCGCGTCGGTCAAGCAGAGTTGTGAGTAAGGCAATGCCAATACTGCCACCTAGTTGTCGGGTGAGGTTGTAAAAACCGGAACCAGCAGAAATATCATGTTTAGGTAGCGGCCCTAAAGTTGCCAGACTCAAAGGAAGAAACATCAAAACAGTAAAAGCGCCGCGCCATACCAATGGCCAAAATAAGTCATCTGTACCGCTTTGGGGGGTAATTGCTGCTAGTTGAAACATAACTCCAGATGTTCCAACAGCACCCATGGCAATTAAGGCTCTAGCATCAATTATGCTAGACAACTTGCCTAATAAAACCATGACGATCGCGGACGCTAAAGCACCAGGTGCTAGTAACAGTCCTGTTTGCGTTGCTGTAAAGTGTAGTACGCTCTGTGCGAAAATCGGTACGGCAAAGAGTGTCCCATAAAGCCCCATACCCACCAACGCCGAGAGCAAACTTCCTGCTGATAAAGAACGGTGGCGTAAAACTCTTAATTCCACTGCTGGGTAGGCTGTTATCAGTTCTCGCCAAATAAATAGCCCCAGCCCAATAACACTGAGGACACCCAGAGTAGTTATGAAACCGGAAGAAAACCAATCATCTTGTTCTCCTTCTTCTAACATTGTTTGCAAGCAGCCGATAGCAATGATTAAAAATCCAATTCCCCACCAATCAATAGCTTGATTCTGGGCTTTGCTTTTATCTACATCTTTTGGCAAAAATAGCGATGCCATCACCACTGCTAAAATCCCAAAAGGTAGGTTCACAAAGAAAATCCAACGCCAGCCCAAACCATCTACCAAAAATCCTCCGAGGGTGGGGCCAATTGCTGGCCCAGCAATCACGCCTACGCCAAAAACTGCTTGAGCAAGACCTTGCTCTGCTGGTGGAAAAGTCTCGAACAAAATCGCTTGGGCTTTAGCTAGTAACCCACCTCCACATAAACCTTGGAGAATTCGGGAAAGAACCAACATTGGTAGATTGAAAGCTAATCCGCATAAAATTGAAGCAAGCGTAAAACCAATCAACGAGAAGATAAAATAAGACTTTTTTCCAAAGTAATCTCCCAGCCAAGCTGATAACGGAATCAAGACGACGTTAGCGATCGCATATCCAGTCACAACCCAGCCCACCTCACTAACAGTTGCACCAAGAGTAGCCTGGATGTCAGTCAGGGCTACGTTGACAATACTAGTATCAATTACTTCTAAAATTGCACCAAGGGAAGCAGTAAAGGCGATCGCCCACTTTAAAGGCCCCTGGATATAACCCTCATTGGTTGTTGCAAGCTGAGTCTGAGCGGAACGTTTAAAGTTAGTAGACATTGGTAGCCAAAGTAATATTTCCCTGACCTTGAAACTTAACCCTGCCAACAGTTAATGCTGACGAGGAGTCAGAGCAATAGCGGCCGGAAAATGTAAATGTAAATATTTATTATTTATACGCTACGGTAGCGTATCGTATATAAATTGGTCAAGAGGTCTTGAGATGGAAAAGGTGAGGAGGAAGTTGCAAAGATGACATTGCTTAGGGAAGATGTTTTCATGAGTAAGCAAATCAACAGCCCCTCTGGGCGACCGCGTAGTGCCCATGCTGACCAAGCTATTCTGCAAGCGACTTTAGATTTGCTGGCGGAAGTAGGATATCAGAGCATGAGCATAGAAGCGATCGCTTCTCGTGCTGGAGTCGGTAAAACGACTATTTATCGCCGTTACACTTCTAAAGAAGAACTAGTAGCGGATGCAATTGAAAGTCTCAGGGAAGTTTTCCCGATAGCGGATACGGGTAGCTTTTGGGGAGACATGGATATTTTGATTAATAATGCAGCCAAAAAAATACTGAGTCCCCTTGGTCGTCAGACACTCGCTTTAATTATCAGTACAGCATCCAGTAATCCCCAGTTTGCCCAAGTCTACTGGACAAAATACACGATGCCTCGGCGTGAAGTCTTTGCCAAAGTACTGGAACGTGCCAAGTCCAGAGGTGAAATTCAACATGATGCGGACATTGACTTAATTATCGATTTAGTGAGCGGCTCGCTGTATTATGCACTCATCTTTAAACCCACGCCTGAGCCAGTAGCAGCGTACATGCGGCGTACTATAAATCTTCTGTTAAAAGGCATTGGCTGAGTGCTGAGTTCTGAGTGCTAAGTAGAGACGCGATTAATCGCGTCTGTACAAAGGAGTGCTGTAGACGCTTCTGCGGCTTTCCGCAGGGTAGCAGGTGGCGTTGCTGAGTTAGGAGAAGAAGGGCTATGGCGCGTCTGACTGGAGTAATGAAAAGTTACGATCCCCTGACTTAAGTGACACGATATCAAATTAGATTCATCAAAAAAGTTACGATCCCCTGACTTTTGTCACGTCATTTCCTCAGCACTCCACACTCAGTACTCACTAAAAGCGCAAGACCTTGCACCTCTCCACACTCAGCACTCAGCACTTAGCACTCAGCACTTCTAAATGAATTGAGAGTTGTTGCAAAAATAACTGTGCGCTGCAATTTATAGATGGGATGATAAAATAACCAGAATAAAAAGGAGAGCAATTGTCATTTTTACTTATTCTTTTGTTGTTGGAGGATAGCATCACAGTACTGGATGAGAGTCGTTAGGCGATCGCCAATTGTCTGAAGTCTCGTTTTTACAGTTGATGCCTGCCGTGCCCCTTGAAAAAACATCACATCTATTTCCAACAATCGCAATTGCTTGCTAATTTCCGTTCGATAAGACTGCACCCGCGAGTCTTCTTCAGTCAAAGGCACAATTTGCTGCTGATACATTTGCTGCAAAGCAGCCAACCGCTGTCGCAGTTCATCGGGTGTATTCAGTTGGGTAGTGGTGACATCAAGGCGTAATTCCTCTAGCAAGGTTGCTAGTGCCTGATATTTCTCAAGATTCAGAGACATCCAGTGCTAGTTAAGATAGTATTAATGTCAAGAAATATTTCTTCTAAAATAAACTTTCACAGTTTTTTATTAAAATCACAAGCCTCAAATTATGCTTTGAGGCTTTATTTGCCATCAGCAAACTTCCGGCATTATGCTCCTTTAAACTCACACAGGATGATTACTATAGGTCTTAAGGAATCGTCCCGACACTATTTTTTCTACCCGTCTCTGGGCAACAGCATCTACTAACAGCAGTGCTGTCAGTTGTTTCCATATCCCACCCATTCACCGATCCCCAATAGTTTCGATAGTATGAGCAGCATAGCTATTAATTCCTCAATCGATCTTGCCCTGCCAGAATGGTTAAAAAAATGTTTGAAGGAGTCGTCGGCGGCAAATAACAGCACAGCGGCAGACGACCGAAGGCATAACGATATGGTTTTAATTGGTAGGGCATTTGAATTCGCTTACCAATTGCATCAGGGTCAATACCGCAAATCAGGAGAATTATACATCAGTCATCCTGTTGCTGTGGCTGGATTACTACGCGATTTAGGAGGCAGTCCTGCTATGATAGCAGCTGGATTTCTCCATGATGTAGTTGAAGATACAGATGTCACAATTGAAGAAATAGAAGAGCGTTTTGGCCCAGAAGTACGGCAATTAGTAGAAGGTGTCACTAAACTTTCTAAAATCAATTTTAAAAGCAAAACAGAAAGCCAAGCCGAAAACTTCCGGCGGATGTTTTTAGCAATGGCGCAAGACATCAGGGTAATTGTGGTGAAACTGGCAGACCGTTTGCATAACATGCGAACTTTGCAGTATATGTCAGAAGCCAGCCGCCGCCGTAGTGCCCAGGAAACGCGAGATATCTTCGCACCTCTAGCCAATCGCTTGGGTATTTGGCGGATTAAGTGGGAACTCGAAGATTTGGCTTTTAAATATCTGGAACCGGAAGCTTTCCGCCAAATGCAGCAGCATGTTTCCGAAAAACGGACGGCTAGAGAAGAGAAATTGGCAAAAGCTACAGAAATTTTGCGGGAACGTTTGCAGCAAGCCGGAATTCACTGCCAAGATATCAGCGGTCGTCCCAAGCACCTTTATAGCATTTATCAAAAAATGCAGCGGCAGCAAAAGGAATTTCATGAAATTTACGATTTGGCAGCGCTACGAATTATTGTTCAGACCAATGAGGAATGTTATCGGGCTTTGGCGGTAGTTCACGATGCTTTTCGCCCAATCCCTGGTAGATTCAAAGACTACATTGGATTGCCAAAGCCCAACCGTTACCAGTCCTTGCATACTGGGGTAATCGGTTTGACAGGTCGTCCTTTGGAGGTGCAAATCCGGACAATAGAAATGCATCACGTTGCCGAGTATGGAATTGCGGCTCATTGGAAGTACAAAGAAACAGGTAGTTCTATCAGTAGCCTGACAGCAACAGATGAAAAGTTTACTTGGTTGCGGCAGTTGCTGGAATGGCAAAGCGATCTCAAGGATGCTCAAGAGTATCTCGACAGCGTCAAAGATAATCTATTTGAAGATGATGTCTATGTCTTCACCCCTAAGGGGGATGTTGTACCCTTGAGTCCTGGTTCTACCAGCATAGATTTTGCTTATCGGATTCATACAGAGGTGGGCAACCACTGTGCAGGGGCGCGGGTAAATGGGCGGATGGTTCCACTGTCTACGCGGTTGCAAAATGGCGACATTGTAGAGGTGATGACCCAAAAGAACTGCCATCCGAGTTTAGATTGGTTAAACTTCGTCAGAACTTCGGCAGCCAAGTATCGAATTAAACAATGGTACAAGCGATCGCGCCGCGAAGAAAATGTCACCCGCGGACGGGAATTGTTAGAAAAAGAACTTGGTAAAACTGGTTTTGATAGCCTGTTGAAATCAGAAGCGATGCAAACTGTCTCCGAAAAGTGTAATTATCACAGCGTAGAAGATTTACTTGCTGGTTTGGGTTATGGCGAAGTGACCCTGAACTTAGTGTTAAACCGCTGGCGAGATGTAGTCAAGGCACAACAGCCAGCTACTATTACACCCCCATTTCTCCCGAAAGAAGCTAGTACACCCAAAGCCTTGCGGGACATAACGCCATTTACTTGCCGCTCAACTGATTCCCCAATTATTGGCGTAGAAGGATTGGTTTATCATTTAGCTGGGTGTTGTACGCCGATTCCTGGCGAACCAATTATTGGTGTAGTCACACGCGGCAGAGGAATTTCTATTCATCGCCAAGGCTGTCATAATCTGGAAAATGTCGAGTACGAGCGTCTAGTACCAGTAAGGTGGAATCCAGCAGCCGAACATAACGGTTGTCATCACACTTACCCAGTAGATATTCAAATTGAAGCACTCGATCGCGTGGGAGTTTTAAAGGATATCTTGTCAAGATTGAGCGACCAAGGAATCAACGTCCGTCATGCCCAGGTAAAAACTGCTACTGGTCAACCAGCATTAATGGACTTAGGAATAGATATACGCGATCGCTCTCAACTAGAACAAGTATTTATCCAAATTAAGAAAATGAGTGACATCCTAAATATCCGCCGTGTGGGTCAAATAGACGAGTAGTTGAAGTAGGGAAGCAGGGGGAGCAGGGGAAGAAAGATTACCTTCTGCCTTCTGACAACTGACCACTGACTCTTGTACAGACGCGATTAATCGCGTCTCTACGACAACTGACTCAGTACTCTACAGAACTGTGAATCCAATCTTTGAGGATGGGGTTCACTATTTCAGGTGCTTCATCCTGAGGACAGTGACCAACGCCTTCTAAAGGAATAAACTTGAGTACTTGGGGAAAGTTGGCTAACTCCCTACCTAACTCCACTGGTTCCCAAGGGTCAGCTGTTCCCCATAAAATAATGGCAGGACAAGGTAGTACTGGCAAAAGGTCTTCAGGTAAAGGCCCTGTAGAATAGGCAGTAAAGGCAAGGAATACAGCTACAGCACCGGGATCGCTAGCTGGTGCAGTTAAAATGTCTACCAACTCATCTGTCACTATTTCAGAATTAGCGTAGGCTTTTAGCAAAATCTTTCGTACTGTTTTCGGTTTAGCAACTTGATTGAAAAAGAAGCTGCCAATCGGTTTAATAGATAATAGGCGCTGTAGCAAGGGCGCTCCAAAACGACGCGACCAAGGTAGAGTTGCCCGTTTGCGATCGTGCAATAAACGTAGAGAACAGTTAAGCAAAGCAACTCCCAAGGCAATATCCGGGTTACTTACTGCTGCTTGCATGGCTACGATACAGCCAATAGAATTTCCTACTAAAAAAGCAGGTTCACCCACCACTTCGCGGCAAAAATCTGCTACTTGCTGTCCCCAAGTTTCTAGCGTGTAGGCAATTTTTTCACCTGGTTCGGGTTTGGCTGAACCGCCAAAGCCAATTAAATCAATGGCATAAACACGGCAATTTTCCGCTAGCATCGGTATATTTTTGCGCCAGTGCCACCATGAAGCCCCAAAGCCATGTACTAAAATCACAGCCGGGCCAGCAGTTCCTTGGGTTTGGTAGCAGATAGGGAAACCTTGCCAAATCCAAGTTTTTGTTGAGGTAAATGCAGTAGTAAAACTTGTCATAGTAAAAACTTGAGTATTGGCACTATTTCCAATTTCTGTGATGTCTTTTTTAAATTTTAATGTTGCTTCTATTTATGATATTTCACATTTCGTTATATTACTGATTTTTCCAAAGACAACAAGTAATTTTTATTAAAAGAACATGATATTTTTATTACATCTCACGTAAACAAATTTACGTGAAATTGTTGAAACATTCAATTTTATGGAAAAGCCTTTACAGATAAGCTTTTTACACTAATACAAGCTGATACCTTCGATCTGAAATATCTTGAGTACAAAGGGGTAATAACAATCTAGGTTGGGGAATGTAGCAGATTATAGGGCATTTATGAAAATTCCCAGAGAACTTTATATTGTGTAACAGATTTAACAACGGTAGTAGATTCAGTAGTTTTACAATTTACGGGAGCCGAGGGGATCTATAAAATTGTTGGGTATCAAGCATCGGCTAAAAGTTGGTTTGCACCTGAAAAGTGAAACTGAGTTTCACCTAAATGTTTTTTCCTAGTTCCTTGCGGTCAAAGAAGATGACTATACTAGAAACAGTTTATACTCCTGTTGGTAGTTACGCACCAGATTTTGAACTGCCAGGAATTGACGAGCGGGTACACCATCTCAGCCGTTATCTAGAAAGATTCAGTGCAGTGGGCGTTATTTTTATGTGCAACCACTGTCCTTATGTCGGCTTATATCTAGACAGGCTAAAAAATATTCAAGCGGAATTTGCGGCAAGTGGTTTTACATTGATTGGTATGAACGGCAACGATGCCACTCAGGTATCGACGGAAAGCTTTGATAATATGAAAACTTTTGCCCAACTTTATCAATTAAACTTTCCCTATTTATGGGATTCAACCCAAGATGTTACTCGTAGTTTTGGTGCTAGTAAAACACCAATGGCTTTTTTAATCGATAGTGATGGTATAGTGCGCTACAAAGGTCAAATTGACAACGATCCTCAACAGTCATCATCAACAAAAGAGGATTATTTGAGAAATGCGATCGCCTGTCTGTTCAAAAATCAAGCTATTAACCTTTCAGAAACAGAACCAGTTGGAACTTCATTAATCTGGCGGAACTAGACATAGATAGGCACTGTACTGCTATCTTAAATTGGAGGCAATTGCAACTTTTTTGATAAAGCGTAACTTCATGGGAACGAATTACCGACGGGTTTTACTTAAACTAAGCGGTGAAGCCTTAATGGGCAACATGGGCTATGGCATTGACCCAGAAGTGGTCAAAGAGATAGGCCAAGAAGTAGCAGAGGTAGTAGCCACTGGCGTTCAGATCGCCATCGTCGTTGGCGGCGGCAATATTTTTCGAGGTGTCAAAGCTGCGTCGGCGGGTATGGACAGGGCAACCGCTGACTACATAGGGATGATTGCCACGGTAATGAATGCCATGACGCTACAAGATTCGCTAGAGCGAATAGGGGTACAGACGCGGGTACAAACCGCGATCGCTATGCAAGAATTAGCGGAACCGTATATCCGTCGTCGTGCCATCCGCCATCTAGAAAAAGGACGGGTGGTAATTTTTGGTGCTGGTTCGGGAAATCCCTTCTTTACTACTGATACAACTGCGGCATTGAGAGCCGCAGAAATTGATGCGGAAGTGATTTTTAAAGCCACCAAGGTAGACGGAGTATACGATGCCGATCCCCATATCTATCCTGATGCCAAACGCTACACCAGCCTCACCTACGCACATGTTCTGACTAAAGATTTGCGGGTGATGGATAGTACAGCGATTGCCTTATGTAAAGAGAATAATATCCCAATTCTGGTATTTGACCTCACGGTGAGAGGTAATATCCACCGTGCAGTCATGGGAGAATCTATCGGCACCCTTGTGGGAGGTTCTTGTGAAATTAGCTGAAGCTGAGAGTACGATGCAAAAAACCGTTGATTCAACTCAACGGGCTTTTAACACGATTCGCACTGGTCGCGCCAATGCGAATTTACTAGATAAAGTACAGGTGGACTACTACGGTTCGCCCACACCTTTGAAATCGTTGGCAAATATCACCACGCCGGATGCCACAACGATTTTGATTCAACCCTACGATCGCAGCAGTTTAAATATAGTCGAGAAGGCGATTTCCCTTTCAGATGTGGGTTTAACGCCCAGTAATGACGGTTCTGTAATTCGGTTAAACATTCCGCCCCTAACAAGCGATCGCCGTAAAGAACTAGTCAAAATCGCTGCGAAGTATGCTGAAGAAGGTCGTGTTGCTATTCGCAACATCCGCCGCGATGCTTTAGATACGATTCGCAAACAAGAGAAAGCCTCTGAAATCTCTGAAGATGAATCGAAAGACCAACAAGACAAGTTGCAAAAACTGACAAACAAGTACACTGCCAGAATAGATGAACTATTAGCAGAAAAAGAAAAAGATATCACAACTGTCTAAAGGTTGAAGGATGAAAAATCAAGTGTGGAAGTATAAATTATTCAGCTTTCACACTTGATTTCATCCTTTTTTAGTCTTTACTAAAAATTGATAAACGTTGCTGAATAATTAGCAAAAAATGTGTAATCGCTACAAGTATAGAACTTATACCAATTCGTAATTAAAAAAGTCAGATTCAGTAGGAGTTTCAGGATTTGAATCTGTTGCTGGATTTTAGAGAATTGGTATTACGCAGCAAGTTTATTGGGCTTAGGGGTAAGCGCGTGCAAGTATAAAGATTTTTCCTATGTAGTACCCTTGTATCCCTTATCCAAATCTTTGGTTTTTCGTATCATCGCGTCAGTCTTATCCGTGTAGAGTACAAGATACACTCAAAAATCAATTAGATTGAGGAGCAAATATTCAGCAATGTATGACATCATCATCGTCGGTGCTGGCCCAGCTGGTGGAACAGCAGCATATCACTTAGCTAAGAAGGGTCGCTCAGTATTAGTTTTGGAAAAAGAATCCCTACCAAGATATAAACCATGTGGTGGTGGTGTGTCACCAGCGATCGCTCAATGGTTTGATTTTGATTTTAGCCCAGCTATTTCTGTGAAGGCAGACTCCCTGCGCTTCACCTGGAAATTGGGCGACCCTGTGGAAGCAAAAATCGAAACTAAAGACCCAGTTTGGATGGTACGGCGAGATGTTTTTGACCATTTCCTTGTGCAGCAAGCGCAGAAGCAAGGAGCGGAACTACGCGATAATACGGAAGTTACAGGAATTGAGTTTAAAAGCGATTATTGGCAAGTAAACACAGCCAATGGTTCAGTTACAGGTCGCTATTTGATTGCTGCTGATGGTGCTAAAGGCCCAATGGCAAAGTGGTTGGGCTTCAAACAACGTAAACGTCGCCTAGCAGGAGCTTTGGAAGCAGAGGTTCCAGCGGTAGTAGAAAACAAATCTACAATTCATTTCGAGTTTGGCTTGGTTAAAAACGGCTACATCTGGAACTTCCCTAAAGCTGATGGTTATTCAATTGGTGTGGGGACGTTCATTGGTGGTGAACCCCAGGATTTTAAAAAGATTTTGGATGAGTATGCTAAATCATTTAATGTAGATATCAAAATTAGCAAGCAATATGGTCATCCCCTGTGTATTTGGGATGGTATTCAAAAGTTACATACTCAAAATGCTGTTTTGGCTGGAGAAGCCGCTTGCGTAGTCGATCCTATGACCGCAGAAGGCATTCGCCCCTCAATTTTTACTGGCTTGCTGGCAGCAGAATTTATCGATCGCGCGCTTTCTGGTAATATCAACGCTTTAGAACAATACAGCCAAGCCATTAACGAACAATGGGGTAGTGATATGGCCTGGGCACAAAAAATAGCTGGAGCATTCTATCGCTTTCCTGGTATTGGCTATAAAGTTGGTGTGAAACGTCCTTCTGGGGCCCAAATTATGGGTAAGATACTGTGTGGCGAACTGCGCTATAGTGACGTTGCTGGTCGTGCCCTCAAGCGTTTAATTCCCGGTTTTGGGAGTTAGTCTATTGATTAGTAAGTAATTCCAAGTCGGGATGAGTTGTATTGTTTCAAAGCGAGCTAACTTAGGATTAACTTTTTCAGGTGAGTAAAAATACCGGAAATATTTCCCCTATTCTGGATTTTCATTTCGTATCTTAGTGGTAAAAAATTAATTATTTAACTACTAAGACAAATAGAAAAATACATGAAATTTTCAAATGGTTAATCTTTGTAATTTCTAGAATTATAAAGATTAATCAGACATATTGACCAAATCCTAATTTAGGGTGTTTACCTTGTAGTCAGCAGCTTTAGTATTTATGTTTTATTTACGGTTATTTACCCTAAAAATATGAATGGGTTAATCAGTGCTATTGGCACAGGATTAGTTGCATTTAGTGCCACCAACTTTGATGATATTGTCATTCTATTACTATTTTTTTCTCAAATAAATGCTTTCTTTCGCCCTCGGCATATTGTTGTTGGTCAATATCTAGGTTTCACAATACTAATAATTATCAGTTTACCTGGTTTTTTTGGGAGACTAATCATACCGCAAAACTGGATTGGCTTACTCGGTTTGCTGCCAATTGCAATCGGTCTTAACAACTTAGTGAATCGAGAAGAAGATTTATCAAAGGAAGTGATTGCAGAAACAACACAACCTGAAGCTTCATCAATTAGTAGTTTTTTCTCGCCTCAGACTTACAGCGTAGCAGCAGTAACAATTGCCAATGGTAGCGATAATGTTAGCGTCTACATGCCATTATTTGCTAGTAGCGACTTAGGCAGTTTTTTAGTCATTATCAGCTTATTCTTAATTTTATTAGGAGTTTGGTGCTATGGTGCATACAAGTTAAGCCACCAAAAAATAATAGCTGATATTTTGACTCGCTACGGTAATAACCTTATACCTTTTGTGTTGATGGGATTGGGGGCTTTTATTGTATTAAAAAGTGAAGCTTTGAGTCTTATAAAGCTGGCTGCTAGTTGTCTGTGTTTGCTGATTCTAGTGAAAAACGATGATAGTGTAAATGAAATCGAGGAAAATTCAAGTAGATGAAGTTGCCAGATTATACTGATATTCGGTTTGATTCCAACAAATTCAGAAATACCGCACCAGTTCGAGATTCTGGTGCGGTGAAATTTTAAGCCGCACAACAAATAGGGGCAGATTTGAAACCTACCCCTGTTGCTTGCGATATACTCCGCCCTACAGCGACAGCTACAGGCTTTAAGCTATCAACCAAACTTACCATATCGTCTAAAGAAAGCGCTTGACGCGCATCTGACACAGATTTTTCTGGTTCTGGGTGACACTCAATAATTAAACCATCTGCCCCACAAGCAACAGCAGCTTTTGCCAAAGGTGCTACTAGTTCCCGTTTACCTACGGCATGGGAAGGATCTACAATCACGGGCAAGTGAGTTATTTGTTTGAGAGCTACTACTGCTCCTAAATCTAGGACATTACGGGTGTAATTATCGAAGCTGCGGATACCCCGTTCGCATAGCACCACATCAGGATTACCGTGACTTAAGATATATTCAGCTGCCATAACGAATTCTTCAATTGTCGCTGCTAAACCTCGCTTGAGTAGTATTGGCTTACCAGCTTGTCCCAAGGCTTTCAGCAAGTCAAAGTTTTGCATATTGCGGCTCCCAATTTGAAGCATATCAGCATGGGCGGCGACTACTTCAATTTGGGAAATTGACATAACTTCGGTAATGACTGGGATATTGTAACGCGATCGCACCTTGGCTAAAACTGCCAATCCTTCTTCTCCCATTCCTTGGAAAGCGTAGGGAGAGGTACGGGGTTTGTAAACACCGCCACGTAATGCCTGTACGGGCGCAGCAGATAGTTTTTGAGCAACTATTTCCATTTGTTCTAAGCTTTCAACCGCGCAGGGGCCACCGATAATTATCACTTCTTTGCCGCCGAAGGCAGCTGTTTGTGAGAGTTTAACGATTGTCTGATGGCTAGAATGTAATTGTGTGGCAAGTTTGGCGTTAATCATGGTTTAGTTTTCCTTAATTAGTTAGTTGTCATAGAGACGCGATTAATCGCGTCTGTACAAAACGTAGAGACGCGATTAATCGCGTCTGTCAGTTGTCAGTAGGCAGTAAGTAGGAGTAGCTGTTATTTCTTCCTTGTCTCCCTTGTCCCCTTGTCCCCCTGCTCCCTCATGCCCCTGCTCCCTCATCTCCCTCATCCCCCTCATCTCCTCTACTCCCCAGTCTCCAGCGCCACAAAAAAGCCCGGAGCGTTTGAGTTCCGGGCGCGTTCTGATTCATCAGCATGACGCTATTTACCCGGAACTTGCTCTGGGCCAAAAGTAAAAGCCATAAAACCAGCTAATGAAATAGGTCATGAGATGAAATTTTGCTCCTTAAAAAACAAAAACCGCAGAGTTTGCTCTGCGGTTCACCGGGCGGTTTCCATCTGGAAACTTAATTCACTCCCGGTGAACCGCCTTAAACCAAAAATAAAAGTAGTAGCTGCTTATGAACATTATTTGGGACGTTCAACTAAAAATTTCATGTACATCTCTATTATGGTCACAATAACAGAAGCAGTTGGTAGCGTCAAGACCCGCACAACCTTGAAAAAAAGCGATAGACTCAGTACAACTCAAAACAAGGGGTGTGAGGGTATTTCAGAGAAGATTTCCCTACACCCCTATTCTCCTATACCCTTAGCGAACTAATTCTGTATTGACGCGATCGCTTGTTGAGCAATATTTAGTTTTATTATGCCCAGTTCTAAAATCTTAACCACTTCTTTTGACTCCCAAGGAGTTTATCCTTGCCCCGTTTGTCGGATAGGTAAGATTTATCACATGCCATTGATGGAGGCTATGGCTTGTGACTTCTGCCATGAAATTTTTACTGTCAACCTCGAACAACAGCAAATCAAGATGCCTTCTCGGCAACCTCCCCTCATTTGGCGTTGGAATGGCTTTAATTGGACTGAAGCTCAGTTAGAAGGTATGGAATTAGGTTGGGGCTATGGGTTAGCAGCAATTGCGTTTGTAATTTTTCCTACCACCTTAATTGGCATAGTAGCTTACTATTTTCCTCCTACTCTTAATGCTCCTATTACTTGGATGCCATATATCTGGACGTTATTAACTTTTTTGTCGCATTTATCAATTATTATTTGGATTTTTATTGAAGTTTATCAAATTCCTGTTGCGGCATATTTAAGAGCTATGAATCGATGGAGAAATAGAGAAATGGGTAGATAAGGATAAGCTATTTCACATCGAAGTTGCGTATTTAATTATTTTGAGTGGTTAGTAGCTACTACCTCAATTTGTTGCTTAAAATCCAGATTTATTTGAGAAAACGAGCATAATTTAGCAATAACTAACCTACATTGACACAGAACTTCATGTGAATCCTGATATCGCGGTAGCGTTTTGGTGTATATCAAGAAAGGAGAGAATTTTTAGGTATGCCTACAAAAGAGTTATTGATGGACTTAGTTCGCTGCGCTACGCTTATATAATATTCGGATGTCAATTTTACTTCTTGCAAATTTACTATGCAATTAACTGCTACCGAACCGCACAGTGTTATCTGAGTTTAAAATACTAAAAACTTGCAAACTATATTTCATTGCCAAAAAAACATTTTCTCAAGGAATAAGCCGATAGAGGGTTGCATTAATCATAATTAATTTGGTTGTCCACTAAAACACCTTATGAGAGAGCTGGAGCGGTATTATAGAGTCTTAGAAATAGAACCTGGGGCAACGCTTGAAGAAGTAAACCAGGCTTACAAAGATTTGGTCTTTGTATGGCATCCCGATCGCATTCCTAAAGACAATCTCCGCTTACAAAAGAAAGCCCAAGAAAAATTGCAAGCAATTAATGAAGCTCGTGATAAATTGCGGTCTTTTAATGGTAAGCATCAAACTATCTATAATTATCCACCAACTCAACAGAAAAAATCATCTCCAAAAACTTCTCACCCGCAAACCTCTCAACCACCAAAGCAAAGTTCTGATTTGAGCGGCAAAGACTTCAGTCGAGCAAACTTGAGTAATAAAGATTTATCTGGCAGAAATTTGAGTTATGCTAATTTGAGCGGAGCCGATCTCAGTGATACTTTTATGCACAAAGTTAATCTGAGAGGCGCGAATTTATCGGAAGCTAATTTGTTTAGAGCCAACTTACTTTTAGCTGATTTGAGAGAAGCAAATTTACGCTCTGCTAACTTGATTGGTGCGGATCTTAGTGGCGCTGATTTGCGCGGTGCTGATTTAACAGGAGCAAGGATTCGCTCTGGCGAACGCTTACTAGTAAAACTGATTGGTGCTAACTTAGCTGGTGCGATTATGCCTGATGGTGAGATTCATAGTTGAGAAAATTTGAGATTTGAGATTCTAGATAAAATAATTCAAAATCTAAAATTACTTTAAGATTTTAATCTCCTAATTTAAAGTCGAGATTAAATCAAAATTCCTAAATGGCATAATAGTATTTAGAGGCTATTTATAAAGTAAATCTAAAAGTGAGGAAAAAGAGGTTACGGCAAGTATAAGATACCTTGTAGACAGTGTATTTACATAGTTACTCATGGCGCGAAAGTTTTACCCCACAGACTTAACTAATATGGAGTGGGAAATCCTGTCTCCCTTAATTCCACCAGCTAAAGAGGGAGGCCATCCACGTACAACAGATATGCGTGAAATATGCAATGCTATCTATTATCATTTGAAAACGGGATGTCAATGGAATATGCTTCCAGGCGATTTCCCACCAAGTTCAACGGTATACAACTATTACCGCA
>NZ_JAECZA010000070.1 GCF_016056275.1 Dendronalium phyllosphericum CENA369 | reverse complement strand
TTAAGAACCTGGGTAGAATATGGATTTCGACAGTGTAAACAAGAGCTAGGCTGGACAGATTACCGTTTCACCAATTTTCAACATATTGAGAGGTGGTGGGAGATTATTTTTTGTGTTTACACGATGATTAGTTTAAATTCTTCCGTCTTATTAGGCTTAAATCAATCTCGTCAACTTGAGACTGAGGCACAAGATCTGAGTGATGTTGATTTTTCTAACCATCCGCAATGGAACCATGAATCTGGATGGAAGAATGCTTTAAATAATCTGCGTCTCATTATCCAACCACTTTTACTATTTTGGTTAATTTATCCTTGGTTAAGTATTTTCCCTAATTCACATTTGTTACTGGGATTCAATCATTTAATTGCCGCAATGAATCAATTTAAACCCTATTATGCTTCTGGATGATTTAGCTCCTGAACTACTTGCTTATTCCGGAAAGTGACAGAAGAGGGGTATCTTACTTAATTTGTCAAGCTCACCCTGTACTCAATTAGATGAGCTTACCCTGCAGTTCAAATACCAAAAAGGCTCAAGCATTCTTGCCTGAGCCATTGCTACATAAAATTAATTTGCTAGGTAAATAAATTAGCTCAAAGAGCTAAATTTATGAAGCTTAGTATCGGTTCTGAGAGCCGCCGTATCCTCCCCGATTACCACCAAACGAGCCTCTTTCTTCCCTGGGTTTAGCCTTATTCACTTTCAGATCGCGTCCCATCCACTCTGCACCATCGAGTGCATCAATGGCCGCTGCTTCTTCAGCATCTGTACCCATTTCTACAAAACCAAAGCCGCGTAAACGACCTGTTTCACGGTCGGTAGGTAACTGAACACGCTTTACAGAACCATATTCTGCAAACACAGCATTCAAAGTCTCTTCTGTAACTTCGTAAGAAAGATTGCCTACATAAACTGACATAGATTGTCTCCGAAATTGTAAATGTGTAGAGATTTAGATTTCGGAGAAAAGTTTGTAAATACCAAGAACAAAAAACCTGTCAATACTAAAAACAAACACTGTTAACCGAATTAACTCTCACCTCCTATCATTGCATAAAAGACAGCTTTTAGGAAGGAAATTAGGAAAATGTTATAAAAAGATATGTAAACAATTGATAGCTAAGTCATAATAATTTGGAAGTTCGAGAAAGTGAGAATTAGCCGTAAAGCACTCCTTAGAAATTATCTTTAAGGTAAAACTACCTTTAAAGTTTTATGGTATCTCTTTACCAATGGCCAAATCCAAGGTCATGTCAGATAATAACGGGCAGCTTCACGAGGAGCTAGTCCACCTGGTTGATTTTGACGCTCTCTAAATAACTTTTCAAAAGCTTCTGCCCACTTGTCAATTAATTTTTGCTCAAAAAGATCGGGAATTACCTAAAAGATGATAATGCAACTTGTATCCGCGAGTTAAATTGCCAAAAAGGCTCAAGCATTCTTGCCTGAGCTACTGCTAAATAAAACTAATTTGCTAGATTAGTAGGCTAAAAAAGAAGCGTCAGAGACATTGCCAAATTAATTTATGGATTTTTTTTCTAAAAAAATAATAGGCTGAGACTCGCTAGCGTACAGTTCATTAAGTTTTTTAGCAAAATCACGAGCAATCGTGACTCTAGGGGGTTGACAATATGCCTATTATTTAAAATATTCATTATTTTATATCTTAAAGATAGAGATTCTTCTCATTAAAGCTATTCTCCTGACAGATTTGTTTAATTTTATTAAATGCTAATTTAATTTCATAATAAATAAGCAGACATCCTTGACTAAAAACGATTGAGATGCTCAGTTTATAAAAAATATAATACTGATGCGAACATAACTGGACTTAGTTTTCTGATTTTACTAAGGCTAAGATTGCTCATAAATTACAAAGCTTCGATAAAAATTATCAAAAATTGAAGCATAGCATTTAGCATTGAATATCAATGTTGAAATTGCTATGCGGAAAAAGTCTGATAGCTGACTAATGGAGGCATAGGTGTTAAATTTTCTATATAAGAAGCTATTATACCCTAGTATAAAATCTCAACTTTTAGAAATTTTAGCCAGATATGTAGAGCAACCAGAAGATGAAATTATTATCTTTAACGTTAGCGAAGACGAAGAGTTATTGGTATTACGTCAAGTTGTTGCAAATATGTATGCAGATATGTATCAAGAAGGCAAGAATGATATTCATCTGCAAGTGTTTGTCGCTGATGATGATGATAGTGCTAGTGGATGCATCATTACAAAACACAAACTTTTCACTCAAGGCAAATCGTGTGTTTGGCTAAAGAAATCTAAGATTTCTGACAATTGGTTAGTAATGGCATCGCCACCAGGAGCCATAAATTTTTACTGTTTAAGTGTTTGGAAAGATAGAACAGTTGCAGAAGCACAAGCAACGGAACTCTTAAATGAAATAAAAACTTTCCCTTTTAAAGAATGGGATAAAAAATATAAATCTGTGATATTTTTAAATCTATTACAAAATTTACCTCCTGATGATAACAGTTACGTTGGTTTCTTAAATCAAGATAAAGGCAAGAAAGGTTTATTTGACCTTACTACCAAAGACACTTTCAATCATTTAATCAAAAAAGCACAATTAGCAACGGCTGAACAAGAAAAAGAGATGTATTATCAAAGAGTTCAGGAGTTACTAAATAATATTATGAATGAGTCATCGTAGTAACTTAGTAATTTCTTACAGCGTTTTTCAGGTAAATGAGGTACACGGGTAGGGGCGAACGGCCGTTCGCCCTTAGAGGCTGTTTGAAAAGTCGGGAAAGTTGTAAAAAAGCTCTCTCAGTATAGGCTGTGAATAGATAGTAAACAGCACCGAAAGAGCGAGATGAGTAAAGCATACCCCAGCAATCTCACCCGCGACCAATATGAATTGCTCAGTGACATGATTCCAGAAGCTAAAAGAGGTGGTCGCAAGCGTGAAGTCGATATGTGGGAAATCCGGAACGCGATTTTCTATATTTTGGTGGAGGGAGTTCGATGGCGAGCATTGTCTGGGGACTTTCCGGCTTGGCAGACGGTGTACACATATTTTCGCAACTGGCGGCAAGACGGAACATGGTTGAAAATTCATGACAGTCTCCGAGAATGGATGAGAATTGAAATTCAACGTTACAAGAGTCCATCGGAAGCAATAATTGATAGCCAAAGTGTGAAGAGTGCAGCGATGGCACATCAATCGGTTGGTTATGATGCAGGTAAAAAAATTAAAGGTCGTAAACGATTTCTTAGTGTCGATACTTTGGGATTAGTATTGCGTATCTTGGTAACAGCTGCAAGTCTGGGAGAACGAGAAGGCGGTAAACAAGTACTCATAACTATCAACAAAGACATAGGTGATATACTTCAAAGGCCTTGCGGTATAACAACAGTAGTGTATTTTACCTGCTTTTCTACTTCTTTCTTAAACCCCTACCCTTGAAAGCTGCCCCTCTGCCCCTCTGCTGCCTCAAAATGCAAACTAAAAGCACAACAGCTTACCAAGGGCTGCCAATCATTGTAAAACCTGCCCAATAGTAAGGATGGGATAAATCTAAATCTCCAAGTTGTGATAGTTCTGGCGGTAAAGGCGTTCCTGTTCTTAACCCTGTTTGGCGCAATTGCCCTTGCTCAATCTTTATTTGCCCTTTAAGCATTCTGATTTGTGTCTGTCTTAGGGCTTCTGCTTTCACGGGTGATGTTTTCAAGTACTGATAAAATTCCGTCATCAGTACTAAAGTCCCTGCATCACTCACATTCCAAAGACTACCCATTGCTGACTTAACTCCTGCTTCCAGCGCCAACCCAGAAAAACCTAATTCTGCTTGCTCGTCTCCCAAGGCAGTTTTACAAGCACTCAGTACTAACAAGTCTACAGGAGGATTATTTAATTGCAACTGTCGTAACTGGTTTAAGTGTAACTTGGTATTCCACAATTGAATGTAGGAATTATTAACTGCACCTGGTTGGAAGACTCCGTGAGTTGCTAGGTGAATAATTTTGTACGATTGTTGTTGGCGTTGCGATCGCAAGTTCTCTAAAGTAAATTTATCGTTGAGGAAGCTCGTTCCCCCTTTATCCCGAACAATTGTAGATAACTCTATAGGTACAGCAGGCAGAGGTGCGAGGTCTTTGAATTGGGATGCTCCCATCGCTAATACTGAAAAGTCGCGGATATCAGTGTAACGAGTATCTGTCAAACTGAAGGCAGGAATCAAACTGATACTGTAATTTTCTACCAGAAATTTCTTGCCATCATGTAATGCTGCAAATGGCACAGAGCGCAAGCCAACACCGACACAAAAAACTAAAGTGTCTATATTTTCAGCTTTCAGCTCTTTTTCAATCGGAGCAATCAACCACTGATAAAGTTGTTGTGCAGAAGCCAAGTAGCTAGTGGTATCAACTCTTCTCAGGTCGCTAATTTCAGTTTTAAATTGTTGACTTATTTTGAGCAAAGCATCTCTATTAGCTGCTTGTATACTTTTGGAAACAGGCTTATTTCTAGAAGTAACTAATATAATTTCTAGCTGTTTTGGTTTCGGTATTAGATAGACAACAGCAGATTTTTTTCCAGTTTTTTTTTCAATTGTACTTAAGGTTTCGCTAATAGCTTTAGATGACATTAAAGGGTTGGAAAAACTTGTTTTTATGTAATCTTCATAGTCCTTTTTCCAGTCTTGTTCTTGGTCAGCTACTGCACCTCTGGTTGTTTGTAGTTGAGAAGTATTGGGTATTGGTGGGGTATTAAATAAATTATTGTTTATTCTCCGGAATCTATTTTCCTGTCTCCTGTTACCAGTACCAGGAGTAGGATTCCTACCCTCCCTACTATTTTGAGCGATAGAAATACTTGTCGTGGTCTGTTGAGTATTAGGATTGTTTAAACTTCTATCGCCAATAACCTCAGCACGATCTGCAATGGGACTAATTATTCCTGTAATGAAAAAGGCGACAGCTAGAAAATTAAATTTGTTCATAACTGTTTGTCCCAGATTAGTATTTACAATTTTTTATTTGATGATTTGTTTGGCGATCGCTTCTACTATTTTGCTCAAATGATGGTTAGGATAGCGTAAGCAGAAAATATCACTACTGGCTAGTTCAGCTACTTCTTCACAAAGAGGAAGAATGCCTGCTACTGAAGCGTTGTAAGAAGTTTCCATCTGTTGATGTAAAGCAGTAAAATCTAAATTCGATAGTGCTTTATTAACAACTAATAATAGCTCCGGCACTTCTAATTGACGAGCTATATCGACAGTTACAGCAGTACCTTGAAAATCTTGACGATCTGGGCGTAAAATAATGATTAAAGTATCAGAAATAGTGATTGATAGTAGAGTCTCTTCATTAAGCCCCGGATGGGTATCGATAAATAAGTAGTCTAAATTTAGCTTATCGATTAATTCTTGAAAACCGTCATGTAACAAGCCTACATCGTATCCTTCTCGGATAACTTTAGTAATTTCACCAAGATTAATAGAAGAAGGAATCAGATAAATAGCGCTATTTTTCTTGGCTACATCCTGCAAAGCATAAGTGACATCATAGGCGGTCTCTTCAATTTGACAGCGACCCCATAAGTAATCATTCAAGCACAAATCCATCTTATCCTCATCGAAACCGAAAACGACATGAATTCCTGGTGATTGAATGTCAGTATCAACAATGCCAACTCGATGCCCATAACGAGCAATAGCAGCAGCCAAATTAGCAGTTAGATTTGATTTCCCAGTTCCCCCCCGGAATGAGTGGATAGAGATAATTTTGGACATATTAGTAATTCGTAATTAAGATGCACGCACAAAACAAAGACGAAGTGTGAAGGGGCACAAAACCTTGCACCCGTCTTCAGCTCTACTTCATCCTTATTCTACTTTCCCACTAATATGACCACAGAGCGACCTGCAATAAATAAACTGTGCTGATTTTCTAGTACTGGTTCTGTTCCAGGTTCCCAACTTTGGTCTGCTGGAGTAGCACCAGTGTTAGCAAAGACGTGCCACTGCATTCCTGGGGGAAGTCCTGGAATGTCAAACCAGTGACTGTCCCAATGCATGTTCATCGCCACGTAGATGTAGTTATCGTTTACCGTTCCTTCTTTGGCGTGTTTCCCACAAAGCATAAAAGCGAGGACGCGGCTGGAATCAGACCAGTCAGCGCTCCATGCTTGGGTTCCATGCCAAGTGATGTCAGCATAACCACTGCCGACATAATCGACATTTCGATAGTGATACTTGTTTCTAAGTACGGGGTGGGCGTTACGAAAAGCAATGCAATGTTTAAAAAACTTAAACAAATCGGCATTGGTTTCTAACAACTTCCAATCTAGCCAGTTGAGTTCGTTGTCATGGCAATAGGTATTGTTATTACCATATTGCGTGCGTCCGACCTCATCGCCCATGAGGATCATCGGCACACCTTGGCTGACAAACAACATCGCGATCGCATTTTTAATTTGTCGATGGCGCAAGGCGTTAATATCTGGGTTATCAGTCGGGCCTTCCCAGCCACAGTTCCAGCTATCGTTATCATTAGTGCCATCGTTGTTGTTTTCACCGTTGGCTTCGTTGTGCTTCCCGTCATAGGAAACCAAATCCATCAACGTAAAACCATCATGGCAAGTAATAAAATTAATTGAAGTTGCTGGCCCTCGTCCTGCCCCAGCATAGAGATCCGGCGAACCCTGTAATCGCTGTGCCATATCCCCAATTATCCCAGGCTCGCCTTTGAGGAATTTGCGAATTGTATCGCGGTACTTACCATTCCACTCTGCCCAACGCCCAAAGGCTGGAAAAGAACCAACTTGATAAAGACCGCCTGCATCCCAAGCTTCAGCAATCAGTTTGCATTTAGCCAGAATGGGGTCGAAAGCGAGAGTTTCCAGCAGCGGCGGGTTTGCCAGCGGCGCACCCCAAGGATCGCGTCCCAGAATTGCCGCCAAATCGAAGCGGAAGCCATCAATGTGATACTCTGCTGCCCAATAGCGCAGACAGTCGAGTACCATATTGCGAACGATGGGGTTATTGCAGTTGAGGGTGTTGCCAGTACCACTGAAATTAAAGTAGTAGCCATCTGGCGTGAGCATGTAATATGTCTTGTTGTCAACCCCACGAAAAGAAATAGTCGGGCCGTACTCATTGCCCTCTGCCGTATGGTTAAAGACAACGTCTAGAATTACCTCGATGCCGTTTCTGTGTAGGAGTTTGATCAGCGTCTTAAGTTCATCGATTTGCATCCCAAATTTGCCTGTGGCCGCATAGCCAGCCTTGGGCGCAAAGAAACCGACGGTACTGTAACCCCAATAATTCAGCAACAGTTCGCCGGTTTGGGGATTAGGACGACTGTTTTCAAATTCGTCAAACTCATAAATGGGCATCAACTCAATAGAGTTAACGCCCAATTCTTTCAGATAAGGAATTTTGTCGCGGATAGCTGCAAATGTCCCTGGATGCTTCACTCCAGATGAAGGATGGCGGGTAAAGCTGCGGACATGCATCTCGTAAACAATCAAATCTTCTGGGGGGATTTCTAAAGGACGATCCGATTCCCAGTCAAAGTCATCGAATGCTAGACGAGCTCGGTGATGATACATGTTGTACCAATCAGGCTTTTCTCCCCAAATATCTCTACCACCAATAATTTTGGCGTAAGGATCTAAGAGAACTTTGGTAGGGTCAAACCAATGACCTTCTTTCGGGTTGAAAGGCCCGTCCATGCGATAGCCGTATTCGAGATTTTCGTAATCCAAGTCAAATACGACCATACTAAAGACATTGCCAATGCGGAACTCTTCCGGAAACGGAATTTCCGCCATTGGTTCCGAAGAGTGCTTTTTGAACAGCACTAAAGTACAAGATTTGGCATGTCGTGAAAAGATAGAAAAATTAACACCCCCTGGTACTAAAGTTGCTCCAAAAGGTATCGCTTTGCCAGGACGTAATTTGAAGTCCCCATAACTATGGGTGGGATGAATGTCAATTCTATCCATTATCTTTCTTCTTTCTTCCTATATGGCTAGGTGCGTGTAACCTGAACTTGGACTTTGAGAGCTTCTAGGGCTTGTTCGAGGGTATCGCTAGTTTTAAAAAAGTCAAGAAATCCGGTGATAGACATTGTGTCTCGAATATCTTCAGAAAGCCCCACCAAAATAATCTGTCCGCCTTTAGCAGAGATTTGCCGATAGAGGGACAGCAGCATCCTTAAGCCAGCGCTGGACATGTAGCGCACCTTAGTCATTTCCAGGATCATCCTGATTCCAGCTTGGGCTAGTGGCAAAATCTGCTCTTGAATTAGGGGAGCGGTATTAGTATCTATATCTTCGGCTATTTCGACCACCGTTACTTCTGGCAGTTCATTCACAGCGATTTCCTCTGGGGCAGTTTCTAACAGTGTTACTTGCAGCGTTTCAATCTTGATTTTCATATGGCTGGCGGTATTTCATGGGTAGTATGGGCAAGATTTACGCAAAAACTCTTTCAAACTCTTATTTCTTTGTGCCCTTTGTGTTCTTTGCGGTTCGTTTAAAGATTACCCCTTGATTAACCGCTAAATTTCTTGGCGATGGCAGTCGCTCTTGATGTTGAGGAACCCATTTACCGCACTGCCTCGCCTTTAGGTGAGGCAAAAAAATATTTATGCAACACAGTTATTTAAGTTGTGAGCGTAATACTTTTTTAACGCACCGCAAAGAGCGCAAAGAACGCAAAGGAAAGAGAAAATAAGATTGCTGTAGGTCTACTAATTCGGCACAATTTGCACTTTAACTTTCACTTGCTCTTGTGTATCGGGAAGCTTGACTGTTAAAGCATTTGCATCAAAATTGGTATACTCTTGCTCGTTTACCCATACTTGACCAATCCGCACGCTACCAGGTGGTAAAATATCTGGCTGCACCCGCAGAATGTTATCTTTAAACGCTCCCGGTTGCGGCTTAAAGTAAAAGTCCATCGGTTGCTTGGTAATCAACAAGTTGGTATAAACAGCCGACAGATAGCACAACTCGGTTGAGTGATAACCGCTCATAGAGTGGCTGCCTTTAAACCGCTCGTTACCCATCAAATATGGCAAACCGTTTGCCAGGACGTTGAAGTAAACGCCACCGTCATCATGGTCGAGGAAGAAGGCATTGTAGAAAGCTGCTGCTTCTCTAGCATGACGCAGGTCTTCTGGTTGTTTTTCTACACCGTGCAGAATCAAGTAAGCCAAAATAGCTTGCTCTTGTTGCCACCAAGCTTTGCGGTCGTGCCAGACAAAGCGGTAATTTTCTTCTCCGGGGCCGAGTGTACGCTCTACAACATCGTACCAGCCACCGCGCTGGCGATCGCTTCCGGCATCGGGCATGAGTCCGGCGATTTTTTGCGCCAAAGCCACGTATTCTGCTTTCGGTTTGAGGCTTTGCATCCGCATCAAATTCCAAGCAATTTTCAGGTTATGACCTACTACCGCCCGGTTTTGCTGCCATCCATAGGTGGTGTCGTGGCTCCAATCTTCGTAGAACCGCTCTTGTACAAATGGACTGTTGTCGTAGTCGGGGAAATATTTAGCGATCGTGTCAAAAGTATACTCCAACATATCAGCGTATTTCTGTTCGCCAGTCGCCAGCCACAAGTTAATTAAGTAAGCTGGAGCGTGATCCCCGACAGAGTTCCAGTTTTTGCGGGCGCGGTTCGGCCCCAAAGATTCTGCACGAGGGTCTAGTCCGATGGGGTCGATATGGGAGAAATAACCAACGCCTTGTTTGTCTAAGAAAAAGCGGTCAAACAAATCGATGGTCATCTGAGCATCTTTTAAGATGCGTGGGTCGCCAGTTATTCGATAAGTTTGGATAGGCCCGGCTAGAGCATAAATCTGTTCGTAGGCTGGGATGGCATCATAGTCATCGCCAAATTCAGAAGTTAATAGTTTCTGCTCCCTGTTACCTGTTACCTGGATTCCGTGATACCAGTAAATTAGGTCTTCATCATGGTCGTAAAACCGCATGTGCTGACGCAGGTATTCAGTACCTTTTTCTGCACCTTCTAGAAAGCGGTCTTCTCCAGTCAACAGATATGCCGAAGCAAAACCATACACCAAGCGGGAAATCGTGTCAGTTTCTTGTAAGAAATCGTCACGCTTTTTCGTACCAGCCAAGTTCAGGTAAGTACGATATTCTCGATAATCAATCGGTTTTTCTGGATAGCCAAACTGCCATTTCAAATAAGAATCAGCAATTGAATTTATTTGCTTTACCCACCACTCTGGTTCTTCATGCCGATATTTGTTTGGTGCATCGCCAGGAAAGACAATATATTTGACTTCAAACTTATAATCTTCTCCTTGAGGATAGAAAATTCCATAGGCAAATACATGCTGACCCGGAGCGAGCAACTCACCAAAGCGAGCAGTACCATCAAGGTAAGGTTCTTCTAAGTTTTGGCTAATTCGACCGTAAGCACTTGGTGTCAGATACGCTTGGAATTTTCGTCCATCTGATGTCTCGATCCCAAAGGATTTTTCGTTGCGGTCAAAGTGGGTGATATAACCTGCGATCGTATCTGCAAATGAAAAACTTATGCGCTCCATTAAGATTACCTCCAGGATAATTGTCTGTAGTTTTCAATTTCAAGTATTTGAGTTTATAGAAGTTTCCATATTCTGACAGCTAATGGAATTTAAAAATTATTTTTGTAATGCCATATTGAAGCGAACTCCCGATACTAGCTGTCAAGAAATCTAACGATAAATTTGCTCAAATCTTGAATGATTGATTTTTCAGAAAAAGAATAGATTTTGTCTGCCCTCAAATTGCTTTTTCCCAGAACTAATACCGATTCGTCATACTTGCTGAAGGTCAGAAGCAAGCTATATAATTAAGAAAACTAGACTAAATCTAGGTTTTCAGGTTTGAATGCTATGGTATTTTAGAGAATTGGTGAAAAACATTCAAGGGTCAGAGAATTTTTCAGATATAGCATCAATGAATTTCTAAGTTTCCCTATTTTATCAGCGAACCTAGCGTGCTTGGCGGTTCGTCAAATCACAACTCTACTAAAATTGCTATATCCTCTTGCTACTTAAATCAGTGACTTATTCCCGCTACTTCCTGCTTAGTTTCTTGCTGCTCAATTTCATTAAGAAAAACTTCCATGAATCGATCTACAACACCAGGATGCTTTCCAGAAATTAAATCGCCATCTATAACTAAATCAGCAGTAGCATCATTTTCATAGATAACTTCACCACCTGCATTTTCTACGTCACAAATAATATTGTGGGCACAAGTAACTTTGCGACCTTCGAGCAAATCTGAATCGGCACATAAAAGCCATAAACTATGACAGATTGTGCCTATTTTCAACTTGTTTGTACTCAAAGCCTTTCTCAAAAATACTACAGCAGGAGCTTGATTCTTTTGCCCTTTTTTGACAGAAGCCTGATATCTTAAACGATCCATAGCATAAGCACCAATGCAAATAATGCCTTTGTAATCGGATGGTTTGATGTCGTTGACTTCTGTAGTCACAACTACATGGTCTTCAACTTCACCGTTATCAGGATTTGAGCCGAAGGTTAATTGGGGATTACCCCATAAATGTGAAATGTACTCGACTTGATAGCCTTGTTTGGGAAAGTAATCATTAAACTTGCGAAATTCAGTTTGGTCGAAATGTTCTTCAATCAAAACGCCAATTTTGCCTTTGGTTGGTTCGCCTATTTTACCATTATTTAAAGTTGTAGATGTCATGACATACCCCTAATTCAGATTACTAAATTTATGAGCCTACAAAAATTTTGATTTCAAGCGATCGCACCGCAAATCTCTAAAAAGGAGCGGGCGATAAAGCACCGCCCCGAAGCGATTAAAATGACTAACTATTCTTGCGATTTGTACTGTCAACTATTTCGCTGCTGATGCGTGCTTGATGCCAGCTATCATTAGGAATGGTAGCAAATTTCATTTCGCTGTTGTTTTGTTTACCTTTGCGTAACCGACTTATCCCCAGGTAAGCACCAACAGCTACAACACCTAACCAAGCTGAAGGTTCGGGAATAGGTGTAAAGAAGGCAAAACCACCAGGGTTTTGCAAGCCACCAGAACCAGTGGGCACGAAGGTGTCAATAAAAGCACCGGTTTTACCGTCGTAACGCCTGATAGCACTGCCAAGAAAGTCGCTGACATACAAGTTCCCATCTGCTCCGAATCTCAAGCGTGAGGATGTTTGTAGACCCCCGTTGTCACTTGCAGTTACGAAGTCGCCAATCAAAGCACCAGTTTGACCGTTATATTCTTTGATAGTCGGCGCACCAATAAAAGTGCCGTTGTACAGCGACTTTCCATCAGGACTAAAGACCGTGCCTGAAGGTACTGCTTGGGCAATGCTAGGCGGGATAAAGGTATCTACAGCACCAGTCGTAGGATCGTAGCGGAGAATGCTGTTGTCATTGAGAACGCTACTAATGTAAAGTTTGCCGTCAGGCCCGAAATTTAACCCAGCTGACAGTAGGTTTCCACCTTGAGAATTAGTTTGAGCGACTATACTGCGTGTACCAGTTTGCACATCGTATCGCAGAACGCCACCACCTGCTAGACCGCTGACGTAGAGATCCCCATCGTCACCAAAAACTATATCTTCTGGCCGCTTTGGTTCGTTTGCTCCGAATTGCAAGAAAGTATCAATGAGAGCGCCTGTCTTACCATTAAACCGCAGTATGCTATTGTTGGCTTGGTCAGCAGCATACAGGTTGCCATCCTTGCCAAAAGCTATCCCTGAAGTTAGACCGATTACACCTTTGGGCACAAATACATCAAGAAATTTGCCAGTCTTCTCGTCGTAGCGCAGGATACTACTATTACCTGGTGTAAAATTATCAGAGAGATCCAAGTTGATGACAGCAGGATTATCTGGATTTAAAGGTTTGTTAGCAACATTGCTCACAAACAAAAATGCATGAGCTTCCAGGGTAGTGAAGTTTAAAACTGCAACAACGGTACCTAGAGGGATGAGTTTCGCAAAGTTACGCATCATTGACTCCAGTGGTTTTCGGGTTGAACGATCCTAGTGGGATTTTTTACGTATATCTACAGAATCCAGAGTTTATAAATGCTTGCTGGAGACATAGAATTACTGAGATTTTTAGTTTAGCAGAGCGCAAGAACGATTAACTGAGCTTCATTCAACCTTCATGGAGCTTTAAGACTGATTTAGCACAAGTTCAAATGTTTGGGTATTAGAGTCAGCAAAAAAGTCCTTCAGCGACTTTGGCTTGATGTGAGGGTAGCGATCGCTCACAATATTCTCAAGCTTAACTTTACCCGTCACCATGCCCCACTGATACTGTGCGGGGATGATCGAAAAAGGACTAGCATTTTCAGCTTTTAACTGTTCTATCCAAGCCTTCAAATCTTCTGCACTACCCTTGGATGTTTGAGTCAATTTCTTGCCCTTGACTTCTTCATAGGCCGCAACAGCTTCCTTCATCGAAATTACATCACCGACGACTTGGAAGGACGTGTTAATAGCTCTGGGATCGACTACCGCTTCCGCAGTATATTTTGCTGTGTCCTCTATGGTTGTCACATCAAACTGAGTCTCACCATCGCCCCAATACTGAGCAGTACCAGTCTCAAAATTGAAGACATTAAAGAAAGGCGATACGAAAACCTCTGCAAAGATGCCGTTCATGATGAAGGTGTAATCCAGACCGCTTTCCTTGACCGCTTGCGCCACCCTGATGCGAAAATCGGACAAGTAGTTATCGCCTAACTGAATATTAAAATAATTATACGTATAGTCAGACGGTATAAAGTGCGATACGCCTAATTTCTTGGCAGCTGCTAAAAGGTTTAGCTGTCCAGTCACCACTACATCTTCCCAACCACTCACGGCTGAGACAACGGTATCAACGCCAGTACAGGCTTTTTCCAAGCTTTCTTGGTCGTTGAGATCGCCCTCGACAATCACACCTAAACCTTCTAATATATTAATTTGTTGCTGCTTCTTCTCGTTATTTACCTTGCGGCTTCTAACCATAATCCGCAAATCGATACTCTCTTTACTCGCCAGAGCCAGGGCGATTTTACTTCCTAACATACCGGTAGCTCCAGCAAGGAGAACCGTCTTTTTAGATGTCATGATTGAGTCCTTCACTTTTGACTATGTTTGCAGAGTAGTTTTTTAGGGACAGGGGGGATAGAGAGCAGAGGGAAAAATAATTAATGACTCTTAACTCCTGCCTCCTTCCCAGTCCCTAATACCCAGTCCTCAGAGAGAAATTATTCAGCAAACAAAGGAGAGATATCAACGTAAACCCGCCATTCCCGAATTTTGTCACCGCGCACCCGCAGAATGTCAGTGCAGGCAAACGAGATGGGGCGATTATCTGCCAGTCGGCGATAGTGGCTTTCCATTTCAAAAATCACTTGTCCTTCTGGCTCAAGCACTTGCCGGACATCGGCATACTCGAAGCTAGCTATTTCGTACAGACCAGACAAATATTTCTGCACTTCTTCTGGCCCGTGTACGGGTTCAGAAGAACCAACGCGATAGAACACATCTTCAGTCAAACAAGACTTGATTGTTGTCCAATCTTTGCGCTTCATCGCGTCAAATAAAGTTTCGACTGTTTGCAATTTGGGAGATTTTTCGGTTGCTACTGACATGATTTTTGTTCCTTAGTTAGTAAATTTGATGGAAGTAAGAGACTATTGATAATTAATTTGGCTGTTGAGCGAGATTATTCAGCAAACAAAGGAGAGATATCAACGTAAACCCGCCATTCCCGAATTTTGTCACCGCGCACCCGCAGAATGTCAGTGCAGGCAAACGAGATGGGGCGATTATCTGCCAGTCGGCGATAGTGGCTTTCCATTTCAAAAATCACTTGTCCTTCTGGCTCAAGCACTTGCCGGACATCGGCATACTCGAAGCTAGCTATTTCGTACAGACCAGACAAATATTTCTGCACTTCTTCTGGCCCGTGTACGGGTTCAGAAGAACCAACGCGATAGAACACATCTTCAGTCAAACAAGACTTGATTGTTGTCCAATCTTTGCGCTTCATCGCGTCAAATAAAGTTTCGACTGTTTGCAATTTGGGAGATTTTTCGGTTGCTACTGACATGATTTTTAGTTCCTTAGTTAGTGAATGTAGTCATATTTGGATGAAATTAATTTCTGAACGCAGATACGCTAGAAAATTTATTTCTAAGTTAATTAGCAATCAAAGTTGAGCTACGGTTGCGGCGGCGCAACAAAGTACCGATACCAATTACACCAATGCCGATTAGCGTTGTCACAGTACTTGGTTCTGGAACTGTTTGAAAAGTGCCGCTCACTGTCACACGACCTTTGACAGGCTTAGTTAAATCGAAATTGGGATCGAGTTCGTCAAACTCAGACAAACCCAGTGTGCCGCTGGCATTCTGGAATCTGCTTTCTCCGCCAGTGAGCATAAAAGTACCAGTAACCTTAACTGTCAAGTTGTTGAAGTCAGTGAAACCGATAAGTGTATCGCTTCCAAGTAAACTGTCGCTACCGCTGCCAAACAGCTTGACGAAGCCTGCTGGTGCGCCTTGTAGACCGAACACTGTCGGATCTGTGCTGAAATTAAAAACACCAGTAGAAGAATTAAACTGACCGTAGGTCAAGCCTCTAACTTGGGTTAGACCATACAGGGCATCAGTACTTGTACCTGAGAGATTTGCCTTTAATAGACCAGCTGTATTCGGAATGAACTCAAGGCTGTTTAATGTGTCGTAGTTAGCACTAAATGGTAAATTTGTCTTTGCGATCGCACTTTCGGCATTGACTCCAAAACCAACTGATATAACAGCTATTGGCACTACCCATCCAGTATGGGAACGGAACATAATTGAAATTCCTTTTACATCTTTGGGTTAAGTCTTGAGGTTGCTAAATCTCATTACAGTTATCTGAATGCCTATTTTTTGACAGAGTGCATTTTCGCAAACTTGACTAGAAAACAACAGTAATTTTTTAACTAGGTAATAATTTCTGGCTCAACAATCACCGAAACAGCAGAGAATCAAGCGAGAGATTTCCAGGGCCAACGAACAGAAACAGAACTGCGATCGCCAAGTACACTAGAGATGCTTCATAAGAATCTCCTGGTGCGTCAGGCTGTTTTTTGATCAAAGGTTCGCCGTGAGATACATGCAGCCACAAAGCAATTGCCATCGCACCTGCAAGACCCAAAGCTGCTAGTGGTGTCAAAAATCCTAAAATAATTGCAATTCCACCACCAAAAATCGTAAATGCTCCAATTACTTGCACAAAGCTAGGAAAGCCCGAAGGTTTTCCACCTCTATCCATCCAATGTAGAGGGTTTTTTACCATCCGCCAGCCATAAAGTACGATAACTGTACCCCAGATGAGGCGCATCACTAAAAGACCCCATCCTTGAAAATTATACAGAAATGGCGGAAGGTCGTGTAGTAAATCTTGTATTACCATCAGTCAACTCCTTTGATTTCAATATTTGTTGACTTGTTTATAAATTGCCTTCGACCAGTTGTAATACAGTTCCATCCGGGTCAGTAAAGCAGACGAAGGTGAAGTCTGTTCCAGGTAATGTCACCGGTTCAGAGAGAAAGTTTACTTTCTTTGCCTTCAAATCCTCGTACATCTGCTTGAGGTTTTTCGTGCGGATAGAAATCCGATTAATACCTGTGTGATGAAGATGGGGATATGGTTTTCCTGCTGTTTTAGGATCTTGAAACTCTACGAGGTCGATTCGCGTTAAAGTCGGATCGTCTCCTACACTCAGGTGAACTCCTCGCAATTTTGCTTGGGATAGTCCCAAAGCAGTTGCCAATTCTGGGCTACTCATTCCATCGCGGAAGTCTACAATGACCTTAAATCCTAGCATTTCATAGAAAGGCAGCGAACGGTCGAGGTCACTCACGTTCACGTTGCAATGGAATAACCCTTCTAGCATTGGCGTTGTCTTTTCATCATCTGTCGAGTCTAGTGACGTTGAACCAAAAAAGAATAACCCTTCTAACATTGTCATTGTATTTTTATCGCCTACGCCTTACTCATTACAAAATTTCTTTAGAACTACTCTGCGTTTAAAAAAGCTACGACTTTATGCCAAGCAGCACTAAATTCTTACCAAGATTCTTCAACTCTAGCTGTCAAACCACCATCGACAAACAACTCTGTACCCGTGATGAAAGAAGCCTCATCGCTGGCTAAGAAAGCGGTTGCATAGCCGATATCTTCTGGCGTACCGATGCGCTTCATTGCCTGCCTTTGCTCGATGAAACGCTGCTTTTCAGCTGGATTATCACTATTGTCGAAGATGCCTTGAATTAGAGGTGTCAGCACCCAACCAGGAGAAATGGTATTAACTCGAATGACAGGGCCGTAGTCAAGAGCCATGTTACGAGTTAAAGCACTAATGCCACCCTTGGAGGCTGCGTAAGGTGCAACTGAATTGACTGTAGCCCGTGAGTGTACTGAGGAAATGTTGACAATTGCACCTTTGCCTATAGCTTGCATGTGAGGAATCACATACTTGGAGCACAGAAATACACTCTTCAGGTCGATAGATAAGCATCGATCCCATTCTTCACTAGTTGTATCCAGCACCGATTTATATGTGCCTACACCAGCGTTATTTACTAGAATATCTATCTTTCCATAAGTATCGAGGGTTTTCTGCACCATTGCTTTTACCTGCTCTTCATTGGAGACATCGCAGGCAACGAAGATCGCTTCTCCACCTTTGTAACGAATTTCTTCAGCAGTCTGTTCGCCTGCTTTGGGATCGCGAGCAACAACGACTACTTTAGCTCCTTCTTGGGCGAAAACTGTCACAATTCCCCAGCCAATACCTTTAGAACCGCCAGTAACAATAGCTACTCTATCTTTTAGTTTCATAAGTTTATACCTCGTTAGTAATTCGTAATATCTTTCGGGAAGCCGCGCAGAGCGCGTCTACGTAATTCGTAATTGATTATGGGCTTTCTCGATGTGCTGTGGCTTTAGAGACTTCCAAGTAAAAAAATATTCCATTGTTTCTTGTTGGCGGTTGACTGTTAACTGGGAACAGTCAACAACTTTTGGAGTTCCTTTACTGTTCGACTAATCCATCAAGTGTGATGCGATTTATACCTTCTCCTTGGTAAGCGACAGCAACTAAGTCTGTTTCAATAACTTCTCCTGGCTTCATGATTAAAGCTGTGCCATTTTCTACAGCGTTTTTGACTCCAGCAGGAGGGAAACTAGTAAATGGTTCCAAAGCGCAGTTGTATGTCCGTCCATACCAGGGATAATCTGTGTGACCGCCGTAAACTTGCCACATCCAAAGGTATTTAAATAAATCTTTGTCCCAAGCCATACCGAAGCCGACACCTAATCTTTGATTGGTCAGTCCGTACCAACCTTCGGTTAATTCTTTGAAAAAGACAACATCTACTGACCGCGTATCTTTGGGAAGGATGCGGGTGATATCTTGTAATTGTTCGGTACGCCGATTCTTGACTTTGGGAAATTCATAATCGCCGCCAGGTTCCCACAAACCGTTTTGGTGATATGCCATAACTTCGACTTTGGCGACTGGGGTGTGAACTATGCAACTGTCATCGAGGAATGGTTCTCCAATGGCTGGGTGATGACCCCACATGACGGCGAATTCACCTGTTGACTCGTTATATAAGCGTTCGTGGATGAATAAGGCAGCGATACCGCGCTTGAGGGACATTGTGCGCTGGAGTACTAGTGGCGAGCGATAAAGACGGGTATGTGTATTTAAAGTCACTAGCTCTTGAGTATCTTCGGCGATCGCTGCCTCGAAAGGCAAGATGGCAACTTCGCCATGCAAGCCTTGATAAGTTCCCATGTAAGGTTCGTTAGCCCACCCTGCTGATGGTAATACCTCCTGCCAACCACCGTAATAGTAATCGTGAAAGGTTCCTTCTGGTAAGGCACTGGTGGCGACGAAGGGACGGCGCATAGGAATGGGCGATTGCCACATAAAGTCGAGGTCGTAAGGCTTGTAGGTAAAGTCGAAAATGGACGCGCCTTTTTCTAATAACAAACCCACTCTGAGTACATCATTTTCAAGGTAAGCAATCTGCATTCCCTTGTATGTATAGTCCAGACTAATGCGGCAACCCTGTTTTCTTCCGTAGGTGTACATGGGTGATGAACTCAACTCTGAATGTTTTAGTACGAAGTTTCCAGATGCTTTCTTCCCTACATAAGTTACGAACTCCGTACCGCCTTCTTAGTAGTAGCAGTGGTGGTTTTGCGGTTTGCGCCTTCTAAGGGCCATTTGGGGCCGGCAATCGCCCATTTAGGAACAAATCCATTTGCTATTCTTGCTTTCGCATCGGGATGTTCGGCAAAGAATTTCTTCATTAAGTCTGTTGTCGTTGTCAGTCTCTTACCTTGAATACCTGTAAACACTGAAGATGTAGAAGAAACTGGGATGCTGGGATCGCCTACAGGATTCGCATCCATAAAAATTCGCAATTCTGAGAATTTATCACCCTCGACACGGAAGGTATCAAAGCAAGGAAGTGTAACTACAGAACCATCTTTACGCCAGTAGATTACATCCATTTCTAAGAAGAGTGTATTTCCTACTTCCCACAACATTTTGATATCGTGGTACAGTGCAGCAATTTGGCTGAAAAAGGCTGCTGTGGATTGTTGAATCTCAGCTTTGGTTAAACATGGCGCGTAGTTACCAAACTGATACACTGGTGCTTCGGTAAACAATTCACTAAATCCGTGGGCATCAAAGGACTCGCCTCTAGCAAATAAACGCAATGCCAAATCGGATATTGTTCCTGGCAATTTGTCTGCCAGAGGTAGAGTACCAGTGGCAATAATGGTTGATGTTACTGGTGCTGATTTCTGTTCGGCTACAGCTATTCCTTTGAGTACGGCTTGTTCGAGTGCTTGGGCGATCTTGCCTTGAATTTCTTGAGCAATCTTACGACCTTCTTGGTTGTAAGGCTGCCAGTCTAAGCTATAGCTAAGGAGTAAGGGATCTTTGGAATTGCTTGGTTGGACAACGGCGTTAATGGCTTCGCCAAAGAAATAAGGATTATCGACCAATACGTGGCGGATTTCTCTAGTGGTTTCGTCCCAGGTGATAATTTCTTTAACTGTCATGTTGGCAGCTTTCATCTGACGCAACACGCCATTGTTGTATCTTTCCACAATCTTGTAATCGTAAGCAACTGGATTGTAGCGTCCGGGATTTTCCACTTTATCCAGCATCATTTCCCAAACTTTTGCTAGGGGAGCATTGACAGGACTGCTAAATGTGGTTTGAATTCTTGATGTTGCTTCGTTTGTAGAAATTAAACTAGGAACTTGCTCGGCTGAAGCAGTCTGTGTTTTGCCATTGGTTGCGGTAGACTTTGACATATGATTTTCTTCCTGTGCTTTGGTAAAAAGAGAGGCTATATTTTCCTTGAGTTGATTAGTGGCTCCGATTCTAGCGATTAAGTCTGCTACTTTAGAACTGCGCTGTCCGGCTAAAGTCAACTCACCGTTATAAACAAATGTGTAAGTACTCCGTTCTGGAAATGGATACAAACGTTCGACATACTTTGCTTGGTCTTTAACGGCTTGAGCGTATTCTGGGGAAGCAAAGAATTTCTCCATTTCTAGAGGATTGGCAAAGGCAATTTCAAAAGCAGCTTGATACTGCTTGTCTTGGGGTTCGTAACGAGATACTCCGTCGTCATCTGGGCGCGAATTATCTACTTCTTCTAATAAATGCAGTCGGAACTTGAGGACAGAATCGCTCTGCACGACTGCTGGTGCAAAGGTATCTGTTATATATGTGCGAAAAGCTTCTACACTTACAGCATTAGATTTCTTCACCATCACGTGAAACTTGATGCCATCAAGTTCTCCGTTTGGTTCGCCACTGGGAATGCGATCGCAATAAGTTTGAGAATTGCCAATACTCGTATAAGCGATCGCCTTAGCAAATAAGTTGTGTTCGTCAGCCATGAGGATGCCGAACGCCTCAATATATGCCTGAAAATCTGCTTCTGTAGCAAAAGTTAATTCAGCAATGCCGTGGAAGCGATCGACTGCGGGGCAGACGTAATCGATGCTGTCAATCGCAGGCCAGATGCCACCTTCGTTGGCGGCTAGGTGAAACTGCCAGTATTGATGTTGTCCTGGCAAACGCGCACAAAGAGGCCCGTGGACATTTCTCCAGTATTCAGAAAAAAGCTCTAGTGAGATGCCTTTGCGTTTCCACAGCAGTACATAGAAAGCTATTTTGCCTTGGCGATCGCGGTTTGCGTAATCAACTTTATCAACCTTTCTCATTGCAGATATCATTTGTCCCTCACCGCCTTGCTGAAAATTTTATTAACTTTGCTGAAGCGCCTGCAACGCCCGATCCCAGCCAATCAATTAAGCTGTGGTAATCAATTCCAGCAGTCCACCTGGAGCAAAAACATCGCGGTAAAAAGTTAGTTGCTCGGTTTTGAGATAACATCCGCCTCTATGACCGCGCCGCATCCAGGTAACGTTACCTTTGGCTAATGTTTCGTTGGTTTCATCGTCTACACACTTCCACTCAAAGAAGGTGACATCTCCATGAAACATGACAATTGGCCAGCACATAGTCACACCCGGTTGAGCAATTAATGCCCACCAATGCTTCTCGCGCTCTTTTTGTTGTTCCAAACCTTGATAAGGACCGTCTTGACACAGATAAACCAAATCGTCGCGGTATTCGCCAGTTAAGATATCGCCTCGTCCCTGTCTCAAAGCTTCGCAATGAGTCGGCCACCATTCTCTGTTTTCTTGTTCGATTTGTGCCAGCGTATAATTAGAACTAATTTCTGGCAAGGTTCTTTCTTTCATTGCCACAAACTTCTCGGCATCTTCTATGAGTTTTTTCGCTACATAAGGAGTGACGAGTCCTGGGCGAGAATAATCTGCTGCTAAATCTTTGTAGTAATTAGTGCGTTTATTGCTGAATGTCGTTTTCAAGCTTTGAGCATCAGAAGCAAAACCATTAGAGTGACCGTTCGAGCGACCATTCGAGGAAATAAGTTTTTGTTCCAACATAAGAGAAACTACGTCTTCCTTTAGTTGATTAATTGCGCCGATGTTGGCGATTAATTCTGCTACTGTAGAACTCCGCTGACCTGCAAGTGTCATCTTGCTGTCGTAAACAAAGGTATACGCAGTTCGCTCTGGAAATGGTAGAAGCCTTTCGATATACTTTGCTTGGTCTCGAACAGCATCAGCGTATTCTTTAGAAGCAAAGAATGTTTCCATTTCCAAAGGATTGGCAAAAGCAATTTCAAAAGCGGCTTGATATTGCTGTTCTGGGGGTTCGTAATGAGATACCCCGGCTGCATCTGGACGAGAGTTATCTACTTCCTCAAACAAATGAAGTCGGAATTTGAGGATAGAATCACTCTGGACAACTGCTGGTGCAAAAGTATCTGTCATATATCTGCGAAAGGCTTCTACACTCACAGCATCAGATTTTTTCACCATGACATGGAACTTGATCGCACCGATTTTGCCGTTGGGATCTCCGTTAGGGATGCGATCGATATAAGTTTGAGAATTGCCAAGGCTAGTATTGTAGCCGATCGCTTTGCTAAAAATATTATGCTCGTCATCCATGAGGATGGCGGCAGATTTGAACCAATTTTGACGTTCAGCGTCTGACTCAAAGGTTAATTCGGCAATGCCATTGAATTGAGAATCTGCCGCACATGTGTAGGCAATACCTGGAATAGTTGGCCACAGACCACCTTCATTTTCAGCCAAGTGAAACTGCCAATATTGATACTGACTCGGTAGCCTGGCGCACACTGGCCCGTGAACATCTCTCCAGTAATCATCGAAAAGTTCTAGTGAAATACCTTTGCGTTTCCACAGGAGAACATAGAAGGTTACTTTGCCTTTTTGGTCGCGGATGGCATAATCGGCTTTTTTGATTGTGGCTATCACTTAGCTGCTCTCCTTTGTCCACTACTGTCTTAATTGAGGCAAAATCTTAGCTTTGAGAATTGATAATCTCATTAAGGGCACCAAAGCAACCAGCAGCTTTATTGAATCCCGCGTAAACGCACATAAACAAAAGTAGTTCTTCGATTTCTGCAAGAGTCGCTCCTTGCTTGAGAGCCATATTCACATGCGCTCCAAAGGGGCTACCCGGCCCTACTTGGTCTTGATTGACAACATCAATAGCAATTGTGATTAAAGCCTTTGTTTTTTGGTCGATTAACGGCAATCCCCAGGCTTCACCTGCTACCCGCGTGCAAAAATCACCAAATCTCTCATTGATACTTTTTAAACCTTCTTGCAAGTCGCGATCGTCCAAAACAGCGTTTTTGTATGTCATATAATTCTCCGTTATATATCGCAATCTCATAACAGCATGTTTGCAATGGGAAATGTCCCTGCTTTCACCCGCTCAGTTAAATCCACCTTTCAGGCGAACTTGATACAAAATTTATCTAGATAGTTACTGTTTTTGCCAGAAGAAGCACCCTTAGCCGAACTTATCCATATAATTAACTTTTAGATGTCGCTGAGATTTGGTATTGAGACTTTGTTTTAACCATGAATTCAATTTAAGGTAATCACTCGCTTTTCACAGCATGAAAAAGTCATAGGTAGTCAGGATTTTTACGGTAAAAAGTATATTAATTTCTGTAAAATACGTCAGTAAAAGTCTGAAAAGGTCTTTCTTCTCAGCTATGATGCCGAGGCAGAGGGGCAGAGGGGCAGAGGGGCGG
>NZ_JAECZA010000007.1:52345-96069 GCF_016056275.1 Dendronalium phyllosphericum CENA369 | reverse complement strand
CTTGTTGTACCGTTTAACCAATGCGTATATCCATGTTCTGCTGTAGCCTGTTATTTCTTCTACTTCTTCCGTCTTTTTTCCTTGTGCTAGTAACCATATAATCTGGTATTGGTGACTTTCTACTGGGTCTTTCCCCTGACGGTAAAGCTGTTCTAACTCAGCAATATCTAAATGCCTGGCTATACTAATTCGTTTCGGCATAGTTCATCGTTTTTATTCCTACTTTTATCATAAGTAATTATCCGAACATGATATGAGTTTTTTATTCGCCAATGACCCCGAACACAATTAGCAAATTCTTCAACATTTTCGATAAGACTACAAAAAAATTTAAGAAGTACAAACAGAGTTAGCATAAATCGCCATTTGCGATCTATTACGCAAATTGAGGCGGTTTAAAAGGTGAGTTACGTGGGTTTTCACCGTCCCTTCAGTAATGTAAAGTTGTTTAGCGATTTCACGGTTAGTTAAGCCTTGGCCAATTAAGCTCAACACATCTTGTTCGCGTGGAGTTAATTCAGTTAATTCTTTTTGGACTGGCTTTGATGTAACAGTCTCTGGGTCTGGGACATTAGCCATGAGCTTTTCCATTAGTCCTGGAGCTAGTTGAGTATATCCCGAATGCACAAACCGAATCGCCTGTGCCAACTCTTGCGAAGGCATATCTTTGAGTAAATAGCCCTTCGCTCCCGCACGGATGGACTGGGCGACATACCTATCATCATCAAATGTACTTAAGACTAAGACTTTGGTCTGTGGATATTGCTGACAGATAATCCGTGTGGCTTCTCTGCCATCCATCACAGGCATACGCACATCCATCAACACTACATCCGGTTGTAAAGCAGCTACCTGCTCAATGGCTGTTTCACCATTATCAGCAGTTCCTACCACTTGCAAATCTGGTTCCAGCGTTAGCATAGCTTTCAGACCTTGGCAGATTAAACTTTGATCGTCCACCAGTAACAAGCGAATCATGTCAGGTGCGATTTTACTTAGGTCAACATTATTTAATCTACCAATATGAGGAATAGAATTTCGGATTATTTTTTTAGATATATTTACTTATCTTAAACACTCCTCATATCATGTCTGCTCAATCGCTTGTTCAAAAAATTCCCTGCGCTATTAGCGTCTTCCTGTCCCCTGAAGTTCTGTTCGTCGTTAGCGAAGCCATCGGCAAAAACCCCCGCTCAAACTTCTGTTTGCGTCAGTCTCAACTGTCTGGCCGCAATGGCAATTTAACTATTATCCTACAACCACAATCAGGCTCGGTTTCCAGATGAAAGTCACCTTCTAAGGCAGCGACTCGTTCTCGCATCCCTTGAATGCCAAATCCAGTAATTTTTTCGTTGAAATTGAATCCCTTACCGTTATCCTCAACTCGCAGGTTTATACTGTCGTTGGTTGCAACGATCTCAATTTTGACTTCTGTAGCTTCTGCATATTTGAAAATATTAGTCAAGGCTTCCTGAACAATTCGATATAAAGTCCTGACTACAGCCAGTGGTACAATTACTTCTAACTTGATTTTAGTAGTGGGAAACAAACCAGTACTTTGACGAAAATCTTCCACCAAAGATGCGATCGCATCTTCTAAAGGTTGCTCGTCTGGCACATCTTCTCGCAACGCCCTCACAGATTGGCGCACCTCCTTCATTGCTATTTCTGCTAGCCGTTGAGCTTGAGTCAGAAATGACTCGGCCGAAGCTGGGTTAACAGACCAAAGTCTGATTGCTGTTTGGATCTGCACGTTGAGAGCTGTCAGCGCGTGACCTAAAGAATCGTGAATTTCGCGGGCGATGCGGTTACGTTCTTGGACAGCCGCCAAGTCTTCTATTTGCAAAGCATACTGTTGCAGTTGCTCGTGGGCAACACTGAGTTGTTTGCGCGTCTTTTGCTCGATGAGCAATATATTTACTAATTGCAAAACTAAGAATAATCCCAATGCAAACATCAACATTTCTGCCAATTGATGCATCCAAAATCGCTGTTGTTGTTCCGGTGGCACTGCCAGGATAACGCTTTGAAGATACTGTTCTTGATGTACCAAAAACAGAATAAAGCACAAACCTGCCACAATTAAGCGCCCGCACGATCCAAACAAAAAGCAACTGCGAATCATCACAATTAGATACAGCGTTGGCAATATATGGAGATATCCCAATGCTGTGCCGCTAAAAATCAAAGTAATTGCGATCGCAGTATATAACACTTTGACCCAGAGACGACCGCTTGGTAATCTCAAACCCATTAAACCAAGCAAGACCAAGATCAGCACATGTTGAATTGGTATACCTCGGTTTTCTAGACCTTCAATTACAGCGAGTGAAGCACAGCAGATGAGCATCACCCATTCGGTGTAAAGCAAAAAGCGAAAAGGATTAGGGCGGATGGAAAGTAACAGGTTCATAGAAGTACCTGGATGCAAAGCTTTCTTTCATTAAATACTCTTAACTTAATCTCACTAAAATAAGCTGGGGGAGATGGGGAGGCTTGGAGAGTAAAGCGCAATTACTAGTAACTCTTACTACTATACTTCTAAATAAGTAGCTTGATTTTATTGTCTCCCCCAGTACCCCCGCTCACCTAGCTTGCCTCAACAAATAACTAAACTTAGCGTCATTCTACTCTTAACTTTATCTTTAGCACCATAGCAATTCAGATGTTTATAACTTTCGTTGTAATAGATGTTTTGACCCACAACGAAAGATATAGAGATATTTACTTAGCACAAAACTAAAGTCATAAATAATTTATCTAATTAGTTGTGGTGGAATGCGAGACGTTTTTCAGATGTTTATCTTTGGCTGAATCTCTACGATAAATGCAGTTCGCACAAGATTAATTTGCAATTCTCAAGGAGAACTATGTCGAAGATGATTGGAAACGACGGCAATAATATCGCTTTTGGTACAGCCTACAACGACTTTATTGATGGCAAGGAAGAAAATGACTTTATCTTTGGATTTGGGGGTAGGAATGGAGTTTTTTCGAGGACATCCTTTAAACGTACGTATGTACTTACTCCACCGCTAAGTCATAGGCTCAGATGGTGTTTTGCGTGAATAAGCGTTGTCTATTAAGCTTTTAGACAATTTTTGCGTCAGCCGATCTCAAAGAATGCATATTCTGATTTTAGTTATCCCAATGAGTAATACAGAAGTGTAAATTCGGCTTTAGCTTTAAGTCGTTAATTATGCTTGCTCGTAAACAAAGAGTCGATGAGTTTTTTCAATGATGTTCTTTTGCCGCAACTGGGTTGTCTGTTCTAGTGTTTCATCGCCTTTCAATGTCTTGATAGCTTTTAAGTAAGCTGCATTTTTATCCACTGTAATGACGTGCGGCAATTAGGTGTGAAATGCTTTCAAGACTCTGCGGAAAAACCATTCTGCTGCCTTACCATCTCATTCACTTTTTGTCACAGAGAAGTACAGCATATAATCTGGAGGAAGTATGGATAGTCTCATAGATAACCCAGGCATAGGTCTCAAACTCTTAAAAAACTTGAGTCCTCAGTCAGAAAAAGGGACTCCCCAGTATTACACCCAAAAACTAAAGCATTTCTTACAGCTACAGATCGATCAACTAGCAGCTCAACCGCAGATTCAATGGACGAGAGTGGTTTATCAAGATCCGCAGATGTCCAGTCAACAAGTTCTTGAAGCCTCTCAAATGCCTTTTGCTTTTGCGAAAGAGACCCTAGCTTACTTACAGAGAGAAGGTTGGTTAACTAGTGTTTCATCCGCTCTCGCACTAAAGCCGATTGATTCAGAAACAATAGAAAAAGGCTTTTATTATTGTCATTTTGGTGAATCAAGTCAATCTAATCAATACTTATTATTATTTGCTAACGGGCCTTTATCACATACTCATCGGCAATTCATCAAGCGAACGGCTGCCAGTATCGGTGAATATTTAGACGAACATCAACAAAACTGGCAACACCGCCAGAAGATTCAAATTTTAGAACATCTTATTCAACGAGTGGGGCATCAATTACGTCATCCTTTGGGTTTAATTAATCTCTACGCTCATAATCTCAGTCGTCTTTTGCCTACGAGTAAAGAGCAAGAACAAGCTTCAGTTATTTGCCAGACTGCTCGTGGCTTAAATCAAACTCTCACTGAGATTATGCAGTCTGCAAGCAGTAAAAAGTTGCAGATTGTACCGCAGGATCTCCGTAGTCTCGTTTATAAAACGCTAGAAGATTTTCAAGGCTGGATTTCAGAGAAAGATATTCAGGTTTGTTGCACAGATCGCTCGCTGACTTTGAAAGTCGATCCACTTCAAATCAAACAAGCGATCGCTAATTTATTGAGTAATGCTATTCATTTTAGTCCCCAAGGGGCAACAATTTTCATTGATTGGCAAGAGCAGCAGGGCGATGTTTTGCTCACCTTGAGAGATGAAGGCCCCGGTCTTTCCTCAGAGGATTTACAGAAGCTATTTGAGCCTTTCTATACTCGTCGTTCAGAGGGAACAGGTTTAGGATTAGCCATTGCTCAAAAAATTGTACTCGACCACGGAGGAAAACTATGGGCAAGAAATGCACCCCAAAAAGGTGCAGAATTTTCCATCAGCCTACCTCGATTGATTTCATCCATTGACTTATCAAAGGAGAATGCCGCATGTTAAGCCAAGTCGAACAAAGCAAAACCCTATCGACACTTTTAGTCGATGACGATCGCCAATTTCGGACTGGAATCAGAACTTTCCTCAGCCTTTCTCAGATTCAGGATAGAGCCATTAACGTGATTGGAGAAGCGGATCATCCCGCTCTGGCTTTATCCCTTACCAAGGAACATACTCCCGACTTAATTCTAATTGACATGGAATTAATTGAGGGAGATGGTCTCTCCCTTTTACAGCAGCTGCGAGACAGCAATGCATCGAGTAAAACCCTTGTTCTATCGGGTCATCAAGAAGACTACTGGATTTATCAAGCTATGCAATTGGGGGCGAATGGCTATGTATTTAAAGGTCAGGTTGCACAGCAGTTGCTAGATGCGATCGCCACTGTTATGCAGAACCAAATCTATTTACCACCTGAAGTTGCCACTGGCTTCTTTAGAAAATTCCAAAAAACCCAAGCCTCATTACCCTCACAGCTCGGTCAGCCCTGCAACCTGTCCGAGAGAGAAAACGATGTTTTATATTGGCTCGTTCAAGGAGCCTCAAACGATGAAATTGCCAAGCAACTCTACATTTCAGTGGCTACTGTTAAGGTTCATCTTACTAATATTTTTTTAAAGCTACAAGTAACAAGTCGGACACAAGCCATTGTGGTAGCCATCAAGATGAATCTGATTCAATCGTAATTGCGTTCAATCATTTTGGTTTAGCCCTAAATACTGAGAATATTTTATGCCTATTGTTAATTCTAATACGCTAGCTAAATTCTACCAATGTACCGAAAATGCGCCTCTGGGCTGTCGAAAGCCGATAGAAACTACTGAGAAGATACCGGGTGCTAAGTTTTGTCTGGAATGCGGATTCCCCACGACATTGCCAGTTCCAACTCAACTCCGGGGCAGCTTAGGCATTTATCGCATTTCTGAAATACTTAGGTCTCAGGGAATGGGACGGCTTTACAAAGCAACTCAGACTAGCAATGGTCAATCCGTTGTAGTGAAGGAGTATTTACTGCCTAAGCAATATTTTAATGCTGTAGAAGCACAACAGCGCAGAACAGCCTTAGATCGAGTCACCAAGGGCAATTTAACTACCCCAAAGGCTCGGGAGTTTCGCTTGGTCAGTCCATCAGATATCATTGCCGATTCATCTAGCGATCGCGTCTATCTGATTTTTTCCGGCGAAATCGCCGCACTTCCTACCTTGAAGCAGGCTTTAACAGAGACAGGAGCCTTTTGGGCATCGCGAGTGCGACAAGTCCTAAATCAAACGCTACAATCGCTACATTTCCTCCATAGTCAGCCATCGAGTTTTGCCTCCCAAGCAACAGGAATTGCCCACGGCAACTTGGGGCTTGACAGCTTGGTTATCAGCGATAACGGCTATGTCTATATCTGCGATCTGGCATCCTGGGAGCAGCTTTTTGTCCCCGCCCCGCCCCAAGTGTTGTTACCGCAACAAGACTTAATCGATCTGGGAGCGATCGCGTTTGCTCTCTGGACGGCTGAAGGGATTCACTCTGGCTCTGACACACCCCTAAATCCCCGCGAGGCTCAACACTGGCCCCAAGACGATCCGCCCCTGAAAGATTTTTTGCTTCGTTTGCTAGGGTTAGAAACTCCGTTCAACTCTGCGGCAGAGGCACGTCAAGCTTTGATTAAACTGCCTCAACCGGAAACGGTTGCTGGTTTTCAAGGAAATCTTAACCCATCGCCAGCGAAATCGAAATCTCGCAAGTATTGGCTTTTGAGTTTACTTGCTTTGCCTCTATTGGGAGGGCTATTGTGGTTGCTATTGCCCCGATTGATGTCAAATTCTTATGCAGAGATGACTAGCTTTAAGCAGCTTTTGCCATCGTTTGCAGATGTTAATGGTATTGTGCCAGGACAGTATCCCTATACAGGAGAAGCGCTGGGAACTTGGACAATAGTCTTGGACAAGAAGCCCGCAAGCGATCGCAAAATTAGAGAGTTCCTAACCCAGCCCAAGTTAGATACGGCAGCTATTTTTAGCTACCGAACTTATGCCCCTCAACAGTTTCCACTCGATGAAGTTCTCGCAGCAAACGCCAAGGCAAATTTTGCGATCGTCAGTTTATCAACCCAACTGCCTGAAGGGTTAATTCAAGAAACCATTGCCTACGATGGTCTTTTAGTCTATGTACCTGCCTATAAAAGTCAAAATCTACCAAGTGCGTTGCAAGGCAAGATTAGTCTTGTCCAATTGCAGCAAATTTTTACAGGGCGACTTACCAACTGGAAACAGCTAGGTGCAAATTTTCCTGACCTGCCGATTAAACCCTATCGACCGAAGGAACCTGAAGCATTACACCTGTTCCAACAAAAAGTTTTAGGCAACGATCCGAGTCTGATTGCCCAATTTAATCAGATTGAGCAACGTTCAACCTTTGATACCTTGCGCTCCATCGCAGTTGGAGAAAAGCAGGCGCAAAAAACTGAAGCTGGCTCAATTAGTTTCGGACTGTTGACCCAAACCTGGGATCAATGCAAGATTTACCCCCTAGCTATTGCCCAAGAAAATGCAGACCCAGTACAACCCCTGCTGAGAGAAACCACCAACGGCACAATGCAACCTATTTCTCCGTCAGACAATCTCTGTCTAGAGAAAAAGCCCTTGCCTAATATATCGGCTTTTCATACGGCAACCTATCCACTCAGCACGTCGTTAATTATTGCCTATCCTAGAGATAATAATTTGCCTGGGCATGTATCGGGGCCGCTCTTCGCTAATTTTCTTAAAACTCAAGATGGGCAGTATCTCCTTCAGCAAGCAGGTCTTGTGCCACTGCAAGCTGCACCTAAAAACTACACTTTATCGTCATCTATTCGCAATCGTTAGGAAGCGCAATTACTATGGCCCAAACTCATCGTTGTCCGGAACCAAGCTGCTCTTTCTTTAATCAGGTACTACCGCACAACGCTAAGATTTGCCCAATGTGCGGTACTTCCTTAGCACAGGCAGTACAAGCCCCTGCTATGGTAGCCTCGGCAGCCCACCATGCTCAAATTTCGGCTCCTTCGCCTCAGTTATCATCAAAAATCAATAACCAAGAACGTCCTCAGTTGAAGTTGCTTCATCCCAACAAACAAAGTTTTGTATTGCTTAGGGAGTCTGGCACCATCGGTCGTCAAAGTCTAGCTAACGGTATGCGACCTGACATAGATTTAACAGGACTGCCCCATGCAGGTATCATCTCTCGCACCCATGCTCATCTGTACTGGGATCTTGCTCAACAAGCTTACATGATTGTTGATGATAGCCGCAATGGTAGCTACCTTAATGATAAATTATTACCTCGTGGAGCGCCCCATCCATTGAATCATGGAGATAAATTACAGCTAGGTCAAGAGCAGTTGATTTGCTTACAAGTTGAGTTAAGCGATAATTAAATTTAAATTGCAATGTATGAAACTCATCTTTGTTTAGTTAGCAAGTGAATCTAGAGTTAGAATATTAGTTTTGCAACTTTCTTCTGAGATAAAACATAAACCAGGGCGCTTAAAATATTATTAGATAGCAAAAAAGAAAGCGATCGCTTTCTTTTTTGCTACAATTTCATAATCTAAAAAGCCGTTAGCAAAACCAGTGGTAAAACTAACAGCATTGAGAGATTTAACTGTACTTTATGTCACAGAGTTTCACGTTTGGTTGGATAAACCTTGTCATTCTCCGAAAAGTTAGAAAACCATATTAGAACTATCTGGTATTTCATCCATCACTTTAATGAGTTGCTACAGATTTCTGGCTATCTATCCTTACTTATTTAGGACTAATAGACAGTTTTCATTGCTCTAGTTTTCTTTCAATGAAGTGACATACTCTCAATTAATATTTGGTGTTTTTATCTTGGCGCTCGGTTGTTGTTTGCTGGTTGTTTGTTGTACTTTGATTAAATGGTTTATCAACTGCTTCTCTGATTTTAGATTCAGCAATATCGGTTATTTTGTATCTCATTTGATCTGATAGCCTATCAAGAAATCCGCCGAAAACTCTAGCAAAAAAGTATCCAATTGACTCCATGATTTTCACCTCATAGTTGAAACGATATTAGAGAGTAGCCTCAATTAAGTTGATACTAGTTCAGTAGACTATGAAATGTGAATAGACTTATGTCTATTTTAGAAATAGTTGAAAAGAGTTTTTTGTCAACAATATCTAGATAGACCTCTTGCACGAATATTTAATGAATTGAATTGGTGGCTGTATAAACTAGATTTTTCAACTTCAATCATACATTTAGCCTACGTGGTGCGCGAAGCACAGTGCAAGCGCGATAGGCAGGCTTTGTTTGTGTAGCCCCAGACTTGCAATCTGAGGGGATAATCGTATTCATGCAACAGGTCTATTAACCTAACATACGGATTTTTAACCGTAGATTAGACTTGTTATCAGTTATTCGATTTTTTTCTACAAAACTCGCTTTTTTCCTTTCACTCTTACTTTATTGTTCCATTTCTTCCTTTCTTTTTTCCTCCGATCCGGTAGATTCAGTTCCAGAACCTGTATCTATTTCTGAATATTCTTTTGGACTTTTTTCTCCTTTGTTATCACTTCTCTGGAATACATATTCATTAGATACGAGATTATCATGACTTTCTGCCTTACCAGTTATTGTATGTGAGAATCCTTGCGATCCATATCTCTCCTTTATACCTTTACGCTTCTCCTGTAACTTGTAGCCTAAATCCTGAGTGTCCCTGACAAATTTGCCTCCATATCGGCTGTTCCTTGTATGCGCTGCTGTTTGTACTTTTCCTTGCTCATTTCCTTGCTCATTTCCTTGCTCATAGGTTTTACTGGAGGGTATCGATAAATGGATTTTTCCTTCATCTGTTAATACGTCAAGCGCTGATTTTGCAAAACTGTGTGAAAGTTTCTTTGCTGATTTTCCTTTTCTCTTCCCACGAGGATGATGGAAGTAGGCTTTATCAAACTTCTCAGTACCAAGTTTACTTTCCTCACCATGATACTGTTTCAGCTTGGTCGCATCAATGCCATGGCTGATTTTTGCTCCCATCTTCCGTAATTCTTGTATATTTGCCGCTGCTTCGCTACCTTCTTTAAAAAGTTCGTGGTTTTCTGGTTCATAGCTTGTCGCATGAATTCCTTGTGCCGTATCTGGATGCTTTTTCGCCATAGCTAAACTGGCACTGAAGTTTCCTTCTCCTACAAACAACCTCTGTTTGACACGTTGGCCAGAGCTTTCTGCTGCTACGCCACTTGGGGCATCTGGTATCTCTTCTTGCGCTGGTTGTTGCGCAGGACGATGAGGTATATTGCCCAAGTTAAACTGTGGCGAACTTCCTGACCCATGCTGCCTATCCGTATTCCGTTGTCCTGGATTCTGCCTCGCAGCCTCTTCGCCGCTATCGGAACCGGGAGAGGGCCTTTGTTTTCTTTTTCTCGATTCTTCTTCACGATCCATTTTATGTATCCTTATACTGATTAATTACTAAGGTTGTATGATACAAAAAAGCTTTTCTATTACTAGTACACAGTGATGACTGAGAATATCTTGTTGCCTACTGCTCACATAACAGTCCATAAGAGCGTAGCTCTTGAGCAAACAATTTCATTGCGACTTTAAGTTAGTTTCTTTTAATTCATATTATTGTTTAGCTTGAGCATTTAGATTTTAGTTTTAGGGTACATTTATAGGGTAATTTCAGCCCTTTTCTAAGCATATAGACCTTCGGCTGATAAAATTTGTGCGATCGCCAGATATCCTAAACTTATACCTGAATTTTAGGGACAATAAGCATGGTAAACCTAACAGACGAGCAGCCAAAGTATTTAGGTACAGGCTTATCTTTCCCATTGCAAAGCAATGTGCAGGGAGGACTAAAGCTAAGTGCTGAAGCTCAGAAAGTCAAAGAGGCAATCTGGTTAATTTTGCGTACTGATTTAGGCGAACGTGTCTACCGTCCTGATTTTGGTTGTCGCCTATCAGAACTAGCTTTTGCCCCCTTAAATAACGATACTTTACTCAGAATTCGCATTTACGTACTGGAAGCATTACAAAAATGGGAGCCTCGAATTGACGTTGATGAAGTTCGTGCAGATCCCGACACTGCTGGACGCGTTAATATCAGCATTGACTATCGTCTCAAATCTTATCCCGACCCCTACAGTTTTGTTTATCCGTTCTATTTAGTTTCAGAGGTGGAGAATAGTGAACTTTGACTTTTTACCTCGGCTTCCCAGTTCTCGACTGGACGATCGCAACTTTGACGATTTAGTAGAAGAATGCCTATTACGTATTCCCCGCTATTGTCCGGAGTGGACTGACCATAATATTAGCGATCCTGGGATTACCCTGGTCGAGCTATTTGCTTGGCTGACTGACCAGATGCTGATGCGATTCAATCAGATTCCCCGCAAAAACTATGTAGCTTTTCTAGAACTATTGGGAATCCGTTTACAGCCGCCGACTCCGGCTCAAGTCAGGCTGACTTTCTACCTCAGCACTCATTTTTTGGAAAACTATACCATCCCACGCGGAACAGAGGTGGCAACAGAGCGCACTGAAACTCAAGAAGCTATCATTTTTACTACCGATCGAGACCTGATAATCGCTCAACCGACTATAAAACATATATTGTCCGCACCAGATGCAGGTAATACTCCTCAATCGCTCCACGATCGCACCGAACAATGGCATCGTCAACATGACGGTCTTACAGTAACTCACGAATTTGAACTATTTCCGCAAAAGCCGCAGTCTGGCAATAGCTTTTATCTCGTAATTGAACCTGATACCAGCTTAGAAGGAAATGTGTTGGCGATCGCCTTCACAGGAGCGCAAGGTACGCCTACAGGCATCAATCCAAAGCATCCTCCCCGTAGTTGGGAAGCCTGGGACGGCGAATCATGGGTAAAGGTACTCTTGCGGGAAGCAGACGACACCACCAATGGCTTTAGCTTTGATGAGAATGCGGGAGATGACGATAGCTTCGAGCAGAGTGGTGATGTAATTCTACATCTGCCCGAACGCTGGCCTACAGCCAGTTTTGCTGCCTATCGAGGTCGTTGGCTTCGCTGCACCCTCAGCGAATTTAGCAATCGCCAGCCAGGATATGCAAATTCTCCTCGGATTAAAACAATTGCCATGCGTTCCATTGGCGGATCGGTGCAGGCTAATCAGTGCGTTCTGGTAGAGGAGGAAATATTAGGTATCAGCAACGGCAAGCCAGGGCAGAGCTTTGAAATTGAGACTGCACCCATTCTAGAGCGTCGGGGAGGGGAGCAACTGCTTATTCTTCCCCTAGGGAAGCCTCCCGAAATTTGGCAGGAGGTGGAAGACTTTGCTGACTCAACCCCCCAAGATCGGCATTATGTCGTTGATGCCTTGGCAGGTACTATTCAGTTTGGCCCGTTGATCCGCGAACCTCAAACGCTGAAAAAGCAAACCCAAACTCGTGCTTATCAACAGCAAGTACTACCAGCAGAGCGATCGCCCAGTCGAGACCTGCACGAGCAAATGATTGAGCAACAGTATGGGGCAATTCCTCCCCGTGGTGCTGAGATTATGTTTACCTATCGTACTGGGGGCGGTAAACAAGGAAACGTGCAGGCGAACAAGCTAAGTTTTATGAAGACGGCAATTCCTTATATAGACCGCGTGACCAATCATCATGCTGCCGTCAATGGTGCTGATGCCGAGTCTTTAGAACGAGCCGTCTTGAGAGCGCCGCAGATGCTGCGATCGCACGACCGAGCCATCACGGCTGCTGATTTTGAAGCCTTAACTCTCAAAGGCAGCGGCGGGGCTTTAGCCCGTGCCTTGACCTTACCGATGTCCGCAAATCAAACCGCTGGGAGCGTCAGCGTGTGCGTTGTACCTCAAGCCAATACCGATTTGATTGACTTAGGACGCGGGATTGCTCCAGAAAACTTTAATTTAAATTCGGCTCTGCGCGATCGGGTCTTGCACTATTTAGACGAAAGACGTTTGCTAGGGATTCAGGTACAGCTAGAGCAGCCTAACTATGTGGGCATATCGGTTCAAGCCGAAGTCACCTTAGAGCCTGCCTATAAGAACCCAAGCGCTCAGGCCGAGATTATCCAAAAACTCAAAATCGCGCTCTATCGCTACCTCAATCCTTTAACTGGCGGCCCAGAGATGACGGGCTGGCCCTTTGGTCGCCCCCTTTATCCGTCAGACATAATGGCTCTCCTTCAGCAAATAGCAGGAATTCAATATTTGGGCGCTATTTTACTGTTTCCTATTCAAAAAAATGGAGAATCTTGGGAGCGGCAAACAACGCCTGTAAACTATATAGATCCCGGCTCCTTGGGTTTATTCTGCTCCTGGGCAGATCCGCAGGCGCGCACAGGACATGTTGTGAATGTTCTGACAGACCAATCTGCGGTGAGGATTTAGGGTATGATGCCAGCACTGACCTCCAAATCAATTAGTCTTCAGATTTCTCCGATGCAGATTTCTGCAACCACCTCCCAAGGGGGTAGTCGGATGCTGGGAACTGAAGCCACAGAAGGCTCACAACTCCAATCTGAAATTGTGGTTCATCCAGGAGAACTCTGTCGGGTTGCCCTTGAGATTAAAAACTGGGAGTCTCAACCTCAACACCTCACCTTAAAGCTAGATGGGACGTTTCCTTTGGAATGGTGTCAGGTGCAAACGGATGTTAAAACCGCGCCTCAATTCGGGACGGCCCCAGAGCAGAACTCAGTGGCGCAAACGTCAAACACTGCAATGGGGGCTGCCATCGACTTGGTAACGCTAGAAGTAGCTGCTAAGAAAAGCAGACATGCTGACTTATGGTTTCTGATTCCTGACGATTTTTTTGAGGGGCAAGATGCCCTTGAGGGGAGTAAGGAAAAGCAACTCAACTTTCGAGGTTGTCTGAGCCTGAGTCAAGGGTCAAGTCTAAATCCGATACAAGAATCCAACTTTGAGCTAAATGTTCGACCGCAGAGTACTTATACTACTTTTTTGCCGATAGTTTATCAAGAAGTTGACTACATTCATCGCTTCATCAAAATTTTCGAGCAAGCGTTCGATCCGGTAGTGAATAGCTTCACTTCAATGTGGGCGCATCTAGACCCTTTGACTGCACCTCAAGCGCTCCTGCCGTTTTTAGCTCACTGGGTAGACTGGCCAATTGATGCACAGCTAGATTTAATCCATCAAAGGCGGCTGATTCGACGCGCCGTAGAAATTTATCGCTGTCGCGGAACCCGTAAGGGACTTCGATTCTATCTACATTTATATACGGGTTTACCGCTCGACGAACAAATTGACCGAGAAGAAGATAAATCAATCAGCATCACCGAACCCTTTGGTCAAGGATGTGTATTTGGATTAGCCCATGTGGGAGAAGATGCGATTATTGGCGGTGGTAAGCCCTATCACTTTGATGTACGCTTGCGCGCCCAGCCGAACAGCCCAATCGACGAGCAGCTTGTCCGGCGAATAATCGAGCAAGAGAAACCTGCATTCTGCTCTTACAGCCTGCGGATAGAAACAGACTAGATAAAAACAGCTCGTTGTTAAGCATTCACCTAAAACTTATTCAACCTAATTATTGTATTGAATTGCAAATATCTTTATGACTCATCCTTTTCCCAACCCAGCGATCGCTCCTATGCAACGCCAACAAGTTAGAGATGGTTTGCTCTTAACTGCCGAGCGTTGGCAACGCGCCCATGACTATCAGCGCAAACGCCAAAATCTTCACTATCAGTCAATCAATCAGCCAGGGATTGTTTGCGGGTTAGGAGTACGGGTAATTCCAGCCCCAGAAGAAGTTGCCGCTCAATATCGAGACAATCGCTGGGTGCAAATTCAGCCAGGAATTGCCATCGATTTAGAAGGAAATCCGATTGTCGTGCCCCATCAAATCAATTTTCGGATCGCAACCGAGTTAAAGGAGTCGGAACCTGTCACTGTTTATTTGGTTGCTCAGTATCGAGATCCCGATCGGTTGGGGGTAAGTCCCGATCGCGAAGTCGTACAGGAAACCTTCAGAATTGACGAGAGAAGCCGTCCCCCTGAGCGGTCAGAAGTGGAGCTTTGTCGCATCCTGTTGCGATCGTCCCAGCAGGAATTGCTCCGCACACCTGCCGATGTCTTTTTTCCGGGATACGGCGATTTAGACTTGCGTTATCGCCGTCAAGCGCAGGCAAGACCCCAAGGCTTAGTTCAAATTGCTGAAATCAACACCGATGATGAAGACTGTAGCCGAAATTTTTTCAATCTCACCTACTTACTGCGCGCAGTTGAAGATATTTATCCATCCTTAAAAGGTGCAGAAACCGTTGAGCGAGCCACTTTGGATGGAGATCTCCATCCTTACGAACTGCTATATCTAACTGGGCATCAGGGTTTATCGCTAAATAACCTTCAATTCTCGAAGCTTTCAAGCTACCTGAAATCAGGAGGCACTTTGCTGGTCGATGCCCCCGCCCAGAGTACAGAACTGATTCAATCAGTCCAGACAATAGCTCAACATTTACAAACACCACTGAAGTCTTTACAAGAAGCTCGGCGCGACCATCCCTTGCGGATAAAGCCGTTTCTATTTTCTGCGTTGCCAATAATGGATGGAACTAGAATTCAACTGTTATCTGGCGGCGGAATTATTCTAGCGATCGGCAATCTGGGCGGATTATGGGGTTTGGACGAACAATTGCAGCGATCGCGAACTGACATCAGAACTGCTCAAGAGTTAGGCATAAATATCCTACATTTTGCTTGGAAACGCAAACAGACGATAAATTTACAGTCTGAAGGGGGCACTGTTGCATAAACTCAGTCAGATTAAGGGTTTCAAGTGGAATGTCATTCTTGTTAAGCTGAGGGAGTAAACAATAATTACTAGTAACTATCCCTTTTCTGTCACTTTCCGGGTATTCTGAATAAAAGAAGAAAAAAGAAAACCCTGAAAGGTAAGTGGGGCAATGGATGTAGAGTTCCAAATCCTGAAACACTTAGCAAGAGATGCTCACCCAACAGTTGCCCTCATAGATGAATATTGTGCAGAGTACAAAGTACCTGTTCAAAGAAGTAAGGTAAGGATTCAGGTCTAATATTGCGGAAGCAAAGAAGGGCGAGACAGACAATTATTAGAGTCAGCTAGTAATGCTTGTACAAAAAAATCAATTACAGACCTGCCTTGACGACGACAGGTTTGCACCACCGTCAACAAATTAGCAGTGTGTTGAAACCTCTGCATCGAACGGGAGCCACCACTAACTTTACGTTTTGTCACAGCCAAACGAAGCGATCGTTCGGCCTGATTGTTATCAGGAGGAATCTCAGGGTAGTCAAGAAAATACCACCACTGATGTGCTTTATCGCGTAAAGAGCGCAAAAGGTTTCCTGCTGTAGCCCCTGCCAAGTTAATCCACTGATTGAGCGTTAGTTGTAATTTAGGTTTGAATTGATTGACCCAATCGTTGTAACTAGTGGAGTCAAGAGTTTCAACCCATTGGGCGTAATTTTTAAAGGCTTCATCAATTAAATCAATAAAAGCTTCACCGATAGCTTGGTTGTGAAGACCTGGAATTTGAATTAATTGTTTGAAGTGACGACGTAGATGAGCCAAACATTTCTGCTGGGCAAAAACTGGATAGCCATTGTAAACACGCTCAATCGTCGCTGATAATTACGCCTTGATATTGAGTTCCTAAAATTGCTGATAATTCTGCTCGCTTTGCGAGTATCAGCCGCTGTAAATAAACAGAACTCAGAATTAGCCACTACCCACAACCATTCTTTGACTCCTTTAACTGACCAAGGCGTTTCGTCCACATGAATATTAGGTTGTGTCTGTTTTACCCAACTACTTAATTCGCTAACACTCGGTTCAATTGCTTGTTGTATTCGTTCATTGGTTGCTACTAAAGTTCCTAACCCAATATCAATCTGCCCAAGTTCCCAAAGCATTTCTTGTTGTTTCTCATAGGGCATATGTGCATAATTATTTGCCCATCCTAAAAACGCCTGTAATCTCATCCCTAAATCTTGTCCGGGGATGATGTCTTGTGGCCATTGCGCTGTTTGTAAATTTCCACAGCACTCACACACATCGGTTTGGCGTTGATACTCCACTATTTCGATGGGATTTTCCACTAATTGCGCTACTGAGTGTTTTTCTACTTTTACTGCCACAGATGCAAACCCTTTATTACCACAACAGACACAATTCAATGGTCGTAAGATTTCATAACGATCTACTCTGCCAAAACCTTTACGAGTTTTCCCCTGATGTCCTGGTTGCCCGCCTGGTTTTCTCTTGGGATTATTTGATTCCTCTTGAGGTGGTGCTTTTTTGTTTTCGCTCTTTTTGTAGATGTCCCCAGATGGCGGTTTTGATGAAGTTTTACTGTCAATTTTTAAGCTTTGTTTGAGCCGTGCTACTTCCTCTTGCAACGCCTTGATAATTTCTACCAACTGTTCCTTTGACAATTGGTTTAGTTCTTCTTCTGGAATGGCTTTTACTGTCTTTTGGCTTATGACAGTGATGCTCTCGCACTCCTGTCTCCTTTGTCAACTAGGTTCCACCTGAATCCTTACGCTGGATAGCGAATAAAAAGTCTGGACTTATAAAAAGAAAACGCTTAGTCCACTGGCTACCGCATGATGTGGTATAGCCTTGAGCATTGAGCATACCTTGTCCAGGCTGCTCGCAGGCAATATATTTTGGCGGCTCTATCTGTAGCCGACTTTTAGAGAATTGGTATTACTCTTGTGTCCGATCGCGTTCCTGCTTTTCTGCTTCCAGAATCGCTAATAAAAGGGCTTCTTCCTGAATTTCAAACTCTTCTTCCGGAATTTCTCCCATATCAAAAGCAAGTTGCAGTGCAAGAAGCTGCTTGCTGAGATTTTCTTTATCATCAATTTCAGTACTCGCTTGTTCTAAAATTTTTTCCCCAAGCCACGTTACACCCATTAATGGGCCGGTAATCGGTAATAGTAAAAAGCGCAGAACCATATCAGTTTACACTCATGTGGATTTATTAAAATTGTCCTCGCAAGACCGTAATCATGCTGATGACATAAATATTAAACATTACTTATCTTGTGTTGATGCCAAAATGCGTGGGATTTGAGTCCAGTTAAGGCTTATTGACATCCGTATTTTATATATCCGATGTACAAAAAATTACTTTTTTATAAAATTCATATTGAGGAGGTACTTAGAGCTTGACAACAGTATTAAATGCATCTCCCCAGCGATTTGTCAATACCCCTGCTATTCAACGCATCGCTCAACGTGCTTTGCGCTATTTACAGTCAGGTTTTTCGGTACATTTACGTGGCGCGGCCGGAGTCGGAAAAACTACTCTGGCAATGCATCTAGCTGATTTGCTCAACCAGCCTATCATCCTCTTATTTGGAGATGATGAGTTTAAAACCTCAGACTTGATTGGTAATCAGTTAGGTTACACCCGTAAAAAGGTTGTTGATAACTTCATCCACAGCGTTGTCAAAGTTGAGGATGAACTCCGACAACACTGGGTTGATGCGCGATTAACTCTAGCTTGTAAAGAAGGATTTACGCTGGTTTACGACGAATTCAATCGATCGCACCCGGAGGTAAATAACGTTTTACTTTCGGTACTTGAGGAGAGGTTGTTAGTATTGCCAACAAATCAACAGCGAGCAGAGTATATCCGGGTTCATCCTCAGTTTCGGGCAATCTTAACATCAAATCCTCAAGAGTATTGTGGAGTCCATGCAACTCAGGATGCTTTGATGGATCGTGTTATTACCATCGATATGCCTCCACCTGATGAACTAACTCAGCAGGAGATTGTAATTCAGAAAACAGGCATAGATTCTGAGAAAGCAGACAAAATCGTGCGCTTAGTGCGGATGTTTTGGAGTCGCTCTGGCTCTGGACAAGGCGGTGGCTTACGTTCCTGCCTAATGATCGCTAGAATCTGCCACGAACACGAAATTTCCGTAAACTTTGAAGAGCCTAACTTCCAAGATATTTGTGCCGATATCCTGCTTACTCGCACAAATCAACCTCGTATGGAAGCAACTCGGCTACTGGAAGAGGTTTTGCGTGAATTGTATCATAGTACAAATACTCAATCTCAGTCGGCAGAGATAATACCAGACAGCCAAAATCAGATTGTATTGGAACAACGAGTACCTTACGAGTATGAAGTCTATAACTACTTGTGCAAGTCTCCAGGAAGGCGTTTCTCTGATTTGGCAGCAGAATTAGGGATCGATCGCAGTCAAATTGTAGCTGCACTCAAGTCTCTTAGAGAACAGGGAGTATTAGTACAAATGCAGGGCAATGCCGAGCCGCCAAACGTATCACAAACAGTTGCTTTTGATTCTGGGCATTTAATAAACAAATGAGTACTAATACTAACCGGGGAGTTATTACAGCAACTCAGGGTTCTACCTTGGCAGATATTCTCGAACGGGTTTTAGATAAAGGCATTGTGATCGCAGGAGATATTTCTGTTTCCGTTGGCTCTACAGAACTGCTCAACATTCGGATTCGTTTGTTGATTTCTTCTGTTGATAAAGCCAAAGAGATTGGAATTAACTGGTGGGAGAGCGACCCCTATCTAAATAGTCAAGCTCGTTCCTTATTAACAACTAATCAACAACTTCAAGAGCGTGTTGCCAGTCTAGAAACAGAACTGCGATCGCTCAAAGCACTCAATCCTATTAATCCTCAGAATGCAGGCGATTAGCAAATCAAAAAATTCGGATTCAGGTTTAGCACCGTTGTTACTGACGGTTGTTGAACTGATACGCCAACTCATGGAAGCTCAGGTGATTCGGCGAATGGATGCTGGCAACCTCAGCGACTCTGAGTTAGATCGGGCTGCCGAAAGCCTGCGACAGCTAGAACAACAGGTTGTTAAGCTTTGCGAAGTCTTTGATATTGACCCAGCCGAGCTAAATATTAACTTGGGTGAAATGGGAACTTTACTTCCCCAATCTGGAGGGTATTACCCTGGCGAAACCTCTAGTCAACCCTCTATTCTAGAACTCCTCGATCGCCTATTAAATACGGGTGTAGTAGTTGAAGGTGACTTGGACTTAGGACTGGCTCAGTTGAACTTAGTTCATGCCAAGTTAAGATTAGTACTCACCTCTAAACCCCTGTAATACCGATTTTGGATTTTAGATTTTGGATTTTGGATTAAAAGCCTTTACTAGTAAGGTGTTCCAAGAATTTAAAACAATACTTGCTATCCCATTTTGGTGTAACTTTTTATCCACATTGTTATTGGTAATACATTTCTATGAGTTATGGCTTTTACATTTATGGAATTTTGACCTTGCCTGCTCCAGAAAACTTAAATTTGGAAGGGTTAGATCGGCAACCCGTACAAATTAAAATTTTGGATGGTTTTGCAGTAATCTACTCCGAAGCACAGCAAGAGCGTTATTTGGCAAGCCGTCGTAACTTGCTAAGTCATGAGAAAGTCCTTGAGGAAATCATGCAAGCAGGCGATGTCTACGACGGGCTACGCCAACGCAATTTACTTCCTGTACAATTTGGACTTTTGGTTTCTAGCTGGGAAACGTTTTCACAACAATTAATTCGTCCTCATCAAGAAGAATTGACGCAATTACTTGCCAAGTTATCCGGCCGCCGAGAAGTTAGTGTCAAAGTTTTTTGGGATACCGAGGCAGAAATTCAGGGATTGTTAGCAGAAAATCCAGATATCAAAACCGAAAGGGATAAATTAGTGGGTCAACCTCTGAATATAGAGCAGGTAATCCAAATAGGACAAGCCATCGAACAAGGAATGAGCGATCGCAAACAAGGCATCATAAATTTATTTCAAGGCACGCTCAACTCCATTGCGATCGATGTGGTGGAAAATAATCCCCAAATGGACACAATGATTTACAACGCAGCTTACCTAATTCCTTGGGAAGCAGAATCACAATTTAGCGAACAGGTTGAAGCACTCGATCGCCAATTTGAAGAACGTTTGCGAATTCGCTACAACAATTTCACCGCTCCCTTTAACTTTGCTCGTCTGCGATTATTCAGTTCCAACTAAACAGCAATAAAAATTGAAAATCAAAAATTATTGAAACTTTTAATTTTTTTTGCAAATTAAATTGGAAATTAAATTTTTCTCTGCCTTTTATTTAAGAGGATGTTTGAAAATTCCTCTTATAGGTAGCAAAACGTTTTAGATCCCCCTAAATCCATGCCAGTTGATCATGGGGTAAGCCCCCAAGACCGTACTGGCTCCCCTTATAAAGGGGGACTTTGATTCTAGCTCCCCCCTTTTTAAGGGGGGTTAGGGGGGATCTAAGAGTGCCTAAAATCGCAACGAAACTCTTTTCAAACAACCTCTAAGTAAAATCAATGGACGACATATTTAAAGGATTTGAACAGCTACTAGAAATTGCCAAAGCTTTAGAAGAAAAAGCAGAGAAAGGAGAGTTAAAAACTTCTATTCAAATTCGCTCTCATAATCTCAGTAGTATTCCCCGACAAGGCAATATTCCGAGAACAAATAATTCCAGTCGAGTCCGATCCAATTCCACCGATGCAGCTACACCAATGGATGATGCTGATGTCACCCCCCCATCAGCTAAGACGAACTCAAAAGCTTCTTGGCAAGGTATCGGTGGTTTGGCTGATGTTCTCAAAGAAATCAGAGAGTTAGTTGAAATTCCCCTAAAACGTCCAGATTTATTGGCGAAATTAGGGTTAGAGCCTCCGCGTGGCGTTTTGCTAGTTGGCCCCCCCGGTACGGGAAAAACTTTAACAGCCCGCGTTTTAGCAGAAGAGTTAGAGTTAAACTACATTGCCATCAATGGGCCAGAGGTGATGAGCAAGTATTACGGGGAAGCAGAAGCTCGTTTGCGAAGCATTTTTGAGAAAGCAACTCGTTCTGCTCCCTGTCTGATATTTATTGATGAAATTGACAGTCTCGCCCCAGATCGCAGCCAAGTAGAAGGCGAAGTTGAAAAAAGACTAGTGGCGCAGTTGCTGGGGTTAATGGATGGGTTTGCTAAAACCGAGGGCGTACTCGTACTAGCGGCAACAAATCGTCCCGATCATCTCGATCCGGCCCTGCGTCGTCCGGGACGCTTCGATCGCGAAGTTCATTTTCGCGTTCCCGATCGCAACGGACGATTGGAAATTCTCACGATTTTAACAAATGCCATGCCTTTGGAGACTGCGGTTGATTTAGGAGCGATCGCCGATTTGGCCGTCGGTTTTGTCGGTGCGGATATCAAAGCACTTTGTCAAAAAGCAGCCTACATTGCCCTTCGTCGTCAAGTCCCTTCGCTCAACAGTTCCATTCCTGAAAACATGACTATCATGCAACAGGATTTTCTCGAAGCAATTAAGGAGATAAAACCCTCAGTTCTCAGGTCTGTAGCAGTTGAAGCACCAAGTGTCAGTTGGGATGACATTGGTGGTTTGGATGATGTGAAACAAAAACTTCAAGAATCTGTAGAGGGCGCACTCCTTTACCCTGAACTATACGAACAAACCAGAGCCAAGCCTCCCCGTGGGATTCTGTTGTGGGGACCGCCGGGAACGGGAAAAACATTACTTGCAAAAGCGATCGCTTCCCAAGGTAGAGCTAACTTTATTGCTGTGAATGGCCCGGAATTACTCAGTCGATGGGTAGGAGCCGCAGAACAAGCAGTCAGAGAACTCTTTGGCAAAGCTCGACAAGCAGCACCTTGCGTTGTGTTTGTAGATGAAATTGATACTTTAGCACCAGCACGGGGACGATTTAGTGGTGATTCTGGAGTTAGCGATCGCGTTGTCGGTCAACTGCTCACCGAACTGGATGGGTTGCATGAATGCCCGAAAGTATTGTTAGTAGGAGCAACCAATCGTCCAGAAACCCTCGATCCTGCCTTACTTAGAGCCGGAAGATTAGACTTACAAATCAAAATCGATCTACCAGATAGAGCCAGCCGATTAGCGATTTTACGAGTTCACAATCTAGATCGTCCCCTAGTTGATGTCGATTTAGAAACCTGGGCAACAGTTACCGAAGGTTGGAATGGGGCAGACTTGGCTTTATTAAGCAATCAAGCAGCTTTAAGCGCAATTCGTCGATACCGCGCCCAGGGATTAAGCGACTCCAGCCTGATTCAGATTACAAATGATGATTTTCAAGTTACATATCAGATGCTTGCTAATCAGCATCAATCTGAATAAAAAGGGAATGGGGAAAGAAACCTTTTTGATGTTTGGTTGTGAGATTTTTTCGTGATTAGCTGACTTGAAAAAACGCAGAAGTTCAAAGCGAAAGCTACTTATACCGTTTTTTTTCTTTGTGAAGCTGCGCCAAATTCTTCTCCATACCTCTTTTCTTTGTGTCCTTTGCGGTTCGTTTAAATATCCCAAATTTATGTCAATATACGCCTATGCTCTTTTAGTACCGATCGCATCACCGCTTGTTCTACCTGTAGGGATGGAAAGGAATACCGAACTCGTTTACTCTTCTGGTTTAGCCGCGATCGTAGAGCCGGAAATCTCACTGGAAGCATTACAAGCAAGCGATGAGCATTTACTTCAAGCTGTATTAAACCACGATCGCGTGATTCGAGAACTTTTTCAACAGACTCCCCTTCTTCCCTTACGCTTTGGGAGCGGTTTTACCTCGCAAGAAAAACTGCTGAATCATCTAGAAGAGCAGCAAGAGCAATATCTAGAAACCCTAACTCAGCTAAGAGACAAAGTTGAGTACACTTTAAAAGCTACACCCCGCGATCTGCTTGATGAGTCTGACACTATTGATACTAGAGGAAAAGCCTATTTGTTAGCGAAAAAACAACGCTACCAAACACAGCAAGCATTTCAAGCACAACAATGCGAACAGTGGGAACTCTTGCACCAGTTAATTCTCAAAACATATACAAATGTTATCTGTGAAACTCAAAAGCCAGATGTGCGGCAAATCCACTTTTTGGCACAGCGCAACGATTCAACGCTCAGTACGCAGCAGTTTTCCCTCTGGCAGATACAATGCTCGCACTGGCAATTGGTACTGAGTGAACCTCTACCACCCTATCATTTTCTGAAAAATACTCTCATATAAATTTATAAAAAATGATATTTAAAGTTTTCAAAGAAACCATAAAGATGAGATATTTTTTTATTTAATTATTTCTAGAAAAATATTGTTAACTTTTTAGTATTTTTTTATTTTCTTTTATTTATCTTATATTTTTGGGAACAATAAATCCAGGAAGAACAAAACACATTGTGTAAGTTTTACCTACTGCTCGATCGGAGCAATATGAAACCAATAATTAGAGTTATGTGAGGAAAACAAAATGGCTGTTGAAAAAGTTAACTCATCTTCTAGTCTAGCTGAAGTTATTGACCGCATTTTGGATAAAGGAATTGTAGTTGATGCTTGGGTACGTGTTTCTTTAGTTGGTATTGAATTACTAGCAGTCGAAGCTCGCATTGTAATTGCTTCAGTTGAAACTTACTTAAGATATGCGGAAGCAGTTGGTTTAACATCTCAGGCTGCTGTTCCATCTGCTGCTTAAAACATCACATTAGAAAAAGGGAGTCTTCATCAATACCTTCACCAAGTTTTGAGAACGCCCACAAAATAATGGTTTCGGGGTATGAGTTTAAACCCAGTTCAAAAGCTTGAAACCTTTACTGTCTGAGGAAATTAGTTTTTTTCTCTAGCTCTAATCCTCTAATTTTGGCGAAGGTATTGTTCATGACTCCTATTTAATTTTTCTAGTTAACAAAATAGGAGATTTCAGCTGATGGCTCTCAAGAATTTATGGGAACAAGGGCGACAAGAGCGATTGCAAATAACTGCTGAACGCCGTCAACAAGTTAACCAATGGAAACAGTTAACTCAACAAGAATTGCAGTTGCAAGCAGATTTGCTTCATCAAGAATTGAGCAGTTTTGTTAGCAGTCTTCACAACAACAGAAAGTTACAACAGCAGCAATTTCAGCAAGAGATTGTAGAGCGGCAACTAGAAACATTGCAGATGAAAACAGATGTCTGGCAACACCAGCAAGAATACCGCCAAGAGCGGGCAGCAAAGGCTCAGGCATTATTCCAAGATTTGCAAAATTTTCGGGCAATCTTACATAACAGTGTTTGGGGAGATTACAGTCACGGACAAGCAGTTTCTCCAACTCCTACTAAAAAAGAGAAATTAGTTGCAACAGTTTCCCCAACTCTTGCTAAAAACGAGAAATTAGTTGCAACAGTTCCAAAATGGTCAATTTCCCGTTCTTCAATTAAAGCCACTGGTTTTCGTCCTGCCGTCAATACCATGACTAAGAAAGCGCCTGCTTTGAATGGAGATGCTGTTAAATCTAAAGTACTGCAATACATTCAGCAAGCCCAAGGAGCTACTCTGATAGAAATTGAAGAGGTGATAGGCTTAAGTCGGGTGGAAACGATAAATATCTTGCGCTCCTCGATCAAGCAAGGGGTACTAGAACAACGCGATCGCCAATACTTTATTCGGCAACAAGCAATTTCTTGACAAACTTGATTCAAGCTGACTTTTTGTATTTGCAGACTAGCAGTTGGATCGTCGCTTGTGTTTTGTGCCTGAAGCAGACATAGTACGCAATCGATTAGCATTAAAGCTGGTCTATGCTTTGTCATATTCAATATTTCCATCTTTTTAAGGTCTGTATTGACAAGCAATCGTCCCAGTATATGTAACGTTGCAAAAGTAATATAGATAACTTATTTCTAATTAAAAAAAGAGCTTAATTTTTGTTCTGGCTGACGGCTTTGAACTTGAAAAATGTCTGGATTGGAAAGGGATATAACAAGCTGGGGTAGATAGATCGAGGTTTTGAACTGTGCTATTGGCGATCGCACGATGAGGTTAGCAAGCAGGATTGTTTGAGGAATTTCAATGTAAATGAAAAACTCAAGATATATAAAGAGGTGCGATCCGTTGTGAATCAATTGATCTACCAACTTCAAACTAAATTATTCACAGGCAGGCTAAATCTTGAAGCCAGGGATGGGCCGACTTGGACGCTATATTTTCGTTTAGGACGATTAATTTGGCAGGCTGGCGGTTCTAATACCGATGAGCGATGGCGACGACACTTGTCGCAGTACTGTTCTAATTTGGATGTGACACAGTTGGAGTGGCTTGTCTCTCCCCAGGAAAATTATCGCGAGTATTGCATTCTTGCTAAGTTGCGAGAACAAAAATTAATCGAACAACAACAACTTGTTAACCTGATTACAAGCTTAATAGCTGAAGTCCTGTTTGATATAACGCAGTACATTGAAACCAAAGGAAATAACAATAATTCAGCAGGGCATTTGTCACATAATATCGTTGTAGGTGAAGTTCCTGGGTTTCTCTTAGCTGTAATCTCAACTGAGGAAGTCTTGAAACAGGCTACACAAGCTTGGCAAGAATGGCGAGATGCAGGACTGGCAAATTACTCGCCAAATTTATTTCCTGTCATTCAACAAATTGAGCTACTCCAAGGACAAGTATCTTCTAAACAGATTATTTCTCTAGTTGATGGAACAAAAACTTTACGAGGTCTAGGGCAAAAAATTGGTCGAGATGTCTTAGCTTTGACTCGGTTCTTGATGCCATTCGTAAAAGCAGGGGCGATCGCTTTTTCACCCACTCCAAGCCTCAGAAAGGTTGGGATTAGTCAAGAAAATAGCAACCCGTCAAGTACAGTTAATAATCTCAATTCTTCACTGAAGACAGAAGAGAACACTGTTATACAAGTTGCACCCCCAGCGGCTAGCAAACAAATTGTCAGTCCGTCCAGTGCAGTTAATCATCCCAAATCTTCACTGAAGACAGAAGAGAACACTGTTATACAAGTTGCACCCCCAGGGACTAACAAACAAATTGTCAGTCCGTCCAGTGCAGTTAATAATTCCAATTATTCACTGAAAACAGAAGAGAACACTGTTTTACAAGTTGCACCCCCAGCAGCTAGCAAAGCAATTATAGATGCCTCCAAACCTTTAGTAGCCTGTGTGGATGATAGTCCGACGATCTGTCGTAGTTTGGAAGAAATTATGACCCATCAAGGTTACCGCTTTGTTGGCATTCAAGACTCCTTGACGGCAGTTTTAAAGCTAATTAAAAGCAAGCCAGACTTTATTTTTTTGGATCTATTGATGCCAAAAGTGAATGGCTATGAAATTTGTTCTCAAATCCGTAAAACTCCAAGTCTCAAAGATGTACCGGTTGTCATCTTAACGGGGAAAGATGGAATAGTAGATCGGATGCGAGCAAAATTAGTCGGGGCAACTGACTTTATGGGTAAACCCGTAGAGGCAGAAAAAGTACTCAATATGCTGCACAAGTATTTAAGCGTTTAGGTTGAAGCGATAGTCATACCAGTGGCTCCCCTACATCCTTATTCAAAACAAATTTTGGATGGAAAATTGCTTTTTAAATCTGGCTTAGTGTTAATTCATTTTTCAAATTCTGAATTATAGCCGTCGCCAGTAGTGTTAGGACATCAACAAACGATTGAACCTAGACACAAAAAGACTTTTCACCCAGTCCCCAGTCCCCAGCTATAAATAGTTAGGAAAAAATGAAAAAAGTTCTTTTAGTTGAAGATAGCCTCACAGAATCCGAAAAGATGACACGTTATCTGGAGCAAGGAGGATACTCAGTTTATGAAGTTCGTAGTGGTGAAGAGGCGCAACTGAGGTTGAAACAACAAAAACCTGACTTGATCCTACTGGATTTGATTTTGCCAGGCCAAAGTGGATTTGAGTTCTGCCGCAAGTTGAAAGCCGATCCGACAACAAAAGCAATCCCGGTAGTGATTTGCTCAACTAAAAACACAGATGTTGATAAAACTTGGGGCACTATGAGTGGTGCTGATGCCTATTTAATCAAACCTGTAAATGAAAATACCTTGCTCCAGACTGTTAGTAAATTTATTCGCTAAGGAAACAGGGGCAATGGTACAGGTCAATGATGGCTTTTCTTCCCTACCCATTAATAACCAATTTCGACTTGAAAACTCTCCCCAAGGAAACAAACACAGATTTTTAAGATTTCCTTTGAATGCAAAGGTACATGGGTTACTCCCATTAGCTGATTTGCGGGGAGTAATTCAGGTTGCACTCACCGAGATTTTACCAGTACCGCAGGTAGCAGAATTCTTGTTAGGCATAATGAATTGGCGAGGAGAAGCTATCTGGATTCTTGATTTAGCAGGTTTACTGGGAGCAACACACTGGTGTCGGCGAGAAAATGTACGCAACTCTGGCATGGCGATGCTTGTTCAAGTCCAGAATCAAACTGTCGGGCTATTGGTAGAGCAAGTCAATACTATTGAAGTTTACGATCCCCAAGAGCGGTTAGCGATTTCGGCATCGATGTTACCCGCCCGACTAGGCTCGTTCTTACAGGGTTATTTTGTGGATTCTCAAGGTAGCCCTTTGATGTTACTTGACACCCATGTTGTGATTCAAGCCCTTCGGCCTCTTTAAAGTTCAGAGCTTCCTACCGAAGAAAGGCAGAAGGCAGAAGGCAGAAGGCAGAAGGCAGATAATACAGTTTTGCCCTCTGCCAAAATTTACGAAAAAAGTAAAAAGATTTTTTACTCTTCCAGAAGCCTTACGGTTAAGAGACGCGCAAGTGCAAGAAAAAACTTGTCCTTATCAAATCCTCTAAATTCATTTATGTAAATTACCTTCTGCCCTCTGCCCTCTGCCTCCTTAACTTACTTTGACAACCTTCATAGCAAGAAAGATTATGGTAATGCATACACCCAGCCAACCACACTCAAATTCCAGCAACGGTTATAAGGACACTGATAACGGGCATACCGTTAATGTACCAGCAAAACAGCAAATCATCTCCACTTTAGAAGAATTGCGAACTGAACTGGATCAAGCTGATTGGGCGGAAACAGGGCCATTGCGAGACAGAATCCGCAAATTAAAAGAATTGGTAAGTGTGTTGCCATATCAAGACGGAGGAGATGGATTCGAGGTAGAGCAAGTACAGGCGATCGCCAGCAAAATCCGCCAATTTTCCGATCTAGATACTTTGCTTGCTACTGCTGTCATGGAGGTACAAAACGCCCTGCAAGCCGATCGCGTGGTGGTGTATGAATTTACGAATCCGACGCTGGGGATAGTGGCTGCGGAGGCGATGAGGGATGGCTTTACCCCAATGCTGAAGGAAAAACTACCCGCCGTCACCTTTGGGTTAGGTTCTGCCAAGCTTTATCAACAAGAAAAATTAGCAGCGATCGCGGATACTCATACTGCAAGCTTGTCTCCTTATCAAAAGCAGCTTATGGAGCGGTTTCAGGTCAGAGCTAGTTTGAGCTTGCCAATCTTAACAAAAGATGGGGTTTGGGGTTTGTTGGTAGTGCAGCAATGCACTGCTCCTCGCCAGTGGCAGAATGCGGAAATTCGGTCGCTAAAATTGCTCGCGCAGGAATTAGAAGCGCAACTGCAAGTTGCCGTGATTCAGGCTACGTTGCAACAAGAAGTGGAAAAAGACCAAATCCTGACTGGTGTAGCGAGTAAAATTCTCCAGTCCAAAGATGTGGATACCATCTTTCGCGTTGCCACCCAAGAAGTACGACAGTCACTAAAATGCGATCGCGTGGCAATTTATCGTTTCCAGCCAGATTGGAGTGGGGAATTTGTAGCTGAATCTGCTGGATCTGAGTGGGTTTCTCTGTTAGAAGAACAGCGAAATAATCCAGCAATTGTCAAGAACGTTAACTATTGCAGTGTGAGGAACTTTGCAGAAGAAGGGGGATTAGTTGGGACAACAGGGCGATCGCATAGTGCAGATAGCTACATTCAGCATACCCAAGGCAAAAATTTCCATCGCGGACAGATTTATCGAGTCACTAATGATATCTACAGTGGTGGTTTTTCTGACTGCTATATCAAAGTTTTAGAAACCTATCAAGCCAAAGCATACATTATTGTTGCCATCTTCCAAGGAGAAAAGTTGTGGGGCTTGCTGGCTGCCTATCAAAATTCTCAGCCTCGTCAGTGGAAAGATAGTGAAGTTCGACTAATGGTGCAGGTGGCATCCCTGTCTAGTATTGCTATTCAACAGTTGCAATATCAGCAACAACTTTATCAACGCTCTGAGGAGTCAGCCAAACTTGTTGAACGAGAACGTACTGTTTTCGGCATCATTGAAAAGATTGGGCAAGCAATGGATCTTCGCACCCTTTTCCGCACTACAACCCAAGAATTGCGGCGATTTTTAAAATGCGATCGCGCAGTGGTTTATCAATTTTATCCAGATTGGAGTGGAGAAGTTATTGCTGAATCTGTGGCTGCGGGTTGGTCGTCCCTGTTGGATATTCAGGAACAAGAAAACATTTTAAAAACAGGCATGGTATCTTCAGAGCGTTGCCATGTTAAGGATTATGGCTCCCCGATTAAACCTGATGGCGATACCTATCTGAAGGAAACGCAGGGTGGAATGTACGCCAAAGAAAAGCGCTTCCGCAAAGTCAACGATATTTATGCTGCTGGTTTTTCACCTTGCTATTTAGAAGCATTAGAGAAGTTCCAAGCCAAAGCGTACATCATTGTTCCCATTTTCCGCGCTGGTAGTCTTTGGGGTTTATTAGCAGCCTATCAAAATTCTGATGTCCGCAAATGGACTGATGAAGAGACTGGTGCTTTGTTGCAAATTGGCGAATCGTTGAGCATTGCTCTCCAGCAAGCTGAATATATCGAACAGCTACGGTTAAAAAATATCGAAATGACCCAAGTAGCTGAAGTAGAAAACGCCATCGCCCGAATGACGGATAGAATGCTTCATTCCCAACACCTAGAAACAATTTACCGCACTACCTTGGCAGAATTGCGGCAGTTGTTCAAATGCGATCGCCTAGCAATATATCGCTTCAACTCTGACTGGAGTGGTAAATTTATGGCTGAATCTGTAGGAACTGACTGGGTACCTCTGGTTGGTCCCGATATCAAGACCGTATGGGAAGACGAACACCTACAGCAAACCCAAGGCGGACGCTATCGCAACAATGAAACTTTTGTCGTCAATGATATCTATACTGTTGGTCATGCCCAGTGCCACATCGACTTGTTAGAGCAGTTCCAGGCTAAAGCCTACACCATCGCCCCTATTTTTGCTGGCAACAAACTTTGGGGTTTGCTAGGAGCTTACCAAAATAGCGGCCCGCGCCAGTGGAATTCCGAGGAGGTGCGATTGCTGACCAAATTGGGCATTCAGTTGGGTTTAAGCGTGCAGCAAGCCGAGTACATTGAAGAATTGAAAACGAAAAATACAGAGTTGGCGCAAGCAGCAGAAGAAGAACAGGTGCTAACAGGGATGGTGGAAAAAATTCGCCAAGCTCAAGAGGCAGATACAATTTTCCTGAATGTACTGCCAAGTTTACGCAAACAACTACAGTGCGATCGCCTAGCAGTATTTCGCTTTCATCCCGACTGGAGTGTGGAGTTTGTTGCCGAATCCGTAAAAGATCAATGGCTGTCTTTAGGCGGTTCCGACATCAAAACGATTTGGATGGACGAACACTTACAAGAAACTCAGGGCGGACGCTATCGCAATCATGAAACCTTTGTTGTCAATGATATCTACACTGTCGGTCACGTTCAGTGTTACCTAGAGATATTAGAAAAAATCCAGGCTAAGGCTTACACGATCGCTCCGATCTTTATTGGAAACAAACTCTGGGGCTTTATAGGAGCATATCAAAATATTGGCCCTCGCGAGTGGAAATCCAAGGATGTGCAACTGTTGCGAAAAGTAGCAGTGCAAATGGGTATAGGCTTGCAACAGGTTCAGTATATAGAACAGCTCAAGAAGAAGAATGCAGAGTTAGCCAGAGCCGCAGAAGGGCAACGAGCCTTAACACGGCTCTCAGAAAAAATCCGCCAAGTTCAAGAGCTAGATACGATTTTCCGCAATGCCTTACCAGAATTGCGATCGCACTTGGAATGCGATCGGCTAGCGGTGTATCGCTTCAATCCAGATTGGGGTGGGGAGTTTATTGCCGAATCTGTAAGTCGTGAATGGGTGGCTTTGGTTGGCCCCGATATCAGGACTGTATGGGAAGACGAACACCTACAACAAACCCAAGGTGGACGCTATCGCAACAACGAGACGTTTGTCATCAATGACATTTACACTTCTGGTCATGCCCAATGCCACATAAAAATTCTCGAGCAATTCCAGATGAGAGCTTATATTATCACCCCGATTATTGCCGGAAACAAGCTCTGGGGTTTGTTAGGAGCATATCAGAATAGCGGGCCGCGGCAATGGCAAGATAATGAAGTCAACTTGGTAACGAAAATCGGTACGCAGTTTGGGGTTGCCGTCCAGCAATCGCAATACTTACAACAAACCTTAACCAAGAATGAGGAATTAATCAAACTAGCAGAACGGGAAGTCGCAAACGCCCGATTTTCTTATCGCCTGCCAAGTCGGTTAACAGAGATGGCCCAAAGTCATAGTAATGTTTTGGAATTTGTCCAGTTTGCCACCCACGAACTTCGTCAACTGCTGAAAGTAGATCGAGTTGGAGTTTACCGTTTTGAGCCTGATTGGTCTGGAGAATTTGTAGTTGAGTCTGTCAGTGGGGATTGGCCTAAACTGGTGGGGACTAGCCTTGCCAGAGTTAGAGATACCTATCTCCAGTACAACCAAGGCGGGCGTTATGTCCGCAAAGAAAGTTTGCGGGTTGACAATATATATAGTGTTGGTCATGACGAATGTCACATCCAATTGTTAGAGATGTGGGGAACTAAAGCCTACATGATTTCTCCGATTTTTCAAGAAAATCGGCTCTGGGGGTTGATGGGAGTTTATCAAAATAGCGCACCGCGCCAGTGGGAGCAATCCGAGGAGGATGTTCTCAACCAAGCCAGCGTCCAGATTGGTCTTGCCCTCAATCTTGCAGATTACCTAACACAGGTGCGTACCCAAGAGCAGCAACTAGCAGAAGCAGCAGAGCGCGAACGCACCGCTCGCGAAAAACTTCAACAAGGAGCAATAAGGGTTCTCATGGCTTTGGAACCATCGTTCAGAGGCGATCTTACCGTTCGCGCTCCCCTATCTGAAGATGAAATTGGGACGATCGCTGATGGTTACAACACTACGATCCAAAGTTTGCGAGATTTAGTGCGACAAGTGCAGATTGCTGCCAGCAAGGTGAGTGAAAATTCCAGCAATAACACTACCTCAGTAGTACAACTATCTAACCAAGCTCAACAGCAAGCAGAACGGCTCGAACGCGCTTTGGAACAATTACAAATGATGGTAACTTCCACCCAGGTAGTTGCTGTTGATGCCCAAAGAGTAGGACAGGCGGTTCAACAAGCTAATAAAACCGTCCAAGCTGGCGATTCGCTGATGGAAAGAACCGTAGATGGCATTTTGGAGATTCGCGAAACCGTCTCCGAAACAGCGAAGAAAATTAAGCGCCTCGGTGAAGCTTCTCAGAAAATCTCGAAAGTAGTGAGTTTGATTGAAAACTTTGCCACTCAAACTAATTTGCTGGCGCTCAATGCGGCGATTGAGGCTACCCGTGCCGGAGAGTACGGTAAAGGCTTTGCGGTGGTTGCAGATGAAGTTCGTTCCCTGGCTTATCAGTCAGCGAGTGCCACCACAGAAATTGAGCGACTCGTGCAAGAAATTCAAAGTGGAACCAACGAAGTTACCGAAGCAATGGAAGTCGGGATTACCCAAGTTGTCCAAGGCTCGAACTTGATCGATGAGACTCGTCATTCCCTGAGTGCGATCGTGGCAGCTACCAACGAAATTGGTGGACTGGTGCAAGGAATTACTCAAGCAGTTTCCACTCAAAGTCAGCAATCTCAGATGTTGACAGAAGCGATGATGGATGTTTCGGCGATCGCCCGCAAGACTTCGCAAAGTGCCATGAACATTTCCGAGTCTTTTGAGGAACTACTGACGACTTCACAACAACTGGAAACCAGCGTTAGCCAGTTCAAAGTTGACTAAGTAGGGCGTGGTGAATACTTATTCTCAGGATAAGGCAGGAGGCAGAAGGCAGAAGGCAGGAGGCAGAGAGCACAAGTGAAGACTTATCTTCCTTGTCTCCCTCATCCCCCTCATCCCCTGCTCCCTGCCCTAACAGATAAATCTCCTTGACACCAAGCGTATTATGAACCCCGATCGCAGTAATCAAGAGCAGCTAGAGCAGGCTTTTCTGGCTGAAGCAGCAGATTTGTTGCAAACCATTGAGCAGAATCTTATCGGTCTACTTGATGAAAAAACAATAGAAAAAGTTCATGCCTTGATGCGAAGCGCCCATACTCTCAAAGGGAGTGCAGCTAGTGTTGGGCAGGAAACGATTAAGACAATTGCCCATCATTTGGAAGATGTCTTCCAGGCGTTATATGCTCCAGAATTGGAAATCGATCCCCAATTGGGTGCTTTGCTTCTAGATGCTTATGAGTGCCTGCGAACTCCATTGAGTGCAACCTTGATGGGATTATCCTGCAATGAGGCAGAAATACTCGATAAAACTGCCTCAATCTTCGCCCAACTCCAAAATAAACTAGGCGACTTTTTTGGTCGTGAGGCTTTGCTTCCCAGTTCGGAAGAACTTGGCTTTGATGTGGTAGAGTCAATCTTTTCCGGGAGCGTACTCCAGGATTTGCAACAGCTCTCAGCTGACATCCAAAGCCAAAATCCGCAACAAATTCAAACAACACTCAACTCCCAAGCAGAATTTTTTGCCGAACTAGCAGCATCTTATGGCTTATCGGGATTGGGAGAAATTGCCCAAGCGACCCTAAACGCTCTCAAAGCGCATCCAGACAAAGTACTGCAAATCGCTCAGGAGGCTTTAGAAAATTTCCAAGCGGCTCAAGCAGCAGTACTCGCAGGCGATCGCACTCAAGGGGGAGAGGTATCTCTACAATTGCGAGAATGGGCAGGAATAAATACTTCTGTCCCACGGGTACAAGAACAGCCAGTTTTAATTGCTATCCAACCTCCAGAAACGGCTACAACTGAGAAAGTGGAACCCCCTGTGCCTAGTGCGATCGAATCAGAATCAATTTGGTCGTTTTTCCCGAAGCGAACTGATAACTCCGTGAAAGCACCAGAGGTACTGGAACCAATTTCTCAGAATTCCGTAATAGCCCCCTCTGCCATAGATCGGATTTTACAGTCAATTTGGATCGGAGATCCACAGACATCCTGCCGCTACTCAAACTCAGAACGGCCAGCGTCTCCACCACCAGCGCCAAGCCTCCAAGCTCAGTCATCGCCATCACTTCCCAGTATCCGAGTCGCGATCGAACAGCTCGATCGCCTCAGCCATACAATTGGGGAATTGCTAATCAACGAAAACCAACAAAACCTGCAATCTAACCACATCCACAAAGCAGCGCAAGACACTCTACTACAGTTTTTGTACTGTCAACAACAACTTAGTAAAGTTTCTACTTGGTCGGATCGACAATTGCTGCTTCCCGAACGCGCAAAGCCGCGACACCCACGCTCAGGTGTCCCTACTTCTGCCGAGGCACAATCTAATTTTGATGCCTTAGAAATGGATACCTATAGCGAGTTGCACATTCTCCTGCAAAATCTTACAGAAGACATGGTGCAATTAGGAGAACGGATTGAGGGTTTTAATGCTTTAGTTCAGCAATCTCGCTTCAGTCTCGGCAAGCGCAAGCAATTGCTCTCAGGAGCGCAGTCAGATTTGCTGCAAGCCAGAATGGTTCCACTGGGAACAGTGTTAAATCGCTTTCCCCGTCTGCTGCAACAAATGGTAGCAACTTATCATAAGCCTGTTGAACTCAAGCTTGATGGTACGAAGGTGCTGGTAGATAAAGCCATTTCTGAGCAGTTGTACGATCCCTTGCTGCACATGATTCGCAATGCCTTCGACCACGGTATTGAATCAGTAGAAACCCGTAGACAACAGGGTAAACCAGAAACCGGAACAATTACAATTCAAGCTTATCATCAAGGCAACCGCACTACTATTGAGGTACGCGATGATGGTCGAGGCTTGAACTGGGAATCCATTCGTCAGCGAGGTGTGGAAAAACACCTGCTGACTGCGGAACAAGCCGCCTACGCCTCCGAAGACCAACTGGCAGAGTTATTATTTGAACCAGGCTTTTCTACCGCCAACAAAATTGGTGAGTTATCTGGCCGCGGTATCGGCTTAGATGTCGTTCGTACGCAATTGCAAGCTTTACAAGGTTCGATTGTAGTGCGATCGCTTTCAGGCCAGGGAACCACTTTCATCCTGCAATTGCCCCTGAGCTTGACAACAGCACGCTTGCTCGTTTGCCAATCTCAAGGTATTACTTATGCTTTGCTGTCTGAAGGAATTAGCCAAGTTTTATTACCGCAGCCAGAGCAGATTCAAGCCCAGCAATCTTTACACGGGCAAGGCATCCAAGAATTCTGGCAGTGGGAACAAGGGGAAAGTCAGCAACTAGTTCCCATCCGCCCGCTGGCCAATTTGGTGGATTACAAATATCCTTTATTCACCCAAGACCACAATTTAACCCTAAGTCCTTTTCCAGTTAAACAACGGAACGCCGTCGAACCTCTACTGTTGTTGCACGCAGAGGATCGCTACTTGTGTTTGCGAGTCGAGCAGATTTTAGTCGAGCAGGAATTAGTAATTAAATCCCTCGGCAGTGTCTTGACTTTACCTAGTTACATCCAAGGCTACAGTGTCTTGGGAAATGGTAGCCTCACCTTGGTCGTTGACCCGTTGGAGTTAGTTCGTCAAACCTGGCATACAGATACAATGCCAACTTCCCCGACATCTAGTCTGGCGCTATTACCCGCGCCTGAGCCTGTTCTGGCTCTCAAGGGGCAACAATCCGAGCTAACGATAACGCAACCGCAGCAACAGCCAATGGAAGTGAATACAGCCGTTGCTCAACCCAGCCAATTGACGGTATTAGTGGTAGAAGATTCGGTTGTCCAAAGGCAGAGTTTGGTGCAGACGCTCCAAAAAGCCAGCTATCAAGTGTTGCAAGCAGGCGATGGTCGAGAAGCGATCGCGCAAATCCTGCAACACGGTGATGTCGATCTAGTGATTTGTGACATTGAGATGCCGCAGATGAATGGATTTGAGTTTTTAGAACACCATCGCCAAGACGAGCGTTTGTCGGGGATTCCTGTAGTGATGCTGACTACCCGTAGCGGCCAGAAGCATCGCCAATTAGCTTTAGCTCTAGGTGCAAAAGCTTACCTGACCAAACCCTATTCCGAACAAAACTTCCTAACCACAATCGCCGAACTAGTTAATACCCCTTAGCCGAATGCCACTAAGTTAAGCGCAAACCTTTGATATGGTTGGCTTGGAGGGTGTGGGGTGTAGGGTGTAGGGAATTAAGAAGATGTTGAATTCTTGGGCGCAATCCAAATTCAATTTTCTTAAACACTACACCCTACACCCTGCCAAAAGCGAAATTTCATCTTTTCTTAGTGCCATTCCCCCTTAGCCCAATTCTCTAAAATAAGGCAACATATTCAAACCCCTAAACCCATGCCATATCTAACTTTATTAATTACGAATTACGAATTACGAATTAGTATTTATGCTCAACACTCCCTTTCCGTTTAAGCGATTATCTGGCACTGTGAGCGATCGCGACTCATTACGAGTCGTTGTTTTTGCGATCGCAGATTATTTATTTGCCCTGCCAGTTGGTGCAGTTCTCAAAGTAATTGCTTGTCCCCCGATTAGCAGTACGGTTGAAAGTGGTATTGGCATGGTTGATTTGGGAACGCAAACGATCGCGATTGTGGACTTGCGCCAGAAGTTCATTCCGCAATTACCAGCCCAACAGGCGCACGAAGTTCCCTCTGGGGTTAACACTTTAGGGCGCTTCTTACTTCTGACGCAAACGCGGACTGGAGAAATTTGTGGCATTCCTGCGGACAAACCTCCTGCCTTAATCGATATTCCTTTGTCAGCAGTACGTCCAGTGCCGTGGTCTTATCGGCAAGTAGCAGAGTTAAACTTTATTAGCCACATGGCTGTCTTGTCTTTAGCACCAAACTCAGAACCGCTGAAAGTACTTTTTCTAGGTATGAGCCAGATATTGGCTGATAAGTTGGGCTTGTCTGGAACAACCCCAACCTTAACTCCTGGGCTGGCATCAGGCGAACAACGGCAAAGATTCCTGCGTTTTTCCTTGGGCGATCGAGGCAGTGGATTGCTACCATTCGACTCAGTACTAGACATGATTCATGTCGCTAGCCAAGAAATTTCCCCAGCCCCGGCCTTACCAAGTTGGATTTTAGGTTTCTATAATTGGCAAGGACAAATGCTGAGATTGGTTGACTTAGAACATTTGCTTGGTTATGCCCCGCTGTTGAAGCGGCAGTCACACCAAGAAAAGCCAATGGTTCTGGTTCTCGAACTGCAAAATCAGGTAATCGGGTTTTTGGTTGCTCGTGTCTTAGATGTAGAGTGGCAGAATTTACAGCAAGCACAATCAGCACCAACCGACTTTTCGCCAAACAAACTGCTAAATTTTGTTCGAGGTATTCTGCCAGGCGATCGCTGGATTTTAGACACCAAAGCCATCGCCCAGACATTGCAATGGCAAACCCACTGATTTAACTTGATGCTGCCAAGGAGTTTTCTGTGACGATCGCAACCTTAGACCAAACCCAGCCTGTTGACAATCAAATCCAAATAGAAGAAATTTTGGCTAATGTGGCTGTACTTAAAGCAGTCTTTCAATCTGCTAAGGGGCCAAAGGTCGCTCAATTGCAGCAGAAGGTAAGTCAAATCGAAGCTTTTATCCAAGCTTTGGCTAAGGATTCGCCCAGTGATAATGATGATAATGTGCGAGGAGCTTTTCAACTCCAGCGAGAACAACTTGCGGCAATTGCTCGGCAAATGCAGCAGGCAAAAGGTGAAACGGCTCTTTTGGAAGCTACAGTCACCGCCCTGCGAGATATTCTCAATGCCGATCGCGTCCTGATTTTTCGTTTTGAGGAAGATAATCGCAGTCGGGCGATCGCTGAAGCTATACAACCGGGTTGGACATCTTTGCTCAACCAATCCCTACCGATAAATTTGTTTGTTACTCAACCCGATGTTAGTAACCCAACTGAAGTATTAGAACTAACCCCGCGCCAACAGCAATTTTGGCAACGCTTTCAGGTGCAAGCGAGTCTGTGCTTGCCCTTGATTGTCAAACAACAGCCTTGGGGTTTGTTACTGATTCAGCATTGCCTTGCACCCCGACAATGGCAGGAAGCAGAGCGCAGTTTGCTGCAACAAGTAGGAATGATGTTGACAATTAACTTGTACTCGGCTGAAATAGTAGCTCCATCGGTTCAACATCTGTCACCGCCTCCCCAAAAGGCTGAATCCTGCGATCGCTCACAATTATTAGTGCCATTGCAGCAGGTGAGCCAAGCCGTACAAGAAGGAGTAAGAATCGCCGAGCAAGAGCGCGAGTATTTAATGTCTATTCAAGATACTGTTGCTTTTACAAATAAACAGCTGCAATACCTTGGTGAATTTTGCCAGCAAGCTTCTGGTTTTGTTCGCCTTGTGGAAGGCTTGAGTACCAAAATTCAGGTTTTGTCTTTGAATACAGCTATTGAAGCAACAAAAGCTAGCGAGCAAGAACAAGGTTTGCTAGCTGCTGCCGAACAGGTGGAAATTCTTGCCCGTCAAGCCCGCGAAAGCACCGTAAATATAGAGGAATGCTTTCAAGAACTCCAGGTGGCAGCAGCAGACGTTGTTTCTGCTATCGAACCGTGCGATCGCCAAATCAGTGCGGGGCTGGAGTCAATCGCCCAAATCCACGAGCAATTTAGAGCGATCGCCGATATCGCTGCTTGTACCCTCAAATCAATATGAAGGGGGTGTAGGGGGTAGGGTGTGGGGTGTAGGGAACCCCATAATTAAAAACAGGGGTTTCACTTCCCGGACGCTGTATTTTTCGCACTACGTGCCTCATAATATATCTTTTTTATTTTTCATACTTAAAAGTAGGGGCTTGTACCCAAACTTCGGGGCTTTTTCTTCCCTACACCCCACACCCCACACCCTGCCCTGAAGGGGCTGGTCGAAGCCATAGAATTGTCACAAACCAGGAGTTTCGATGAGTACCGATTTTGTCCCCCAACCGCAGAACGACGATCGCTTCCTAGAAGAAGCGATCGATCTGTTACTGTTCTTGGAGCAGGAGTTGCCTAACTATACAAAAGACAGTAACCCCGGTACAGCTTTGGCTCTCATGGAAGCTGCTCGTTCTCTGCATTCGATTGCTATAGCAGCCGAGCTAGATGCCATTGCCATAGTTGCGGCTGCACTAGAAGAGATTTTTCAACTGCTGTATCATTATCGGGTAACTGTTGACGCTCCAATCGCCTCTTTGTTGTCGGAAGGATTAGATTGCCTACAAATGCTGCTGATGGCATTTTTAACAGCCTCGAAAATTGAGGAAGTAGAAATTCTAGAGCGGATGTCTGCCATTGTTGCTCGTCTGCAAGCAGAGTTTGGCGATTCCCAGGAAACAAACCTTGAAACATCGGTAGAGCGATCGCAGGAACATCAATCAGTTATTCAGTTTGGCGATTTCTTAGCCGAGGTAGAATCTTCTGCGGCTCTACCAGAGCAAGTTATGGCTAAAGACAAGGAAATAATAAGTGAAACTAACCCCAAGCTTAGTAGCTTATATTACGTAGATGCAGAGCCGCTTCCCGCTAAGGTAGGGGAACTAGCAAACCTCAAGGAGTATGAGGAAGAAGATTTTCATGCTTGGTTGGGGGATTTTTTCCCACCTACTGAAACATCCCTAGTTAAATCTTTTGGCGATCGCCATTCACTCTCTTTACAAGAATCCATTCCTACCGTTGTTGCAACCAGTATTCCCGCCGCCACACCGATCAATATTCAACATCTCGAACAACTAAATGCGCTGATTGCAACATTACTAACTAACTATAATCAGCAAGCTTGTCGCGAAGAACAACAGCAACATGCGATCGGGCAGTTGCTTCGACAAGTTAAACGATTACAACGCCTGCTGGATAATCTACAGGAATGGTCAGGACGTTTAGCAGCAATTTCAGATACCCTTTCTCCTTTAGCTGCTTCTCGCTCTCAGCAATTGTACAATACTCTGCAATCTGTTTTGGCTGAAGCGTCTCAGGTAGCATCAACTGTTCATTCCCTAAATAACGATCGTCACCAACTCAAACAAGAATTCATACAGCAGGAAAATTTACTTAATCGTTCTGCTAATTTAGTCAAAAAAGTTACAACTATTCCTTTAAAAGTAGCCTTAGAACCATTACATCGGCTTTGGTCTCAGTTACAAGCTCTACAAGATAAGTCTGCTACACTACATTTACAAATTAGCAATATCCAAGTCGATCGCGCGTTTAGCGATCGCCTCCATGCCCTTCTGTTACATATAAGTTGCTATTTACTAGAGCAAAGTATTGAGTCTTCCCAAACACGCCAACACCTTGGTAAAAATAGCAACGGTATTATTGAAATTCAAATTTATCAGCAGGGAAATCAACTGATTATTGATGGCTGTGATGATGGCGCAGGACTTAACTTATCTCAAATTTCTCAACAAGCTTTAGCCCAAGGACTCGCCCTGACAAAACCAGGGAATATCTTACAAGCGACTGAACTAATACTTGAACCAGAGGTTTCATCTGTTTTATGCGATCGCGCTGCCTTAGAGTTAGGAGCAGGATTCACTGAGGTTTGCAAGCAATTAACAGCTATTCAAGGAAGAATAATATTGAAGTCTCAAGCTGGATATGGTACTGCCTTCTCGCTGCAAATTCCCCTGGAGCAAAAAATTGCTCAACTGATTGTCTGTCAAGCTAACTCCAGAGTCTATGCGTTTGTTGCCGATTCCGTAGAGCAGATTTGCTTATCCCAGTCCGAACAAATTCTGCAAACTCAAGCGGGACGTATGTTATTTTTGCAGTCTTCTGGCAGATCCGGTGGTTTGCTTCGTGGCGATCGCGATCGTCCAACAACAGAAATGCTCGTCCCTATCTACTTATTAACTGATGTGCTGATTTCTCCTAACCAGCTTCCTACCTCAGTTACCACTGAAAGCACAGATACACTAAATGCTTTCAAGCAGGATAAGCCGTTATTAGTATTCCGTTACTTAGACAAACGATGTGCTGTAGAAGTAGATTGCATTATCGGCAAGCAATCCTCTGTTATCCATCCTCTGGGGGAAGCAATCCCGGTTGCTCCTTACATTCAAGGAACTAGCATTCTTGCCAATGGGCAACTTAGCCTAGTTTTGGATGGTTGCCTTCTCACAAAATCTTTAACTTGAATAGCACTAAGAAAAGCTAAAACACTTGTGGTTAACCAGTTTTCAAGTGCTTTCGTAATTTATACTGGGGTTTTGTCACTTTCTGGAAGGTTTTGGAAGATAAAGATATAGCCCTAGCCACATAGGTTATACCATTTCACTTTATAAATGATGCAAATACGGGTGTAAGGGCGAACGTAACAGCGCCCCTACAAGTTCTTGCATGTGTATTAAGATTTTGGTGAATTGGTATTAGGACTGTGTTGATTGCTAAAAGCTTTAAAGCAACCGGGTTTTTACTCAGCAACGCCACTTGCTTCAACGGGGGGAACCCCCCTACTCTTCGAGAACGACTTCGTCGAACGGGTTCGCAGTTCCTTCAAGTCGGCGAAGCCGCCCAACGGACTGCTCACCGCAACGCAGTGGCTCCTCAGCACTTTAATATAACAAAACTTCAAGCGCCCAGACTAAAAGAGCCTGAGCGCTTGAATAATAGGTTGCAGATAAATTTCTGCTAGTAGCAAAATTAAGCAGGCATCATGTGCATCGATCTACAGGATTCTGCACACTTACGGCAAGCAGCAGCACAATCCATCATCATTTTATCGTCGCTCATTTTTTCGCAAGCCATGGCACAGCGATCGCACATTTCAGCACAAAGCATACAAGTGCGTCCCATAAATTCAGAACCGCCCATCATCATATTCGTACACATCATGCACATTTCAGCGCAGTCACGCATCATGCCCATCATGCCCATATCCATGTTCTTGCTACCCTTGCTCATGCAGTAAGCCATGCTTTCCATGCACATTTTGTGACAGTCCATACAAGCGTCTATGCAAGTTTGCATTTCGGGAGTTATGGATTCGGTCATCATCATCATCATCATAGGAAATACCTCTTGATTTTTTGATGTATTGCAAGTGCCCTTAGAAGGACTACTCATAACAGTAATCTTATCTTTTCAAAGAGTCAATAGGGTTTTTTATTACACAATTTATAAATCAACAATTCCGATATAATTACCGGAATTTAATTTAATTACACATAAGTTAGTGTTGTTTTTTTGATAGTTCTTGCTCTGTCAAGGTTGCAATCTCGCGTTGCTCGTGGGAGATTTAGTAACTCAGTAAATATCTAAATTGAATATCAAAATAAAAACTTGATACTTAGCTAAATAATGATGTTAGTTTTTTGGCAAATATCATTTTAAAAGCCTGTATGAAGTTATTTTAATTTTAAATTAGATGCAGATAGATATAGTTTAAGAGGTTTGCACCATCGCTTTTGCGAACTTTAAAGTTCCCAGTTCTGTAAGTGTAGTGGAGAAGGAGCAGGCAAGGTGCGATCGCCAAAACCAGATGGGAAAATACCAGTCTTAGTAAATGGCAAATTACAATCTCTTAATGCTATTCAGAATGCAAAGAATATTTGCATTTAATTTTATTTAAAAATTTGCTCTGAATACAGTTCGCTATAATTAATATAGTTTTTGTTTGGACTTTTTGAAGAAGTCTAATATTTAATTATGGTTATGCGTTTTCCCATAATTGCGGCTACTTTCATGGCTACCAGTGTAAGTATAGGTACGCTTTTGGGCATTGCAACTCCTGCTTCAGCTCAGGAGATCGTAACTTGTTCAAGCCATGATAATCAAAGGAATACTTGTTCAATACCTGCTAGAGGCAGAGTGAGATTTGTTAGGCAATTGTCTGATGCCAGTTGTAGAGGAAATTGGGGCTATGGAAGAAATCGTATCTGGGTGAAAAATGGTTGCCGAGCCGAGTTCTCAGTTGGCAATCGCAGAAACG
>NZ_JAECZA010000007.1:8381-52245 GCF_016056275.1 Dendronalium phyllosphericum CENA369 | reverse complement strand
ATAGGTATGACCGAAACGATAGGTATGACCGAAACGATAGGTATGACCGAAACGATAGGTATGACCGAAACGACAGGTATGACCGAGACGATAGGTATGACAGATAGGAAAATGAGGATTTATTCGACATAGTAAGTAGTAAAAATCAAGAAACACTACAGTTAAACTATGTAAAATCCTTTGCAACAAGTACAACAGCGGTATTCGTGCTTTCTACCGCTGTTGCTTGCCGAGATTGGCGATCGCAATTGGATAAATTAGCCAATTCTCTTGACAAATCATTTCAAGAAAACAACTAAAGTAGCTTCTTCAGCCTCTTCCTGTCAGTTGTGCAATCATTGCAATCAACTCCATTGGCTCTGCTAATTTATGTAAATGCGAGTTAAAACCTGCTCCCAGTACCTTTGCTCGGTCTTCTCCAAGATAAGCTGTAAAGGCAATAGTCGGAATTTGCCATCCCTTCTCTATTTCTAATGCTTTTACTTTTTGAATCAAAGCATAGCCATCTTTCTCAGGCATCCTGATATCACTGATGATAATATCGGGGCGCGATCGCTCTAATTCCGAGAGGGCCTCTGTTACTGAGGCAACAGTTGTCACCATTATTCTATATTGCTTTAGCACTGCTGCAATCAACTCGCGGGTATCGGCCTCGTCATCTACAAAGAGTATGTGTAAACCATCAAGCCTATGAAGTGTTTCCACAGGTACGTTCGAGACAGACTGTTGACTTGCTGCTAATTGCGATTGCTTTACAGTTTGCTTGTACTTGGTAATATCATGCAAGCATAACTGTAGTAAACTCTGTGTTTTTGCAGCGTCTCGCACAGGTTTTACTAAGAGTAAAGCATCAAAAGCTTGACTGTTACGCGGACAGATAGATACTTCCCATTCTTGCACAGACTTGACGTTTAACGACTGGTTGAGTTTGGTACGAAACAATGGACGTTCTAGCTGAGAGACAAAATTGATTAATGGTTTGCCAATTAGCAAACTGGGTAACATATTTAATAATGCAGCAGCAGTATAGTTTATTTCTTTAATTATTCCTTGAGTAGTTATTACCAAATAAGCATTAGGTGCAAATTTGAATAAATTATAATAAAGCTGACGTTCTTTGATGAGTTTTTCATTTTGGTGCAACACTTGTTCTTCAATGATTTCCATTGCTTCTAAACTAGCCTGCATTTCTTCTCTAAGTAATTCTAGGTTTCCTATAGAAATGTCAAGAGTTTTCAATGCTGCCGCTACTTTTTGTTGCTCGATTGGCGACTGCATTATATAACTGTATAGTGTCTCTATCTGGTCTCTGATTTTTTGAAAATCATAGTTAAACTCATTTTGGATCACAGCTAACTTAACCTTTACTACTTTAAGTTTTTGCAATTAACACAATATTTTTAATTTTAAAATGCTCGGAGCTTCATTAGGTCGATTTCTAGTAAGATTTTTGGCAACAGTTATAGTATGTAGTTACTTGCTACCTAATACTGTTACTATAGCTCAGACTAAGTTAGATTCAAAGATAGTAGCCCAAACAAGAGAAAAAATCCTACCTGAAACTTCCTCTGTTTGGCACTCGATCGGAGATGATGACAATGGGAAATTGAGAAAATGGGTAAATTCTCATTCCATTACTCCAGTTTTTGAGTACTTTGCCCCTAGAAGAGTTCCATCTCAAATTATGCCCTATTCTGAAAAACGCTTAACATACCCACCCAGTCGCAAGAGCGATCGCGTCAATAACTATCATAATACTTTAGTTGCAGATCCTTATCATTGGTTAGAAGACCCTAACTCAGAAGAAACAAAGACCTGGATTGAGGCAGAAAATAAAATTACTTTTGCCTATTTGAAAGAAATTCCTGTTAGAGAAAAAATTAAACAACGCCTGACTAAACTTTGGGATTACGAAAAATATGGCATCCCATTTAAAGAAGGCAAATTGCAAGATGGTACTACCGAACGCTATTTTTATCTGAAAAACGATGGACTGCAAAATCAAAGCGTCCTTTATACTTTGAAAACCCTCGACGCAGAACCCAAAGTTTTACTCGACCCCAACAAACTCTCAGCAGATGGCACTGTTGCTCTTTCAGGTTTGTCTATCAGCGATGATGGTAAACTTTTAGCATACGGTCTATCTAGTTCGGGTTCTGACTGGCAAGAGTGGAAAGTCCGCGATGTCGAAACCGGGAAAGATTTACAAGACCACCTAAAATGGATTAAATTTTCTGGGGCATCTTGGACAAAGGATAATCATGGCTTTTTTTATAGTCGCTATGATGAGCCAAATGCAAATAGCAAATTTGAAGATGTCAACTATTATCAAAAGCTTTTCTATCACAAACTAGGTACTCCTCAATCTGAAGATGTACTAATTTATCATCGTCCAGACTATAAAGAATGGGGTTTTAGTGGCGGAGTTACTGAAGATGGACGCTATTTGATAATTTCAGTCTGGTTGGGAACTGATTCCAAAAATTTGGTTTTCTACAAAGATTTGACTAACCAAAATTCTGAAGTCGTAGAATTAATTAATCAATTTGAAGCAGATTATAGCTTTATCGACCGCGACGAAAGCATTTTCTATTTTCGCACCGATTTAAATGCGCCGCGTGGTAGAGTCATTGCTATTGATATTAACAAACCCGCTGAAGAAAACTGGCGAGAAATTATTCCTCAAACTGCGGCAACTCTAGAAAGTGTTAACATCATCAATAACCAGTTTGTTGCTGATTATCTCCAAGATGCTAGCTCGCAAATCAAAATTTTTGACCTCAAAGGTAAATTTGTGCGCGAGGTAGAATTACCCGGACTCGGTGCGGTTGGTGGCTTTGGTGGGAAGCGTACTGACACAGAAACTTTTTATAGTTTTACCAGCTTTACAACACCCGGCACTATTTATCGCTACAACATGGTGACTGGAAAAAGCGAACTGTTTCGTCAGCCAAAAGTAGATTTTAATCCTGATAATTACGAGACAAAACAAATCTTTTACAAAAGTAAAGATGGCACGCAAATGCCAATGTTTATTACTCATAAAAAAGGCGTTAAATTAGATGGAAATAATCCCACCTACCTTTATAGTTATGGTGGTTTTAATATCTCGATGACCCCTAGCTTTTCTGTGAGTACGTTGGTATGGATGGAGATGGGTGGTGTTTATGCCATGCCTAACATCCGGGGTGGCGGCGAGTACGGCGAAGAATGGCATCAAGCAGGGATGAAGGAGAAAAAGCAAAACGTCTTTGATGACTTTATTGCCGCAGCTGAGTGGTTGATTGCCAATAAGTACACAAAACCTCCAAAATTAGCGATCGCTGGTGGTAGTAACGGTGGCTTGCTAGTGGGTGCTTGTATGACTCAGCGTCCCGATTTATTTGGCGCAGCCTTACCAGCAGTCGGTGTGATGGATATGTTGCGCTTCCATAAATTTACCATTGGCTGGGCTTGGACTTCCGAATATGGTTCCCCAGAGAATCCGGAAGAGTTTAAAGTGTTGTACGCTTATTCGCCACTGCACAATCTGAAAGTCGGTACAGCTTACCCAGCAACCTTAATTACCACAGCGGATCGCGACGATCGCGTTGTCCCAGCTCATAGTTTCAAATTTGCTGCTGCTTTGCAAGCCGCTCAAGCAGGCGATGCACCAGTACTGATTAGAATTGAGACTAAAGCCGGGCATGGTGCGGGTAAACCCACAGCTAAAATTATCGAAGAAGCCGCAGATAAGTGGGCTTTTTTGGTGCGGACTTTAGATTTGCAAGTTGAGTAGTTTTGTCGGCTGGGCAATACCAGCCCAGTCAAAATAATTCGTAATTGATAATTCGTAATTCGTAATTATTACCAAGCCCCGTTGAGGCGGGGTGTAGGGTGTAGGGTGTGGGGTGTGGGGGAAGAAATAGCCCCAACAACCTCCAGGGTAAAAGCCCCGCCCTTTCAGGGCGCTTGCGCCCTAAAGGGTCAGAATCCTCTTTCAACGCCGTCTTCACTACACCCCACACCCTACCCCCCACACCCTGTTCAAGAATTACGAATTAATCAAGGGGATGCGGGCAAGGATTTAAGTCATCTTCAGTACGCCGACCACCATAACCTAACCGTTCTGGAACCTCGAATAGACGTTGAGAGCCTAGTGGCTCTTGACCGTAACCAAAATATATAGGGACTAATTGACTTGCTAAAGTCCGCACGACTCGAAAACCAATCGAGGCGATGTCAGGGGTTGTAACATCTACTAAATATGCATCAGCACCTACTGAATGCAATTTTTCGACCGTCGATCGCAATCTCTCTAGTTCTGATGAAGCTGTATAAGTTGGTAAATCTGCAACTTTTAGCGATCGCTCGTTGTGAAGTAAGAAGTCCAACTCGCCTAATCGTGCTGCTGGGAAAAAGAAAGCACTGTGATCCTGTAAATCTTGAATATCATCATATTTATGGAGATTAGTACCTGCACCTGAAGCCATGCGTTCTATATCATGAGGGCGGGCTTGGCAAACTTCAAAGATAGCTTTACGTAGAGCCGTTCGGCCATCGAGATGGCATCCCAGACCAATAACGAGGCTGGGGCTTTTACCCGAACGGTCAATTGCCATTGCTGCTATAACTGGAATTTGAATATCAGTGGTGAAATCAAACGCCATCAGTTCAATGCCAAATCTTGCATAGTTGCGGGCAATTTCAGTTTCAATTCCTGGTTGACCATCGAAATAGATGCGCGGTGCAGGTAGGCGATTCAACCATGTAATTATTAAAGCATCGCGTTCTATTAATTCGCACAAACCGCTGTAGGCAGCAAACTCCACAGAAAAGCCGCTAGCCATGCCGTTAGTAGTGACAGGTAAAATATAATCCCCTGGGAGATCGCTGCAAAAGTTGAGATAAACCAAGGCCGCAGGTACTAAAGTTTGTTGGTTGCTTGCAAGATTCAGCGCCGCCACCCATGAAGTCTGCATTGCTGGCTCGAAAGCTGGAAACCCAAAAGCTGGGTCAGAGTATTGTTTGTCAGAAAAAGAGAAAAAAGCTGGAGGAGGAACTGCGCGATCGCCTACACCCTGCTGTATCTGTTGTCCAAAGGAGTTATCACAAGCATTGCTTAATTCCTCGTAGCTACTAACAATTACCTTTTGACGCTCAACAATGCTGCCGCAGTAGCGCTCCAAGGCTTCGCCAATAGCACCAATAATCGCTTGCTCATCAGTCATGCCTTTACCTACGCCATAGCGCAAATCATCTTGTTGTCTGCAAAAATTGAAATGTGCTAATTCAGCTTGCCATAAGACTGGGAGTTCAAATTCTGTGTAAGGCTTAGTTAACCTATCGAGTGCGCGGATAACACCAGTGTGGGGGCTGATTAAATCGCGCCAGCGTGGACTAACAAGTGTTGAATTCACTATGTTTGCTCCTGAAGTTGGGAACAATGGGGGCAACCTGGTTTTTTGAGTACAACGTTGTGAGTCAGCTTTGTACCGATCGCATCTAAATGCAGTAGTTTACTGTTAGTGGCGATCGGCAAATTAAGTAACATCTTTACTGCTTCAAGACTTAAGTAACCACCAACCAACAGATGTACTGTGGGCAAGTTTTCCCGGAGTCGTGGCTGAGAATGGCGTTCTCGGTCGAGAAAACGCTCAAGAGCCAGTTCTGCTTCTGGCAGTTTCGCACACGCTATAGATCGCATCCGATAGCACAAATAACAAGGGCCATCATGGGAAAAGACTAGCGGCCCAACAGTTCCCTCAATACCAGCTGCTCCACCTGGTAGTAATGGGCGTTGCATTTTCAGACATAATCGGTTTAAGCGATAGGCTAAATTGACGGGCACTGCATCGGTGGCGACAATAACTAAGTCAACGTCCTCAAGCAAAGCATTGATTGTTTCGTCATCAGTTAAAGGATCTGTAACAATCTCAGTTTGAGTTATTCCTTCCATTGCTTCGATGCGTCGAGCCGCTTCCACACTTCGCCAAGCACCAACCTGAGTAAGTCCCCAGCTTGACATCATCATGGAATCGTAAGATACTGTGCAGGCATCGTCACACAGGCGAAGAAAACCAATACCACAACTAGCCAGGGTTATTGCTGCGACTAAACCTGAGCCTCCTAATCCAAAAACAGCAATTCGGGCATTAGCTAAATGCTTCTGAGCATCTTTTTGTTTAAAGCCTAGCTCATGGTACAGACCGAGTTGAGGAAGCAACTGTGCGTGGCTATCTAAATCGACTGTATCTTCTGAAAATTCCTCTACTAAACGATTATCGATCAAAAACTCTAAACATTTATCTAGTGATATGTCTGTCATTTTTTCCCAAACAGCAGCACGTATTTCTCCTATTGTTCGGTTTCCATCTAGTAAAGGTAAAAGAATCTTTTCTACATCGTGTAGGGCTTGACCTTTAACTTCTAATGTCCGTCGCGTTGTATTAAATATCATAGTTTCCTCACCATTAAAATCTGATGGGATAACGCGAAAAACTAGATGTTTTAGTAGACGTAGGCGCTGACTATCGTTTAATTTCATAAGCTTTCTTTTATACTTCCAAGCTCTACAAAAAAATATGAAAACTCGGTTTTATACCTGAGAAGTCAATTTTATTGCTAGATAAAATAGCTCTGCAAAAGTTTTTTGGTTCGCTCGACTAAAAAAAGAGAAACAATAAGTAAAGATTTTAAGCCTCTCCCCAAGATGAGGAGAGGTTTGGCAAATAATTAATTTGCGATTCAAACAACTTTAGAAAAAATTCTCAGTTCTAAGTCTGCAATGCTTAGTATCCAAATTCTGAGTCGGAAGTATCTTCTATGACACTTAATCCGAGACCGTAACCACATCGACCGCAACCAACACATCGACCGCAACCAGAACATCGACCGCAGCCAGAACATCGACCGCAGCCATAACATCGACCGCAGCCGAAACATCGACCGCAACCGCCACAGTTGCCAAACCATCTTTGGTTGGTTTCCGAGTCAAATACCCCTGGAATTGCTAATTTTTCTAAAGCTGCTATTTCTTCTTCTGATAATAGATTTTGTTTTAGTTTATCCTCGCTTTCTACTAAACGCATTTCTATTGTTTGCGGGGTAAGTGTTTTTTCTGCAAGCATGTCATTTACTCCTTTTAACTTCAATCTACTCGTTTGTTGTTAAATTCAATGACTATCTGAAATCCGCATTCAACTCCATGTAGGCGTAGCCCACCGTAGGCATCGCTGTTGCTGATGTTTCTGAATTAACTAGAATTTACCTAAAGATAAATATCTTTACCACTGAGGATGACAAAATTACTGAAAACAAGCAATAACTAGTTCCTGAAGGCTATGCTTTTATAGCGATAGCTAAACAGAAAAATCAAAGCTTATAGTCAGATTTTTGCTAGCGTACTTATCTGTCAGAAAGTAATTATGACAGATAAGTACGCCATCTACCTCATGGTTTTTATTTACCACAAATTCTTACTGTTCAAAAACTTATACCAATTTGCCAAAGTTAGTTTCTTTGGAATCAAGTCGTCTGCTGGATTGACTTTCAAGCAAATAATAGTAACCAAGACAACTTGGTATGATATTGCTCTAAGTGTCAGAAATCGATATCGCTTTTCGAGCATCTGACTTCTATAACAATATCCACGATATCTTCTTCTTGAGCTTTTTGTTCTTTCCTAAGTAGTATTATTTTGATTCTAGATAATACTAAAGTTATAGATAGCGTCGGCAAAGATAAATTATCCTGGCATCAACTGAGTACAGCTAACGATTCTCAGTCTTAATATCTTAAGGTTTAGGCTGTGGTGACTCTTGAGTGAAAAACTCTTGATTTTCTAGTGTAAATAGTAGCAATAGTTCAAAAGTAAGCAATTAATTTGAAATTAGAGAATTATTGAGCACTGAATAACATAAGGTTCAATTGATGAGTGATTTAAGAATTTGGTTTGAAGTTTATACTAAAGCCTTATTTCGTTCTCTACCCTTGTTATGGACAGCAGCACCGAAGGAAATCGTCTTTTTAGTTGCTGTTACTTTATTTCAAGGGTTTCTGCCTGCTTTGAGCGTTTGGATTACAAAATTGGTAGTAGATACAGTTGCGACAGCTTTATCTACTAGGGAAGAATTAGGTTACGCAACTCTAGTACCTTTGCTAATAGGATGGGTTGGAGCTTTACTGCTACAGACACTTTTAGATCCTTGGAGATTAGCGCTTCAAGGAAACCTCAACGACAAATTAACGGCTCACATCAGCTTAATGCTGATGAGTAAAGCAAAGACTTTTCCAGACTTAAGCCGTTTTGAAGATTCTAAGTTCTATGATGAGCTACAACTTCTCCAAGAACAAGTTAGATATCAGCCACTAAACTTACTAGCGAATTTGGTGGAATTAGGTCGGTCTTTTGTGACTTTAGTAGTTATGGTTGGGCTATTAATTCCCTTAGCCTTTTGGATTCCATTAGTAATTGCGATCGCAACCGTACCCCAGGTAGTAGTTTCTTCTCAGTATGGAAAAACTATTTGGTTGACTCTATTTGAAAACAGTCCTTATGCTCGGAGAATGCAATACTATACTTCGGTGATGCTTACTGATAGCTACGCTAAAGAAATTAGGCTGTTTCAGTTAAGTTCATTTTTTATGAAACTTTACTTGCAAGCATTTCAGTCTCTACATCAATCTATGCGCTATTTAAGGGGCAAGCAAGCGTTTTGGTCATCTAGTTTAGCTGTTTTGAGCGCTTTTGGAAATGGTTTTGCTTTCTATTGGGTAGTTAAAAAGGCTTTTAGAGGTGAATTTAGTCCGGGAAGTGTCTTGCTATTTGTACAATCGTTGACTTACTTTCAGCAAAATCTCGAAGGATTTGTCGGGAATTGGCTAGAACTGTTTGAAAATGTTCTTTATATGCAACAGTTTTTCAACTTTCTGGATAGCACAATCTCAATGCCACTGAGTATACCAGGAGAGAAAATCCCCACACCGATACGTTCTGGTATTACTTTTGAGAAAGTTCACTTTCGTTATCCAGATAGTGGATGGGCACTCAAAGATATATCTTTTACTCTTTATCCTGGAGAAACAGTAGCGATAGTAGGAGAAAATGGTGCGGGCAAAACTACTTTAGTCAAGCTGTTGACTAGATTATACGATCCGACAAAAGGACGTATTTTAGTCGATGGTATAGACCTGAAGAATTTAAACTTAGAGCAGTGGCGACAGCAAATTACTGGGGTATTTCAGGACTTTGGCCGCTATGCGCTCACCTTGCGAGAAAATATCGCTTTAGGAAACTTAGAAGCTTTAGAGCGTCCAGAATTGCTCAAATATGCGATTGAAAAAGCTGATATAGTTAACTTAGTTAATCGCTTTCCCACAGGAGAGAATACACCGCTAGGTAAGCAGTTTGGTGGTACAGAACTTTCTGGAGGTCAGTGGCAGAAATTAGCTCTAGCTCGTGCTTTTGTCCGCAAAGAAGCTCAATTACTGCTCTTAGATGAGCCGACTGCTGCGCTTGACCCCCGTAGTGAGTATGAACTCTACCTGCGTTTTGTTGAATTAACTCAAGGCAAAACTACCATTTTGATTACCCACCGACTGGCTTCAGTATTAATGGCCGATCGAATTTTTGTTCTGAAAGCTGGTCGTTTAATCGAGGATGGCACTCACGATGAACTTTTACAGCGTGGAGATGAATATACTACACTGTGGAATATGCAGGCAAAACAATATCGTTAACTGATGACTATTGACGGTTGAAACTCGAAAATCGATGGCTGCTACTTGCGCGATATCTATCGACACCTCACCTTGGGAAAAGCAAAGGACGAATGGGAAGACGTTGCTTTATTCAATACTCTAATTAAATTCCACAATAAATTCTGTTATAGATTGGAGAGAGGCTCACTGCTTCAAAAACTGACCGACAGAACGAGATGGTTGTTATGAAGAGCAAGAATCAAGTTGTTTTCACCTTAGTTTTGAAAAGTGCTATTGTCTTTTCACCCTTGCTGCTGTCTGCTGGTAGTACAAGCGGACAAATTACACCATCTGTCTCCAGAGAGATTACTACTGCTCAAATAACATCAAATCAAGAGCGAGAAGAATTAGCAAGACTGCGAGCAGAAAAGCGGCTGCGAGAACAGGAGCAATTAGGTTTCGATCGCGCCTTTAGTCGTACAACTATTTTACTGAATGTCTGGTTAGTAATATTAAGTTTATTTCCAGTGGCGATCGTTGCTTTATTTTGGCTATTACGACGGGTGGCAATCCGTGAAATTGTTGAAAGAGCTATGGCACAGCTGCAAGGATTAGAAAATTTACAAAATCAGCTAGCTATTGTAAAGCAAGAAGCTGAAAATACAATTCAAGAAGCTAAAAATATCAATCGGCAGTTAGAAAAAGAAGCTGATATTCTACAAAAAAATCTCACCAGACAGCAAGAAGATGTGTCTAATTTGAAATTAGAAATATTGCAAGCCAAAGATAATATATTGGCAGGATTAGAAACGGATATTAAAAGAGTTCAAGGAAATATAGAACAATTAGAGTCTGATTTTATCGCTCAACTATCTGAATTACAGTTGGATAACCAACGCAAAAAAGATAGTACAATAGGTAATTTAGCAAAGCTGGAATCAGACCTGAATTATCAAATATCTCAACTTCAATTAGATGCCCAACAACAAAAAAATACTATATTGGAGAATATAGAAAAATCTAGAGATGAGTTCATTGCTTTAGTTGCTAACTTGCAGTCTGATACTCAGCAAAGAAAAGACAATATTCTTGAGAGTTTAATCAACGTTCGTGCAGAATTGACTTCACAACTATCAGAATTAGGTTTAGATGCTCAACAACAAAAAGATGTAGCGCTGACAAATCTCAAAGAACAAATGGCTGCATTGCAATCTGAGACTCAGGTAAAAAGCGAACAAATCCTTGAAAGTTTAACTCAATTGCAGTCAGAATTTGCAGCGCGACTATCAGAATTACAAATAGATGCTCAACAACAAAAAAATATAGCTCTAGAAAGCCTGAAAAATCAAATTTCTGGCTTAGAATCTGATACTCAGCTACAAAAAGAAAAAATTCTTGACAGTATAACTCAATTACAGTCAGAATTTGCAGCGCGACTATCAGAATTACAAGTAGATGCTCAAAACCGAAAAGACTTAATCGTTGAGAATTTAGAACAATCCGGTTCAGAATTTATTTCTCAATTTTCTCAATTGCAATCAAGCGCTCAAGAACAAAAGTTGCTAATTTTAGAAAAGCTAGAAAAAATTGAAACAGAAGTTGTATCTCAACTTTCTGAGTTACAATTGGATGCTCAAGAACGCAAGGATACCATCTTACAAGAATTGGTTGAGATGAAATCTGAATCAATTACTAAAGAGGAACAAATACAGCAACCGCAATCGCAGCCAGAATTGTTAGCAGATGATTACGTCAAACAGGGAGATATACTGTTTTCTGCAAAGCAATATAAAAAGGCGATCGCGGCTTACAATCAAGCAGTAAAAATCCAACCTGACGAACCTGTTATCTGGTTAAAAACAGGCTTAACTCTCGGCAGATTGAAACGCTACCAAGATGCGATCGCTTGCTATGATAAAGCTATTGCAATCCAACCTGACTATCATCAAGCTTGGTGCGATCGCGGTGTAGCTTTTGGTAATTTAAGACAGCATCAAGAAGCTTTTACCTCTTTTGATAAAGCTACGCAAATCAAACCTGATGATGCAGTCGCTTGGTTAAATCGCGGTCTTTCTTTGATAGAATTGGAAAAATATGAAGAAGCGATCGCCTCTTTTGAGAAATCTCTACAATACCAACCCAATTCTCCCAAAGCTTGGGATAAACGAGGTTATACTCTGGTAAGATTGGGACGAGATAATGAAGCGATCGCTAGTTTTGGTAAAGCACTGGAAATTAAGCCAGACTACGCCAGTGCTTATTACAATAGAGCGGTTTGTTATGCACTGCAAAGAGAACTACAATTAGCCTTAGAAAGTCTGCAACAGGCGATTCAGATTAATCCCAGATACAAAGAAGAAGCAGCCACGGATATAGATTTTGATGATATTGCAGATGATGAGAGTTTTAAGCAGTTGATTGGAAAGTAAATACACTTAAGTTTGATACAGCTTTTTTCAGGTAAATGAGGTACACGGGTAAGGGCGCTGTTACGTTCGCCCTTACATCATTTCACCAGATGTTTATTAAATTAATAGCAACAGTCATCAGTATCTATCCGCTCAGATTCATATCTACCTTTAATCTCCTGATTAAAAAACCTCCCAATTGAATCTGCTGCATGTAAATCTTCCCAAGTTTCTGGATCTACTCCTGAATATTGATAGATTGTGCCATTTTGAAACTCAACTTGTAAAATACATTCGTCGCGATCGTAGCCTACAGCCGCCGCCATTGTTGAGCTAACTGGTAACATCGCAATTGGTTCTTCTTCAAAAGGAAGTGCAGGAGGTTCAGCAATAATTTCGTTGAGTTCTTGCAGTCCTTCGTAAGCTTGGATTGGTGCAGGAATTTCTAAAAACTCCAGTTCGTCACCTCGGTCGAGCAATAACTGCAAATATCCGTCAGAGTGAGCGATCGCTAATAAATTACTCAAGTCTACTTTAGATAGCTTCATTAATTGTGCTCTCCTGTTGGCAACGCGAGAGTGTTAAATTTTGATGCAAGAAAATTTATAGTACATTTATACTAAAAAATTCTTTGGCTGTCAATATTACTACCCAAGCTGTTGTTTTTTAATTTATAGCCGTAGTCACACTCTTTAGGACAGTATTGATTGCTCAAAGCCTTGAAAAAACTGGATTTTTACTCAGCACTAAAGTGCAAATTAAAAGCACAACAGCTTAAAGTTTTTTCCCCCTGCTGAGGCATTTAGAAGAAGACGCTAGGTTTACCTGTTTCGCAATCAAATCTCCTGCTGCTGATGCCTGTAATGGCTTGGAGAAGAAGTTTCCCTGTCCATATTTGCATTGCAGTACTTTAAGTCGTTCGAGTTGTTCAACTGTTTCTATGCCTTCGGCCGTAACATCTACGCCCAGATTGTAAGCTAGGGTAATAATCGTGCTGACAATCTCTGCGTTCTCACCATTGATATCCATTCGGTTGACGAAGGAGCGGTCAATTTTTAATCCACTAATTGGAAAGCAGTGCAAATAACTTAATGATGAATAGCCAGTACCAAAGTCGTCTAAATGTAATTCAATACCTAGTTCTCTCAATTGCACAAGCATGGCTGTTACAGATTGAGTGTTTTCTAAGAGCGCACTTTCGGTAATTTCTAGCTTGAGCCTGCGTGGATCTAAATTATTTTCTTGTAAAATTTGGCTAATTTGCTCGTTGAGATGAGATTGTGAAAGATGTTTGCTAGAAAGATTAACACTGATTGTCAAACGGTTTTCCAGAAATAGCTGCTGCCATTCGTGTAGTTGCCGACAAGCCTCTTTAAGCACCCAATCGCCTATAGGGACAATTAGTCCAGCTTCTTCCGCCACAGGAATAAAATCTGTAGGGAACACAAGACCTTGTTTGGGATGCTGCCAGCGCACAAGAGCCTCAAAACCAATAATTTTGTTAGTTTTCAAACAAACAATCGGCTGATAGTGGATGAGAAATTCTTGGCGCTCAATAGCACGCCGCAAGTCTATTTCTAACTGTAAAAGCTTTGTGGTTTCGCTGTACATTACCTTGTCAAATATCTTATAACGCGCTTTCCCCAAAGCTTTGGCACGATACATTGCAATCTCAGCATTGCATAAAAAATTCTCTGGTTGGTCGTAGTCTGTTGTACTCAGGGCAATGCCTATGCTGACGGTAGTGAATACCTCATGTCTATTCAGATAAAAAGGTATAGTTAATTCTTGTTGGAGCTGCTCGGCAATGTAAATGGCATCGTTAATGTTTTGAATTTCCTCCAATAGAATGGCAAACTCATCTCCTCCGAGACGTGCCAATGTATCTTCAGACTGCAAGCAAGTTTGCAGTCGGTGCGCGATCGCAATTAAGAGACGATCTCCGCTAGTGTGCCCCAGACTATCATTAACGACTTTGAAACGATCCAAATCCAAAAAGAGGACGGCAAATAAATGCTTACGCCTTTTGGCACGTTCGACTGTCTGCCCCAGTCGCTTGATGAATAAGGTACGATTTGGTAAATCTGTTAATGCATCATGATAAGCAATATGCAGTAATTGTGCCTCTGCTCGCAAGCGATCGCCAATCTCCTGTTTTAGAAGCAAACTAGATAATGACAGTTCGACAGTTGGTTCCTCAACCAATTTTTCTAAATCATCGCCAGCTTTTGTTATTGTCTGCTGATTTCGCTGGTACTGAGCGAGTTGGATTGCCTGTTCTGCCCATATCTGTTGTTCGTGCCTGACTTTATCTATGTAGTTGCAGAAAAAATCAGTTAAACTTGGTGCTTCCTCAAGTAAATTACTTAGTTGCTCAATAACCCGGTTATCTGCTTCATAATTGACTTCTGGGTGAGCTTCCATCCATAGATGACAGGTCTTAATATAAGCTAAAAGTGTCACTAAGTGCTGATAATTCACAGGCCCAAGCAGACGGCGCAACTCAGACCGACAGTACTCAGCTTGCTCTCGTTCCAAGAAGATAAATATTGAACAAAAAAGTAGACTTTTTTCAATTACCGAACTCAAATCCGATAATACTATCTGTTCGCTATCCGAACGCCCAAGCATATAGAGGTGTGTTGCAACTTCTTTTTCTGTTGGGGGCGGCGATTCTAATAGCTCTAATACTTCCTGTGTCTTCAAACCCAGAGTACGTAAAGTACAACTATGGCAAATCATACAGTAAGGAACAGTACAATAACGGGAGAGGTATGCAGAAAGCTTTTCTTTCAACAGCGCCGATATAGGATTATTGATATAGGCAGAAAGTGTCTGTTGCCATAGATTTTCCAATACTTGTGCATTTTGTTCAGCTGGCTGAAAGAAGGGTGGGACAAAACCAAATTTTTCCCTGATTTCTGCCTCGATCTCCTTACTGGTTCGCATAGGCTTTCCTAGTTTACGCCTTCTTGAACATACAGTTATTATACCAACCTGCTATTAAGCTGATTTTAACATTACACAAGAAATATAGTTAATGAATTGTTTTTAATTGAACTCGTATTAACTTAAGTAGACAAGATGCCTATCCTTCAGGAGTTTGATGAAATCTAAATGTGTTTTAGCTTACTTTTTTGTCTTTAACAGATTTGCTGAATATAATTTCCCGTCTTCTCTAATAAGAAATCTATATACCTAAATTATTAGTCAAGTTCGGAAAATGCTTTTTTAATCTATGTGTGGCATAGATAAATCTTGATATAAAAGCGATCGCCTGAACTAACAAGCGATCGCTATTTTTTTATCGCTTTTTCACTTGATTATTTGATAATGCAAAAACAACTCACTGCCAACTTGGCGAGTTTCTAGGAGTTGCAGATTAGGGGCATCATGGGGAAGAAAACCCTTTCCTTCCACTGGGGTAGGTGCGTCCTTTCCTCCATAAATGACAGGCCAAATAGTCAACCACAAATCATCAATTCGCCCTACTTCCACAAGGGCGGCTGTTAAAGAACCACCTCCCAAAGCCACGACTTTTTGGATACCCCTTTCTGCCATTAAGGTGTAAGCTCGATTCCAGTCTAATTCTTTATCCCCTAGTTCAATTAGATCGGCTACCTTCTGTAAGTTTGTTGTACTAGAATTGCGCTCTAAACCTGCTTTTGTTGTAAAGATCCATCGCTCAACATCTTGGCTGAAAAAAGGCCAGTCCGGACTGAGATCGAGCGATCGCGTCACAAGACAAGTAATAGGTTGGGGAGACTGACCCCGAACTTGACGCGCTGCTAGCAGTTCGGGATTGCGAATTGTAAAAGTCTGTGCTTCAGCTCGCATTGTCCCCGCTCCCACTAAGATGAGATCGGCAAAGGATACTTGATATTCCAAATGTGCTTGATCGGCTGGATCGGAATCACGAGGTGCTTTTGGGTCTACGGCGCTAATTTTTCCATCAGCCGTCATCGCAAGAACCACAGTTGTTTGAATAGTTGTCATGTTAAGGTTCTGACGGTTCTGTTAAATTTTAATTCATTTTAGCCAGTAAATAATCAATAATTGTCAATTTTCAGCGATTTAAACTTCAAAATCCTCGATGATAAATAGGCTAATGTAAATCCATATTAATTCTGCTACTGAGGGTTTAAACGCTCATTACCAAATAAAGTAACAATAAACTCTACCTAAAAATTACTTGAGATTATGCCTAAAGAATGTAAATGTTTAACGAATAAATTTAAGAAATTGAGGTTATGAACATTAACCCCAGAAGTTTAATTCAATATTTTCCTAAACAGTTTTTACTTTTGCTATTGAGTTTATTAGATGACGTTTTACTATTGGGGTTTTCTCATCTCGGATTACACCTGCAATGGCTAAAATGGCTTTCTCCAGTAATACTTTATGGTACGATATTGTATTTTTTTGTACAAATCATTCGCTACCTATCTAAGTCACAAGTATTGTAGATAAGATTTACGCAAAAACACTCTCAAACTCTCATTTCTCATTGAGATATCTTGTATAAAAAGGCATCTCCAATCAAGGAAATGCCAATCCAAAATCTAAGTCTTTAATCGGACACGATATGGAATTACTAAGCGCCTTCTCGCAACTTATCCAACACACTGCGATCTTCTAAGGTTGAGGTATCGCCAGAAACCTCTTGTCCCGCTGCCAAATTTCGCAGCAATCGCCGCATAATCTTACCCGATCGCGTTTTCGGTAAAGCATCCGTAAAGCGAATTTCTCCCGGACGGGCGATCGCACCGATTTCCTTGACTACGTGTTGCTTGAGTTCTTTACTCAAATCCTCACTGGCCTGATACGTACCTTCTAGAGTCACAAAAGCGACTACTTCTTCACCTTTAAGTTCATCTGGCTTACCCACTACGGCAGCTTCTGCTACTGCGGGGTGAGACACTAAGGCTGATTCTACTTCCATTGTACCGAGGCGGTGTCCTGATACATTCAGCACGTCATCTACACGACCCATCACCCAGAAGTAACCATCTTCATCGCGTCTAGCTCCATCACCGGCAAAGTAAGTATAGTTGCCATCTCTGGGGGGGATGTGTTCCCAGTAAGTGCGGCGGAAGCGTTCTGGATCGCCATAGACTGTCCGCATCATTCCCGGCCAAGGATAACGCACTGCCAAATAACCACCTTGATTATCGGGTACAGAGTTACCTTCTAAATCGACGATATCTGCAATAATTCCGGGGAAGGGACGAGTTGCTGAACCGGGTTTAGTAGGAATTGCCCCAGGTAGCGGCGTAATCATAATACCGCCAGTTTCTGTTTGCCACCAAGTATCGACAATTGGGCAGCGATCGCCGCCAATTACTTTGTGATACCACATCCAAGCTTCTGGGTTAATCGGTTCGCCGACGGTTCCCAATAAACGCAACGATGACAAGTTACGTTTATTGGGATGCTGTTCGCCCATTTTAATAAATGCGCGAATTGCCGTAGGTGCAGTATAAAAAACATTAACCCCGTATTTTTCAATTACATCCCAGAAACAGCCAGGATTAGACGCACGAGGCGCACCTTCATACATCAAAGTCGTTGCCCCGTTGGAAAGAGGGCCGTAGACTATGTAGCTGTGACCAGTAATCCAACCTACGTCAGCAGTACACCAGTATACATCTGTATCTTGCAAATCGAAAATCCATTTAGTGGTCATGTGGACGTACAAGTTATAACCACCAGTTGTATGGACAACGCCCTTCGGTTTGCCAGTACTACCAGATGTGTAGAGAACAAACAGCATGTCTTCGCTGTCCATCAGTTCGGCAGGACAATCGGCTGAGGCATCCTTTTGCAAATCGTGCCACCAAAAATCGCGTCCCCCCAACTGCATATAAGTTTCTTGTCCTGTCCGCTTGACAACCAAGACACTTTCTACACTAGGAACAGCGCCATCAGCTAAAGCTTTGTCTACCTGTTCTTTTAGAGGCACGATCGCATCTTTGCGCCAACCACCATCGGCGGTGACTACTAATTTAGCTTTGGCATCAATTAAGCGATCGCGTAAAGCTTCCGCACTAAAACCACCAAATACTACACTATGAGATGCGCCAATTCTCGCACAAGCCAACATGGCGATCGCGGCTTCTGGAATCATTGGCATATAAATACCGACGCGATCGCCTTTTTGTACTCCTAATTGCTTTAGTACATTGGCAAACTGACATACTTCGCGGTGCAGTTGGGCATAGGTGAGAGTCCGTGAGTCTCCTGGTTCTCCTTCCCAAATCAGCGCGGCTTTATTTTTGCGCCAAGTGGTGAGATGTCTGTCAAGACAGTTGTAAGAAATGTTAATCTTACCGCCGACAAACCACTTAGCAAAGGGCGGTTGCCAGTCTAGTATAGTATCCCATTTTTGGAACCAGTGCAGTTCTGTCTGCGCTAATTCTGCCCAGAATTGCTGAGGATCGGCTTTGGCGCGGTCGTAGAGATGCTGATAATCTTCTAAACTCTTGATATGAGCGTTTTGGGAGAATTCAGCAGGGGGATGGAATAGGCGTTTCTCTTGCAGGATGGATTCTATAGTTGGTTGGGACATATTTTTGGCAGCTAACGGTATTGTTAATGAAAAGTATTATTAGCAAAGTTGTGCCAGATGGTGTTTAGCTTTTCATTGAGCTGGGCGGAAATCACCAAGTTAATCAGTTTACACCAATCAAAAGCAAGTAGTGACGAAGAGCTATAACTCCCATAAGAAATTTAACCTTTAAGGAAAGTTCAGATGGAAGAAAAAGGGACTGGGGATTAGGGATTGGGGATTGGGGATTATTTTTCTCGTTCATTATTTATTACCTAGTCCCTAGTACCCAGTACCTAGAGCCACCAATCTCTGGTATGGTGGGGAATCCTAGCCGCGACCAGTTGATTCTGCTCGGTATTGGGTACAGCGATTAAAAATTTGCGCTATTAATGAGACCTATGAGCAAAAGTGCTTTTTGCACTCTTGTGGTCAAAGGGACTCATCTTTATTGGGGAAAGTGGGGCCCCCTCTGGGGATAAAGGGCGAGGGAAAATACCAAACCTTTCCCCCTTTCCCCTTACCCTTTTCCCGACTTCTGCAAGAGGTCTATGGTAGTACCGTTCGAGTAACTTGAACCAACTATTTAGATCGTGTCGATTATAGCCGTAGTCATATGGGTTAGGATAGTGTTGATAGCTCAAAGCCACCAAGCAGCTGGATTTTCACTCAGCACTCAGCACTTTGCTATATTTTCATAGCCAAATGCCTTCTAGCTGCTTACCCTAGCTTGCATTATGAGATAGGCGATGGGGAATGCTGCGATCGCCTGTTATGTATTAACGCAAATATCCAGAGTGGCGGATACAATATATTATGCAATATAATCTCACAAAGTTAGTCTAGAGTGCAGTTGCCAAATCAAAGGATGCGAATCTACCTAGGTATCAGAAAAAAGCTGACACTAACATTTTTGTTAATAGAGATATTAGGTAGTGAAATTAGGTATAAATTAAAAAAAGCGTTAGTTACTGAAAGTAGGGCATAGTTTGCAAGCAAAAGAGATTAAGGATCGGCTAAAGTCCCTCATCGAGCAAGCCTCCTCGATAGACCCTAATTTAGCGAGAAGATTAGATGAAATCAATCGTTGGGTCAAGAATATCAAACCTGGTTCCCTGACTGCAAAGCCATTAGTCCTTGCCTTCCTCCTAGAGGTGATTACCGATTCTACAATTTGGCTGACGATCAAATCCTTACCTTCAGAGGAAGAACAAAAAGCCAAATTCGAGCAAATGACACCCAATGAGAGATATTGGTATGGTTATCTTTTTCCTAAGTGGATCGATGCAACTGATTCTAAGTTTTATATTTGGAAGCAAAAATTAATGGCAGGAGAGTTTAATCAGATTGATGATGATATCATTAAATCTATAGCTCAAGATATTGTCAGTCGTGAAGGTAGTTTTTGGCAGCGTTATATCGCCGACCTTTCTATGGCTACAGATTTAATTGTGAGCAGTCGTCAGCAAAAACCACTATGCATTCAAGTTACCAGTGTATCTGAAGAATTTAATCACCAAAAGTATCATTATTGGAAAAGTACATTACATTTATGGGAAATTGAGAGAGGACTATTCTTAAGCTATAGTCCTAAAAATGCTGATTTTATCAATCAGTTGGTGAATGTTGCTCTCTATAACAGCGATTATCTTGCGGGTGGCAAGTATCTAAAATTTTCGCGTTCCTTTCAGTAATTGGTTATTCAAGATTTGTGTTTTACTCTACAAACTTGCTCATCACAGATTTTATGGCTAATCAAAGAGAAATTCACGAGTTAGAAAATCAAGTGGATAAATTTTCTGAAACTTTAGCGACAGCCCGAAAAATGCAGCAAGACTGGCTAAATTACGGGTTAAATTTTATCCATCTTTACGTTGAAGACGTAGATGGAGATTGGCTAGAAACCTGGGAAGATGGAGAAATAATAGGTAATTCTTTATTAGACAGTATCAAAGAATTTCTAGTAAGTGACGATCGTGTTGCGCTCAGAGTCAGACAGCATTTAAAAGAACGTTCCCTTTTTGATTTAGCAGTGAACTTAGAAGAATACTGGAGAATTTATAAAGCAGATGAGAGGTTATCTGCTGTGAGAAATTTGTTGGCCAGTAATGTAAGTAGGGAAGTGGATGATGACTTTTTAGATTTAGCAGATAGTCTATTGGCAAAGTTGGCTGAAGTTTTGTGAAAGTTTTAAATGTGCTTTTCTATCTGATACTTACATGTCGTCTATAAACAAACCAAGTTTGTCCACCTTGGTTTAGCTGACTGCTGCACCTAGAGGGTAAGTTCTGAAAAGTAACTTCCCAGTAATCACCTGGGTATTCAATATTGCCAAAGTAACGACTATTGCGATTGTCTTCTCTTACTGGTGATTCATTGACTGGTCGTCTATAAGACGAGACAAGAAATCGCTCGCCTCGTCTGGCATAACACCTTTGATTAGCATCGGTTATTTCTGGTGACTGTTGATACCAATCTATTTGGCGTTTGAAATAAGTACCTGTATAGGCAGTCACTTCTAAATCGTTAGTAGGACTAGGGGTAGTTTGAGAAGATGCAGTATCTGAAGTCACTACACCTAACATTCCACATACCAAACCTAAACCCAAAATTACTTTTGGATACAAATTAATAATATTAATATTCATGTTTGATTTTTTAGTGCTTAGTATGATATTTTTCCGTAATCTCACTATTATTACATAAATTTAGACCTAAGTATAGTTGCGTTTGAACTTGATGTCAGCTATTCAAAAGCTTGTTGCATCAAAGAGAAACTAAAGCAATCTTCTAAAAGAAGTAAGTTTTAAAGGAGATTAAATAGGTTGTGTGAATATTTATCCTGAGAATAAGGCAGAAGGAAAGAGAGTTTTAGCTGATTTTATTTTTCGGCGTTGCACAAAATCGGGAATTATCCTAAAAAGAGCAAGAGCGATCGCTTAAAGAATAATATAGAATTGAGAATCAATTAGTACCGGATTTAGACCCGCCACTAATCGAATAGTGGGGGACTTAAACCCGTTTATTCATCCGCACTTATACAGAATTTATCCTGAATTCTGACTCCTAAATTCTTTTTTGTTAATCTTCAAAAATTTAGTGGCGAACCCCTAAGAAACCAGCTTGTTCGAGTGCCTTTTGCCCTTGGTCAGTAAGTAAAAGATTGGCATAGGCTTCGCCAGCCTTCTGTTCTCGACCTTGGTTTTGCTTAATAATTACAAACAAGCTAGTGGTAATTGGATAGCTGCCATTGGCGATCGCTTCACTATTAACTCGATTGCGCTGACGCGGACATTGTTCGGGTAGCACTAAGGGTTCTCGATAGGGCGGAATTAGGCGATCGCTAGTGCGACCGATTGGCAAAGGCTTGATGCTACATTGAGGCACTACTGCGCGTGCAGAAGCGTAGTATATACTACCCGGAGTTTTACTAACTTGGCGCACAGCCTCTGTAGTGGAGTAGACATACTTGACATTAGGGTTAAGGGCTTGTTTGTGAGAACCACTTTTTGTTGAAAAGATTGCTGTGTCTGCATCCTCTGCTCGTTGAGAGAAAGCAGTAATAGGTAGGTTTGGCCCGCCCACTTGTTTCCAATTAGTAATCTGCCCTAAATAAATCTGCTGCAACTGTTTAATAGTTAACCCTGGTACTTTCAACGATGGGTTGACGATCGCAGCTATGCCATCAATCCCTACCTGCTTTTCCTCCAAAGTAAAGCCTCGCTGCTTGGCAATGGCTCGTTCTTCATCTGTGAGAGGACGGGAGGACTGAGCAAAGTCCAATTGTCCGTCAAGCAACATCCGAATCCCCGAAGTAGAACCAGGGCTACCGTTAACGGGGTTTATGTAGTGTAATTTCAGTTCGGGACGAGTGCTCTGAATCTGAGAATCTACTAGTTGGCGGATAAATGCCCAAGCTGTACTACCACCGTAGTTAAATGACTCAGGTGGGACATTAGCAACTGTTTCAAAGCTGGATGTCGCCTCAGAGGTAGTATCTGCATTTTGAATATTAGCTGTTTCAGGGCTGCTGCGAGTCAAGGAGCCTGGCTTCAGTAACCACCAAAGTAGTCCGCCAATAACCACAAGTGTCAGGACTTTGCCAATGATCAAACCTCTGAGAAAGACAGCCATATCTCCTTTGATTAGAGGTTTTCTTTCGTTTGTATTGTCCATATCATTGCGTTGTTTATATTATTGATTTATATTATTTATCTTTATGGTATTTTTAAATATTAAAGTTCAAAGAATATCGATCTCAAAACTAAATCTTTTGTAAAATTACTCTCAAAAAATAAATTATCTGACTTGAAGTTGTTGACAATTCACAGCTATTCACCATTCAGCGTTCCATCGGTGGTAAGTAACTAACTTTTTATCTGGGAAAATGCAATTTATCTATTAATATCTTCGGCGATCGCACAATTGCTGTTGCAAACTCTTTTGTTATTTGGAGATTTGGCTATAGGAATATCTGTTTTAACCAAGGTTAAATCAAAAAATTTTTCGATGAAACTCTTAAATTTTAATTGAATGGGATTATTTGGTAGTGATGTACTCGTAAACATAAATGTATAGATTAAAACTATCAACACTAAACTAGTGATCGTGCCAAGGCCTATTCCTAATAGCAAAATAAATTTTTTATAGAGTAGTAAATAGTCATCAGTATTTGTGTTTGGCTCGGTAGATTGTGAGGATGGTGAGATAATTTGAGTAGCAGTCAGCGCCTCTAAAGCTTCTGCGGCAGAGTGATAACGCTGGCTATGGCGAACGCGAATCATTGTATCTAAAACATCTGCTAGGGAGTCACTTACCTGAGCCTTGTCACGCCAGATAATTTCTTCTGTATTGGGATCTTCTTGTAGTTGGCTAGGCATTAAACCTGTCAACGCTTGAATACCAATCATGCCTACTGCATAGATATCACTGCAAAGCTTTGGCTTTCCTTTAGCTTGTTCGCTTGGCATATAGCCAGGAGTGCCAATAATAATCGTGGCATTGGTTCCCACGGCACTCATTTTCTTAATACTGCCAAAGTCAATCAACACAATCTTCTTATCAGAGTGTCGCCGCATTAAATTTTGGGGCTTAATATCGCGGTGAATGATTTTGTGCTGGTGGACAAATACCAATATTTCTAGAATTTCTTTTAATAAATTGAAGACTGTTTTCTCGCTGAGACGTTGACCTACTATGAGTTCTTCAGTCAAATCATGACCGTCAATAAATTCCTGGACTAAATAAAAATTTTCGTTTTCGTTAAAGTGGGCAAACAGTCTAGGAATTTGGTCGTAGTTGTTGCCTAACTGATACAAAACTTCGGCTTCACGAGCAAATAGTCTTTTAGAGATCGGCAGAGCATCTGGATTAGAATCTTTTGGCTGAAAATGTTTGACGACGCAGTAGGGTTGTCCTGGTAAATCTAAGTCTAGGGCTAAGTAAGTATCACCTGAACCGCCTCTTCCCAAAAGTTTAACAATCTCAAAACGATTCCGAAGTATCGTTCTTATCAGAGGGGACTGATTTGTGTGGCGGATTTTACCTGTTAACAAGTGGGTATTACCAGATTCTCCACTCTTCAAAAATTTGATAGTGTATGAACCATTTTGAAGTGTTTTTTTGATGAGAGGATACCGACGCATCTGGCGTATTCTACCTACTATAATTACTGACCAGTCAAAGTTAGTTTAAGTATAAGAATTTTTTAATGCTGCGTTTTTGTATCTGAAGCAACAATTTACCATACTTTCTCTGAACTTTGAAGCAGTTCTATGGGTCAGCAGCTTGATTGCTTGATTTTATATTATTATAATCATCTTGGTTTCATGAGACTCATGGAAGAATTTTAGCAAATAATGAAGACTCACAAAATACACAACTTATATTAGGATAATTTGCTTTCAGCCAAACTGACAAATTCTGACCAATGTTTAGATTTGACTGCAAAAAATGCGATCGCCTGAAATTCTCCTGAGTTCGAGGAAGCTAAAAAGCAGCAGACAAACAGATCGAGCTTGAGAGTTAATTCATCCTATAAGTAAGTAGGTCGATGTTAAAAATTGTCGTTATGACAAGGCAGGAGGCAGAGGGCAGAAGGCAGAAGGAAAGAGGGTTTTAGGTAACTTTACTTTTCGTTACATACTTCGGTTTATTTGCACCGTTCTACTTAGAAGGCAGAAGGGAAAAGCCAAATTCTGAGCGAATTTCACAGATTGGCATTTTATATTTAACCTGATACCAATTCAGGAAAATCTTGATACACATGCAAGGACTTGTAGGGGCGCTGTTACGTTCGCCTTTACGTCCGTATTTGTATCATTTATAAAGTGAATTGGTATAATATTTAAAGCTTGTGTCAATAAACACTTATAAATTTATCGCTACCAAATATTAATTAAAAAAGCCCCCAAAAGGAGGCTTGTTAAGTTATTCGCGTGGAGTGAACAACTAATAATTAATACTTACAGTAAATACAGTAATCCGAACAAAATAATCCAAATTACGTCAACAAAGTGCCAATAGATTTCTGCGGCTTCAATACCAAAGTGCTTTTCGCTATTGTAATGACCTTTAACGCGCGATCGCCACAACACTGCAACAATCGCTAAAACACCGATGGTCACGTGTAAGCCGTGGAAGCCAGTCAAAACATAAAATGCGCTAGCAAACAAGTTGGTAGTCAAACCAAATTCCAGATGCGTGTATTCATACACCTGCCCTACCAAGAAAACAGCACCCATCGCTGCCGTGATGGCTAACCAAGTACGCGCACCCCGCGTATCATTCTTTTTGATCGCAGTATCAGCATTGTGCATGACAAAACTGCTAGCAATCAGATTGACAGTGTTAACTCCAGGGAGTAATAGTTCTAATTCTGGCGTGCCTGCGGGAGGCCAAACAGGTATGGTAGAACGGAAAGCTAGATAAGCTCCGAACAACCCCATAAAAATCATTCCTTCAGCGATCAAGAAGACAATTAGCCCAAACAAACGATGGTCTGGATGTTCTTCGTGATGGCCAGCCGTAGCTTCCGCTGTGTGGTGATGATTCAGTTCAGTTTTCGCTGGGTCAATTGTTTGACTTTGCATGAATCTTTATAAGTGAGTGGGGACTGGGGACTGGGGACTGGGGACAAATCAATTAAAAATTAAAAATGTAAAATTAAAAATTTTTAATTCTCCAAAGGTCTCCCAGTACCCAGTTTATTTACGGTCTTCGGGATTAGCAGCAACCGTTGGGTCGGGTTCTGCTCTTAATACTGAGTTAGGGCCGCCGGACAAGACTGGATTGGGGTCAGATAAAGGTACGCCTTCATTAGCCTTTTCTAAGCCGTAGTCGTAAGGGCCTGTAGCTAGTACTGGGGTTGTGTCAAAATTTTCAATCGCTGGCGGTGAGGTTGTCATCCACTCTAAGGTTAATGCCCTCCAAGGATTATTACCTGCTTTTTCTCCGTACAACCAACTCCAAATCGCATTGATAATGAAGGGGAACGTCGAAACTGCCAGGATATAAGCACCATAAGTACAAATTTCGTTGATAAACGCAAATTTGGGATCGTACTGAGCAACGCGGCGATTCATCCCCATCATTCCCAGCTTGTGCATGGGTAAGAAGGTCATGTTTAAACCGACAATTGTCAAAGCAAAGTGAACCTTACCCCAAAATTCGTTCAACATTCGTCCCGTCATTTTCGGGAACCAATGATAAATCGCTGCATAAATGCCGAGAACGCTACCACCAAACAAAACGTAGTGCAGGTGGGCTACAACAAAATAGGTATCGTGTACGTGAATATCAAAAGGTACTGCCGCCAACATTACGCCACTGATCCCGCCGATCACAAATGTGCCGACAAAACCCATAGCAAACAGCATGGCACTGTTGAGTCGGATTTTGCCGCCCCACATAGTTGCCAACCAGCTAAAAATTTTAATTCCTGTAGGTACGGCGATGATCATCGTGGTGATCATAAAAAACATCCGCAGCCAACCAGGGATACCGCTGGTAAACATGTGATGTGCCCAGACGATTAGACCTAAGAAACTGATGGCTAGGGATGAATAGGCGATCGCTTTATAGCCAAAAATCGGCTTGCGCGAATGCACGGGGATCACTTCGGAAATTGCCCCAAAGAAAGGCAAAATCATGATATATACCGCTGGGTGGGAGTAAAACCAGAACATGTGTTGGTACACAACCGGATCGCCACCGCCAGTCGGGTTAAAAAATGTCGTTCCTGCCAATAAATCAAAAGCCAGCAGAATCAAGCCTGCTGCTAGTACTGGCGTTGATACCAAAGTTAGCGCGGAAGTGGCAAACATCGCCCAGCAAAACAAAGGCAATTGATTGAACCCCATACCTGGAATCCGCATCCTCAACATGGTGACGAGGAAATTGATTGCCCCCAGAATCGATGATGTACCCAGCAGGAGGACGCTCATAATCCAAATTCCCTCACCCACTTGACCTGTCACCAAGCTCAAGGGAGGGTAGGAAGTCCAACCCGCATCCGGCGCATCACCTACTAGTAAACTAGCGATGAGCAACAAACCAGAAGGGGGGATCATCCAAAAAGCCACAGCATTTAGACGAGGGAATGCCATATCCTTTGCCCCAATCATTAAGGGGATCAAGAAGTTAGCAAACCCCGCGCCTGCTGGCACAATCCACAAGAAAATCATGATTGTGGCGTGCAGCGTAAATAAACTGTTGTAGACTTCAGGCGTGACAAAATCCACTTCTGGCGTTCGCAGTTCCGTGCGAACTAAGTCAGCCAAAACGCCGCCTATACAGTAAAAAATGAATGTGGTGACGAGATATTGAATCGCAATCACCTTATGGTCGGTGTTAAAGCTAAAGTAGTCTTGCCATTTTCTCACTGGTGGTTCTTCACCATGAGCGGGAAGATTGGCAGTTTCTTGCAACTGAGCTTGTGTCATAAGAGTGCTGAGTATTGAGTAGAGACGCGATTAATCGCGTCTGTACAAGAGTCTTAAGTTGTCAGTTGTTAGTTGTCAGTTGCTTAGTTGTTTCTTTACCACTGACCACTGACCACTGACTAATGATGAATTTGGTGGAGGATTTCTGTTTGAACTCCCATGTCCTTGGTGTAAGGAGCGAGAAATTCATGGGGGGATAGATCCGCAGGGTTGACAGCAACGGCTTGGTTAAGTGTTTCTTTGCTGGCAACTAACTGCTCTTGCATCCATTTATCAAATGCTTCTTGTGTTTCAACTACCACTTGTGTTCTCATTGCGCCGTGGTAGGGGCCGCAAAGTTCGGCACAGATTAGGGCATAGTCACCCACTTTGTTAGGTGTGAAGCGAATCTCACTTTGCCTACCAGGGATTGCATCCTGTTTTAAACGGAATTCAGGAACCCAAAAGGCGTGAATGACATCGTTAGCTGTCATATTGATTTGGACTTCGCGCCCGATGGGAACGTGGAGTTCGCCAGTGGTTACACCAGTTTCAGGATAGGTGAAAAGCCAAGCATACTGTAGACCTGTGACGTTAATCGCTAACTCTGGTGGTTGATTTGCTTTTTCCGGAGTTGGGCCAATACTGGGAGCGACGCTACCGACACCAGGAGCGTTCCGCAGTTGGGGAATTTGGTCGGCGTTGCGGACTGCTGCGGTGGCTGGGTCTTGCATTGCCTCATCAGATTTTTCTTGATTGAGGTTGGATTCTGTGCTGGGAGGCGTATCGTTTAAAGTTGCGGCGATCGCGGTTCCCGGACGCTGTGCAATTGCAGCCCCAGACTTCATCGACATGTCCTGAGTAATTGGGGCTTCATGAACAGCATGAGGATTAAAGCCACCAATTTCGTTGTATACATCAAAGCTGTAGACAGAAATACCGATAACGATAACTGCTGGGATCGCCGTCCAGAGGATTTCTAGAGGTACGTTGCCCTCAACTGGCGGGCCGTCTTCATTGTCACCTGCACGCTGACGGTATTTAATTGCAGAGTAAATTAAGACACCTTCAACTATCAGAAATATACCTGTGGAAACGATCATCATCGCGTTGAACAGACCATCCACCAAAACGGCTTCATCCGAGGCGGCTGCTGGCAACAGACCGTGATTTTGACCATACCAAAGGCTGACTAGCGTTAGCCCGATGCCAATGAGTAATGTCCAGATCGAACTTGGAATCTTCACGGTTTACTTAAATGAATTTACTACGTTATCTCGAAGCTACTCACCTACTAAGTTAGTCTAGGCTAGAAGACATTGAATCTAATCGTCTGAAATTTTTATTAATTTTTTTGGCTAATTTCCTAATCTTAAGTAAAAGAGACTTATTAGATACTGCCAAGAATAGACGTACATCAGTGAGAAAATTTAAGGAAAAATTTAGGATAACAAATTTAACTGCTATTTATCATCTAGTGACAACTTGAAAAATACCTAAAGCTTCAGGCTAAAACTAGCTGGAGTGCTTCAAAGTATAAGTGAAAGCTAAATTTATAAACTTTAGTCTGTACGCTAGGGTAAAGATAGATCGGTACTAAAAATTGAGGATTTTCCAAGCCTTACCAAGAGCGGGCAAAAGGTATTGTTCATGAATGAAATTGTCCTAGAACAGCAAAATGAAGCGGCAGCGAACCAGCAAAAGCCCAAGGAAGTGATTCGTCGCTTGGTGTGGAGAATGTGCATCGCCACCTTAATTTTGATGGCAATAGGCAGCGCCACCCGCGTGATGAATGCTGGACTTGCTTGCCCAGATTGGCCTTTGTGCTATGGGGAACTTGTGCCAGCCAAGCAAATGAATTTCCAAGTGTTCTTAGAGTGGTTTCATCGATTGGATGCCGGTTTAATTGGAGTCAGCGCGATCGCCCTATTTGGTTTATCTTGGTGGCATCGTCGTTCTTTACCCAATTGGCTGCCTTGGGCATCCACATTCGCCCTGTTTTTAATCGTGTTTCAAGGCGTTTTGGGGGGACTCACCGTCACCGAACTGTTGCGGTTTGATATCGTCACCGCCCACTTGGGAACGGCACTGTTGTTTTTCACAACGCTGCTGATTGTTGGTACGGCACTCACTCCCTATCAAGGAACTGGAACAGTTGGGAATTTGCCTTGGGTGAGTTTAACTGCGGCTATTTTAGTTTACTTACAAAGTCTACTAGGTGCTTTGGTAGGGTCGCGCTGGGCATTACATCAATGCCTTGGCGGTTCTCAACTTTGTAGTGTGATGTACAGCCATATTTTCGGATTAGTACCGCCAACTGTCGCCACCTTGACAGTGGTATTTATTTCTTGGCGTACCCCAGCACTGCATCCGGCTTTACGACGACTAGCAAATATGGCTGGTGTATTGTTAGTTTTACAAATCCTCTTGGGATTTGCGACTTTCCGCCTACACCTGCAAGTCGAGCCACTTACAGTCTCTCACCAAGCTGTAGGAGCTACTTTACTGGGTAGTTTGGCGGCTTTCACAGTTCTGGCACTACGTGACTGGGCTGCTAGCCGTGAAATTAACGCTTATCCTGCGGGATTAACAGCAGTTGCTACAAGTACACCAGCAAATGGCTCGAATCCATAATGTGTAGGGACTGGGTACTGGGGACTGGGTACTGGGAAAGAAATATAATCATAAATTCTCCCAATCCCCAATCCCTAATCCCCGATCCCCAGTCTCGAACAGCGAACTGAACATCACATCTAGCACCAAAGCCTAGCAACTAGAAGTGGTGGAACCATCTAAACCCTCACCCTAACCTTCGCCTGCACTCCAAGAGACTACAAATCAGTGACTCTACAAATAAAGCTGTTAGTAGCACTCTTTCATGAAAACTGCAACGGCGAAGATTGCGACTCCAGCAGTATAAAAAGTCTGTGTTTTCGTTCGATGTTAACAACCAGACTGAGCAAAGGCTGCACATAAGTTTTTGAAAAATAAGGAAGTAGAGTCAACATGATTGAGACTAATGTCTCTCGCCACCACGAAACTTTTCTCCAAGTAGTTCAAAGTTACTACCAGTTAACGAAGCCGCGGATTATTCCGTTGTTGTTGATTACCACGGCTGGCAGTATGTGGATTGCTGCTAAGGGAGAAGTAGATCCATTGCTGTTGCTAGTAACTCTTACTGGTGGTACGTTGGCTGCTGCTAGCGCCCAGACGATTAACTGTATCTATGACCGAGATATAGATTATGATATGGAGCGGACGCGCCATCGGCCGATGCCTGCCGGTAAGGTGCAGCCGCGTGATGCTTTGATTTTTGCGATCGCTCTGGCTGTGATGTCCTTCACGCTGCTAGCAGTGTTTGCTAACCTTTTAGCCGCAGTGCTGGCATTTTCGGGGATCGTTTTTTATGTCTTGGTTTATACCCATTGGCTAAAACGCCACAGTACCCAGAATATTGTGATTGGTGGGGCGGCGGGAGCAATTCCAGCTTTAGTAGGTTGGGCCGCTGTCACTGGAACTTTAAGCTGGGCAGCATGGTTGATTTTTGCGATCGTCTTTTTGTGGACACCGCCTCATTTCTGGGCATTAGCTCTGATGATTAAGGATGATTACGCAAAAGTTGGCATACCAATGTTACCTGTAATAGAAGGTACTACGGTGACAGTGAAGCAAATTTGGTACTACACCTTGATTACAGTGACAGCAACTCTGTTATTGGTTTATCCCTTGCACGCAAGTGGAATCTTATATGCAGCAGTCGCGCTGAGTCTGGGCGGATTATTTATCCACAAATCTTGGCGCTTGTTGCAAAATCCAGAAGATCGCACTGTCGCTAGAGATTTATTTCTTTATTCCATCTCTTACATGATGCTGTTGTGCTTGGGTATGGTGGTGGATAGCCTACCGATTACCCATCATTTGATTAGTGCAGCGATAAAGCTAATTGTTTAGGGCATGGATGAAAATGCGATCGCGTTGAGAAAAAGGCGCGATCGTATTTTTATAAATTAAAAATTATTTATTGAACAAAATCAAATTTGTAGATTCGCAATTAGAAATAAAATTTCACTCATAGGAAAATCGAGCAAAAAGCTAAATGAACTTCTAAGAAAATATAAATGTTAACAAATTACATTCATACAGCTATGCACAAAGCAACCTACGAGTTGCTTGAAGATGGAACTTTTTATGGTGAAATTCCAGAATGCCAAGGAGTGTGGGCAAATGCTATAACACTAGAAGCTTGTCGAGAAGATTTGCAAGATGCTCTTGAAGGATGGATTATATTAGGACTGCGTTTGGGTCATATTCTGCCAATACTGGATGGCATTGACTTGAATTTCAAACAAGAGGTAGCCTAATGCCACCCTTTGGAGCTATTAATCGGCTTTTCAGAGATTAAATCTTAGCTAAATATTTTGTGTGATGAATTAGCCTATGCTTCAGAGTTAATTCCTAAGCGCTCAAGAAAATATTGACGATACAAATTACATAAAGGTATGACATCATTACCCTGAAACTTAACTAACCCCATACTGCGGAGTTTAAACGCTTGTTCTGCTCCTACATCCACAGGTGAATTTGTTGTAACTACTTGTTTAATTGCCTCTAGTAATTCTGGATCTGTTTGCAAATTCAACCAATGGCGGCGCAGATGCCCACTGTAAGGACTTTCCTCAGTTACAGCAATTTGCTGTAGTTTCGCAAGCGTTATTCTACCACGGGCAATTTCATAAAGTGCCACTCGCAATAAATAAGGATGACCATCCACCAGCGCCATCAATTCTTCGACTTGTGAACCTGACCAATTAAGCCCGTGACGCTCTACTAAATCTTGAACCTGCATCTGATTAAAGCATGGCAATTCAATTGGTAAACCTACATTAAAAGGTGATTGATTGATATTGAGCGGGATATAAACTTCTTTGGAATGTACAATTATTAATCGAAGTTTTGACCAGACTGGGTTAGTTTTTGACATTTCATGCCAAGCTCGTAGCAATCCAAAAAAATCAGTAGTAATTATGGGATGTTGGAAGACCTCGTCGATTTCATATAAACCTAAAGCAATGGGAGTATTAATAGTGGGCAACAAATACCGTTGAAAGTAATTTGTACACTTGTTCCTACTACCCAAAACACCCTTCCAATACTTATTTAGGTTATCTGGTAAATTCAGTTCAAAAGCAATGCTGGCACAGAACCATTGCAAAAACCGATCTAAGCTAGTGAAAAATTCCGTATCTGCTGATTGAAAGTTCAAAGATGCAGTTTGATAGCCATTTTGATGAGCATGATTAAGAATCCGCATCATTAAAGATATTTGTCCCATCTGCCGAGGAGCTTTGATCCGAATTAAAGCACCTGGCTTAAGAATAGTTTCATAACAGTTTGCTTCAATTGGCGGACGTTCGATATAAAAGGGAGAATCTAAAGGTACTTGTCCCTCTGGATTTTCAAAGAATGTTAGTGCTGTTTGTATTGTTTGACTATCGTGAACCAAATTTTTCTTACTTTTCAGCACTGGAGTTACAGACTCTGGAATATTCTCTAGGGCAATGGCACTACAGCCAAACTCGTAAGCTTCTTCATACGATAGACCAGCTCCTAGTGCGTCATAAAATCCTACTGCAAAATTAATGGCGGCGCGATCGCCAATTGCCGAATTCATGCCCGCCACGTAGTTAATATATTGAGAAATCGCCTCAGCTTGCACCTCGTTATAACAGGCGTTTAATAACACACACTCAATTTTGTCTTTAAATAATCTAAACAGCCTAGCCAGTGACTCTGAACTCACCAGTTGCATTTGCCCTGTGTTATCTTCAAAGGCTAAAGCTTGATTTTCTGGCCCATATCCAGAAAAATGGACAATCTGAGGTTCATAATCCAAAAGCGCGCGACGCAAATCATCAGTACGTACTGTCCATTTAGCGATGATTTCAAACTGTTCTCGCCTTTTATAAAGTTTAAAACCTTCCTGAATTTCCCTTACTTCCTGATCTAAGTGCAGTCGGTTTGTATTTATAGGATTGGCAGGCACAATCAAAATTCTTTTACTTGTTGATAGAGATACCTGCCTTTCTGGATTTTCTAGAGAGACTGCTTGCATTGGGATATCTTGAACCTGTTGGTGCTGGGTTTGCTGTGGAATCATTTGGCTAGAAGAGGATGCATTTTTGAGATTCTTCCTACTTTTCAGTACTGAAGTTCCAGACTCTAGTATATTTTCCAAATAAATGACACCGCGACCAAACTCGTAGGCAACTTCATACGATCTACCAGCTTCTAGTGCGTCATAAAAGGCAACGGCAAACTCAATCGCTGCTCTATCTCCCAGTGCCGGATTCGTCCCAACTACATAGTTAATATGTTGATAAATTGCCTCAGCTTGTACCTCGCTATAACAGGCATTCAAAAATACACACTCAATTTTGTCTTGAAATAATCTAAACAGCCTAGCCAGTGACTCTGAATTCACCGATTGCATTTGTCCAGAGTTATTTTCCAAAACCAAGCCTTGATTCCCTGTGCTATGTCCAGAAAAATGGACAATTTCAGGTTCGTAATCTACAAGGGCGCGACGCAAATCATCAAGACGTACTGCCCATTTCGTAATAATTTCAAACCGCTCTCGTCTTGTAGTACGTTCCAACCCTGCCTGAATTTCTCGTACTTCCTCATCTAAGCGCAATTGGTTTATATTGGTAGGATTAGCTGACAAAATCAGAATTTTTTTTAGTATTGCACCAGAATTATTAGTTCTGTTTCCAATAGATTTAGCAGGTTTGGGATCTGTTTCTATTTGTCTGATTAAGGATGTAGGAATAGATAAGTTAACTCCTGCAATTTCTACCTTGTCTTGCTGTTTAGCAACTTGGTTTAATTCAACTAAAGCTTTTGTCGAATTGCCACGAGCCAAGTTAGCCATGCCGCGAGTATAAGTCATTAGGGGTGCAAATTCTGCTAGTGGCTCTGCAAAGGTATCTATAATTGATGCCATGCGAACCCACTCTGCTTTTTCTTCCAATTTCAACTTTGAAAGAGTTAAAGCTAATTCACGTGCTGCTTCACTCGGTCGCGTATAAGCTAGTGCTGTCCACTTTTGAGCTTGAGCAAAATCACGAATATCTGGGTCGTGGCTTTCAAGTTGCTGCTGCACGTAGGTAAGCAAAAAATCAGATAATTCATTAATTCGCTTTTCGCCAAAACGGGGATTTTCTTTTAACTTTTTCAACAGCGCATTTCTTACCACTGTATCCATTTCATAGAGTTCATGTCCAACCTCATCACAAAGGCTAGAAAGCAGTAAATCCGCCACAGCTAGCCAGGGTATTTTCAACTCTTGCTTATGAATATCTCTTTGAAAATTCGCCCACAAGCGGTAAAGCAAATCTGGTGTAAGGGCTAACGGAAAAGCAGCATGGTAAGCCAGATAAAGGTGCGCTTCCCCGAAGCGTTGACCAAAAGACTCAATTCGACGACTAGCAACTTCTGGCTTCATGCTCTCTACCTTTAAAATACTCCTAGTTAAATTAATTACAAGCCGCTACCTTAATTGTGCATTAATTCCTCGACCCCGCAAAACATCGATCGCACCATCAAAACCCTGTCGGCTAACTTCAAACATTGGCACTAAACGCGCAATTTCCCCAGCTGTTGTGCCAAACCAGCGCTCTGTCGCCATTGGATTTAACCATGCAATATAACGCGATCGCTGTTTCAGTTGGTCTAAAAATGTTTGGGTTAACTCCAGCCTTTCCAAACTAAAACCGCCCCGTGCTGCTCCCCCATCACTAAAAATTAATACAGCGGAACGCTCCGGGCGCAACTGAGCTAGAAAATCTATAACAGGCTCGGCTTTTTGGCGTGTCTGGTCATGGTAAAGATATTTCGTTGGGCAATTGTGAAAGTAGTAAATACTAGCTTTTCCTAAACGTCCGCCTCTTAATGCCGTCTCAGCTAATCGCTGGGATAAGGCGTGAAAGGGAACCATCGACCCCTTGTGGTCAATCAACGACAGCAGTTCAGTTCTGTTCGCCCGACTGGGTACGAGTAAAGGCTCTAGCAAAAATCCTTGCCGTACTACTTGCTCAATAGTTGCTTCTATGTCTAACTCTGTGGGCAAACCTTGGCGTACCATTCGCCGTAAATGCCGCCAGCTTTGTTTCATTTGCCGCCGCGTCACCGGAAAATATTCATCGGTTTGCGTGAAGCGATTAACAGTAATTTCCTCATTGCTTTGAGTAGTAATCTGTACTGCTTCAGCTACTTGCATTTCATCCTGTACTTCCATCAGTTCTGATGAAACGGGTACAGTAGCAGGTGTTTTGTTGGATGGCTCAGGTGAATAATTACTCTCACTATCTGCCGTTACTGGCGTAGGAGAAGGAGAGATAGTAGTTTTATTTTCTTGCTTTGTAACAGAAGGCTTCACAGGATGAGGTTCTGTTATTACCTGCTGAAAGTAATAGTTGAACAGATGTTCTTCATCCTGAGATTTTACCCACAAGGTACGGCACAGTTCTGCTAACGCTTCTTGGTCAGTCGTGCCAAAGCCTTGCTGTAAAGCTGTCAAAACGAGACGGTATTCATCGATACCCAAGGGTAAACCGGCCTCGCGCAGTCGTGTAAACAGGTCGAGTAGTGGTAGTTCTTCTTGAAGAGATTCTATCTTCATGCTTCAGACTGCGATCGCATTTGTTCGCCATAGCGGCGGTAATCATCCCAATTCTTCAGCAACACCCCAGGATACAAAAGTTCAGTTTTCAACTTGCTAAGAATTTCATCATCTTGATGATGGCTAAGAATCCGCACCCAATCCATCAGTTCGCTGGTGCTGACTTTTTTACCAGCTTCGCCCTTGTCTCGCCGCATTTCTTCACGCAGTTCTAAAAAACGGTCAATAATTGCGTCTACTAATTCCAAAGGTGAAACTGAAAACCGAGTTTTAACAATATTGATTAGCTGCTGACGTTCGGGGAATTTAACGTAGTGAAACAGACAACGGCGCAAGAAAGCATCAGGCAAGTCTTTCTCATCATTACTGGTGATAAAAACAATTGGTGTTGCTTTAGCCTGAATTTTTTTGAGCGGACTGTTTTGTTTGACTTCTGTAACTTCAAACCGTTGCTCATCAAGCTCTAGCAGCAAGTCGTTAGGAAAGTCAATGTCGGCTTTATCTATTTCATCAATCAAAACTATAGTCGGCTGTTCATTGCGAAAGGCACGCCCTAACGGCCCCCACTCTACATAGGCATCAGCATTTTTTGCCTGAACTGCGGCTTCTTCATCTATTTTGGAAGCTGCAAGTTGAGCATCCCGCAACCTGCCAACGGCATCATAAGTATAAAGACCATCTCGCGCTCGGCTGGTAGATTTGATGTACCAAGCTTCATAAGGCAAATCCAACTCATAAGCTACCGCACGAGCCAATTTTGTCTTGCCACACCCTGGTTCTCCTTTCAATAGTAAGGGGCGTTCAAGAGCGATCGCCAAATTTACAGCCTCCACCAATTTCTCACTCGGCAGATAGGGATACAGGATTTGCCCTGTCTGCGGATCTTGCTCTTTTGGCTGGGGTTGCACCTTACCCGTATATTTCAATTGTTTTCCATCTACAGTTCTAGCCACTTAACTTCTTCCTCCTCCCAGTTACAGCCACACAAACCAAAAATTTGGGCAAACACACGTTCTGGAATACCTTCACTCTTCTCTAAAATTATCTGAACTGTATAGTCAATTTTTCTAGTTGCCTCTATTGGTAAAACATCAATTGCATTTTCCATCCAGTTAACCAAGACTTGCTTAGATAAGGGGTCAATCATCGGTAGCCTAATAGGAATATGAGGTTTCCATAGCAGATCGAGCCGATCTGCAAATCCAAGATTCCAGGTGTTGACACACCCATCGCAATCGACCAAAAACATTAGTAGAAAAAATTCGCTGCTTGGGCAAATTGTCTGTGGGGTTGAGTTTACCAAAGGCAACCAAAAATCACGGATTAATTCTTGCAGATAGATTTCATCGATACAGTCGAGATCGTGAAAAATTAAAATGATATGTTGAGTTTTCAATTGAGCTACAACATTTCGGGCAATTTCCTGTTGGGATGAATAATCTTGTACTCCCATCTGACGACCTAATTCTCTCCATAGGGCTGCAATATCAGTTCTAAGTACTCTACGTGAGAGATGAAATGAAATTGGCGGAGTCACCGTACTCTCAGGAATTTTCTGTAATAAACGCTTCAGTAACCAGATTTGACCGTGTTCTGGCGAACCATGAACTAAGAAAGCTCCTATACGTTTTTCTGTAATAAATTCTCGAAATAACTGTACCTGTGCTATGTAGTTGAGACGAAACAGTTCGCTGTGTATCCGCTCGCTCTCGCAAGACTTCTCAATAGTTAGAATCTGTTTGAGGAGGCGATCGCGCTCTTTCTCAACCAGCTCAATTTCCTTATCTAACTGAAAAGCTACTAAAGTCCCCGCTTCAATCGCGTATTTATTCCGCAAGAATCCTATCTTCTCACTGAGCAGATCGTATTGTTGTTGAAGTTCTTCCCGTTTTTGCTGTAAATGCCGAACTGAGAACATTTGTGAGTTTTAATACCCAACTATTGAGATATTACTACTTTTATTGCAGGCTGTTTTCTAGCTGCTCGATCCGTTGATTAAGTTGTGTTATTTCAGCTTCAGCATTTTCAATCTGTTTTTCCAATTGAAACTTCACAGCAGTACCAGATTCTATCGCTAAAGCCGACCGCAGGCGACTCAATTTCTGGCTTAATAAATCGTACTGTTGCTGGAGACTTTCGATTTCCTGTAAGATTCGCCGCTTCTGTCCCAGATTTAAACTAGTCATAGATTTATTCGAGTTTATCTGCTGCACCTCTGACGCTGGAGACACAGGGCTTTGTTCTGCATACAAAACTGGTGTCAAATGTTCTGAGATGCCTTGCAGTCTGATTTCTACACAACCGAATTTGTAAGCCCGATCTATCGTCTGCCCTGCTGCTAAAGCTTTGTAAAAACCAACCACAAAAGCGATCGCGGCTTGGTCTCCAATTGCTTGATTCATACCAATGACAAACGGAATGTGTTCTGCGATCGCTTTTGTTTGGGCTGCGGAATCACAAGCATTTAACACCACACAATTGATGCGATCGGCTACCAATTCAAATAACGCTGCTAGCGCTTCAGGTTGTACGGGCTGGTAGTTTCCCAGTAAATCTTCAAAACAAAGTTCGCCTGTACCTGTTCCATGTCCAGAGAAATGCACGATTTGCGGCTCAACATCAAATATTGCTTGGCTGATATCCCCCGGACGCACAGACTCACGAGATTCTAAAACAAATTTATCTCGCTCTTTTGCTAGTTGCAGCCGCTCACGAATCTCACGCAACTCTTGTCCTAAACGTAATCGTGCCGCATCAGTTGGATCTGCTGCCAGAAACAGAATCTTGATTTGAGCAGTACTGTTCATCTAGACAATTAACTCGGAGTTTAACGATCTAACAGGTCAAAGCTAGAATTATTACACCTTTTCTGCTGCTTGTAGTGAAATTGCTTAATTAATTTTAGGTTGGTATTTAAGTTGAAAAATACTTAGATAATACCCAGAGGATCGAGCTGGTTCCTATTACACAAATAATTCCCGCCACTCCAGCTAAGGGTTTTTTATTCTTACCAGTGAACCACTCCGGGACTTTACCCGTGTAAGTAATTAGTTCTGCTGTATCTATGGTAGCGATCGCCCATACCAATGCAGCGTGCAATCCCCAAGCTATACCTAAACTCCCACCATCAGCAACTCTTGCCAACACCAGCATCATTCCCATTAACCACAGTCCGGGAAGTTGCGGTAGAGTTTCGCGTTGCTCCCAAACCAAATGGAGAACGGCAAAAATTAAGCTAGAAATTGCTGCTGCTAGCCAAATTGAATAATCCCGCTCTAGTTCAGTTAACACAAATCCGCGAAAAACTAACTCTTCTATGCCCCCGACTAACAATGCTATTAATAAAATCGGTAGCAGTATGGATGGTATCAACTTTAGATTCGATTTTTGTAAGGAACACCAACCCAACCAGAATTGACAGGTAAACATAATAGCTAAACTCAGCACTCCTAACCCAAAACCTAGTGCTAAAGAACCGAGCAGAGAAATATTCACTAATAAGCCATAATCTGAAAAAGACCTATTAGTAAATCTAATAACTACCCAGAGAACCAGGGGAGCTAATAGGTAAAGTGACACCATTAAGGGCAACTTTTGCTCTGGTTGCAAAGATTTTGTCGGTTTTAAATTAAGTGCGATCGCTGTTACTGCTGCTACTGGCAACCAACAACCTACCCAAAAAATAAAAAATGCCATCACTACAACTAGTACTGATGCATCTTTCATAAATGCCAGTAAAGAGTTGAATGATGACTCCAAGAAATTTATTAAAACAAACAAAAAAAACACAATAGATTCCTTGAGCAATATATTTCTTGCTTCTCGATCGAGACTCTACTAAAGATAGTGACTTATGCAAGGAGTCTAATCGTATTTTTTCTGAAACAAAATTTTCTCAATATAGCTAGCAATTTGCTGTGAGGATAGGGACAAGTTATTGGACATTCACCTTTAACTTATCCCTACCATTAGCAAATTTATTCCTCCTCATCCAAGTCTTCGTCTGACTCATCGGAGTCTACATCATCTAGAGTTGCTTTTTTATCAGTTTCACCGAGTTGAATCAGGTGAATATGCTTATATCCCAACCTAATTTCAAACTCATCTCCAGGTTTTAAGCCCATAGCTTTAGTATAGGTAGCACCTATGACAATCTGACCGTTTTGATGGACGCTAACCCGATATGTCGGTTCGCGACCACGACCATCTTTGGGTGCTTCTGGACTCAGAGGAATTCCTCTAGCCGATAACAATGCATCATAAAAATCTGTGAGATTGACGCGAACCTGATTATTCTTAGTAACCGTGTAATAGCCACACTGCTTGGCTCTTTCTCGGCGTGGTAAAGTGGAAAGTTCTTTTACTTTAGCTAGCAGTGCTTTTCCAGTTAATGGTGCGGTTGCAGTTTCAGTCATTACGCTCAATTTTTCCTTACTCTCTCCAAACTGATAAACAATGTCCTTTTACGCCAGTATTTGACTTTTTTGCATCTGCATAAAGCTACTGGTGACTCTAGGGTGAGGTGTGAATTCCTGCTTATAGAAAACCCAAGTGCCTCTATTATGGTTGCCCACAATAGATAAGAATTCATGGGATCACAGGTATTAATTTTGGTGATTTTACGGCACTTTTAACCATGATTCGCCATCGGAAATCAAATTATTTTCTCTTTTGGCGCTACTGTGGCGGTGTAACTTTAAGCCACTTTTACATATGGATAGGTTCTACTACAAATAAGTTGTAGACCCTATATATAGCAGGCTTTTCAGGTTTATCGCTTGCCTTTATTGCCCTTGAGTTGTAAGGTTTTCCTCACTCTTACTCTTAAGCTTAGGACAGCATCGTATTTGAATATGGTCTTTTGGACATACACCCTTTTGTCCTACTTGTAGAGACAAGAATTTTCATGTCTCAACATTACGAGGTAACAAAGCAGTATCAGCCGCGCTTATACGGCTAATGAATCTGGTTTTGTGACTTCGTAATTTTATATTAAATACTAGCATGGACTAATAATAGCAAAATAGTTGTTAAATTTTGAATTTAAATTGCTGGTAAAGTTTTATCTAAATCTTCTCGCTCTAGGAGGTAAAAAGCAGTGAGGATTTTTCTCCCTCTTTATTACCCTAGTGAGTAGGGCAGTATGACTTTTATAAAAATTAATCTAAATATAGACGAGTAGTTTTGATCTGTGAGTTACATCCTTTGATTTACTTGATTGAGTGGAGACAAAAAGCTATGAGGATATGTCTGGTGATTTATTGTCACCAGACAAAAAGCAGCTAGCTATTTTGTACTTCTGTCTGTGGGAAGAATATATTTACACAAATCTGGTAAGTGCTTTATTGACACTACTAGATGTTTGTTATCCGCTTTCACACTTCAATATAACTAAATAATTTCCAGGTCAAGACTAATGGAGGGATGTTTTTCAACCAGTGGCTTTGATAAGCTATTGACATGAAGAAGTATTGAGAACCTAAATTGGATTGATTTGGGATATTTTTCCGATTGTGGGGATAAATAAAAGTCTTTCTCTTGACAAATCCCTTTCCTTTGCACTTGCCAATAGGTAAATTAAATGTAAGGCTGCAATTACTTCTTTTTGCGGTTGGACTTAGAACTTAACACAAATCTTGCCTGTAGTGCCGATCGACTCAAATTTTAATGGTTATCCTTAAACTAGATCGGTCGCTCTTAAATCGCCAGTCCTTTAACTCTTGACTTTGAATTAAGAGCTACAAGAGTATAGCTCACTTTTTGCAACTACCTGCCTTGACTAATGATTTCTGAGGCTGGTGAAACAATTTTAAGACTTTGGTTGGTCAGAATGGAAGTTATTTTTAAAATTATTCGGCAGCAACAAAATTCCGCTCCTGTAGTGCAAACTTACTTGATAGAGGTAGAATCTGGCAATACAATCCTAGATTGTCTTAATCGGATTAAGTGGGAGCAAGACGGGACATTAGCATTTCGCAAAAATTGTCGCAATACCATTTGTGGTAGCTGTGCTATGCGAATCAATGGACGTTCAGCTCTTGCTTGTAAAGAAAATGTTGGTAGCGAACTTGCGAGATTACAACAGATTCCGGCGCTAGAAAATAAAACAAATTCTATTCCAGAAATCACAATAGCTCCTTTAGGGAATATGCCTGTGATTAAAGATTTGGTCGTGAATATGAGCAGTTTCTGGAATAATTTAGAGGCAGTAGCTCCTTATGTGAGTACCTCAGCGCGACAAGTTCCAGAAAGAGAGTTTTTACAAACACCACAAGAGCGATCGCGCCTCGACCAAACTGGCAATTGTATTATGTGTGGTGCTTGCTACTCTGAGTGCAACGCCCGTGAAGTCGATCCAAACTTTGTTGGCCCTCACGCCTTGGCTAAAGCCTACCGCATGGTTGCAGATTCCCGCGATAGTGAAACAGAAAATCGTTTAGCAAACTACAACGAAGGCACTAAAGGAGTTTGGGGTTGTACGCGTTGTTTGTATTGCGATTCAGTTTGTCCAATGGATGTAGCACCACTAGAGCAAATCACCAAAATTAAACAAGAAATTCTCTCCCATAAACAAGTTAGCGATACTCGCTCAATTCGTCACCGGAAAGTATTGATAGATTTAGTTAAAGAAGGTGGCTGGATAGACGAAAGGCAATTTGGTTTACAAGTCGTTGGTAACTACTTTAAAGACTTGAGAGGATTGCTTAGTCTTGCACCCTTGGGGTTGCGAATGATTGTTCGGGGCAAATTTCCCCTATCATTTGAACCTTCCCAAGGAACGCAACAAGTGCGATCGCTCATCGAATCGGTGCAAAATGATAGTGCTGAGTGCTGAGTGCTAAGTGCTGAGTAGAGACGCGATTATACTCTTACGCGTAGACGCTCGTAAGAGCGTCTACGCGTCTTTACAGAAGTGAAGAGTTATTCCCCTTGTCTTTTCTGCTCCTCCGCTCCCCTGCTCATACCATTTCACCAAATAAATGATACAAATAATTTCTCCTCTGCCCCTCTGCTCCCCTGCTCCCCTGCTCCCCTGCGGCTTATTCGTATCAAATTTAAAGTGAAACGGTATCACCTGGGGTCTTGCGGCACGTTCAACGGTTGCCCAGAACGGTCGTAAACTAAAATATCCCACTGTCCGTTGTTACTGGATTCAAAGGCAATCCTAGTACCATCGGCACTAATATTAGGGTTGCGGACTTCTGCTTGGAGGTTGTTAGTCAAATTCCGCGATTGGCGTGTTTCTCGGTCAAAAAGAAAAATCGCCGATCGCCCTTGACGACTAGCAGCAAAGACAATATAACGGCCATCAAGAGAAACGCTAGGATGAGAAGCGATCGTATCTAAAGAATTTAATCCTGGTAAATCAACTAAATTGCGAGTCAGCGTATCAAACATATAAACATCTTGGCTGCCCCGGCGATCGCTAGTGAAAACAATATATCTTCCAGAAATTTGAGGATTTTGTTCTGACGATAAACTGTTGATACTCCGACCCCCCGGATCGAAAGGATAACTCACCAGACGGGGATAGCCAAAACACCCAGTCAACAAACCCGAACATAAAAATACAGGTATAAAAATAATACGATTAGTCATTAGTCAGTAGTCAGTAGTTAAAGAGTGC
>NZ_JAECZA010000007.1:5242-8283 GCF_016056275.1 Dendronalium phyllosphericum CENA369 | reverse complement strand
TAATTAGGAGGCGCATCTACAGTTGCACCATTGGGAATATCTAACTCTAAATTTGGCCCCCGGTCTAGTACTTCAATATCCCACTGACCGCGACTAGCAGTTTCAAAGACAACATAACGTCCATCTGGGCTAATACCAGGATTTCTCACCCAGCCGCGATAGGTGGGAGTGAGGATTTGTGACTGTTGAGTGGCGCGATCGTAAAGTGCTACTACTGGTCTGCCTTGGTCACTAGTCATGTAAGCAATATAACGCCCGGTGTAACTCAAACTCGGACTTTCAGCAATTGTCTCCGGTCGATTTAAACCTGGCGTGCGAACAAACTGTTGCTCGCTCAAATCATAAACTAGCAATTGGTGACTACCATTGCGATTAGAAATAAACGCTAAAAAGCGCCCATTTCCACTTAATGCAGGTTGCTCCTCAGTGTAGCGGCTGTTGAGGGAAGTAGGCCCAATCAGAATATTGTCGGAGTTACAAGATACAAGCAAACTTGTAAAGCTAAAAACTAGGCTCCAATGAATTGGTTTTTGGAGCCAAAATCTAAGCGTAAATTTTTTCACCTCATCTATTGACTATTTTTTCTCGCCTCTAAGCTTACATCCATCCGAGGTGCTTTAAACATCATCAAAATTAGTAGAACTATCCGGTTCGCCTTCTGGTCTTTCAATGGGGTTATAAGGTACATAGTCGGTTGGAATTGCCTCATCATCTTCGCGCTCTCTTCGAGCTACTGAGTCAGCAGGCGAACGCCGTCTTCTCGGTCTGGACGGGATATCTTCATCGCGGCTTTCTGGGCGCACAGATCCATTACTACTACGACGAGAAGGTTTTCTTACTTCGCTACTGGAACTTTCCCAATCATCAACTTCCTTAGTGGAGGAAGAACCCCAATCTTCTTGATAGCTGTCAGAGGAACGGCTGGCTGGACGCGCAGAACTACGGCGGCGATTTCTATCTCCTGTTTCCTGTCTTTCATTACTATTGCGGCGTTCTGAACGACGGGGAGATTGATCTTCATAGTAATCATCACGAGAAGAACGTTCTTCTCGACTGCCTGGAATTCGGCGACGCGCTGGACGTTCGTCTTCCTCATAAGGCAGTGGTTCTAAGTCTGCATCCATCTCAGCCTGATATCTCCTGCGATCTGTGTAGCTATAGCGATCGCTTACCTCTCGGTCTGGGTCTACAATCGGAGTATTACGCTTGGCTTGTTGGGTAGCTATACCTCGCAGACGAATACTTTCAACAGCAAAAAACACAGTTGTACCAACTAAAAGTAGCTGACCGAATTGCAAAATCGGGTCTAACCGCCACCCTTGGAAAATCAGAATAAAGCCGCAGAGTAAGCCCACCGCTGCAAAAAAGATGTCTTGATCTCTTGACAGTTCTGGACGCACAGTGCGAAGAAAATACAGTGCTGCCCCAGCCACAGCCAGGAAAATTCCTAGAATACTGGCTGAGTTTGCCCCAAAATTGACCTGAGCCAGAACACTGGCTGAGTTCAGCCCAAAATTTATCATTGTTCTTTTCCCAATATCAAATCTATGTTAGCGAGTCACAATTAAAATCACTACTCTAATCAGTCACAATATTATATTGAAGCTTCAAAGCATCTGATGTTGAAGCTCTGAAGCTATTCGTCGAAAACTAAAAAAGTTGATGTCTGTCAGCTCAGTATACCTCGTCCTCGGTGAGAAGATTTTTTGCGATCGCTGCAAAGAGGTAGCTGACAGACAATTACTTGTAAGAGTTGAATTGACTCTTCAAGCACTATGAACGCTGGATTTTATCTTTTTGACTAATGAAAATTAAACCAACTGTAGCGGGGACTACGACAATCAACGCACCCCAAAACAGACTCCAAAGAAAATTTGCTAAAGCAGGTGTCATAGTTCTCAACCTTTTTTTACATACTTCATCATAATTCTAATATGGTGTATCACTTCCTCGATCGGGCTTTAGCCATGAGCCACTACATTTGCTAACTGATTTGAAAGTGCGCTCGTGCTGAGTTAAGAGTTAGTAGTTATGAGTTTCATTTTTTCTCTACCCCCGTATCCCTCTTTTATCCATTTTGGTGTACGTAGTTCATAACGACTACTTGGTGGTTAGCACTTGCATCAAAAACAACGCTCTACAGCAAGCAGTAAGCTAATAATCATTCAAATTGCATCTCCCTTCGGGTGACGCTCCTGCGTCGCTAACGTAAGTTTGGACTCGACGGAAAGCGGAGGCACTCGCTCAAAGGGGTCTCACGCCACTCCCCTCAAGTCGGGAGACCCGCCCACAGGGGTGGCTCCCCAAGTAGAGGAAGTGCCGTCCAAGACTCCAACTTCTTCACCGCGTCTCCCCTTCTCCTTTATCCCCGCGTCTCCCCTTCTCCACATCTTTGCGTCTTTCTAAGGCAAAAGATTGTGCAACTTAAAGGCAGATGAGCTTATATATTTCTCGTCCAGGGCAAAGGTAGTTTTGTATTAATCGCGATCGATGATTGAAATAAAATATATATAGAGAGTGCTTTACATAGCTGCAAATTTTCAGGCTTTCATCTAAGCGTTTTCTTTGTTCCTAGATGGTAGTTCAAACCAATGACTGGTGTTAATCTAATTGTTTGGATTCTCGGCCCTGTTTTAGGACTGATGATTTTTTTGTTTATTTTCCGCATTATTCTCACTTGGTATCCGCAAGTAGACTTGAATCGTTTGCCCTTTAATTTAATAGCTTGGCCCACTGAACCTTTTTTAGTGCCATTGCGAAAGCTAGTGCCACCCATAGGTGGAGTAGATATTACCCCGATTCTTTGGGTCGGAATCTTTAGTCTGGTGCGGGAAATTCTCCTAGGTCAGCAAGGATTGCTCGTTATGCTGTCTCGTGTGAGTTAGGTACTGGGGATTGGGGATTGGGAATTGGTGATTAGGTACTGGGGATTGGGGATTTGGAAAAGCAAAGAATTATCCTTTTGCCCTTTAACCTCTAACCTTTCTTACTCTTACCCAGTTACCAGTAGTCCGTCAAGTCAACTTTGCTTGGTTAAAAAT
>NZ_JAECZA010000007.1:0-5171 GCF_016056275.1 Dendronalium phyllosphericum CENA369 | reverse complement strand
CCCCAAGACCGCACTTCTCTTTGCACGCAACTTCTCTCCGTGTCAGCCTTAACCCAGCAATTTTGGCTTGATAAACTACTAGTCCCCAATCCCCAATACCCTAAATGTTCATCTCTTGCACAAAATTGGTGTAGACATTACCTTGCAAAAACTGTGGAGTTTCCATAATTTTTTGATGAAATCCAATTGTGGTAGGTAACCCAGTGACGGCACACTCTCGCAATGCGCGTTTCATCCGATTAATAGCAGTCGGGCGGTCTGGCCCCCAAACAATCAACTTACCAATTAAAGAGTCATAGTAAGGAGGAATTTGGTAATCGGTGTAAACGTGGGAATCAATTCGCACACCAGGGCCACCAGGAGGTAAATAGCCACTGATACGTCCCGGTGCTGGGCGAAAATCGTGGTCGGGGTCTTCGGCATTGATGCGACATTCAATAGCGTGACCCCGAAATAATACTTGGTCTTGGGTAAGTTTGAGTCTTTCCCCTTGAGCAATTCGGATTTGTTCGGCAACCAAATCAAGCCCAGTAATCATCTCTGTTACGGGATGCTCTACTTGAATCCGGGTATTCATTTCCATAAAGTAGAACTTACCAGATTTATCAAGGAGAAATTCGATAGTACCCGCTCCTGTGTAGTTAATGAACTGAGCAGCTTTGACAGCAGCTTGTCCCATTTTCTCCCGCAGTTCGGAATCCAAAGCAGGACTAGGAGCTTCTTCTAGTAACTTTTGATTGCGGCGCTGAATTGAGCAATCTCGTTCGCCCAAATGGATGACGTTGCCGTAGTTATCAGCCAAAACTTGAAATTCAATGTGGCGCGGACGTTCAATAAATTTTTCTATGTAAACGCCAGAATTGCCAAAAGCTGCTCCGGCTTCCCCTTGGGCGGCCAAGAAGAGTTTGACAAATTCGCTTTCATCGCGTACTAAACGCATACCTCGTCCGCCACCACCAGCTGTGGCTTTAATCATTACCGGATAACCAATATCTTTGGCTAGTGTCAATCCTTCTTGCTCGGATTCTACCAATCCCTCACTACCTGGTACGGTCGGTACACCAGCTTTTTGCATGGTTTCTTTAGCGGTAGATTTATCTCCCATCAGCCTGATAGCTTCTGGAGTCGGGCCAATAAAGGCTATGTGATGGTCGGCACAAATTTCTGCAAATCGAGCATTTTCTGCTAAAAAGCCATAACCCGGATGAATGGCGCTGGCATTACGTGTCAGCGCGGCAGCAATAATATTGGGAATATTCAAATAACTTTTGCCGCTAGCAGGTTCACCAATGCAAACTGCTTCATCGGCAAGTTGGACGTGGAGAGCATTACGGTCAACTGTGGAGTGAACTGCAACTGTCGCAATTCCCATTTCTTCGCAGGCGCGAAGAATGCGAAGGGCGATTTCTCCTCGATTGGCAATTAATATTTTGTCAAACTTCATTTTCTAGTTTTGATATTAGTACCAGTAGATTGACATTGTCCCCGATCCCATTTGCAACAACGCTTTCGCTTTATCTCAAATTATGACAGGAGATTTAAGAATCTCGTCCTCAACAGAGTTTTGTGGGATTTTACCGCCTTTTTTATTTGCCTTGTTGAAAACAACATTCTTCCCCCTCCTTTTCTTACCACCTACACCCTTACACCCTTTCTTGCACCCCTTGCTCAAAGATTCTTCTTTTAAAGGCTTAAGTCCTACCACAGTAGCTACACCTCTTTTAATATCACTTGTAGACCTACTACATTTCTGTCAGCCTGTTATACATACTTCGGGAAATTTGTGAATACTTAGAATTAAATTTTTTGTAAATTTAGGAAAATCAAATATTTCCTGACTCAATTTACTTTGTTGTGCTATTATTCTGTAGTTAGACAACTCATGCGGATGTGGCGGAATTGGTATACGCGCACGTTTGAGGGGCGTGTGGCTTTGCCTTGCGAGTTCGAGTCTCGCCATCCGCATTTTTTGAGAGACGCGATTATATTCTTACGAGAAGTCGCTCTTACGAGCGTCTACGCGTCTTTACAAGAATTAAGGTTTCTCATTACTTCCTAATCAGGCTATCTGCTTCTTCCTACTGGAAGCATGATTTTTGTGCTTTGATAGAGACAGGTGAACTTTTGTAAAGAACATTGACTGCAACTTTTACTCCCAAAGACAACTCAACACTGCCAGCAGCGTGGCATCGCCTGACTCCGATTTGGCAAGGTGGTGAGGAAGTAATCCAAAAGAGTTTGCCTCATACTCATCTAGCACCGACTTGGCAATTGCTGCTTTTGGGTGACGGTTCGCCCACAAGGCACTTAGAGTTGCTTACAGGCGAACCGACAGAAGTAGACGTGATTGATATGTCGTTGATTGGTATGGACTCAGATTGTGCCCCCGACCTGATTCAAGCTGTACCGGGGCCGCGACTGCGAAGACAGGTATGGCTGCGTACCGCCTCTGGTCAGCGCTTGGCGTATGCTACTTCGTGGTGGGAAGCTAGTCATGTAGATGAGTACTTACAAAATCGTTCGTTGCCAATTTGGGCGAGTTTAGCGCGTCTCCGCACTGAGTTATATCGGGATGTACGAGGAATTTACCACGGTTACTCAGCTGCACTCCAGTCAGGTTTTGAAGTGCCTGGGCCTTTTTGGGGTCGTCACTATCTGTTTTGGCATCACGGACAGCCCTTAACTCTGATTTATGAAGTTTTCTCACCTTATTTAACCAAATATTTAGGGCCGATGCAGCTTTCCACTAATGGAAAGGTTTAAGGAAGATGAAAATAATTTGTAGCTGTAATTTAGGAAATTGGTATAATTGCGAATTTGAGAAAAAATCCAGAAGTCGAATTGAGTTTTAGATTTGCCTATAATGTATTTAAAATAAAATATTCTACAATAATTAACATCTTACGGTTTGAATAGGTTAATTTGGGATATCAGAAGGAAATATCGCCATCAAAGCATTTTGTAACCAGAAAATCTAGAAAAGTTGCATATTATTTTGATTTTTGCTGGCTTTGAAAAAAATTGCGATCGCCTATCAAAAAAAATCACAACTGTTGTTGTACATGCAAAAAATGCAGTGTCCGGAAGGGGATAATTAGGTATAGTATATAACTGTGAAAAATGCCGCTTAATATTTAAGTCTAGAAGTTAGTAACTTGAGATTTGATAAATTAAATACAACAGATATAAGTTTTATCAACAGAAGTAGTGCGTTTAACTGCTAAATTGCAGCCTTTGCCTGTTAGTTATATTCTCAGAGTGCTTGAAGTTATGGATTCATCTGCTGGAAAATTGCTGGCACAGGATGCCGTGACAGAATACAACCTGCAAAATTTAACAAAGCATGTTAAAAAGGTTAACTAGCTATAAAAGCACCGCTTTTAAATAAATATTTCCAGCAAATAATGAGTTTGCAACTATGACGTAGAGGTGTCAATGGCACTGCCTGTTGTGTCTGTTCCCATGAAGAAAAAAAAGAAACCATCTCTGGTTTTGACGCTCTCGGCTGCGGGATTATTGATTGGTGTGGGGAGCGCTGCATACTGGTTTTTAATCCAAGGACAAAGATTTTCCAGAGATTTGCCAGTAGGTGCAAATATTATTCCTCAAGATGCTGTGTTTGCGGTTTCTTTAACCACAGATGCAAAACAATGGCAGAAATTGTATGAGTTTGGCACAAAAGAAACCCAAGCAGAACTGAATAAAAATTTACTACAGTTGCGCGATCGCTTTCTTACTAGTAATGGCTACAACTTTGAGAAAGACATTCAACCTTGGGTAGGTGAAGAAGTTACCCTGGCAATTTTAGCTCCAGAAACCAGTAAACCCGCACTCAAACCAGTGGCAACCGATAAAGATACTGCCGATAGCCAACAGTCAATGATAATGGTGTTGCCTGTCAAGAACCCAGAAATGGCTAAAAGCATCTGGGCACAACCCAAAGCCTTGAAACAAGGTAAATGGATTGACCGCACATATCAAGGATTCACTATTAAACAAGCCGATGGTCAAGCTGGGGAAAATCTCTCTGCCACACTAATAGATCGGCGTTTCCTAGTTATTACTGATAATCTTAAAAACACAGAACGAGCAATTGATGCCTATAAAAGTAAAACATCCTTGGCGACAACAGGAGGGTTTGCAGAAAATATGGCGAAAATCTCCAGTTACCAACCTTTTGCTCAGTTTTATGTCAATGTACCAACAGCAGCCAAAATAGCTACTGCTTCTCCCAACCGCCATTTGCCCGCCCAAGTTTTAGCTCAACTGCAAAATAATCAAGGTTTAGCAGGGACAATTACCTTAGAGCCTAAAGGAATAAGCTTAAAGGGCGTTTCATGGCTCAACCCTAATAGTCAGCGCCTACTGGCGGTGGAAAACACAGCCGGGAAAATGCAAAACCGCTTGCCAGGAGAAACCTTAATGATGCTATCTGGCGGAAATTTACAGCGTTTGTGGAGCGATTACGTTTTAACATCTCAGGGAAATCCCTTTTCACCCGTAACACCAGAACAGCTAAAAAGTAGTGTGAAATCTCTAACCAATCTCGATTTAGATCGAGATTTGCTCAGTTGGATGAAAGGTGAGTTTTCTTTATCAGTGATTCCCAGTAGCCCAAAAGATGATTCACCAAAGAATTTTCGGGCAGGTTTGGTATTTATGGTACAGGCAAGCGATCGCAAATTAGCTGAAGCATCCATACAAAAACTGGATGATGCCATGAAAAATCAATACCAGTTCCAAATTCAGTCGCAAACAGTAGCAGGTCAACCTATTATCAACTGGGTTGCACCTTTTGGGACTTTAACAGCAACTCACGGTTGGTTAGATGACAACGTTGCTTTTTTTATTCTGGGCGCTCCTGTTATGGATAAAATTTATCCCAAACCCAACAACACCCTAGCCAGTACTCTTGGGTTTCAACAAACAGTTCCCACAGAACTCAATCCAAATAACGGCCAATTTTTCCTAGATGTGGAACGTACTACGAAAAATTTTCCCTTACCAAGTTTGTTCTCCAATCAAAGAACTTTATTAGCAGCAACACGTTCGATTGGAGTGACAGCCGCTGTTAGTGATAGTCGCAGTAACCGTTACGACATTTTTTTTGCACTCAAAAAAGCTGGCAACTCGGATGAGGGTAGGGGGAGATGAGGGGGATGAGGGCTGTC
>NZ_JAECZA010000069.1 GCF_016056275.1 Dendronalium phyllosphericum CENA369 | reverse complement strand
GCTCTTACAAGCGTCTACGCGTCTGTACAAGAGAGTTCTGAGTGCTGAGGGGCGGAGGAGAATATCCTCAGCACTCAGAACTCTCTTGTACAGACGCGTAGACGCTTGTAAGAGCGGTAAGGCAGTCTGGTCTTGGGGTCTCCCCAAGTAGAGGAACTGCCGAACCCGGAGGGCTTCTCGTCAGAGTATAATCGCGTCTCTTAGCACTCAGCACTCAGCACTCAGCACTCATAACAAGACACATGAATTTAACTATCCTCACCTTAGAAATTCGATACGAGCAAGATGTAGTGCTGACGCGGCAAAAGGCACGAAAAATTGCAGAATTATTAGGGTTTGACTCTCAAATTCAAGTACGAATTGCTACGGCAGTATCAGAAATTGCCCGGAATACTTTTCAGTACGCGGGTAGGGGAATAGTTGAATTTAAAGTCGAAGGTGAAGCCCCTCAGAACTTAGTGGTGGGTATCAACGACAACGGGCCAGGCATTCCCAACCTCAAGACGATTTTGGAGGGACGCTACACTTCCACAAGCGGTATGGGATGGGGCATTATTAACACGCAAAAATTGGTAGACCAATTTCAGATTGAGTCTGTGGTTGGACAAGGCACAAAAGTGCTGATTTCTAAGAAATTACCCAAAAAAGCACCTAATTTAACTAACCAACGCCTAGAGCAGATTAAGCAAGAACTAGATGAGCGATCGCCACAAAATCCCTTTGAAGAAATTCAGCGCCAAAACCAGGAGTTACTTCAGGCAATGGCAGAACTGCGTAAGCGCGAAGAAGAATTAATGCATCTCAACCGCGAGTTGGAAGATACTAATCGCGGTGTAGTGGCATTATACGCCGAACTCGATGAAAAAGCAGATTCCCTCCAAAAAGCAAACGAACTCAAAACTCGCTTTTTCTCAAATATGAGCCACGAGTTTCGCACTCCGCTCAACTCTGTAATTTCGCTGTCGCGGATTTTGTTAGCTCGTATGGATGGGCCGTTAACAGCAGAACAAGAAAAGCAGGTGACTTTCATCCAAAAAGCTGCTGGAGGTTTGTTAGAGTTAATTAATGACCTCCTAGACATGGCAAAAGTAGAAGCCGGCAAAACTACCGTGCATCCCAGTGATTTTGAAGTCAGCGATTTATTTGGGGCTTTACGTGGTATGCTTCGTCCCTTGCTAGCTTATAACTCTTCAGTTGCCCTGATCTTTGATGAAGCTGTTGATCTGCCCACGCTGCATACTGATGAAGGTAAGGTTGCCCAAATTCTGAGAAATTTTATTTCTAATGCACTGAAATATACTCAGCAGGGCGAAGTGCGGGTTAAGGCTACCGTGAATGATCGTATCATTACCTTCTCCGTCGCTGACACAGGAATTGGGATTGCACCAAGCGATAGAGAGCGGATTTTTGAGGATTTTGTGCAAATTGAATCGGAATTGCAAAAACGAGTCAAAGGTACTGGATTAGGGCTACCGCTATCAAAGAAGCTAGCGCAGCTTTTAGGTGGCGATGTCTCATTTCAGAGCGAACTCGGCCAAGGCTCTACATTTTTTGCCACAATTCCCTTTGTCTACCCTGGCTATACCCCAGCTACGGCATTACCGCTACCTACTTGGCAAATTGACCCAGAGCGCTATCCTGTTTTAGTTGTAGAAGACAACGATGAAACTCTGCTGATTTATGAAAAGTATTTACAAGCAGCGAATTATCAAACGCTTGCAGCAAAAACTGTGAATGAAGCAAAACAGGCTTTGCAAAGATTCCGACCAGTCGCTATTATTCTCGATATTTTATTACAGAAGCAACATACTTGGTCTTTCCTGAGTGAAATTAAGAGAAATGAAGCGACTCGCAATATTCCCGTTCTCGTCATCACCGTAATTGACAATGAGAAACAAGTGCTAGCATCGGGAGCGGATGAATTTCTAATTAAACCTGTAGACAGATTGTTACTGCTTGCTAAACTCGATACGCTAGTCAAACAAGAGAAATTACAAAAGCTTTTATTAATTGATGATGATTTGGCATCTCGGTACGTGTTAAAGCAACTTTTAAATAATACTTCGCTTGATATCTTAGAAGCAGCTAATGGTACTGAAGGACTACGACTAGCTGAAACTGAAAAACCCCAAGCAATTGTCCTCGACTTGAATATGCCGGGTAGAGATGGGATAGAAGTGCTAAAACAGCTAAAACACAATCCCATCACTAGCGCCATACCCGTGATTATCAACACTTCAAAGCCACTGGAGCCAGAAGAACAAAACTATCTGGCTAAAAACTCTGTAGCAATTCTTGCTAAACAGACATCCTCTCAGGCAGACGCGAGTAACCAACTCCGACAAGCCTTAGTTAGAGCAGGATTAATCCTAAATCACAACTAAAGAGGAAACACATGTCGCTACCATTGCTCACAATCCTACACATTGACGACAACGAAGCGAATCGTTACATTGTCAGCCGGATTTTGCGAAATGCGGGCTTTTTAGTTGTGGAAGCTGCTAGCGGTGAGGAAGGGTTAAAAGCATTAGTAGAGCATCATCTTGATTTAGTGATTTTAGATGTCAAACTTCCGGGATTGGATGGGTTTCAAGTCTGTCATCGAATTAAATCTAATCCTGATACTGCCTTTATTCCTGTTTTGCATCTGTCTGCCAGTTTCGTCAAGAGCGAGGACAAAGCTCAAGGATTAGATAGCGGTGCTGATGCTTATCTCGTACAGCCTGTAGAGCCAATTGAATTAGTTGCGACAGCGCGATCGCTATTGCGAATTCGCCAAGCTGAAGAATCAGCTTTAAAATTAGCGCGAGAATGGCAAACCACCTTCGACTCGATCAATGATGGCGTTGGTTTGCTCGACCGGGAAGGTAATTTACAACGCTGTAACCGTGCCTTAACAGAACTTTTGGGAAAACTGCCTCATGAAATCTTGGGTTATCCCCATCACGATTTGATGAAAATATCGCTGGGATTTGGCAGTGGTAGTTGCTTTAACCGTGCTAAAGAAACTTGTCGCCGCCAAATTTTAGAAACCGAGTCTAGAGGACGGTGGTTTTCTAAAACCATCGATCCGGTGTTAGACGAGCAAGGAAATTTCATTGGTGCAGTCTATTTACTGGCAGATATTACAGACCGCAAGCAAATCGAACAAGAACGAGCGCAACTTCTGGAGCGCGAACAGCAAGCACGACTTGAAGCCGAAGCCGCCAACCGTTTGAAGGATGAATTTTTAGCAACCCTTTCTCACGAACTGCGTTCTCCTTTGAATGCGATGCTGGGTTGGACTCGGTTACTCAATACCCGCAAATTTGACGAAGTTACCACTATCAAGGCAATGCAGACGATTGAGCGCAACGCCAAAGCCCAAGCTCAATTAGTAGAAGATTTACTAGATGTTTCCCGAATTATTCAAGGCAAACTGCGCTTGTATGTCCGCCCGATGAATTTAGTTGATGCGATCGAAGCAGCAATTGAGACGGTGCGTCCTGCCGCTAATGCTAAAGAAATTCAAATTCAAACTGGACTCGATCCAGCATTAGGTTTCATCGCGGGCGATCCCGATCGCTTGCAGCAAGTAATCTGGAACTTACTCTCCAATGCCGTAAAATTTACACCTAAAGGCGGACAAGTCCAGGTAATACTACAGCAAGTTAATTCTCATCTAGAAATTACTATTGCTGATAACGGACAGGGTATCAGCCCGGAATTCATTCCTTTTGTATTCGATCGCTTTCGCCAAGCAGATAGTTCGATTACCCGTACCTACAGTGGTTTAGGATTAGGGTTAGCGATCGTGCGTCACTTGGTGGAATTACATGGCGGCATCGTTAGTGTTACTAGTTTAGGTAAAGGACAGGGAGCAAGCTTTAGTGTCAAGCTACCGCTAATTCCCATTCTGCCCAAGACCAGCACGGGAGACCAGATACACACAACTAATGATGGGCAAGAAATAGCATCTGAAAATTTACCAACTCTTGAAGGCATACGTATACTAATCGTTGATGATGAAGCAGATGCACGGAATTTTGTCACAACTGTACTCGAAACATGCGGTGCAAGCATAACTGCCGTTAATTCGGCAAGAGAAGCAATAGAAGCCATCTCAAAATTCAGTTTTGATGTTTTAGTTAGCGATATTGGGATGCCAGAAGAAGACGGTTATCAATTGATCCATAAAATACGCGCTCTCAAGCCAGAACAAGGGGGAGAAATTCCTGCTGTAGCCTTAACTGCTTATGCCAGAGCGGAAGACCGATTGCAGACAATCTCAGCGGGCTATCAAATACATTTATCTAAACCTGTAGAACCAGCAGCTATTGCTGGTGCGATAGCTAATCTAGCTAAAAGCACCAAAGAACAAAGACAGGGGCTAGGAAGTAGGGATGAGGCAGGGAAAGGGGAAACGGGTAAGGCGAAAAAGAATTAAATAAAGTTATACTATTTCTCCAGTCTCAAAGACTGTGCAAATGAGCTTACTTTAACCGATAATTACTGAAGGCTAGACATATTTCGATCTTCAAGGTGGTATGGAGTTAAACAGCTTATGTACTGGAATAGATTTGATATTTGTGCGGCTTATTACCACTATTGCAACTTATCCTTTAAGGATATTAATCTTCAAAATTATCAGTGGAAATTACTAAATCAACTATACCAATTAAGATATAGACCACTGTTTAGGGATAGAAGACTAGCTACCCTTAATCTCAACTCCAAAGCTATTTATATGAGTTTAGTTAAATCTAGCTATGAGATAGAGGGGAAAAATCCCATAAAAATACATCAAGTTTCTGAGTATCTTGCTAGTGAAGATGAGCAAGTCAATCAAAATCTGCCAGTCTTGTCTACTCTCAGCGATTCTTAAAAAAGCTATTTTGCATACAAATGGCAATATTTAATCATTATTTAATTATTGGTGGCTGTTAAATGATGATTAATAATGCATATCAATTATCTGGTGATAGATATATAGCAAAGTGCTGAGTTAGAAGTAGAGACGCGATTATACTCTTACGAGAAGCCGCTCTTACGAGCGTCTACGCGTCCGTACAAAAGTCATTTACTGTAAGGCTTTGAGCAATCGCAATTGTCCTAAAGGGTGTGACTACGGCTATATTTATAGGACTTAGACTTAAAAGGCGATTTCCAATTCCAAATAGGATAAAACATATTTAATTTTTAATTTTAATTCTGCACAAAACTTAGATTTTGTTAACTTTATGCTGCACATGGGAACAATAACTGTCATGTGAGGGAAAACTATAAAGGTATGGTAAAGACCAATGGTGAAACTGACAGGTTATCAAATCCTTGAGCAAATCTACTGTGGTTACAGAACTGTTGTTTATCGTGGTATTAGAGAACAAGACCAAAAACCGGTCGCGATCAAATTGCTGCAAAATGAATATCCCAGTATCAGCGAACTAGTGCAGTTTCGCAATCAGTACACTATTACTAAAAATCTTAACCTGCCTGGCATTATCAAAACCTACAGTTTGGAAAACTATCACAATCGCTATGCTTTAGTTATGGAAGATTTTGGTGGTATTTCCCTTAAAGAAGAAATGGAAAAAGGAGGAAATTCCAAAACTGTAGGTGAATTTCTCTCTATTGCCATTCAAGTTGTCACCACCTTAGAAGGACTTTATCGGCATCGGATAATTCACAAAGATATTAAACCTGCCAACATACTAATTAATCCCACCACAAAAGAAGTCAGACTCATCGACTTTAGTATCGCTTCCTTACTACCAAGAGAAACACAAGCGATCGCTTCTCCTAATATTCTAGAAGGGACGCTAGCTTATGTGTCTCCCGAACAAACCGGACGGATGAATCGTTTGGTTGACTATCGCACAGACTTCTATTCTTTGGGTGTCTCCTTTTACGAACTCCTTACAGGACAACTTCCCTTTATCAGTACTGACCCGATGGAGTTGGTACACTGCCACATAGCTAAGTATTCCCCCACAATCGATAGCCTCAATTCTGCTATCCCTCAAGTTCTCTGTGAGATTGTCAGTAAACTAATGGCAAAAAATGCCGAAGACCGATATCAAAGTGCTCACGGACTCAGGTATGACTTAGAAAAGTGCTGGCAACAATGGCAACAAGATACCAAGATTGATAATTTTGAGATTGGACAACGGGATATTTGCGATCGCTTAACCATTCCAGAAAAACTCTACGGTCGCCAACAAGAAGTAGAAACCTTACTCACTGCCTTTGATAGAGTTAGCAATCAAGAACAAACAACTAACAAAAGTGAAATGATGTTAGTAGCGGGTTTCTCTGGGATTGGCAAAACAGCGGTAGTTAATGAAGTCCACAAACCCATCGTTCGGCAACGGGGTTACTTTATTAAAGGGAAATTTGACCAATTTGGGCGCAATATTCCTTTTTCAGCATTTTTGCAAGCTTTCCGCGATTTGATGGGGCAACTTTTGAGTGAAAGTAATGCCCAACTTGAGGTGTGGAAAACTAAAATTCTCGATGCTTTGGGAGAAAATGCTCAGGTATTAGTTGAAGTCATTCCCGAACTAGAGTGGATTATTGATAAACAGTTGCCTGTCCCCGAATTGTCAGGGATTGCCGCTCAAAATCGTTTTAATTTGCTGTTGCAGAAGTTCGTTCAAGTCTTCACCACCAAGGAACATCCTTTAGTTATTTTTTTAGATGATTTGCAATGGGCAGATTTAGCTTCGCTGAAGTTAATCCAATTACTAATGAGCGAAACTAATATTAGTTATCTATTAATGATTGGTGCTTACCGAGATAATGAAGTTTCGCTAGCACATCCATTAATGTTAACTTTAGAAGAGATTCGCCAGACTGGAGCAATAGTAAATTCCATTAATCTCACTCCTTTAAATCAATATGACTTAAATCATCTTGTTGTCGATACTCTTAGTTGTCCGATTGAACTGGCATTACCTTTAACTCAATTAGCTCATCAAAAAACCCAAGGAAATCCTTTTTTTACCAATCAATTTCTCAAGTCTCTATATGAAGAAGGGCTAATTACTTTTAACTTCAACGGAGGCTATTGGCAGTGTGATATAGCTCAAGTCAAAGCTTTAGCTCTTACCGATGATGTTGTTGAATTCATGGCGCTGCAACTACAGAAATTACCAAAAGCGACTCAATCAGTTTTAAAACTTGCTGCTTGTATTGGTAATCGCTTCGATTTAAATACATTGGCGATAGTTTATAAGAAGTCTTTGGTGGAGACAGCAGCAGATTTATGGGAAGCCCTGCAAGAAGGACTAGTGATTCCCACCAGTGAAGTTTACAAGTTTTTTCAAGGCGAGTCAGGTATTAGTTGTCAGCTATCAATCGTTAATAAACACGAAAAAATCACAACTGAAAACGAACAATTAACGAAAGTTACATACAGATTTTTACACGATCGCGTGCAGCAAGCAGCTTATTTGCTAATTCCCGAAAACGAAAAACAGGTAACTCATCTTCAGATTGGGCAATTGTTATTAAGTAATACTGCCGAATCAGAGTTGGAAGAAAAAATTTTTGAGATTGTCAATCAGTTGAATGTTGGTGGAGAGTTAATCGGCGATCCCATCGAACGCCAGCAATTAGCACAACTAAATTTAACTGCTGGTCGGAAAGCGAAGACTGCAACTGCTTACGCAGCTGCTATTAAGTATTTAACAACAGGCATACAACTTTTACCAGCAAATAGCTGGCAGAGTCAATATCATTTAACATTATTACTCCATTCCGAAATAGCAGAGGCAACTTACCTCAATGGCGATTTTTTAGAGATGGAGCAATCAATAGAAACGTTGCTACAACGCGGTAAAAATCTTTTAGATAGATTGAAAGCTTATGAAGTCAGAATCTTGTCTCAAATAGCTCAGAACAAGATGTTTGAAGCCCTACAAACGGGATTAATAGTTCTCAAAATCTTAGGAGTCGAATTTCTAGAACAGCCAACAAAAGCAGATATTACTAGCGAATTCAAAAAGACGCAAACGGCTTTAGCAGAAAAGTCGATGCAAGATTTATATGAGTTGGAATTAATGACAGAACCAGACAAACTGGCTGTGATGAATATCTTATCAAAAATAGTTTCCGCTGCTTATACAGTTAGTCCGGAATTATATTCTTTAATTGTCTTCAAAGAGGTAAATTTATCGCTTCAATACGGTAATACTGCTATTTCTCTTTATGGATATTCCAATTATGGAATTATTCTTTGTGCTGTTGATGGAGATATTGAAGCTGGCTATCAGTTAGGTCAAATGACTCTCAAACTATTAGACAAATTGAATGCTAAAGAATTTATAGCTAAGACATATGCACCTATTTATGGCATTATAAATCATTGGAAAGAACATTTAAAAGAAAGTCTGAAACCCTTACAAAAAGGTTATTTTATTGGTCTAGAAACAGGAGATTTAGAATTTACTACCTACTGCGCTAACCTTTATTTATGGCATTCATTCTTCATTGGAAAAGAACTGACCTCTGTGGCGCAAGAGATGGCAATATACAATCAAGCGATCGCTCAACTTCAACAAGAGCCATCTTTACACAAACAACAAATGTATTGGCAGGTAGTGCTAAACTTGCTCTCGAACGCTGAAAAGCCTTGTTTTTTAAAGGGTGAAGCTTACAATGAAGAAATCATGCTACCCCTGCATCAGCAAGGAAATGACAAAGGCGCAATTTGTTATTTATATATCAACAAATTGATGCTCTGTTATTTATTTTCCGAGTACGATAAAGCACTGGTGAATGCTGAGATAGCAGAAAATTATTTAGAGAACATTTTAGGTTTTTTTGCTGTTCCTCTATTCTATTTTTACGATTCTCTTACCCAACTAGCATTGTATACTGATGCCTTGAATGATAGTCAAGAAACGATATTGAAGCGGGTAAAAAATAACCAGGAAAAAATGCAGACTTGGGCATATCATGCCCCAATGAATCATTTGCATAAGTTTTATTTGGTAGAAGCAGAGAAATATCGAGTTTTGGGCAAACATGGTGAGGCGATAGATTGTTACGAACGGGCTATTGCTGGCGCTAAAGAAAACGAATATATCCAAGAAGAAGCCCTTTCCAACGAACTCGCTGCTAAATTTTATCTAGAATGGGGTAAAGAAAAGATTGCCCAAGTTTACCTATCTGAAGCTTACTACTGTTATGCCCGTTGGGGAGCATTAGCTAGACTTGTAAACTTAGAAAAATCCTATCCGCAATTACTATCTTCAATTCTCAAACCACAAAATATTCGTCAAAATTCAGCCCGTCATACCAATTCCCTCAGCACATCTGTTAAAAATAATCTTTCTACTAGTAACAGTGTTTCAACAGTACTAGATTTAGTAACAGTCGTCAAAGCTTCCCAAGCCTTTGCTAGTGAAATCCAACTCAATAAACTAATTTCCACTTTGATGCAAGTGGTAATGGAGAATGCAGGAGCTGTCAAAAGTACTCTAATTTTACTCAAAGGTGATGGCTTAGTTGTAGAAGCAATGGCAGAAATTGGACAAGAAAATGTTCTTCAATCTATCCCTGTCGAACACAGCCAAGACATTCCGATTTCTCTGATCAACTATGTGTCTCGCACCAAAGTAACAGTGGTATTTGATGATGGGAAACTACAACCTTTTTTGGCTATTGATGATGGGAAATTACAGCCTTTTTGGAAAATAGCTGATGAGAGTTCCCAGCCTTTTTTTGCTGGCGATCCCTATATTATTCGCTGTCAGCCTAAAAGTATCTTGTGTACTCCCATCCTCAATCAAGGAAAATTGATAGGTTTACTTTATCTAGAAAATAATTTAACAACAGGGGCATTTACAAGCGATCGCGTCGAAGTTTTGCGTTATTTATGCGTGCAAGCTGCTATCTCCTTAGAAAATGCGAAACTTTATCAAAATTTATTGCGATCGCAAACCAGAGAGCGAGAGAAGGCCTCGCAATTAGAACAATCATTACAACAACTCCAGCAAGCACAATTACAACTCGTACAAAATGAAAAAATGGCAACTCTGGGAAACTTAGTTGCAGGAGTTGCTCATGAAGTTAATAACCCTTTAGGCTTTATCTTAGGTAGTCTTAATAATGCTGAAGAATTTGTCCAAGACTTGATTTCTCACATCAAAATCTATCAGCAATACTATCCCGATCCCGTAGCAGCAATTGCAGAAAACGCTGAAAAAATTGACTTAGACTTTCTCATTGAAGACCTGCCTAAGTTGATTTCTTCAATGAAACTAGGAACTGGACGTATCCGCAATATTAGTACCAGCCTACGCACATTTTCTCGATCTGATACTCTCGAAAAAGTTGCCTGTAATATTCATGAAGGTATTGAAAGCACGTTGCTGATTCTCAAGTATCGTTTAAAAGCTAACGAACAACGTCCAGCGATTGAAGTTATCCAAAATTATGGGAAATTACCACCTGTGAAATGTTTTCTAGGACAATTGAATCAGGTATTTATGAATATTATTGCCAATGCAATTGATGTTATGGACGAAGCAAGTGTTAAATATTCTTATGATGAACTCAAAGCAAATCCCAATCAAATTACCATTCGGACTGAAGTTATAGCAGATGAAAATGCCGTGGTAATCGGCATTAAAGATAATGGTTGGGGAATGACAGAGGAAGTAAAAGTACAGGTATTTGACCATTTATTTACGACAAAATCTGTCGGGAAAGGAACTGGTTTAGGCTTATCTATTGCGCGTCAAATTGTCGAACAAACTCACGGGGGTAAGTTAAGTTGTATTTCTGCACTGGGAAAAGGTACAGAGTTTATCATTGAAATTCCGATTTCATGAGTTTTGAGACGCGATAAATCGCGTCTGTACAAGAGTCGGTTGCTGTCCTAACCTATATGACTACGGCTATATAATTAATAATAATAAGCAAATAAAAGCAATGCTCAAGTCCCTAAATAACTTGAGCATTGCCAGATAAAAATTTTAGCATTTGCTATTTTATAACTAATTACAAATTAAAATAATTAGTTAATAAGCACCGCTATTCCTATTAAATAAAATTGCTACAGTTTTGAAAATTAATTTCAAATCGTACAACAAACTCCAGTTTTGCTGATACAACAAATCTAGGCGAATCACATCTTCAAAACTTCGTACTTTTGACCGCCCATTCACTTGCCATTCACCAGTCATACCTGGTTTAACATCTAAACGTTGCCACTCCGGTACTTCATAGCGTTCTACTTCATCTGGCGTGGGGGGTCTAGTACCAACTAAACTCATATCTCCTTTGAGGACGTTCCAAAATTGCGGCAATTCATCAAGGCTGGTTCGCCGCAAAAATCGCCCTAATCGCGTAATTCTGGGGTCGTTTTCGTTCTTGAAAAAAGCACCTGCTACTTGATTTTTTACTAAGGATTTCTTCGCTTCCGCATCTACACACATGGAGCGGAATTTCCAAATTTTAAAACGCTTCCCCATCCAACCACAACGAATTTGACCAAAGAAAATCGGGCCGGGATCGTCAATTTGAATAGCAATCACAATAGGAATAAATAAAATTCCTGTAATAGCCAAACCCACTAATGCCCCAACGATGTCTATAAACCGTTTCATCCAAGATGCTACAGAAGGATGAGTAGTTGGTAGCTGCTCTACCTTACGGGAAGAACTCTTGGGGGCTACTGCGAGCTTTTCAGCTTCTATGGTTGGTGTTTCACTAATAGATTCAATAGGAAAAACTTTATCTAATCCAGTGAGGTTAAGCACTGCCATCACCTGCGGGGTAACATTCCGCAGGATCATCGCAATCCCTTTTTCCTGGGCAGTTTTGAAATTACTAACTAGTGCTCCCAAACCACTACTATCAATAAAAGTAGTTTGATGAAAATCCAGAATGATTTGCTGGGGATGCGAATTGGCTTCGGTTAAGTTTTGGCAGGTTTGCTTAAAGCCTACTGCTTCAAGCACGCTTAACCGCGCTGGCACTTGTACTATTGCCATTTCATTTAGGGAAGTAATTGGAAAATCTGCTTCTGTGGATTGGCTAGTCATGAAGCTCTGTACTTTCGTTGCCATATAAATTTAATCTGCCAAACATTATTTTGTCCGAGAAAATCATCTAACCTCATGTTAAATCAGTAGGAATTAGGACTAGTCGCTAGTTGTTTGGGGTGAGAGCGGAGATTGCCAGCGACGATTCACAATAGAACAAGAACTAAAAAACATCCTTGCTTTTGTGCCGACGCAGCGCGATCGCGTTGCTACTATCCCATGACTGCTAAAACTACGGTTAAACCTACTGCACGCCTGATTGAAGTCTTTTCTGCTATTCAAGGGGAAGGACTGAATGTCGGGACACGTCAAATTTTTATTCGCTTTGCTTTGTGTGACTTGCGCTGTCACTTTTGCGATAGTGCCCACACGTGGAATGCACCCGCTACCTGTAAGGTAGAACGATCGCCAGGATTGCGCGACTTTGAAATTCACTCTAATCCTGTCCCACTACCCATCCTAATCGAATGGGTTCAAAGGCAAAATCTACCGTGTCTACACGATAGCATTAGCTTAACTGGGGGAGAACCACTTCTTCATGTGCCTTTCTTAAAGGAATTTTTGCCCCAAGTGCGATCGCTTACCAATCTACCTGTATACTTGGAAACTGGCGGACATCGCCCAGAACAATTAGCTACCATTGTGCCTTATTTAGACTCCGTAGGCATGGATTTAAAACTGCCCAGTGTGAGCGGTGAAAGCCATTGGCAAGAACACGCTAAATTTCTGCAATTGTGCTTTGAGTCACATCTAGATATTTTTGTCAAAATAATTATTTCCCAGAATACAGATCCAGCAGAGTTGCAACGTTCTGCTTTGTTGGTGGCAGATGTCAGTCCCGATATACCAATATTTTTACAGCCTGTGACACCTCTACCGCCATCCGCACAATTCACCCCAACGCCTGTACTTGCTCCCACTCCAGAACAAGTATTAATGTGGCAAGCTTTGATGAAAAAGTTTGTACCGCACGTCCGTGTTATACCCCAGACTCATAAAATGTTGAATCAACTGTAAACCGCCCAAACTCTGAAATCATATTGCTCTCAAGCTTTAGGAGACTTAGTAAAAGTTACTGTCAAGTAAAATTTTGATGAAGATGCGATCGAGTAAAAACCGATTTATATGAAAAGTCAGTGTTACAATAATCACCTTAATCTTGCATTAACTTTTTTTTAATCCGCAAGTCTAAAGCTGAAAAAACTGATGATGTTTTAGAAGTGGACATGATTTTTGCAAGACATTGGATTTTCGGATTAAGTCTTTCACTGGTGAGTAGTGTAGTTACTATTACGGGATTGGCAAACTCTGCCCGTGCTATTTCCTTCGTTAACGACATTACTATCCCCGCTGATAGTAAAGATTTGTACGAACCTAGTAGCAGTGGTGCTAACGTCAATCGCTTGGGTTTTTTGTCCGATCTCTATTACGATCGCGACAACAATGTTTACTACGGTCTAGCAGATCGCGGCCCTGGTGGTGGTGTTATTTCCTACAACACGCGGGTAGAGAAATTTTCTTTAGATGTCGATCGCAACAGTGGCGCAATTAGCAACTTTAAAATACTGGACACTATTCTGTTTACTCAGAATGGTCAAAACTTCAACGGGTTAAACCCAAAACAACTTAACGGCAATGTGGCAGTTCTTGGCAAAAGCTTCGACCCAGAGGGATTTGTAGTCGCCCCTAACGGCAATTTCTACGTTTCTGATGAATACGGGCCGTCTGTTTACGAATTTAGTCCCACTGGTTCTTTTATCCGGGCATTCCAGACTCCGAGTAATCTAATTCCTCGACAAAGTGATGGAACAGTTAATTATGTAGATGGTCGCCCCGATATTACTAGCGGTCGCCAAGATAACCGAGGCTTTGAAGGTGTAACTCTTAGCCCAGATGGCAAAAAGCTATACGCAGTCCTGCAAGATGCATTAGTTAATGAAGGTTCGCCAGATGGGCGGCGTAGTCGCAATTTGAGATTAGTAGAATTTGACACCGCAACTGGCCATAGTACTGCCCAGTATATTTATCAGCTAGAAAGTTTGGCAGATATCAACGATCGCATTCCTGGAACAGCTGATGATTTTGCCGCGAATGCTCAAGGGCGCAATATTGGTGTTAGTGCCATTACTGCTTTGAATGACGACGAATTTTTAGTACTGGAGCGAGATAATCGGGGTGTTGGTGTAGAAGATGTCTCAGGTAAAAGCCCTGTGGCTAGTAAACGCGTCTACAAAATTAGCTTGACAGGAGCAACAGATGTTAGCGGCATTAGCTTAGGCGGCACAAATGACGTGCCCTCTGGCGTATTACCTGTAGACAAGTCTACATCCCCGTTTATTGACATTGCTGAACTTTTGAAAGCTCAAGGGCTAGTAATTCCAGAAAAAATAGAAAGTTTAGCCATAGGCCCTCAACTTGCTGATGGTTCCTACGCAATTTTATTGGGTACGGATAACGACTTCAGCGTGACTCAAAATGATGATGATATACAGTTTGATGTGTGTACAGATGGCTCTGACGATAATCCACTTGATAGCGGTTGTCCGCAAGGAGCATCTTTACTTCCTACCTATCTTTATTCCTTTAAAGCTAGCCGCGAGGAGTTAAAGGGATTTGTACGCCCAACCAAAGTACCAGAACCAACCACAACTGCTGCAATAATGGTGCTGGGGTTGAGTAGTTTCTGGTTAAAACGGCAATTTAAACCTGTGGAAAAGCGATCGTTTTTTAAGTTAAAAGCTAAAAGTTAAAAGGCAAAAGAAACAACAGTTTTAGGCAGCCAGAATATAGGAGTCAAGATTCTATATTCTGACCCCTAATTCCTAACAGACGCGATTAATCGCGTCTCTACAGTCCACCTTCATCTATCGGTCTAGATTTAGCTTTTGCCTTGTTGGCACTACGTTTGAGAGCAGAAAGGCGTGCTTCGTATTTCGACCGTTGGCGCTTGCTAGGAGTATTGTCGATGAGGGTTTTTAAGGCGCTACCCAGACTTTTGTAGGCGTTGGGGAGGCTATAACCAAAGCGAGTTGCTAAAGCGATCGCTTTTTCGTCAGCATCGAGTAATTCTGTGAGTTGCTTACCACCGTTATTCTTTTGGTACAGCCGCCAGCCTGAGATACCACAGAGTGCTAAAGCCAACACTAGCAACAATCCATCCTGCACCCATAACTCACCAACAGCACCACCTAAACCGATAGCTAATGCTGCCATTTCCCAACCATCTTTAGGAATTGTGTCATTTTGGATGCGCGCTACTTCATGCCAGAACAGCAAATTACGCTGATCCATTGCGAGAGCATCCCATTTCACCAAGTCTATTTGAATTTCTACTTGGTCTTTGCCAATTTCTTCGCTGCGGATCAGGGGTGGATTGACCTCAGTTGTGCCTTCAACCGTGACCCAGCTTTGCAATTCTGGCGGCAGTAAGCCTTTTAATCGCCGGAGTTCACTCATTTCCGCTTTGGCAGAGGAGGTTACATAGGATGTCATAAAATCCAGCCCTAGAAAAACTCAGTATATAGTGAGGGTATCACTTTGGAGTATAGCTATTTCAGTGATAGATCGCCTCACTCGTTGGGAAAACTTCCCCGCTTTTTTCTAGCCTCCATTGCCTTTTCCAAAAGTTCTAGCAATCCAGGAGCTTCTTCTTGAATACTAAGTAACATTCTTTCCCCAAGTTCTACATTCCCCGGATCGTGACCTGTAGCCATTACTTCTTTCAGACGAGGTAACGCTATACCATCAACAATCTGAATTAAGCCACTCAGACAACGGTGAAATTGTCTTTCTGTCAGAATCGAGTCTTCTAAAGGAAACTCAATAATGGCACGAATTTCGCCATCGGATGGATCGTACTCCCATTGCAGCATCTTGGTTTCCCAAGAAATAGCCAGCATCGTCTGGAGAATTATACTTTTGTGAGGATGATCTTGGACTCCAGCCAAAACTTGAGGCGCAAATACCCGAAAAAATTTTCCCTCCTCATCCAGTTGGACAACTATCAGAAAATCCTCTAGGTTATCAGCTTCCACACCTGTGATAATCCGGTCTTCTTCATCATCAAAACGGTAGTCCCAACCTAGTTTGTCTAAGTAATTAGCAATCTGTTTGAGATTAGCTCCCATAAAAGCCTCATAAGGAACGGTGGAGCGGCTGTCACCAAAACTAGTTTAACCTGCTAGTGGCAGGTGCTTAAGTTGGTGTAGCTACTTCTCTCCTTTTAGAAGTATGCAATGAGTTTTTGCACAATAGTTGAGTCTGTTTGCTAATTTATCCAGATCCCATAAATTAAACAAATTTTGGTCTAGAAAATGAGGATGAGACCAGACACCTTAAATTTTCATAGCTCTACAATCAGTTTGCTTGTAATAAACCTAGTTACTTAACCATAGATATGGCAGTACATATCATCAATATAAAATAATATTTAATTTTGACAAAAGTCAATCATAGAAAATAAATGGAAATAATTAATTTGAGTCTTGAAAATGCTAAATAAGTAATAGATTAACAATAATATGCTGAATTTATTGAGATTTTTTATAAACTATATTTGAACGATTTATATATAATTTCTCAAATTTATAAAAAAGAAATAAAAATGTCATTTTCCGCTGTCTTAAAGGAAAATAAAGCATAGGCTGAAAAAGTTTTATATTACAAGCATCTACTTGCTTTTATTTACAGCAGATTGCAACTTGGTGAGGGACAGATAATTGTAAGGGCGAACGTAACAGCGCCCCTACCCGTTTACTTCATTTACTTGAAAAACGCTATATATCTTGCATTATTTCTAGCGATTAGAAATCGTGGCTATACAAACGTAGACGCAAAGCGGCTTCTTGAAGGGTAGTCCGCCAGCGCGGACTAACATAAAATCAAGGTTTTCAACCTGCGTAGGCAAGTTTTGTTTGTGTAGCCGCGACTGTCAGTCGCTTGGTACTTAGACTGCCAAGTGTTGTTGGACTTGTGATACTAATTCATTTGTCCAATGGTGAGCGAGTTCAGCGTCAGCGGCTTCGACCATGACTCTGACGACTGGTTCTGTGCCAGAAGCTCGGACTAAAATTCTACCAGCATCACCCATTGCAGCTTCAGCAAGGGCGATCGCTTGTTGGATAGCTTGGCAATCTTGCCACCCCAAACGGCGATTGCGGTCTTCTACTCGCACATTTCGTAATAGTTGGGGATAAGTTTGAAAGCTTTGGTCTACCATTTCGCCCAGAGAAACACCCGCTTGTTTTACCAAAGTGGCAATGTGTAAAGCTGTTAACAAGCCATCTCCGGTAATTCCATAATGACGGCAAAGAATGTGCCCAGATTGTTCGCCACCCAACATTCCCCCAGTTCGTAGCATTTCTGCTTGCACGTATTGATCGCCTACGGCGGTGCGAATCAAGCTACCACCTTGTTGTTTCCAAGCCCTCTCAAATCCTAAGTTGGCCATGACAGTAGAAACTATCAAATTGTCTGGTAATTGTTTTGTTGATTGCAGCTGCTGTCCCCAGAAATAAAGAATGTAATCGCCATTGACTTGCCTACCGGTATTGTCTACAGCTAAAACGCGATCGGCATCGCCATCAAAAGCAAAGCCTAAGTCGGCGTTGTGTTCTCGGACTGTTGCTTGGAGAATATCTAAGTGTGTGGAACCGCAGTCAACGTTGATGCGATCGCCATCTGCTTGGTTATGCAAGCAAATGACCTCTGCCCCCATTTCCTGAAATACTGATGGTGCTAATCCAACTGCTGCACCCCACGCCAAATCTAAAACAATCTTCAATCCTTGAAGATTTACTTGAGGTTGCAAAGGTTGTTTCAAAGCTTCGCCGTAATTTTTCACTAATTCCCCACGCGAGTAATGTCTTCCACAATTACTGACGCTACTTGCAGGAGGTCGATTGCCGCGCAATCCCGCTTCAATTTCTGCTTGTAGGGCTTGCGATAACTTAGCGCCATCCGCACCAAAAATTTTAATGCCGTTGTCTTCTGGCGGGTTATGACTGGCAGAAATCATTACTCCGCCTATGGCTTCACTGACGCTGGTGAGATAGGCAACACAAGGAGTTGGACATAAACCCAAATGCCAAACCTCTAAGCCAGCAGCAGTTAACCCTGCACTCAAGGCCATTGCCAGCATATCGCCGGAGTTTCTAGAGTCTTGTCCGAGAATTACCGGGCCGATTTTGCAAGCATGATGACGCAACACAACACCCGCCCAAAAACCCACTTGCAATGCTAAAGGCGCACTCAACAAATCTCCTACTCGTCCGCGAATGCCATCCGTTCCAAATAAAGGAGTGGCTGGCAGCGATATTAAGTTAAGCCGGAAATTGCTCTCAAGACCATTTCCTGCTGCATGAGAGCCGGAAACTGAACTTCCGCGAATGTTACCTTGAGTTCGAGTTATAAATGAAACCATAAATTTAAACACCCCACACAGTTACATTGGAAAATATTACTTTACACTCGATTCCACAATTTCAAATGAAATTGCTGTTTACCTGTACTATATACTTGTTTTTTTCTGAGAATTAATTCAACAAATGTCTTCTTAAGTAAGAATACTTAAAAAAATACTTATTTATTGTCAATTTTCTAAGAAGATTCTCTTCTCTTTAATACTCTGTCTTTAAACTGATTAACAATCAGTAAGACCTAATTGAGGTAGAGCGAGGATAAGATGGCTGATGATGAGTAATTCTCAAAAAGCTTCTTATATCACCAGATTTCTTGATGTTCTTTACTGAAAACAACTCACTTCTAAATCCAGTAGCAGGTATAGAGTTTTTCAATCCTCGTGTCTGCACCGCGTAACAAAAATATAAATTCTGTGTACTTAAAGAATTTTAATATAAATTCTCATCAAATAGTTTTAATGTAACGTTTTAATGGCCTTTTTTAGCCGTGTGTAAATCACATCTTAGGCAGTTGACCTTTTAAAGTTGAGAAATTTAGTATGAGCAGCAATTTAGCAACCAAGTTACGTGTAGGTACAAAAAAAGCCCACACGATGGCAGAAAATGTAGGTTTCGTCAAGTGCTTTTTAAAAGGAGTTGTGGAAAAAAACTCTTATCGTAAGCTAGTTGCTAACTTTTACTTCGTCTACTCGGCGATGGAAGAGGAGATGGAAAAGCACCGCCAGCACCCAATTGTTGCCAAAATTAACTTTCCCCAACTTGAGCGCAAGCATACCCTAGAACAAGACCTGAATTACTATTTTGGTGCTAACTGGCGCGAGCAAATCAAGCTATCAGCAGCAGGCGAAGCTTATGTGCAACGCATCCGAGAAATATCCCAAACAGAACCAGAATTGTTAATTGCCCATTCCTACACCCGTTACTTGGGTGACTTATCTGGGGGACAAATTCTCAAAAACATTGCTGTAACAGCAATGAACTTGTCTGACGGACAAGGTACTGCCTTTTATGAATTTGCTGACATTCCCGATGAGAAAGCATTCAAAGCAAAATATCGTCAAACCTTGGATGAACTACCCATTGATGATGCCACAGCCGATCGCATTGTTGATGAAGCTAACGCCGCTTTTGGGATGAACATGAAGATGTTCCAGGAATTGGAAGGCAATTTAATCAAAGCGATCGGTTTAATGCTGTACAACAGCCTCACACGCCGTCGCACGCGTGGTAACACTGAACTGGCCACTGCTGAATAATAGTGCTGAGTGCTGAGTGCTGAGTGCTGAGTGCTGAGTCAGGAGTGCTGAGTGCTGAGTCAGGAGTGGTGAGTGCTGAGTCAGGAGTGCTAAGTACTGAGTCAGGAGTGGTGAGTGCTGAGTCAGGAGTGCTAAGTACTGAGTCAGGAGTGGTGAGTGCTGAGTGCTGAGGAGCCACTGCGTTGGGCGGCTTTGCCGACTTGTAGACGCTTCTGCGGTGAGGGGGTCGCAGTCTTGGCGGTTCCCGTCGATTGCGTTAGCGCAGCGTTAGCGACGCAGGAGCGTCACCCCCGAACCCGAAGGGCTTCCCGCAGGGTAGCAAGTGGCGTTGCTGAGTGCTGAATCAGGAGTGAGAAAAACTTTTCTTACAACTTTCAGCAAAATCTAAAATTGTAATGAGTGCTCAAAACACTCAAAATATGTAGGGGCAATAGCCTTGTGATTGCTTTGGATTTATCAAAGCCAGCATGGGGAGATTGCCCCTCAATATTGAGAAAATTAGGCAAAAATATGGCTGCAAAAATTCCTGTTACAGTGATTACCGGTTTTTTAGGAAGTGGCAAAACTAGTTTAATTCGACACTTGCTGCAAAATAACCAAGGATGTCGTATTGCTGTTTTAGTCAACGAATTTGGCGAACTCGGTATTGATGGCGAATTGTTGAAATCCTGTCAAATCTGTCCTGAAGATGGCGGGAATAATATTTTTGAATTAACTAATGGCTGTTTGTGCTGCACAGTCCAAGAAGAATTTTTCCCGACAATGCAAGAGTTGCTGAAGCGGCGAGACAGCATTGATTGTATTTTAATTGAAACCTCTGGTTTAGCTTTACCAAAACCACTTGTTAAAGCTTTTCGTTGGCAAGAAATTCGTGCTGGTGCAACTGTAGACGCAGTGATTACCGTAGTTAATTGTGCAGCGGTAGCAGCAGGAACATTTGCTAGTAACTTGGAAGCGATCGCAGCACAAAGGCAAGCTGATGATAGCTTAGAACATGAAACACCTTTACAAGAATTATTTGAAGACCAACTGGCTTATGCAGATTTGGTGGTGTTGAGTAAAACTGATTTGGTAGATAATGAAACAAAAGCAAAAGTTGAGGAATTGATTCAACAAGAATTGCCCAGAGTTGTAAAAATTGTTGAAAGCGATCGCGGCAAACTCGACCCATCTATACTATTAGGATTACATGCCGCAGTTGAAGATAATTTAGATAGTCGTCCCAGTCATCATGACAGCGAAGAAGAACACGAACACGATGAAGAAATTACCTCAACGCACCTGATTTTAGACCGTGCCTTTGACCCAGAAAAACTACAACAGCAGTTGCAAACACTGGTACACCAACAAGAAATTTACCGTATTAAAGGCTTTGTTGCAGTGCCTAACAAATCCATGCGTTTAGTATTACAAGGTGTAGGAACGCGATTTGATAAATTTTACGATCGCCCCTGGCAACCACAAGAAGCAAGGCAAACTCGCTTAGTTTTCATCGGTCGTGATTTAAAATCAAAAGAAATAGAATCACAACTGGCAGCTTTATAAGTGCTGAGTGCTAACAAAGTATATAACTTTTGATTACGCTCCTAAATTCTAATTTCTCACTTTCCCTAAACTATGGTTATCGCTCAACTATTTAATGTTGCGAATCTTTTTGTTTTGCCTTTTTGGGTGTTGATGATTCTCTTACCAAATTGGCAAATTACACGGCGAATAATGGAATCATATCTGCCTTTTGTTGTCTTAGCTGGGGTATATTTGTATTTATTTGTGAGTAGTATTACACCAGAAAATGCTCAAGCTTTATCGAATCCCCAATTAGCTGATATTGCTCGATTTTTTGCTAATGAAACAGCTGCTGCTACAGGTTGGATTCATTTTTTGGTAATGGATTTATTTGTTGGGCGTTGGATATATTGGCAAGGGCAGAAAACAGGCATTTGGACAATTCATTCTCTTGCATTGTGCTTGTTTGCTGGCCCTTTAGGATTACTTTCCCACATCTTGACCTATTGGATTACTAAAGCATTTTTCCCCAACTATCAACAGCAAGAAACTGTAACAATACCAGAAGAAGCTTAAGAGTATAGCTGGAAAATATTGATTACAGCAGATTGCAACTTTGTAAAGCAGCGCGGTCTTGGGGGTTCCCTTCATAAGCGACTGCACCAAGCCGTAGGGTGAGGTACAGGTAATTGTAAGGGTAAACGGCCATTCGCCCCTACCCGTGTACTCATTTACCTGAAAACGCTGTAAAAACTAAGGGTGCATAGACTTGCACCCTTACAAAAATATTTGTTGAACTAATTAAGAAAAGCTATCAAAATTATGAAGCCTTAGCATTTTTATAGTTGGCATCCAACCAACAGCGGGGTAAAGATTCTCCAGAAGGAAAAACTAGATTTTGTTTTTTAAAAGAATTAGATTCTTGTTCTTCTTCTCCTTTTTGAGCTTTTCCATGAATTGTTTCGCTATTTGGATCGAGTAATTCATTAATATCCTCGATTTTTACTAAGTTGTCACTATCTTTGATCTGTAAAAGCATATAGTTTGCCTCAATAAGTTTGCGTGAAAAACGAGGACGAGCGTCATTATAAACTCGCTTATTTATAAACTAAATAAAACTGATATCACTTGAGAATAAGTAAAATTGTTGGAAGTTACTGAAATAACTATTGATATTACTTAACTATAGCGAACTACTAGTAAAAAAAATAATGCATGAAAAAGTTAGGTATCAAACCTAATTGCCATACCTTTTTACTGAATTTTTCTGCTGTCTCAGCTAGAGCACATACATCATGAAACTCACAAGGATTTATGCTCTTCACCTCATAAAAGAGGTTGGCTGAAAATGCAATCTAGCGAAGAATTAAAATGCGAAAATTACATTTCGCTTTGATATTTCTCCAAAATGTCTACCAAGTTAACTTGGCATTGCAGCGGTAATAAATCGCTTAAGGGTAGTTCGCGTCTACCACCGCCAATCTTAACTGGAATGGATTCTAATACTTGAGTAACTCGGTCTTCAGTTACATTATTAGAAGTAATTAAGGGATACAGCTGTTCGGCGACAACAGTATGTAACTTAGCGTCAGATAAATAAAGATGCCACTTGGCAATATCTATGTAAATGTTTTCGCCAATTTCAGATGCTAGGGCTTCTAGTAATTCTGTGGTGTTAGTTTTAGCCATAAAAACAAATCTACGTCCAGAAATAGGAAGAATTAGGCTAATTTTTATTATCGCTGAATTAGCTAGAGTGTTTACACTGCCAGAAGTTACAATCGCTCTAGCTTCAGCAGTCCATCTTCAGGTGGATTTTGTTGGTGTCTCGGTGTAGTTGGCGATCGCAGCAATGTAAATTAGATGCAGCAACAATACTCCTATCCAGCTTGCCGTTAACCACGGCAACCACTCCCAGGTAGTCGCTTTTAGAGTATGGACAAACCACAACCCAGAATTAATTGCAGCTGCAATTGCCACATGCACGGCAAAATTCATCCGGTCATCTAACTTGCGGAAATCTGGGTCTTTGCGATCGGGTTTACGAGGCCAGCGAGGAGGCATAAATATTAGTTACACATTTGAATACACCCTAATTATTCTAAGGTTTTTGGGGCTGTATTTTCTATTGAACCGTTATGACGAAGCCCCGTTGGGGCGGGGTGTGGGGTGTAGGGTGTGGGGT
>NZ_JAECZA010000068.1 GCF_016056275.1 Dendronalium phyllosphericum CENA369 | reverse complement strand
ACCCCACACCCTACACCCTACACCCCGCCCCAACGGGGCTTGGTCAATGTGCAATTTCAAAGCGTAACAGCTTACTGTTTTTTATGAAGCTGTGCTAAATTCTCTTTATTATTTCATCTGTTTGCGTTCTTTGCGGTAGCCTGCGGCAAGCCCTACCTTGCGGGAAGCCGCAAAGCGTCTACGTTTTTCTTTTTTTGTGCGTTAGCGCAGTTTCATACAGAATTGGTATCAGCGAGCAAAAGCAAAGCGATCGCCTACACCTGGAACGCAAAGTAGAAAGAGCATATCTTGAAGCAGGTAAAATTTTTTCCTTACACCTGACACTTACAAGTTTGAACGGATCAGAGTACACTCGTTTACCTTGAGCGATCGCTTCTTGCTACGTCGCATCTTCTTTAACACACGACCTGGTTGCCACCAGGGAGAAGGAATAACGATAGCGTTACGACTATTGGGGAGCTTGACGAGTGTATCTGAAATACTAGGCATAGAGTTATCAGAGAATATTGTTATCAAAGCGAACAAGTCATAGGAATATCGTTGGTATTACTACCAATCAGAGTAATTAGAGTATTGATTTGGTATTTGTGCGAGTAAATATTAAATAAATATAAAGAATAATCTAAAGTTTAGCTGGTCTTTATCTGTATTTTAATTTTCTACATGTTTTTTTACATAAAACCAGCTTTTTGTGAGTATGACACTTCACACGTCCAGCATCAGTGTGCGAAGCACCCATACCGTAATCTTTTTTTCTGATTTGATAAGTAAGGAGTTATTTGTTAACATTCTCTGCTGTTACTCCAATTTTCCCCCTTTGCGTTCCTTGTCTCCAGTCCGTAGAAGCCACAGTTAACAATTTTAGAAGATGGGAATACACTCATCTACCTTGAACCATCGCTTTTTACCACGAGGCATCTTCACTAACACACGACCAGGTTGCCACCAAGGGGAAGGAATAACGATACCGTTACGACCATTGGGGAGCTTGACAAGTGTACCTGGAATAATAGACATAAAAGTTTTTAAAGAATTTTTGATTGTTATTTCAGAAAACAAGTGACAGGAATATCGCGGGTATTGCTACCCGCGAAAGTATTATCCAGGAACGTATTCAATGAATTGTTAATAAAATCTAAAGAATGATATAAGTTTAGCTGTTCTTTATATTTTGTTCTCATTTTTTACATATTTCTTAACCAAAGCATGTGAAATTGCAATCTTTTTGCAGCTTAAAGACTAATGCAACAATATTCTTTGCTGGGACTTGGTGTAAGGGTTTTGGAAAGCACTAGCTTGAAAGTGCTGAGTAATGATTTATCCTCATAATTAAACTGTCCTAGTTCGACTAGCGAACCAGGACAGTTTGAATACTATACCAAGGTGTGAGAAATACCAAATGTCTACTAATCCAGACCGCTCTGACAAAGGGTTGCGCCTTTCCTTCATAGTAATTAAGTGGAGGAAACGACAAAAACTCCACACCATTGCTGGTAATATTTGTACTGCCTGTGTATTTGACGGTCGCTCTCCTTCAATACACGACAATGGGCCACAGCGGCATAACGCCCATCCAGTAATATTTGTTATGTAATAATATTAGCAATTGAGTTAATTTAAATTACTCCTTCTAGGGTTAGAACCACACTCACACCAACGAGGTAAGCTTTTAAACTTTAGTTCTTTGGAACATCCGGCGCTGACGCTTATTCTCATCTTGGGGTTTTCGTAAAGGTACTATCTCAGCTTCACTGCTTTCGCGGGCTACCCGAATCAGCAAGGCAGCAGCTACTAAGCTGGCAATCATGGAATTACCACCATAACTAAACATCGGTAAGGGTAAGCCTGTAGTTGGTAGAGAACCTGTAGCAACACCAACATGCAAGAATGATTGCCCTACCATTAAAATCGTCACACCGATCGCTATCAGTCGATTTATGGGATTCTTAGCTTTCAGCGCTACGATTAACCCTAGGGTAGCGAATATAGCTAAGAATACTAACAACACCATACTACCGATAAAACCAAACTCTTCAGCAAACACTGCAAAAATAAAATCGGTATCTTGAATTGGTAAATAAAACAGTTTTTGTTGGGAAAGACCAAATCCAGCCCCCCAAGTTCTACCAGAACCTACCGCCAGCAAACTTTGTACCAATTGGTAGCCATCTCCTGTAGCGTCTGCCCAAGGATTGAGAAATGACATTACCCGCTTGCGCTGATACTCTTTGATACTGATACTAAGTACTGCTAGTAGTACTCCACCAACTGCTGTTCCGCCCAAGTACTTGTAAGGTAAGCCAGCGGCTAGGGCAATTAGCCAAATAGTCATACCGCACAGTGCTGTTGTACTCAAGTTAGGCTGGGCGAGAATTCCTATCAGTACCAAACAGAAAATACCCAGCCAAGTGAAGCGCACTCGCCAAGTCAGCCGTTCCCACTGTCCAAATAGTCGCGCACTTTGCAACACCAAAAAAGGTTTAATCAATTCGGAAGGTTGAATTGGGATCGGGCCAATAGCTATCCACCGTGCCGCATCAAAAGCCTTTTTACCCAATCCGGGGATCAGGGTGACGAAAATTAATGCTAAAAACAGTGCTAAAAACCAATGTGATATCCCCAAAATTTTCCGCAAGGGGAGATTAACAATGATATTAAATCCGATTAAGGATACTAAAACCCAAATGACTTGACGCTTAAAGTAGTACAGTCCATCACCTTGCCGCACATCAGCCACAACATATGATGCTGAAAACAGCACAATCAACCCGACGAACAGCCAAATCAACGTTAACCAGCGCAGCAACCGCGCTTCTAATGCCCAGCTAGAGACAGAGTTATCAAAAATTGGAATCAGGTGGCGTAGATTCACGATTCAGTACAGGTAAAAAATTAGGAGTTAAGAGTTAGAAATAAAAATAATACTAAACTAAAACGGAAATAGTCCTCTGGTTATCTCAGAGGCTACTTGTGAGTGGTCAGGGAGTCACTCAAAAAAATTGCATAGATATACCAACGTAGCTCATCATCAGATAATTTTGTGCTACTGGAGAAGCTTAAGGCTATAAATACTGGGTCAAGTGACTTATTTGATGACTGGCGTTTTGAGCCAGGATTCGCTAAACTCACTAGATTGATTTTGCAAATTAAGGCTATCCTTTAGCAACTGATAGCAGATTAGGGTATGGATGTGGGAAATAAAATAAGACTTATAGATAGGCTACGACTCGGTTTCGCGGTGTTAATCGCAAAAACTGTGACTTTTATAGTGCGATCGCTGCGTCTAGGGGCTGCTAGTGTATTACCAGGCTCAATTGCCCGTCGCATCGAACCTCAACTCTTGCAATTATTGAGTCAGCAAGTAAAAAACGGGGTAATTTTAATCGCTGGTACTAATGGCAAAACCACTACCTCGCTGCTTTTAAAAACGATACTAGAACGCAAAGGCTACCGCGTTGCCCACAATTCTACGGGTGCAAATCTGGAAAATGGCTTAATGACAGCTTTATTAGAAAGCACCAATTTGGTGGGAACATTGGATGCTGATTACGCCATTTTAGAAGTTGATGAAAATATTGTACCGAAGGTCTTAACACCACTCCAGCCGCGAATCATCCTCTGTTTAAACTTATTTCGCGACCAACTCGATAGGTACGGGGAAGTAGATACCATTAGTAAGCGTTGGACAAAGGTCATCTCTACCCTCCCACCCGAAACAGTGGTAATTCCTAATGCTGATGACCCGACTTTATCTTATCTCGGTCAGCAGTTGCCCCAACGGGTATTATTCTTTGGCTTAAATGAACCAGAACAATATCTAGAAGCGATTCCTCACGCCGTCGATTCTATTTATTGTCCTAAATGCGGACATTCCTTAGATTATCAAGGTGTTTACTTATCTCATTTAGGAGATTTCACTTGTCCTAATTGCGGCTTTAGTAAAAGTAAACCAACATTAGAAAGCAAGGAATGGCAACAAATTCTCGTTGGTTTATACAACAAATATAATACTTTAGCTGCTGTCACTGCTGCTCAAGATTTAGGAATTGACGAAGCAACAATTAAAGATACTATTAATAATTTTCAAGCTGCTTTTGGTCGTGCAGAAGATTTAGTAATTGAAGGGAAACGAGTGCGGATTCTCTTATCAAAAAATCCCGTGGGAACGAATGAAACAATTAGGGTAGTAAATCAAAGTACTGACACAACAACTTTGATGGTGTTAAACGATCGCACGCCCGATGGTACAGACGTATCCTGGATTTGGGATGTCGATACTGAGAAATTAGTCGAACGGGGAGGAACTTTAGTAGTTAGCGGCGATCGCGTTTATGATATGGCGTTACGTCTGCGCTATAGTGAAAAGTCCACCCAGAGTAACTTAAATTTAATAGTCGAAGAAGATTTGCGACAAGCGATCGCCACAGCATTAAAACATACACCAGATAATGAAACCTTGCACATTCTACCTACCTATTCAGCCATGCTAGAAGTGCGAGAAGTTCTCACTGGTCGTAAAATTCTTTAGATTGGTCAGTTGTCGTAGAGACGCGATGAATCGCGTCTGTACAAGAATCAGTTGTCAGTTGTCATAAGGCAGGAGTTAACAGTTATTAGGGACTTCGTGGTCTCCCTTGTCTCCCTCATCCCCAGTCCCCAGTCTAATTATGAATTATGCAAGAATTAATAATCGGTTGGTTGTATCCCACGCTCATGAGTACATACGGCGATCGCGGTAATGTAATTACTATAGAACGTCGCGCTCAGTGGCGAGGATACAGTGTCAAAGTATTACCCCTAGATCGAGACTCCACAGCAGCAGATATTAAATCTGTAGATGTAATTGTTGGTGGTGGCGCACAAGACCGCCAGCAAGAAATCGTCATGCGCGATTTGCAGGGTGCAAAAGCGGATGCCATGCGTGAAAAAATCGAAAATGGGACACCAGGAGTTTTTACCTGTGGTTCGCCCCAACTTTTAGGACATTATTATGAACCAGGGTTAGGACAGCGTATTCAAGGTTTAGGAATACTCGATTTAGTCTCTATACATCCTGGGGAAAATACCAAGCGCTGTATCGGTAACTTGGTAATTGAAGTGACAGCTTCTCGTCTAGCGCAGGATTTAGAAGAAATGACGGGGAGCAAACCTTATTTAGTTGGTTTTGAAAATCACGGCGGACGTACCAAACTGGGAAAAGTAGAAGCCTTGGGGCGAGTTGTGTACGGCTTGGGCAATAACGGCGAAGATGGGACAGAAGGAGCATTTTATCAAAATGCCATAGCTACTTATTCTCACGGCCCTTTGTTACCAAAAAATCCCTTTGTCGCAGATTGGTTAATTCAAACAGCGTTACGGTTGAAATATCAGCAGGCGATCGCATTACAGCCATTAGATGATATTTTGGCTGTACAAGCTAGAGAAGCTATGTTTAAGCGCTTGAAAGTCAGCTTATAGTTGTTCTAGAGACGCGATTCATCGCGTCTGTACAAGAGTAGTTGTAATTTTTCTCCCCCATCTCCCCCTGCTCCCTCATCTTCACAGATTTATTAAGCGGTGTTACGTGAATAGACAGGTTGACCAAAAAGTTCTACAATCTGACTTAATATGGTAAAATTACCTACTGTGCCATAAAGGTGAGCATAGTAAAGATTTTCTGGTGATTCTGCTTGCCAGTAGAATCGCTTTATTAAGATAAGAAAGTCTTTAGTGAAGGGCAGCAAACAATATGGATGTAAAGCTAATTTTAATTGGGTTAACAGTTATATTCACTTTTTCGTGCCTATTTTTTGGGACGAAAAATGGATTCTATGATTCAGAGAACTATCACGGCAATGGCTCTGCACATTGAGATAAGTCTTTGGCGCGGCTTCCTCCGCTTAGAACTGCGGAATGGCACAAAGAAAAGAGGCTAGTTCCTGTCTCCCTTAGCTTGAGGGCTTTTCGTTATGCAATGTTACCGAACCAGTGCGGGTTAGGTAAAAGTGTCCTCCCAATCAAAAATCCGCATTCTTAGGGTGTAGAGGCGCACTACGAAACTTGGCCCTAGGTCACAAAAGCGAAATCCGTGCAATTGTTGGCTTTTGGGATATGTCAATGTCGATGAGATTGGAGAGGAGGAGAGCATGAGGGATAATCTGTCGCCGTCCTCTCGTGTTGATACAGGGGAAGCATCTAGTGAGTTAGAATGTTTGCCCTACAGCGTCCAGCATCACGATGAAGGTGTGTGTTTGTTGGTGCGGATGGGGCCAAACCGCATTCTATTAGACTGTGGTTTGGGAGATAATTCTTTGTTGCTAAACACGCTGGCAAAGTCGGCAAATCAAGGTAATTCACCCTTACCAGCAGATTTTGTTCTAATAACTCACGCTCACCCAGATCATGCCAGAGGTTTACTAGCACTACATGAAGCTTTTCCGCTTTTACCTATTTATGCTAGTGAAGTAACTAGTAAATTACTGCCGTTGAATTGGATAGGCCAAGATACTAAAGAAATTCCCCAATTTTGTCATGCCCTACCACTGCGATCGCCTGTGGAACTGCAAGATGGTTTAGTAGTGGAGTTATTTCCGGCAGGACACTTACCAGGAGCAGTAGCAATTTTACTTACGTATACTAACGAGCAGCGCTCTTACAAGCTACTGTATACAGGAGACTTTTTCTTATCGAACTCCCGGTTGGTAGAGGGTCTGCGGTTAGAAGAATTGCGGGGACTAAATTTAAACGTGCTGATTATCGAAGGCACTTATGGTACATCTCGCCATCCCCACCGCCGCAACCAAGAAAATCAATTAGCCGAGCGGATTAATCGAGCGATCGCAGATAATTGTTCTGTACTACTGCCCACACCCGCGTTAGGCTTGGGTCAGGAACTACTGATGCTTTTACGCTCTCATCACCATTTCACAGGTAGAGATTTAGATATTTGGGTTGATGGTACTGTTGCTACTGGCTGTGATGCTTACCTAGAACTTTTACCCCACCTACCTCCATCAGTGCAGAACTTCGCCCGCCATCAACCCTTGTTTTGGGATGAACGAGTCCGTCCTAGAGTACGTCGTTTGCAACCAGAACATCGCGCCACTGTGGGGAAGTCTCCCTGTATTGTTCTCACTGACTCTACATCAGATTTAGCAAAATACTGCCAACCGGATACAGGCCCTTGGCTGATCCTGCTACCAGAAAAAATTGATATAAAAGTTAACAAAAAATATTTTACACCCACTACTATCGAAAGCTATCTGCTGGCTCAACATAGTGATGGGCCTGGTACTACGCAATTAATTCATAATTTGCGCCCCCAGCACGTGGTTTTTGTTCACGGTTCTCCAGCTTATTTAGCAGACCTAACTAGCTTAGAGGAGTTACAAAACCGCTATCACGTGCATTCTCCATCTGCTGGTATTTTAGTAGAATTGCCTATTGGCGATACATTTTTGCAACCCGCAGCACCAGAAACCAATTACGAAGGCGAATTAACAGAGTTGGGAACGGTAATTACAATTACCCTCCCCGATGCGGTTACGGCTGATAACCGCTGGCGACAGTTTGCCGATACGGGTTTAATCGAAGCTCGTTGGCAAGGAGAAGAACTAGTATTGCGGGGATTATCTCAACGAGAACTGCTCACCCAAAGCGGCGATCGCTACATCATGTCTAATGTGGAATGCTGCGGTAATTGCCGACACCAAAGAGGGCAAAGATGTTGGAATCCCGCTTCGCCGTTGTATAACTTCAAAGTGACTCTTGAGGGTTACTGTCCTGCTTTTGAACGCTTATTAAATAATGAGTCCTGAACAAAAATGTATCGCTCAGGACTAAAAATTAATTATTCAGGATTTGAGTCTGGATAATGGTTGCGGATGCGTTCAGCTTCCGGACAATCTTCGGTTAAAAGAGGTTCTACATTGCCGCGTGGCACTGAGGCTAATTTTTGGGTTACAGCACCGATGCTTTCGAGGCGAACCATCTCCTCCCAAGAACAAATTTCGTCTTCTTCTTCTGTTTCATAGCGTAGAGTCACTAAATCTCCCTCTATATCGAGGATGCGGGCGCGTTCTATCCAGCGTTGCTGGTCCCGCAAGAATACACATACCTCCCGCCCGTCGCAACACAGTTGATAAATCTTGCGGTGTAGCATGTACTGCTTCTGCCTTTTTAAACAACGTAGTTAAACCTGTCGAAATCTGGGTTTTACCCCATAAGATAACACCTTTAAGATGTTAGTTTCAAAGGTGGAGAATTAGTGCGTTTGTTGACCTCACCCAAAGACTTGCTTATAATTTTAAGTTCTAAGGGAATTTTTGGTCATACAACTAGCAGTTACTGCACCAGTTGAACTTTATCTTTTTCACGGTGATTCAGCAAATATTACTTCATAGAAGTCACACAATTGGGGAATTTCCCTCATGAGGTCAATGGTTGCTGGCGAGCCTTTCCTACCATTATGTAATATAAAATACTCCAAAACAAGAGGTGATTGCGGTTGTGTAAATTGCCTACTTGTAATCATTGGCATTGCTGGGAGGTCTGGGGACTTGGCTTTACTTTTACCCCCTATGTACTCGATCTTAACTCATTCTCTTGCCGAGCTTCACGGTTTTCAACAACAACACGACAATAGTTTTAAGTGGAGGTTTATTTGCTTGATGTTACGCGATCGCCTGCGTTCAATACAGGCACTTGCAAATAAATGTACTATTGCTCTTGAAGCAGGTGGGAGCAAGGGAAAAAGAATCTGATATTGGTGTTGTCCAAAGAAATTGGACAATTTATTTATTCGAGTTCCCTAAAGCAGCCACAAAAGCGCGCATTGCGGCATTATTTGGAAAATTTGTACTGTGCAAGAAATTCCGTTGGCAGTTGTGAGGATGCTTCTCGTTTAATTTGACCTGCACGAACTGCATCATAGAGAGTGGCAAGTTCTGCCAAATCGTCTAACTGATAGCACTTGGTAGCTAGCACTTGATAGAGTAAACCCTCGGATTCAACACTAAGATACCCAGTTTGGAAAGCAGATTCAACGAGTGAGCGAATCATGTTGATTAGGGTGTAGAGAAGAAGTTGTTACTTCTAGTTTGAAACATTTTCGTTCTCTACTAGTTGATATGAAACAGTAATGCCTAGTGATTATAATTACATAAACTTGTGATTTATGTCACAATAAAAGAAGATTATATAAATTTTTTAGGCTTTATCTACTGAGTATACTTAGGAACCAACAATACAAAATTTTATTGACAAAATAGAGACAATACTTCAATAATATGCATCAATTTACACTAGAAACGTGAGAAAAAGAAAAATACAAATAATTTAGATAAGTAAAATTAAGCAAAAAACTGACGGAAATCTTCATCCTTGTGGCTTAATTGCACCCAATCTAAGTCGAAAGACCTAAATTTTTGCACCAAGCGATCGCAAGCAGGGCGTTCGGTTGCATAATGTCCGGCATCAATTAAAATCAAACCGCGATCGCGGCTTTCTTGAAATTGGTGAAACTTACAATCAGAAGTTAAATAAGCTTGGGCATCGGTTTTTACTACTGCCGAGATAAAACTAGCTCCCGAACCACCCAATACAGCGACTCGTGAAATCGTTTGCTGTAAATCAGCAGTCGGTGAAAAAATCAAATTAGGGGGAGCGAGTCGGGTTTGAATAGTGGCAAGTAATTCTTGTAATTTCAAAGATGGTTTAAGCATCCCCACGCGCCCGTATCCCAATTCTGAGTGAGTGGGTACTATGGGAGTGACTTCTTGGAGTTCTAAAATCTGAGCTAAAACGTCAGCCGTGCCATCTTGTACTTGGTCAAAATTTGTATGAGCGCTGTAAATGCCAATATTGTGTGTAAAGGCCAACCGTGCCATTTCCGCGATCGCTTCACCACTACGCAGCGACTTGGGAGGACTAAAAATCAACGGATGGTGGGCAAAAATTAAGTTCGCTCTCAGGGCGATCGCTTCTTGCATTACCGCCAAAGTTGGTGTCAAACACACTAATACCCGCGCATTTTCTTGTAAAACTCCAGGCTCAATCTGCCAGCCACAATTATCCCAGCTTTCACACCAAGCAGGATTTGCCCATTCTTCAAACCAAGTAATTAAATCAGCAATTTTCATTGTAGAGAATTCAAACTAGCTACTATATTGATTCTGAACGCCAGGGGGATTATCTTTTTACTTTTTACTTCTGACTCCTGAATTCTTTTTTAATTTCTACTCTGTGGTTTAATATTCAATTTTAATGCTAATTGCTGGCGCATATCCTGATAAGGTTTATTCCAGATAGGTTGAGCGTCCCAGTTCCATGCTGTCACCGGGATAAGTTCTTCTCCAGCCAGATAACTTAGCAGACGACATTCATCTTCTGGTTCGCGGGAAAATGTAAAAGGATTGCGAAAACCTGTATCGCATAGTTTGTAAGTTATATTTTGACCGTGACTGATACGTTGTAAAATTTCCTTACCTTTCACAAGTAAATAATCTAAAAACACTAAACTAAAAGGTTCGACGCAGGCGCGTTTTTCTGGTTCTTTCTGTACCCATCTCGCCCACTCAAACCCATAGATAAAATCGTGAACATAGCGAAAGCGGATTTCTGTTTTAATTCCGAATAACTCAGTCAAGGACACCATTTTTTGAGAAAATAATTCTAAAAAATCAATAGCATTTTCTCCTGCGACTAATGCCTGCCTTAGCATACTACTTACTATAAAATCAAAATCCCAGAAGATGTTTTGCGGAAAATTTTGCAGGTGAGCGTGAAGAATGTGTTCTAGGGTGTTCCGCAAAGCTGCAATCAATTGAGCGTTTGTGGTTGTTTTGACAATTAAATTGCCCAGTTCTGCAAAGCTGGTAGTGAAAGTTTTTTGAGGATTGAGTGATAAAAGATTAACAGAGTGTTGGGCAATGATTTCATCAAGCAATTGGAAAGAATGGGCTGGTGTGAGGTTATGCTTCATATGAATTTAAATAGTCTACGCCGATTAGAAAGACTTTAGATCAATTGAGATAAATTGTTTCATCTTCATATAAATATTTTTTAAGGTATACAAAATATTCATTTTGATGAATAGTTGACTTAATATCTAAAAATTTAATTCCTTCAGATTCTAATTGATTTTTTTGATTGGGAATATATACTATACAATTACCTTTAGAATCTAAGATCCGATGAATTGGATAAGCAGTAGCAGAAGTTTTTTTAATATATGTAGGAATAACTCGCATATAGCTATTGTCTACTCCTATTGCTTGAATGATATGTTTGTAGGTTACGACTTTTCCTCTAGGAACTTTTGTAATAAAACTTAAAAAGCGTTCGTAGACATTTTCAGATAATCCTGGAAATCGATTAGGTTCGATTTGAAAATTGTTACCAGTGTGTATTACACCCGATTTAATAATTACACCTAAGATTCCTCTTTTACCTTGGATAATCTTTAAAGATTTTACTAAATGGGCTATTCGCTTACATGGTTCGCAGTGAAAAGTTAAACGAATAGCAGCACCGCTATCAAAATTTATCAAAGCTCCAGGTACAAACTTTTCTGGCTCTACACCTGTAATGACAATATTTTCTCTTAATTCTCCTGGTACAATTGAAAATTCTAGAATATCTTCATATCTGACCAGTAGCACTTGTCTGGGGCTTATGGGATTAGCGTTAATATCTCCTTTGATACCATAACCAGACTCTAATTTTAATGTTTGAACTTCTACCATTGGAGAGCTTTGTTTTTGTTTGGTAAAAAGATGTCGGATGCAACCAAACGTTTTAGACATAAATATTTATAATTTAACTGCCAAAACAATCAATATTAAAAGATTTTTATGCTAAAAATTTTCCAGAGCGATCGCAGGTTATAAAAATGTTTAGATTCTTGAAATTTAATCGTTATTGCAACCAGCAAGCAGTAACTTTTAATTGGCTTTACAAAAATTAGGAAAATTCCGATGTTCCAGAAAAAATTTATTTATTCGTGGCAAAAATGGCTACTTTCCATCATAGTAGGTATTGCCGTTAAAGTAGTAGTCACAATTTGTCTAACAGTAGTGATTTTGGGTATATTGGTCAGCAATGTTCCTATAAGTAACGCTCAATCTATTGTCTCAACTTATGTTACAGCTAATACTCAACAAACAACAGTACCAGCGGCTACCGTGTATCGTAGTCCTGAGTGTAATTGTTGTGGAAAATGGATTGACCACTTAAAAACACAAGGTTTTGCAATAGAAGACTTGACTACATCTGATATCGAGGCAGTCAAACAAAAGTATAAAGTGCCCGATAACTTGACATCTTGCCACACAGCAATTGTTAATGGATATGTTATTGAAGGACACGTACCAGCAGAAGACATCAAACGTCTACTTCAAGAAAAGCCAAATATTACTGGTTTATCTGTTCCCCACATGCCTGTTGGAACTCCGGGAATGGAAATAGGGAATAAAAAAGATCCATATACTGTGTTTTCTTTTGATAACAAAAGCAGAGTTGAGGTATTTAATAAGTATCCATCCTCTCAATCTAAACTATCAAAAACTGGGATGGGTTAGTCAAATTAATTACCCAGAAATGTGAACAACCAACTCTCTTACATGACTGCGCTGGCGATGTTCCCACACATAAATTCCCTGCCAAGTTCCCAATACTAAATAACCGCGATTAATCGGAATATGTTCGGAAGTTTGAGTGAGGGCTGTGCGGATATGTGCGGGCATATCATCCGGGCCTTCAGCATCATGAATATATTTGCCTGATTCTGGTACGAGTTTTGCCATAAAGTTAGCTAAATCTACAAGTACATCGGGGTCGGCATTTTCTTGGATTACTAAACTAGCGGAAGTGTGGCGCAAAAATAAAGTACAAAGACCAGTTTCCACACCCGACTCGGCAACTATGGCTTCAACTTTTGCAGTGATGTTGTGAAAAGATTTACCGTTTGTGGATATTCTGAGTAACTTTTGGTAGTGAGTCATCTGGAATGCTGAGATATATCTAAATAAAAGCTAATTAGCAGTTTAATTTTATCTGGTTTTGAATAACTTTATTTAGCTGGGAAATAGTCGATAATAGCACGAGCGATCGCTTCATTACCATCTTTAGCAATTGGTTGCGATTGTTTTGGTTGTTGGGGTAATTGATGAAGAAAATCCCAACTGCCTTGAAAAAACTCTGTTGGGGTAAGAATTTGATGCGAGTTATAATTCACAATTCCCTCTAAAAGAAAAGCTGCTTCGGCAAAATCATCGCGGGGAATGGTAACAATCGGTACTCCTAAACGTGTGGCTTCCGCAAAAGTGCCGTAACCCGGTTTAGAAATAATTCGTCCGCAGATAGGCATAAAATCTACGGGACGGTATTTGTGGTCATTAATTTTTACTAAATTAGGTAAATCAAGGGCAGATTTATCAAATGTAATAAATTGCCAATCTGGAAAATGCCCTATGTTTTGGTAAGGAATTTGTTGTAAACCCAAACCGCCAAAAGTTAGCAAAACAGTTTTTTCTATTGGTGCAGTTATACCCCAAATCGAGCGTAAATCATCAACAGAGTAACGAGGAGAACCACCTGTTAAGCCGACATCTGTGATATTAGCAAAAGCTGGCATTGATTCGTGAAAAGGAAGACGAAACAAGCGATCGCACTGAGAATAACAATCACTAATCCAATCAGCGATCGCCATAAATTCGCCTCCCCAATCTCGGTAAATAAAGTCCCAGCCAAAGTTACTCATCATCCAGCAAGGTATATTTGCTGCTTTGGCAAACAAAGGAGTCAAAAAAGGAATATCTGCCAAGATGAGATTGACGCGATTTTGGCGGATAAAATTAACTTCCGAGGCGATGAGAGAATTCTGATGTTTTTGAATATCCAGTAACTTATCCAAAGTTGCTGCTTTATCCATTGTCAAACTATCTGCTTGCACCACTCCCAAATCAAATGCACGAGGACGATGGATAAAATCGCCTTCTATATAGCATTCTAGTAGCCACCTTGGGGCAGTCGTTACCATAATTAATAATATTTCTGGACACAACTTTTGAATTGTCGCCGCTACTGATGCCGTGCGAGTCGCATGACCAAAGCCGTGATTAGTTATAGCAACGTATAAAATTGGGCGTTCCATTTAAATTTATTACTGGAGTTGCTTTAATTTAATTAATTGGGTAGCTATGTCAAGTCAGCATCACCCAAAATTGCCTAACTCATTGCAGGTTTTGCACTTACGCAAGAGCTTTTTTATGTGCGGTAGTAAAATGGATGCAGCACTGCCAAATTATAATACTTTGATTAAGTCTGAACAATTTGCCTAAAGAAGATAAACAGATGTTTACAACTCCTAAAAAAGTAATTTCAGTTTTACCTTTGGAAAATGGCGATCGCTTATCTCGCTACGAATTTGAGCGTCGCTATCAGGCAATGCCGCATTTAAGAAAAGCTGAACTGGTTGAAGGAGTTGTGTATATCATGGCATCGCCACTGAGAATTAAAAGTCATGGCGAACCACATGGAGACCTGATCGGGTGGTTGTGGAACTATAAAACAGCAACGCCTGGCGTTGTTCTAGGAATTGAACCCACAGTGCGTTTAGATTTGGATAATGAACCACAGCCTGACGCGGTACTATTCATTCCGGGTAGACAGGCATTGATTAGTGAGGATGATTATATCGAAGGCGCACCCGAACTGGTGATAGAAGTGGCAGCAAGCAGTGCAGCAATCGATTTACATGATAAGAAACGCATCTATCGACGAAATGGAGTGCAGGAGTATATTGTTTGGCGAACATTAGATAATCAGTTGGATTGGTTTAGACTGCAAGCGGACGAGTATGTTTCGCTACCAACTGACGAACAGGGAATTATTCGTAGTCAGGTATTTCCGGGGTTGTGGTTGGCAGTAAATGCCTTACTTTCAGGAGAAATGGCAACGGTGTTAAATGTGTTACAAACAGGTTTAGCTGCCGCCGAACATCAAGAATTTATACAAAAATTGAATGAGAATACGGTAAATAAAGAAAACATTTGACACTCTCCTCCCAGTGCAAGAGTGAAGCATCCACATACAGCAGTTTGCAACTAAACGAGGTACACAATAAAGAAATTCGGCGTTGCTGAATAAGTGGATGATTGAGGCTGACGCGGGGACGCGGAGACACGGAGAAGCGGAGATTATGGTTGATGTAAATTCCAAAATCATCCCGCAATTATGCAACGCCAGAAATTCTTCTTATACCTCCTGCCTCCTGCCTCCTGCCTCCTGCCTCAAACCCGTAGTCTTGTACTTCAGACAAAAGAAAACTGCTGTATGCTGTCATGACTCTTATCATGCTACGTCGTCTTGTTGTCTAAAGATTTACTTTATAAATGGTCTCTAACTGTTAACCGCTAACTAATACTTATATTTCCCCCATCAGTCAACAGTCATCACTTTTGTATCGAAAAATTAAGGAATATTGCAATTACATGAAAACCTGAAGGTAGAGCGCGAAATCAGTCAAAAGACCGTGATACGATGCTTTCGGTAAATGCAAGATTGGGAGAAGACCTTTGACACTACGGGTTGCTGTTGTTGGGTCAGGCCCTGCTGGTTCATCTGCCGCTGAAACACTGGCAAAAGCTGGGATTGAAACCTACCTGTTTGAACGCAAGCTAGACAATGCTAAACCCTGCGGGGGAGCAATACCCCTATGTATGGTAAGCGAGTTTGACTTGCCGCCAGAGATTATCGATCGCCAAGTGCGGAAGATGAAAATGATTTCGCCTTCCAATCGTGAGGTTGATATAAATCTGGTAAACAAAGAAGAATATATAGGAATGTGCCGCCGGGAAGTGCTAGATGGCTTTTTGCGCGATCGCGCGGCAAAATTAGGCGCAAATTTAATAAATGCCACGGTTCATAAACTCGATATACCATCAAACAATACCGACCCTTATACAATCCATTACGTAGACCATACAGAAGGTGGCGTACAGGGTATTACTAAAACCCTGAAAGTGGATTTAATTGTTGGGGCGGATGGGGCTAATTCCCGGATTGCCAAAGAAATGGATGCTGGGGATTATAATTATGCGATCGCTTTCCAAGAGCGAATTCGTCTACCCGAAGACAAAATGGCCTATTACAACGACCTTGCCGAAATGTACGTTGGCAATGACGTTTCTACCGACTTCTACGCTTGGGTTTTCCCCAAATACGACCATGTAGCTGTAGGTACTGGCACAATGCATATTAATAAAGCCAGTATCAAACAATTGCAAGCTGGTATCCGCGCCCGCGCTGTGGAAAAGTTAGCAGGCGGTAAAATCATCAAAGTAGAAGCGCATCCCATTCCCGAACATCCCCGTCCTCGCCGTGTTGTCGGTCGCATAGCTTTGGTGGGAGATGCTGCTGGCTATGTTACTAAATCTTCTGGTGAAGGTATTTACTTTGCTGCTAAGTCTGGGCGGATCTGTGCCGAAACCATTGTAGAAATGTCTAATGGCGGTAGTCGCATTCCTACAGAAGACGACCTCAAGATTTACCTGAAGCGTTGGGATAAAAAATACGGACTCACCTACAAAGTGTTAGACATTTTGCAGAGCGTGTTCTATCGTTCTGATGCTACACGCGAGGCGTTTGTCGAGATGTGCGCTGACCTCGATGTTCAGAAGCTAACATTCGACAGCTATCTATACAAGACAGTTGTCCCCGCCAACCCTATCACTCAATTGAAGATTACTGCCAAGACTCTTGGTAGTCTAATTCGCGGTAACGCCTTAGCTCCTTAATAAGAGTAAAATCGGGCGAAGCAATCAGACAGATCGGAGGAGACGGGGAGTAGATAATTCAAAATTCACCATTTTGAGTTTTCTAATTCTTGTCTTCTCTGAAATTCTTTTTTTAATTCTTGTGAACAGTGCATTCAGTTTTCAGAAGAAAGCGCCAATTTATCGGTAAAGGCTAAAAGCTGATGCTGGAAGCTTTCTTGCTTTTGCCTTCACCTACTAGTAATTAGTAGCAATATGCATATTATTCTCTAGGTGTTTCCATAGACACCCAAACAGCATCTTCTCGTAGAGTAAGATATCCCTACAGATTAAACCTATGGTAGAGCAGAGTGCAGCTTCTCATAAATACCCAAAGTCGGTTTCTTGTAGAGTGGGGTAGAATCTACCCTGATGTTTTTGCTGCACCGCATTTAGCTCGGCGTGACACAAACGATACACACTTATGAACTCTAGTCAGTGGGGCAGAAATAATTATCCAGTTTCAAAAAGCTAAAAAGCTTACTGTACAAAGTTTCTTACCTTCTAACTTGAAAGTGCTGAGTGCTGAGTGCTGAGTGCTGAGTAAAAATACTAGTCTCTAGTCCTCACTTCCATTTTCATGCATGGCGATGAAAAAATTTTCATCGGGACTACCTTCTTTTACTCGACTGCTGATGTTGAAACCCCCTCAGCGGATGGAGGAACGCTCGGCAATTCTAAACAGTATCCCGCACCATACACTGTCTTGATATAACGAGGGTGTCGAGGATCTGGTTCTAGCTTGGTTCTCAAGTGACGGATATGCACTCGAATCGTTTCAATGTCATCATCTGGATCGTAACCCCAAACTTCTCTAAGGATTTCGCTGGGGGAAACAGTCTGGCCGTGGCGTTGTAGCAAACAATGAAGTAGCTCAAATTCTAAGTGAGTTAGTTTCACAGTCTCACCGAACCATATTGCTTCAAATCTCTCAGGAACTAGGGTCAGCGGCCCGTAGTTGAGAATCTCGCTGTGCTTCGCGGCTTGAGGAATGCGGTCAGTACGCCGCAACAATGCTCGCACCCGCGCTAGCATTTCTTCAACTTCAAAGGGCTTGGTGAGGTAGTCGTCTGCACCAGCATTGAAGCCTTCTACCTTATCTTGAGTTTGGCTTAGAGCCGTCAACATTAACACGGGAATCTCAGCTGTACGCTCGTCCCGACGTAGGCGTTGGCAAACTGTAAATCCATCAACTCTCGGTAACATCAGGTCAAGCATGATCAAATCTGGTTGTAGCTGTAGCGCTAGAGCTTGACCTTTGATACCATCTTCAGCTTGGCTGACATCGTAGCCAGCCATTTCCAAGTTGACGGCAACTAGTTCTGAAATTGCTGGGTCATCATCTATGACTAGAATCCTCGGCATTCTTAAAAAATTATTGCTACTTATTAAGGATAATTAAGAACCTTTGGGAGATACAAAGATTGCTGTATTGATTATAAAAAAGATTTGAAATATAACATAAAAATTAAAACAAAGGATGTCAAATCAAAACTAAAGTACACTAAATTCTCAATATGATGTGTTATGTCCCCTACAATCCGTCTCACTTTTTGAAAAGACTTATTGAGAACGTAAAACTCCACATCTAGAGCCGCCCTATCATAAACCAATTTTTGTAGGTGGGCAAGGTGCAGCGATTTTAGACGTAAGGCAATGGTTTAATCACTGCAACGCACTATCCCAGAACGGTGCGTTAGGATGTTCCGTCAACGCACCCTTGTATATTGAAAGAAGTGGTAGACCGTTGGTGGCAAAGGGAGGAGCGGCGTTCATTAGTCAACTTGTTTGAGCTTAAATTTCTTTTTCAACAAGCTTAGTCCGCCAAGAGCTAAAAACGATGCTGCCATAGTTGTTGGCTCAGGTACTGAGTTGTTTGCTGAAATGCCTCCTAAAACATTATCGCTTCCACCGCCAGCATTTACCTGCTCAAAGCGACCTGCGATCGCAACAGTATTATTTTTAATTGCAGCCTCAAGTGCATTTGAAAGATCGTCAGCAGCGTAGTCAGTGTCGAGCAGAAAGCGCACAGCTGTAGATTCACCAGCTTTTAAACCTCCATCGGCACTACCAACATCAAAGTTTTCGCGCTCAAGGCTAAAGGCAACATCAAAAACACCAAGACCTTGTAAAACAGGAATAGCAAGATTAGGGGGTTCGCCATCGATATTCCACAGTTTGCTAAAGTTACTTGATAACTTATCGTAACTAGCTAGCCTAATCCGATCGGGATCGAGTTCTGGCCCCTCGTATGCCACTCCAATTAAAGTAGCTGCTGTGGCTCCCAATCCCTTAGTTCCGTTAGTTGTATTCTCAATACCTAAGTCTAGTTGTACGCGATCGCCAAATTGAGAGAAATTAAAATCTAACAACGCCGAAGCGCCTGTATTCTCCGTACTGCCATACTTTGGGTCAATAGATATTTGAAATGCTTGTGCAGGTGCAGCAACTAGTGTTGTCATCATTGCCACACTAGCAGTCAGTGTTGAGGAAGCAACCAAAGTTGCCAAGCTTATTTTCATAATCAGTTAGACCTTTACGTATTTGTTAACTCTTGTTTGCTATCAGGATTTAGGAGTTGAATGCCTTAATTCAACTTTCTTTATTGCTTCTTTGTAAAAAGATATCCTTACGTATACTTAAATTTTTGCTAACATCCGCAGATTCACTGTATCTTTTTAGCAAGTTCACCAAAACTTAATGAAAAAATTTAATACAACCAAGTGAGGTTGATATAGTTTTGTTGGAAATGCGATTGAATTCACGAAGCATGAAAGGCGATCGCTATGTTACTGTCAAGAAATGCGATCGCCTCCACAAGCTTATTCTTGTACTCTCGGACGCTGCAACACACTAATCGTTTCTTGAGAATCGCGCGTTGGTATTAACCGACTCCATGTCCCTAAGTCGGCAAAACCTAAACTGTGCAATCAGTAAATTACTCCCTTCACCCATTCCGGCGCACCAATTAAAATCATTCGATTTACTGGCTGGCTTGAAGTCGTTAAAGCCTCAATAGCAAGTTCAGCCATTTCATTAGTTTCACTTGGTAGATTCTCTGGCATTAGCATTTACCTAATTTCTTGAGAAATATAACGTTGACAATCGTCTACATAAATATTTTGTCTCTTAACGTAGACGATTGTCAACATTTACTAGATGATGCTCCTCTGACACTATTGGGGCATGGGAAGAGCAGGGAAAGCACTAAAACAAGTACTCGAAACCTATGACATCAGCCAAAATCAATTGGCAGTCACGATGGGTATAGGACGATCTAGTATTAATAGATGGGTCAATGAAAGCCGAGATCCTTCAGCTGAAGCAGTTATTGAAGTAATTGAAGGGTTAGAAAAAATTAACTCTGCCGCAGCTAAAGATTTTTTAGTACTGTACTTGGGGCGTATCGTTCAGAATGACGACCCCACATAAGCTTGATGATTTGTTACGTATTTAGGCAACTTTTTCGTGAGAGAAAATGCGATCGCACCTACGATTTACTCATATCATGTCCGGTAAATCACTTACAATTAAAAATTCTCCGCGTCCCAGCGTCCCCCCATCTCCACGTCACTCTTATCGTAACTATTTAAGTGGATATGATATCACTGGTGGTAACATTTCTAAAACTGCAATACTTAAATCAGGAAAATCCACAGGTGAGATAGTCGCATCTTCTGGCAAAACTACTTGGCTTTGATAGCCATCCTGGTTCGGTTCTCGAAAAACGTATAATTGCCGACTCACGACATCTAGCACCCAATAATCTTTAATTCCAGCGTTTGAGTAAGCTTTTGCTTTCGTTTTACAGTCTAATTTTAAGCTGCTATCTGCTACTTCAATAACTAGATAAACTTCAGGTGGGGTAGGATGATGGTCTGCGTAGTCCAGTGGGTCTATTTTAACGACAGCAATATCCGGTTCTGGTTCAGAACGTTCATTTAACGTTATCGGGTCTTGAACGGATATCCACGCCCGATTTCCTAAACGGTTTTGTAGTAACTTATCTGTTCTCCCCACTGCTGACCGATGGGCTGTCCCTTTTGCAATCATCCAAATTATCTTTCCTTCTAAAAGTTCCACTCGTTCTTCTGCACCAAAAATCCCAGCCTCAGCCATCCTGTGGTATTCTTCAACTGTCCACAGGCGAAGTTGTAACGTTGTGTCTGTGTTCTGCATGGCTTGTTTAGCAAATTTAGTGATGATTGAGTTAAGGTTTTACAATTTGAATTTCATCAAGTTGGTTAATTATTACATCTGCACCTCGAACATTATCTGATTTACCTATCCAAGTGATACCAATACAACCTGCTGCTTTGGCATTACGCGCCATTTGCATATCACCGACAGAATCTCCCACCATTAATGTAGCTTCTGGCTCAACTCCCAAAGCTCTACAAGCTTGTAAAAAGAGTATCGGATCTGGTTTACTCGGCCCGTCATCCACTCCTATTCGGACTTGGATGTAATCATTTAATTGATGATGCGTGACAAAAGTATTTACTTCTGCTGTTGATGCGGCTGAAATTATCCCAAGTTTAATTCCTGCTGCTGAAAGAGACTGCAATATTTCCAAACTACCGACAAAAAGTGGTGCAGGAGTCGTGCCAATATATTTTTCTGCTTCGGCCAAACCTTGACGGGCGATTTTGAGCGATTCAAACCATCCTCTCCCTGTTTCGGCAATATATGCCGCAGCAGCAATTTCTGTTTCGCGGCGACTCGCCACAGATATTAAACCTGCTGGATCGAGAATATTACTATTAATGCCAAATGCCATTAACAATGGTTCCCCGATTCCCGGAATTTGAGCGTCCATCAACCTTGCTGCTTTTTGTCCGAGCGATCGCAAATACGCTTCTGAATCTTCTAACGTACCGTTTTTATCAAAAAAAATTGCTTGGATATTAGAAAAAGTGATGTTTCTACATTTAATAGTTGCCAAAATATTCCACCCCGTTTATTTATAGTAGAGACGCGATTAATCGCGTCTGTGCAGTTACGCGATTCCTCATTTGCCCCTGCCGTTTGACTGGTTATGCGCCATAAAAAAAGAGGGAAAATCCCTCTTGTTATAATGCTTTGATAGTCTTAATTACAGATAAGTAAAACTACAACTGTATTATTCTTCAATAGCTACTGGTATCTCTTCTTCAGTTTCAATAGCTGATGGTATCTCTTCTTCAGTTACAGCTTCTACAGCTTCTACTGCTTCTACTGCTTCTGCATCTTCTACATCTTCCACAGGTAGAGTCGTTGCAGCAGGAGTGCCTTGCTGTTTAGCTAGCAGCTGTTCGCGGTACTTAGCTGCCATTTCTTCTGCTTTATCGTAAACTAAATCGCGGTTCTTAATCATATCGCCGGGTTCGGGTTCCAACTGTTTGGTAGACAAGGAAATCCGACCTCTTTCGGCATCTAAGTCAATGATCATAACTTTTACTTCGTCATTGACGTTGAACACGCTATGAGGCGTATCAATATGCTCGTGAGAAATCTCGGAGATGTGCAATAGTCCGCTGACTCCACCAATATCGATGAATGCACCGTAAGGTTTGATACCACGAACTGTACCAATGACCACTTCGCCAACTTCTAGGCGGTTCATCTTGCGCTCAACTAGCGCGCGTCGGTGGGATAGAACTAGGCGGTTGCGTTCTTCATCTACCTCTAAGAATTTCAAAGGTAGTTCTTCACCTACTAATTCTTCTTTAGGTTTGCGGGTGCTAATGTGAGAGCCGGGGATAAAGCCGCGTAATCCCTCAATCCGTACCAATGCACCCCCACGATTGGTAGCAAATACACCAGAACGAACAGTTGCATCTTCTGCTTGCAGCTGACGCACCCGCTCCCAAGCGCGCATATATTCGATGCGGCGGATGGAAAGGGTTAGCTGACCATCTTCGTTTTCATCAGTGAGAATGAAAAATTCCCGCGTTTCATTTGACTGTAATACTTCTTCCGGGGCATCCACCCGGTTAATAGACATTTCCTGTATGGGAATGTATGCTGCTGTTTTAGCACCTATGTCAATCAGAGCGCCGCGCGGCTCTATACTAAAAACAGTACCTGGTACAATATCGCCAGGGCTAAAATGATAATCGTATTTGTCAAGTAGAGCAGCGAAATCTTCGTGAGTAAATCCAATTTCTGTAGCGGTTAAGTTCTGATTGACCATGCTGATTGGTTCCTGGTTTTAGTCTCCGTAAAGGTTGTGGCTGGAGTGCGATGTCTATGTAGTTCATTTAATAGCAGTCTACACTTACATCTTTTTTCATCCTAGCGCAGAAAAGCTAGTGTTAACACATATCAACTTACAGATTGAGAATTATATCATATAATATTACGGGTTAGTGATGAGTCAGAGTCAATTCCAGGGTGTTATACCCATCACATAACTTGTTGAGAGAATAAACAAATTAAAATATCCGCCGCCACCATAATTTGGTAGCAGCGGATAAAAGTTTTACGTGCCTTTACAAATTTTGTAATAGCAACTTACTCATCTTTCTTTTCAATGCGAGGGGGTTCGCGGAATGCGATCGCAAAGAAGAGAACACCTATACACAGGGTAAAAATTAAGATGTACGCAACGCTTTCCATTTCAAAAGCTCCTGCCTATCCAGCCAGTAATTAAGGTATTGGGTATTGGGGATTGGGCAATTGGGTATTGGGGATCGGGCAATTGGGTATTGGGGATTGGGTATTAGGAAAACTTTTCCCAGTCCCCAGTCCCCAGTTCCCAGTCCCCAGTCCCCAGTCCCCAGTCC
>NZ_JAECZA010000067.1:24059-31393 GCF_016056275.1 Dendronalium phyllosphericum CENA369 | reverse complement strand
ACTAAGCCGCCCCCTTCGGGGCGGGGTTTCAACCTATCTTGTGCAATACAAGGATTTTTCGCGCCACTTGCGGGCGAGGCTTTAACCTTTTTCGGGGCTAATTTCTTCCCCTACTCCCTACTCCCTACTCCCCACTCCCGCCCCGAAGGGGGGGTAAATGTCCAGAAAGTTCGCTACTCCCAACCTTACCGAGTTTTATCTAACTTTTCGGTACAAGCAGTTGCTACTAACGAAGATATCGATAACGGTTGTCATGTGGAAATTACGCAACTAATAATTCAGGAGCGTAGTTGGTGGAGCTTTGCCTTGAAAGCGTTTGGTGAAGATGCGCGTTTGATCGATAATCTTCGGACAACAGCCAGCAGCATATTTAATACTTATCAAGGTGCAAAATTACTAGCAGCTAATTCTTACGCTTATCCACATTGCCTATCGCTTGTTTGTCAATAACTGCCGATCGCCGAAGCAACAATCACCCCACAGGGTACTATCATACCTAATAACACTGAGTTAGCATATTAATATGATACTAGCTAGCTATGTATATGTAGAGTAACACTTAGGCATAATTCAGATTAACGCTCTGTAAGAAAGACTTGAGAGTAGAAAGTAGAAAGTCTAAATTTTTACATGTATTGACTGCGATCGCTCGTGGCTGACGGTCAATATTGTAAGTTTGCAACCAGTAAGTTAACCAGCATGAAAGTTGCATATAATCATGGCTAAAGTCCTGACTACATGCGAATCATCCTGAAAAAATAAATGACGATTAGCTTAGTACCCACACCATGAAATTGAGGAGAAATAGATGTCTTTAAAAAATTACGGTGTTCTGAAAAGTCGGGCTATAAATCGCAAGCTAGGAGAAGGGCCTTCTCCCCATTACCAAGTACTTGTAACTGACGAAAAACAAAAGTATCGCATTGCTATCAACGTCAAATCTCAGGAAAGTCCCTCAGAATTGCTGTACTTTGTAGACGAAAATTTCTCTCATCCCATCACTAAAGAATTACAGGAATTAGATTTGGGCTTCCATGAGTTAGCAAGAAAGCCCGGTGGACTAGCTTTAGACTTCATCCGAGGGAATTTATTCGATCCCAATCAAATGAAACCCTTGCCATACAACATACCAGGGCCAGATAACGACCTCAACGAATTACTAGAACTATACATTGCACGGGCGATCGCTTCACCGGATGCAGTCCTCTACCCGTTTGGTGAAAGGTGGGGGCCTGAAGAAGATGTCAAGGATAAATACTTTGGTTTTCTTCCTGGCAATGGTATTCATGACATCCACATGAACCAAGGCAATGCCGCTAAATTTCAAAAGGATAATGGTGTTTGGCAAGATGGCGGACTGCTAATTTATTACCCAACGCGCAATCAATGGGTGGGTATATTCTTAGCCTTCCAATCCCAGTCTTTCCATACCGACGACACCACCGGCAACAGACTAGATGTGGTAATTCCGCCCACAACTGCGGCAATTCGCATTCTTGCTGCTTTGGTGAATCCTTTTGGAGACGACGTAGGCAAAGAAACAGTGAGTTTAATCAATACTTCACCAGAAAAAGTGGAATTGAATGGTTGGGCACTTGCAGATCGTATCAAACGCAAGCAAAGCCTTAGTGGCATTATCAATCCGGGTGAAGTTTTAAGAGTGCCTTTGAGCGATGCCATTCAACTAGACAATAATGGTGGTATCATCACCCTTCTTGATGATAAAGGAACCAAAATTGACGGTGTTTCTTATACCAAGAAAGATAGCGAAAAGCAGGGTTGGACGATTGTGTTTTGATGGTAGGAGACGCGATTATACTCTTACGAGAAGCCCTTCGGGTGACGCTCCTGCGTCGCTAACGCTGCGCTAACAGCAGTTCCTCTACTTGGGGAGACCCCAAGACCGGACTGCCTCACCGCTCTTACGAGCGTCTACGCGTCTGTACAGGAGTTAGGAGTTAATAGTTTTATCTCCCCCTACTCCCCTGCTCCCCTGCTCCCCTGCTCCCCTCAAGTGCGTCCCACGAGGCTAGCAACTACTGTAGTTAATTCAGCTGGCTCTATGGGTTTAGGCAAATGCAATTGATAACCTTCTTTGATTGCGCGGGTGCGATCCTCTGCTCTGGCATAAGCTGTCAAGGCTGCTGCTGGAATCTTTCCGCCTTGTTCGGGAGGTTGCGATCGCAATTTGCGAATCAAAGAGTAACCATCCTCTTCTGGCATCCCAATGTCGCTAACCAAAACATCTGGTTGCCACTGGTAAATTACCTGCAATGCTTCTTTTACCGAGCTGACTGCCTCAACTTCGGCTTGACACTGTTGAAGTACTGTAGAAATAAAGTCACGGCTATCGGCTTCGTCGTCTACAACTAGCACGCGCACGCCTAAGAGTGAGGGGCCTAGATGGACAGGGGTAGAAGAAAAAGAGGGTAGAGGAGATGGAGGATAAAGGGGTTGAGAATTAGACGAACTGAGGGGTAGCTTGACTGTAAATGTTGCTCCCTGCTGTTCGCCTTGACTGTCTGCCTCGACAGTACCGCCATGCAATTCTACTAAATGACGGACGATCGCTAATCCTAGTCCCAATCCACCGTATGACCTTGTACTAGAACTATCAGCTTGACGAAAGCGGTCAAAGACGTAAGGCAGAAATTCTGGACTAATACCAATACCTGTGTCAATCACTTGGATTTGAGCGTAGTTGTCAGGTATCCCTTGTTTTTCTTCACTACTAACAGTTGACAGCTTGATTTCAACTCTGCCGCCTGACGGTGTAAATTTGATGCCGTTAGATAACAAGTTCCAGATAATTTGCTGCAAACGCTCGACATCGCCAGAAACTAAGATGCTTGTAGGTGTATGCTGGGCTACGAGCAAGCCAGACTTCGGGTTTTTGCTATTTACTGTTGATTCCAATTCTAAATTTTGTGGCTTTTCAACAGCTGATAGGAAAAATCTCAAATCGATTTCTTTGGCTTGGGCAGCTAGTTGGACAGTCTCAATGGCTGACTCAATAATCGCAACCAAATTGCAAGTACGAACATTGAGTTGCAATTTGCCTCTAATTATGCGTGAGATATCGAGCAAATCTTCAATTAGCTGAGTTTGCGCTTTCGCATTGCGCTCGATGGTTTCCAGCCCTTTAGCTATCTGAGTTTCGTTGAGCTTGCGGGCACGCAGTAATTGCGTCCAACCAAAGATGGCGTTGAGGGGCGATCGCAATTCATGGGACAATATCGCTAAAAATTCGTCCTTCATGCGGTTGGCTTGGCTCAACTGCTCTGTTTGTTGCTGTAAAGAAGTAATTAAGCCAGCACGTTCCATGGCGATCGCTATTTGGTCGCACACTGCTTGCATCATTCCTCTTTGATTATCGGTGAAAGTAGTGCGACTGCGGCTGCCAAAGGAAAGAGTACCCAACAGCCGCCCTTGGGCCATTAGTGGGTAACAATAATAAGCAGTAATGCCCAAAGAGCGAATCAAGTCTGTTTTGGGATCGCTAGAGTGCTGCACGCTTTCTACAGAAATTGGGCGGCGTTTCTGGGCTACAGTCCCGCACACTGCTTGCCCGTATTCTAAAAATTCAATTTCTTTAGCTAGTTCCTCAGAGATGCCTGTGAAGGAGGCCAGCCGCATTACCCGCTCGTTTTCTACTAAATAGTTAAAGTAAACATCCAAACCAATCTGCGCTGCAAGTTTGTGGAAAACGCTGTCGAGTAGTGCTATTGGCTGTTGGCTAGATAGTAGATCGCTGGCTGTACTGAAAAGTAGTTGGAGTCTTTTGTAACCCAATGACAATGCTTTGTCTGCCTGCTTGAGGTTGGTAATGTCCTGGAATGCCAACAAACAGGTAGCTGGATAACCGTGCATAGCTGGCAGACTATCAGCAAATATATGTAGTGATCGCACGCCTCCACTCGTATGCCACTTGATTTCTAAGCCATCGAGTCGCTCTCCACGGGCAACCCGTACCCCAGGCATTTGCTCGTTAGGGATGCGTTCGCCTGCGGCATCTGTGTAGTGATAAACTGTATGATAATCGGCGGCTGATACACCTTGAGGAAATTCGCCTCCTGCCAATTCATTCGCAGCTCGATTGGCAAAAATCACTCGTGCCGTTCCTGGCTCGATAAACAATAGTGGCATTGGCATCAAATTAAGCACATCTTCTAGCCATTTGTGCTGATTCCGCAGTAACGCCTCTGCCTGCTTGCGCTCTGTGATATCCAAAAATGCACCGACTGAGCCTCTGGTTTTACCCTCTTCATCAAACAGTGGCGCGACATACTCTAGCAGCTTGACTATTTTTCCATTTTCATGGATAATTTCAGCTTCAAAATCTAGGACTTCCACGCCATGAGTAGCAGCGTATTGCATGGGGAGTTCTGCTGGCGACAGTTCTTTACCTTCTCGGTAGACTTTAAAGGTTGGTTTTTCATCACTGGAAATGCTGAGGGAGGCATTGTCTGATAATATCCCCAACTGCTTGGCAAAAGCCGGATTGACTTTAATTTTTTGGCACTCCCGATCTTCGGCGATGCCAATTCCAATGGGAATTACTTCCAACAAAGTTTCTAATTCGGTGATGTGGCGCTGTAAATTCTTGTTAAGTTGTACTATTTGTTTGTTTGCTTGCTGGCGCTCGATTTCACTTTGGCGGCAAAGACGTTCAATAACTGCGGCACTTTGCCATACCAAAAAGACAAAAATCACAATCAAAACAATGGCAAACAAAGATAAGGCGAAAATCGGGCTGTAATATCCAGCTTGTTGACCTTGAGCTATGAACCATCCCAATACCAAAGGTACTGCGATCGCCGCACCTAACAAACGACGTGCCAGTAAGCCACCGTAAGTATTGCTAGTAATTACCCGCATAAATCCTTTGTCTGGATACACCCACCAAATTCCCACACAAAGCAAAATAAATGTCACTGCCGTGTGTAATGCCATTGATGTTGTGTAGGGGGCAATGCCGTAGAGGACTTGCACTTTGTAGGTATAGCCTATGATAGCCTGTAAGGAAATCAAAGCAGCTAACAGACCAATAATCTGAGCATACCAATAGCTACGGTGGTTTTTTTGGGAAGCTAACAAATCTATAGCTTTGCTAATCAGGATAAAATTGAGTGCTGTATTCAACCCCATTAGCCCTGGACGGAATGTTGTCACAGTGCTTGGGGAGTCACGAAACAGCAGTTCGTTAATACTGAGATTCCAGCCGAACAGATATTGCATCAGTGCCAGCAAACCAACTAAGGCAACTGCTGCGGCAAAAAGCCTGGAAAGTAGGAAATAGAAGACATAGCGACGAGGAGAATCTTCTTTATTTACCCTTGTTTTCTTCTCCCTATCCAAATCGAACTGATTATCCTTTCCTTTTTGCAATAGCCACAGCGAGATCCCAGATAATACAAAGCAGAATGCTGTATTTGCTTTCATTGTTGCTGCACTTCCGGGGAAGCCTGCTTTCAGAACTTCGATGTGGAAATTCCAGCCTAGCAGTACCAAGACACCGACCAAAATTGCGATCGCACTTGCAATTCGTACTACTAGCGAATTGTCTAAACCCTGCAAGCGTAAGCGGTTGACCTTTAACATCAATATTCTTGTAACCGCATTATTTATCTAGCGTACTAATTTTTCGATCTTCTTTACTTGAATACGGTTATGTATATAATGCCACTACATAAAGACTAATTTTTCATCTATCTATGTGCATATTTTCTTTTAAAGTAATCAAATGTCAAGAATCAATTATTGACTAATGACTAAATACATTTTGGCATTTGACCAAGGCACTACTAGCTCTCGCGCTATTGTATTTAACCGCAATGGCGACATTATGACTGTTGCTCAAAAAGAGTTTCAACAAATTTTTCCGCAGCCGGCTTGGGTAGAGCATAATGCTGACGAAATCTGGTCTTCTCAAATTGGTGTTGCCAACGAAGCTCTAGCTCGCATTGATATCCGCACAAGTGATATTGCTGCCATTGGCATCACTAATCAACGGGAAACGACAATTGTCTGGGAGCGCAAAACGGGCAAGCCGATTTATAATGCGATCGTCTGGCAGGATCGCCGCACCGCTGGCTACTGCGATGAACTCAAGGCAACCGGATATGAGGCAACATTCCAGAAGAAAACGGGACTGGTAATTGATGCCTACTTTAGCGGCACGAAACTCAAGTGGTTGCTGGATAATATACCTGATGCCCGCGAAAAAGCCGAACGTGGAGAATTGGCATTTGGCACTGTCGATAGTTGGTTAATCTGGAGGCTGACTCAGGGGGAACTCCACATCACAGATGTAACTAATGCTTGCCGGACTCTGTTATTCAACATTCACACTCAAAATTGGGATGATGAACTGCTGGCAATTCTCGATATTCCCCGTGCCATTCTGCCCCAAGTGCGGAGTTCGTCAGAAGTATATGGATATACGGCTGAAGGTCTTTTAGGTAGCCGCATCGCCATTGCCGGAATTGCCGGAGACCAGCAGGCTGCAACCTTTGGACAAGCATCGTTGCAATCTGGTATGGCGAAAAATACTTACGGTACAGGCTGCTTTATACTCTTGAATACAGGCGATCGCCCCACCCCATCCTATCATCAACTGCTGACTACAATCGCCTGGCGCATCAACGGACATACCAGTTATGCTCTAGAAGGGAGTGTATTCATTGCTGGGGCAGTTGTGCAGTGGTTGCGCGACGGACTTGGCATTATCAAGCGCAGTGCAGATGTGGAACCGCTGGCTGGGAGTGTTGCTGATAACGACGGTGTCTATTTTGTGCCTGCCTTCGTCGGCTTAGGCGCACCTTATTGGGATAGCTATGCTCGCGGTACAATTGTTGGCTTAACGCGCGGCTCAACCAGCGCTCATATTGCCCGTGCTGCCTTGGAAAGCATTGCCTATCAAACGGCTGATGTGATTGATGCTATGCATCAAGATTCGGGGCTGGAACTGTCAGAACTGCGGGTGGATGGAGGGGCATCCCGCAATGACCTGTTGATGCAGTTTCAGGCAGATATTCTTGGCGTGCCCGTTGTCCGTCCCAAAATCACAGAAACCACTGCCTTGGGGGCAGCTTATTTAGCAGGGCTAGCCGTTGGCTATTGGGACAGCCAAGAAGAAATTGTAGAGCTGTGGCAGGTAGAGAAGCAGTTTGAGCCAACAATTAGCGCCGACCATCGCAGCAGATTACGGGACTCATGGCGGCGGGCAATTTCTCAGACTCGATATAGGTAGATAAGGGAGCGGAGGGGCAGGGGAGCAGTTGAACAGGGTGTAGGGGGTAGGGTGTGGGGTGTAGTGAAGACGGCGTTGGAAC
>NZ_JAECZA010000067.1:6685-24047 GCF_016056275.1 Dendronalium phyllosphericum CENA369 | reverse complement strand
AGGATTCTAACCTCTCCCAACGCAAATGCCCTGAAAGGGCGGGGCTTTTAACCCTTCGGTTGTTGGGGCTATTTCTTCCCCTACACACAACACCCCACACCCAACACCCCGCCCCAACGGGGCTTGGTAAAGTATTAAAAACAGCCTGTATAAAGCTTTGTTTTGTCTTTCTTAATTACGAATTACGAACTACGAATTAATATAATGTTTGATATTAAAGAACATGTAGATACTCTTGCAAAAAAATTTGTTCCATCTTATCGATTTCTTCGTTCGCAAAAATCCACTATTGATAAAAGCCATTCTATTCAAACTGAACTCAATAGCAATTCAATTAAAGTATTGAGTTGGAACATTGCGAAGAATAATTATAGTGAAAAGTGGTTGGAAGATTTTTTGAAAATTATAGAACAACACCAGCCAAATTTGATATTTTTACAAGAATTTCGTCTAGAACTAGGATTAACAAATGTTTTAGAGTGGCTAGAGATGAGTTGGGATTTTGCGCCTAATTTTATCGATGCTCATCATCAAAGCTATTCAGGCATTTTTACAGCGGCTACAACTAGTTCGCTCAATAAAAAAGCTATTATTACCAAACATCATGAGCCTATTATTAAAACTCCTAAAGTTTCACTGATAACTGAATATCCACTATCTCATAATAAAGCAACTCTTTTAGCAATTAATAGTCATTTGATTAATTTTGTAGATTTAAATAAATTTAAAATCCAATTGCATGAATTAGAATTGGCTATATCTGCACATCGCGGCCCCATTATATTTTCAGGAGATTTTAATACCTGGAGTCGAAAAAGAGCCATTATCCTGGATAAAGTAGTAACTAAACTGGGGTTAATTCCAGTAAATTTTGTACCCCATGAAAGTCGGAAAATCAAACGTTTTTTATTATCACCTCCCCTAGATTGGATCTTTTATCGAGAACTGAGTGAAAAGAAAGTCAGTGCTATAGTGCTAGATCGAATTTACTCCTCCGATCACAAGCCATTACTGGCAGAATTTTGTTATACCGATACCTTAAATAATTAAAATGCTTATAGACCGATACTTTAAATAATCAAAATGCTTGTAGATGGTGGTGTGCTACTAGCTGTTTTTAGTACAGCTACAGTTGTTGTTCATGCCTTGGGAATTGCACATGCTGCCCATGCTGTCATGAATGTACGTTCTTCGCAAGGAGCGATCGCTTGGAGTATTTCTCTGGTAACTTTTCCTTGGCTAGCTATTCCGTTATATTGGATTCTCGGAAGAACTAGATTTCACGGTTATGCTGAAACTCTGCGCTCAGTTTATGCGAGACATCATCAGCTAGTTAGCCATGCTTACAATGAACTCGCGGAATTTAAAGTTGAATTACCAGATAATTTAGCACCTTTGCAAATATTAGCTGAAACTTTTACAGGAATTCCTTTCACATCAGGTAATGCTGGCGAGTTGCTGATTGATGGCCAGCAAACTTATGAAGCAATGTTGAGCGCGATCGCATCCGCAAAAAATTATATTTTACTGCAATTCTATACTGTTAATGACGACCAAGCGGGTAACACTTTTAGAGAAGCATTGATTGCCAAGGCAAAGCAAGGAATCAGTATCTACTTTCTCTACGATGAAATTGGTTCCAAAAAATTATCGCGTTCCTATATCAAATCTCTACACGAAAATGGCATTCAAGTTAGTGGATTTCATACCACCAGAGGTAGAGGCAATCGTTTTCAACTCAATTTCCGCAACCATCGCAAGATTTTGGTAGTGGATGGTGAAATAGCTTTTGTCGGTGGTTTAAATATTGGTGATGAATATTTAGGAAAAAATCGCCGTCTGAGTCCTTGGCGTGACACCCACATGATACTTCAAGGCCCAACTGTACAAAGCCTGCAAAACACTTTTATGCGAGATTGGTACTGGGCAACTCGAAAAGTTATCGAAGTTAATTGGCAGATCAAAGTTAATAGAGAAAGCAACCAAACCGCATTGATACTGCCTACAGGCCCCGCAGATCGGCTAAAAGCTTGTAACCTTTTTTTTGTGAATGCAATCAATCGAACTCAGACTCGCCTCTGGATTGCCAGCCCTTACTTTGTACCGGATGATTCCACTTTGACAGCTTTGAAGCTAGCAGCAATGCGCGGTATCGATGTCCGAATTATCTTACCCAACCATCCCGATCATTTATTAGTTTATTTATGTTCTTTTTCCTACTACTCGGAAATGGAGGAAGTTGGTATTAAATTATATCGCTATAAAAATGGATTTATGCACCAGAAAATTATCCTCATCGATGACGATATGGCAGGTGTAGGAACTGTTAACTTAGATAATCGCTCATTTTTTCTCAACTTTGAAGTCATGTGCTTTATTGCCGAGTCTCGCTTTATTCAAAGTGTGGAAAAAATGTTGCAAGTTGATTTGGCTGCTTCTGTTGCTGTGGATTTATCTGAATACGATAGAAAACCTTTCTGGTTCAAATTAGCCGTGAGAGTTTCTCGGTTGTTAACTCCTTTACTTTGAAGTAAATCATAAGTGCTGAAAAAGTGAAATATTTGAGTGTGAGACTGAAGATAATCTTTTATCAAAACAGAATTCAGTATGAATTGGAGTGCGAAGCCGCGAGTGAATTTAAAAAAAGTTTTACTTAACAGTAATATAAAAATCTTATTGGATTTTTACATATCTAGGATTCCTACACGAGTAAGTGATATTTTTAATACTCTTCAATCAGAAATTGAATTTGAGAAAAAAACTTAAAACCTTTTCTGGATATAGATTCTGACAATTCAGATGACATGACTTTGAAAAAGTGTGTGTATAATCGGTGGCTGACAATCTGCTATTTATTTACCGCGAAAAAGGAGATTTATGTCAGACCAATTCACTTTTACCGTTACCAATCAAACCGAACAAGCAATTACAGAGTTGTGGGTATCTGTTGATGATGAAGAGTGGGCCCCATTCACCTTAAATGATTCAGGGATTCCATCGGGTGAAACAGCAACAATTGCTTGGGCTGAATATACGAATGATTCGCCCTGTGAATGGTATATCTCTGCTGTATTTGAAGATGAATCAGAAACTGAGTCAGCCGTGTTTAACTTCTGTGAAGAACCAGATTTAGTAATCGGATAAATTCTTCGCTGTAACCGCGCTTCATAGATCCAAAGCGATCGCCTCCAGCCATAAAACAAAAGCCCTACCTCGAAAGCATCTAGGCAGGGCTTTGGATGCGACTCGAACATCATTATGCGCTGTTGTTTAAGAGTTTAACGACATCGGGTTAAAAGCGGCTATAGTAAAGCATTCAGTCTCAGAGTAGCTCATAAAGAGCGCGATCGCCCGATCGAAACCTCACGCTAACTTGACTCAATAAGTTCTTGGTGTTTGTCCTGTCCAGCGTTTGAAGTCACGGTGAAAGGCACTAGGTTCAGAGAAACCCAGCACAAAGGCGATATCGTGAATTGGAGTATCTGGGTTTCTCAAATGGTATAGGGCTAGTTCTTTGCATTAGAGGTTGTTTGAAAAATTTGATCTAACCGTAGTCACTAATGTTATGACAGTGGTGATTGCTCAAAGCTTTAAAGAAACTCGGTTTTTACTCAGCACTTTTCAAACATCCTCTAAACAAGAATGCCATTTTTCTATCACTTGAGTTCTCCTTGTTGATTGTTGGGTGCTTTGAATGCACGTATCGACCCTCCCTGGCGATTATCAGGCGCTCCTACCTTAGGAGGCTTAAAAGTTGCTAGATTTTTAAATAATTCTTGTCGTTTAACCATTTTTACCACTTTCTTTGATTCTTGTGTGCAGTATAAATTCAACACATACCTTCTGTACAAATATCACAAGTGTTTCAGGAATTTATGCAAGGTGGCAAATTTTTTATACTTTTTAGTTTACAAAGCCCCTTCGGGGCGGGTGTAGGGTGTGGGGTGTCGGGTGTAGGGGAAGAACTAGACCCGAAGTAAGGTTTAAAGCCTTGCCACGTTAGGGCGAAAGAATCTTTATTTCCCAAGGTAGGTAGAAACCTCACCCGCAAGTAGCGTAGCTTAATTTCCCACTCAGCCCACACCCTATCCCCTACACCCTGTTCATTCCTTTCCCGCTTAAAGAATACCTAGATTTTTTTATGAACCGCAAAGGACGCGTTCGCGCAGCGTCTTTGTCAGGAGAGGGAAGAGATAGGTAATTTTATAGTGGGAAGGGAGTAATACACACAGGACTTTCGTAAAGTTAGGAAAAAACGAACTGCCTAGACACACTAGCAGTCAGACCACTGTATTGGTAAGGCAGTTGTCATTTTAGTCTACGAAATCCGTTGTAATATCCAGATTCTTGGGGTTATTTGAAACTATTGGGCGGCGACCGTCTACTTCAAGAACATCCTCAACTTGAAAATTGCTCTTAGCAATCGGACGTTCCCCATCTACCTCAACAACGTCTTTCACCTCTAAATCAGTTGGGTCAATTGGGCGATCGCCATCTAAGGTTAGCATGTCATGCTCCTGAAAATTGCTCTTGCCGATCGGGCGCTGACCATCTACGTCAATTACTTTTCCTGAATAATTTTCATTTTTTCCGATTGGACGTTGACCATCTATGTCTACTGTTTCTTTAACTTCAATGTTACTTGGGTCAACTGGACGATGACCATCTATATCAATTGTTTTAGAAGTTTGTTTTGGTTCGTTAGATGCTGAATCAGCGTTCTTCTTCGTTTTTGAGTTTGTTGTGTTTTTACCGGATTTTTTGTTATTTTTGTTAGCCATTTTTAGCTTGGTTTTATATCTATGATTAATTGCCTAAATAATAATTTATCATTGATAATTTAATTACTTCAATTTTTGATATAAAATTATTTTTTATTGGTAATTTATCAACTTGGATTATTTACTATATCTAATAATAAGCATAAAAAACCTCTACCAAAGCGTAGAAAGCGCCTCTAACTTAAGACCTATTTTTAAATATCAAAAAAAGAGTAAAATACTGCAAAACTCCATAGAGCATTATCTCTCTTATTTACCACACACAACTATTGTGCAGTATATGAGATAGTTTTATATGTATTGCATTCAATCTGAGTATTCTGCTTCGCACAGTTACCAATTACAAGAAGCAACTAAATTAGCAACGATTTCAACAAGTTCTTCTGGAGCAACTGGTTTAGAGACATGAGTGTGAAAACCAGCTTCTAAAGCACGAACACAACTGTCTCTATCGCCAAAGGCTGTTAAGGCGATCGCTGGAACTCGTCCACCAATATCAGGCTTGAGGGCACGTATTTTACGGATTAAAGCGTAGCCATCTTCACCAGGCATACCGATATCGCTAATTAAGACATCGGGTTGCAATTCGGGTAACACTTCTCGTGCTGCGGCTGCTAAGGAAACTGCTGTAACGGTAGCTCCATCAGCTTCTAAGACGGTAGTGACGAAAAAGCGAATATCATCATCATCCTCAACTACCAAAATATTTAAACCAGCAAGAGGTAAAGAAGGTGGCATAACAAATGAAATTTTATTCAAAATGCAAATACTTACTCAACCTACTGGTATATAACTGTTCTTTAATCAGAACTATTACTCAGGATTAAGTTTGGGGGCTTTTAAGTCAAATTGGTAACTATGTGGCAGAATTATGAAGCCTAGCTCCGCAAACTGCCAATACTTTATCTTTGACAATTTTATCGCATTATTGTATTAACGAGCGTTACAATCTCTATCGATTAGCTATCAATTATAGTTCGCGGTCTTTGACAATACTTACCCTAAAAAATTAGTTCTTTTTGTTACCAATACTTAATCAACTTTTTTATACCTTTTTCTCTTGAATACGGTAATCATTCCATTAGTAGATACCTGTGCCCTACTTAGTCACTACACTTTTGTATTGGGAAATTTCTGATTTTTAATTTCTAATTTTGCGATTCCTCCCAAAATAATTAACCAAACTACTACTACAATCCAGTGAATTAAAACTACCACCCCCAACGAACCTGTAAGCGCATATGCAATAGTACATGTAATACCTAATAATGCAGCTAAACTCATAAAAACCGGATGATAAAATGTTGGGAATCCAGCTTTAAAAAATGTCTTAGCATTTAAAGGATGATACAAAATAAACAAAGATAAACTCAAAAATCCCCACAATACCCAGTGGAAATAATTAGTAATTTCTATAGGATGAGGAAGCAGAAAAACTCTAAAAAATAGTTCTTCCACAATTGCAGGCATAAATAAGCAACGCAATATTAACAAACATTTATCAATCCAAGTGGCTGACCAAATTTGTATTTGGAGAAAGTTAAATTTAAAACCATAATATAGGGCAATAACACTATAAGTTACCAGCATTGCAACAACCACTAACCAATCTTGGAAAGTGGGAATTGCTAGCGATGCTAAAACGCGATTGAGAATAATTGGTAGGGGTGCAATGTGAGTAAAAGGAATTTGAATTTGTCCAAAAAATATTGTTGGTGCAATGGGTGAAATATCAGCTTGCGAACCACCTACTTGATTGGTTCGCAATATTTGCATAGTTGCACCATGTTTTAAAAATATTCCGGCGAGATCGTCGTGTACTTGCCTTGGCATTATTGTTCGCCATGTCGTCAAACCAGCCCAAATACTACCATCTTTAAATAATTTGGTTTTTCCCTTTCCCGTTCCTGCAAGTATACTCGCTTGACTCTTCCAGTCAGCACGAACTATACCCAAGGGTGCTAATTGTTTTTCCAATGATTTACCTAATTCGACTAGCTGCTGAAAGCGCAAAGTTTGGGGATGATTGGGGTTTGCATTTAACCAAGTTTGAATTTGAGGAGTTGTAGCAACTTGGTTTTTAATTGCTAATATCGCTGCATACAGTGCTTGGCTGGAGTCTTGGACGCAAGAAGTTGCAGGTGATACCATTGCACCACCAGTACCATCGCCAAGACGATAACGAGCCATTGTTATCTGTAACTGTTGCTGGAACTGGTTTAAAGGCGAAAGTTTAATACCATTAAAATCATAATCCTGTGTTACAGGCTCGAATTTGATGAGAATATCTGATACCGGACGTGTCGCAAGCCAGCCACGCTGTAAATTACCCATATAATCAGCCCATGTATGCGTTCCGGCAATAATTCCATCGGGGTTATGGGCATAAATTTGGTGGTATTTAATCTCGAAGCGTAATTGGTTAGTAAACTCGTCACGAACAACTTCTGCGATTCCAAAAGCAAAATGTCCAGTGATAGTGTAAGGAATTCCCACAGGTTCGGCTTTACGTCCCCCTATTCCACCAAATAGGTGCAGTAAGATAGCTTTATCGCCTTCTTGCCATTTAGATATAGATTGATTATTTTGCGTTTCTTGAGATGTTAATAATACAGTATTGAATTTTCCTTTATTTTTTTCCGTATTTTGCCAATTTTTAATTGTGATATAGTCTAGTCCTAATTCTTCACCTGTAATAGTTTGATTGGGTTGAATTTCAAACAGAGAACGAGGTGCGATCGCGCCAACTATAAATACACCATTTGCATCTTTAGCACCGTAAATATACCAGCCGTCTTGATTAGCAGGTGATTTCTCAATTTGCCGCACAGTTGAAGGAGCAAAATTTCGCGTATCTATTACTTGTTGAGGAATCCGAATAGTTTCTTGAATGCCATCAAACTTATTAGAAACATGATTATAATGTTGTACTAAAAAATAATCACTATACTGCTTCTGTTTTTTGAACGAACTTTTAGAATCAAATTGAATTGGTTTAATTATTTTTACCAAACCATAAAACCTACCAGTTACCAAAACTGGCTCGCGTTCAATTTGCAAAATAGATTCGTTGCCACTTTCTGTAATTATTGTATTTGAATCTAAAGCAACAATTGTATCATCATTAGGATTAGCACCAGCCAAAGAACGTAACATCCCTACATTACGAACCCCATTTAGTCGGGAAGGATGAATATTTCCTTTTTTTTGACTTTGAATAACTTCGGGCGTGAAATTTACATCTTGTGTTACAGCTTGAACGAAAGCAAGTAAATCTTCCTTCTTTTTCCACTCTAAACGCACAATATTTCCTACTACATTTTGTGCTGTTGGTGGTGCATGTTGCACTTCCATCCACACCCAATCTGAATTATCTTGCAATTGCTGTTTCGTTGGTAAAATTAACCTTCCTACCCAATTAGCAAGAGGTTTATAAAGGTTTGCAGATGGAATTTGTCCAACTGGATAAAAAGCAGGTTGATTAAAATCTTGGCGAACATGTATCGCGTAATTGCTTTCATGTTCTACTATCTGCGGTTGCTTTGGGGAAAGTTGCAATACCGCAACTACTGCTAAGGGTATTAGCAGTAAAAATGTTGTAAATCGTAGTCCTGTTTTTCGACTAAATCCACGCCAAATCAAGGAAATATACCTAGTAATAAATCTTCAGGTTATGTTGTAAAAACTTGTTGCTAGCAAATTTTTGGTATAAATTATAGCGCAATATACATTTATACTGTCGATACTAACAATATTATTTAAATATTGGACTGACTTTGATTAACACTTTTAGGGGTTATTTCGCTTGTTCGGTAGTAGTCTTCTATTGTCTACTTGGCTTGTAGTGAAGACAAGATTTAATATAAGTATAAGGTTAGAATAAGGCAGCAAAGGGAGTGCGATCGCCAAGTATATGGGCAATCAATATTTAAAGCTGGATAAACTGACTGCACATACCTCCTCTGATCGATCTATATATGATAGGCTGTTGACAAGAACTTTAGGATAGTTAGTAGTTTCAAATTCAAAAAGCAGAGAAATGCTGAAATGATAAATTAATGCACATCATCAGTCGGAAAAAGTTACGAAAATTCTGCCAAGAACACGCTGACTGTTGTGAAGCCCTTGATGACTGGTACATAACTGCTAGTAAAGCTAACTGGGGAAATCTGCTAGAAGCTCAAACTATTTATCCTAAAGCTGAAGCGGTAGGTAATTTTACAATTTTCAATATCAAAGGTAATAAATATCGTCTCATTACTAGTATCAACTATGAGCAACAGGTAATCTATATAAAATATGTCTTAACTCATGCTGAATATGACAAAGACAACTGGAAAAATGACCCTTACTTTTAACTCCGAATTTTACAGTCAATTACTCTCTGAATACCAACCTCGAATTATCAAAACAGAAGATGATAATGAGAGATTTTTAGAAATTGTCGAAGAATTACTTTCTCATCCTAAACTTTCTCCCGAAGAGAATGCTCTTTTAGAATTACTGGTAAAGCTAATTGAGGATTTTGAGGATAAACATTATCAACTTAATTCTTCAACGCCTCATTCAAGAATCTTACATTTGATGGAAGCTCAGGATTTAACTCAAAATGATTTAGTAGAAATTTTAGGTTCTAACGAGGTTGTAGATAAAGTTATTAATGGTCATTTAGAACTTAATAAAAAACAGGCTGAAGCTTTAGCGAAGTTGTTTAACGTTGATGCAAGTTTGTTTACTATAGAGTAGGCGATCGCTTTTATAAAAAACATTTACTTCAGATATATATCGAAATATTACAAGATACGATCGCGTTTTACTTAATATTTATCCTTATTTTATCCGAACAATCTTCTTTCCTCCTTCGGATTAACATGAATAACTTGATTGTAAAAATCATTGATGTAATTATCAAAATTTATTTGTGCTACTCCTAGTCTATTAGTTTCAGATAAATCTTTTAAATGACTTAAGTATGAATTATCTCTGATTGACATAAAGCCAAAACCAAAATTTCCACAATAAGATTTAAATTGATTAAATGGTATTGAATTTAATAATACAGGTGAATTCATTAACCAGCCATTGCCAAAACCGTGGTATGATTGCGCTCCATATTCATCTGCTATCTCTACTTCTTCTATAATCAATTTAGACCAAAGGTAATACTGTTTTGGATTTACTCCAATTCCAACTATTAAAAATACAGTATCACCTTGAGCGTTAAGAATACTTCTTTTATTTGTAGAGATACATGAAACTAAGTCTTCACTTCCAAATTCTTCTTGAGTTCCATAATCATCAATAATTGAGTCTCCAGGTACGTAGCCTAAATTATCATAATTATGATATTGAACCCAAAATTTTTGTTCGTAAATGTTTCGTACTCTTCTTCTTAGTGGAGTCCACGTGTTACAGTTATATTTTGGCTTAATCTTTTCTATCCAAAATCTTTCTCGTTCTAATAGCTTATCTTCAGTACATCTCTCAATAATCTTAAATTCAAATACCCCAGACATTCCTGGTGTAGAAGCTACTGTTTGAAGTTGATATTTTAAAAAAGCTGCTCTGAGTGGATAATTTCCGGTTTCAAGTGGATTTTGTCTATTTAATCCTCCCGTGTGTTGTCTCCATCGTCTATATATGTTCCGTGATTGCCCTATATAAGATTTGCCATTGACTGTATTTATAATCTGATAAATACCGCAGACCATTGCTTATGTCCAGTTTTATTAAAAATTTCATTACTTTTATTATTCCCAAACAATTCCTAAAATTATACAAAAAATATTAGGATGCATTAAGGCAAAGCTAAATGCACTATTTCCTTTGAAATTACTCCCTTACCGTTACAAGATTTCCTATCTTCTCTCTAACTCTGTGTTCTCTGTGCCTCTGTGGTTCGTTAAAAAATTAGGTAATCTTCAGGTAAGATAGGAGTAAATGCGTTAGTGCAAGATAACGTACTCTGCTACTTTTTCATTGCCGGATACTGTTGTAACACCTGCTGCAAATATTGCCCAGTGTAAGACTTGGAATTCGCTGCAACTTCCTCCGGTGTACCTACAGCAATTATCTCTCCACCTTTATCGCCACCTTCTGGCCCTAAATCTATCACCCAGTCAGAACAACGAATTACATCTAAATTGTGTTCAATTACTAAAATTGAATTGCCTTTATCTACCAAACGTTGCAACACATCTAACAATTTGTGGACATCATAAAAAGATAAACCTGTTGTCGGTTCATCTATTAAATAAAGTGTCTTACCTGTGGCGCGTCGAGATAATTCTGTTGCCAATTTTACCCGCTGCGCTTCACCACCAGATAAAGTAGTTGCAGGTTGTCCCAGTTGAATATAACCCAAACCGACATCAAATAAAGTTTGCAAACGGGCGACAGCTTTGGGAATATTTTGAAAAAAGTCTAAACTCTCCTCAACTGTCATATTGAGAACATCAGAAATCGATTTATCTTTGTACTTGACTTGCAAAGTTTCGCGGTTGTATCTTGCACCTTTACAAACTTCGCATTGCACGTAAACATCTGGTAGAAAGTTCATTTCAATGACATTTACACCCTGTCCGCTACAAGCTTCGCAACGTCCACCTTTAACGTTGAAAGAAAATTGTCCGGGTTTATAACCTCTGGCTTTGGCTTCTACTGTTTGCGAAAATACATCCCGAATAGCATCGAAAATGCCCGTATAAGTTGCAGGGTTAGAACGTGGGGTGCGTCCTATAGGAGATTGGTCAATTACAATTGCTTTATCAACAGAATTTAAACCCTGGATTTTTTCCAAATCTTTGGGTAAAGGAACTTTCTTAGTTAAATGATGTTGTAGTGATGGATAAAGTAATTCGTTAATTAAAGTGGATTTTCCAGAACCAGAAACACCAGTGACGGCGACAAGTTTACCGAGTGGAATTTCTACATCTATATTTCTTAAATTGTTGCGATGGGCATTTTTAATTATTAAACTTCGGCCATTTCCTTCTCGGCGTTCTGCGGGTGTAGTAATTACCTTTCTTCCTGATAGATATGCACCAGTTAAGGACTTTTCTGCTGTTAGCAACGCCTCTAAATCACCTTGGGCAATAATATGTCCACCGTGAATTCCTGCACCAGGGCCAATATCAACAATGTGGTTAGCTGCACGGATTGTTTCTTCATCATGCTCAACCACAATTAATGTATTACCTAAATCGCGCAATTTAGTTAAAGTTTTGAGTAGCCGTCCGTTATCTCGTTGATGCAAACCAATACTTGGTTCGTCTAAAACGTAGAGAACTCCTGTTAAACCAGAACCTATTTGCGTTGCTAGACGAATGCGTTGGGCTTCACCACCAGAAAGGGTCATGGCGGGACGGTCAAGGGTGAGATAATCTAAGCCGACATCTAACAAAAATTGCAATCTCGCTTTGATTTCTCGCAGTACTAAATCGGCAATTTGAAACTGGCGATCGCTCAACTTTAACTCATCAATTCTCTGCCGACAATCCCGAATCGATACTCCAGTCAAATTCAAAATTCGGTACTGTCCCAATCTCACCGCTAAAGCTTCTGGTTTTAATCTTTTTCCCTGGCAAACTTCACACGGCTGGTCGATTAAATACTGCTCTAATTTTTGCTTAATTAACTCCGACCCGCCCTCATATTGCCGTTGCAATATTGGAATTACACCTTTATAATTTTGCGTTTTCTGTGCTTTTGTAGTGCCTTCTTGCTTTTCTCCAAATAAAATGATTTGCTGCTGTTCTTCTGTCAGCTTGCTCCAATTTATTTGCAATTCAAATCCATGAGCTTGCCCTAAACTATAAAGTAATTCCAAATAATAAGAATTATCTTTTTCTGACCAAGGCGCGATCGCAGCGTAAACTGGGGCTTCTGAGTCGGGTACGACCAAATCCGGCGAAAATCTTCTTAAAGTTCCCAGTCCATGACAGTTGGGACAAGCACCATAAGGTGAATTGAATGAGAACAATCGCGGGGATAATTCTTCCATCACCGCCCCATGTTCTGGACAAGCAAAGTTTTCCGAAAATACTAATTCTTCTTCGTTGTCAGTTGTCAGTTGTTCTTTGTCAGTTGTTTGTTGATTATCGCTACTGACTACTGATGACTGACTAATGACAATGGTAGCAATACCACTTGATTGCTTGAGACACGTAGAAAGAGAATCGACCAAACGCTCTTGAATACCATCTTTTTTCACGAGTCGGTCAATTACCACTTCGATTGTGTGAGTAAAATTTTTATCTAGTTCAATCGAATCTGATAATTCTCTGACTTCACCATTGACGCGCACGCGCACAAACCCTTGGGAAGCTAGACTCGATAACAATTTGCGGTGAGTCCCTTTTTTACCCCGAACGACAGGGGCGAGGATTTGGAAACGGGTGCGGTCTGGTAGTTCCATGATGCGATCGACCATTTCATCGATGGTCTGGGGGGAAATACAGCGATCGCATATGGGACAATGAGGTTCCCCCGCTCGCCCAAACAACAGCCGCAAATAATCATAAATTTCCGTTACCGTGCCTACAGTCGAACGGGGATTATGAGAGGTAGACTTTTGGTCAATGGAAATCGCCGGACTTAAACCTTCAATAGCCTCCACGTCCGGCTTATCTAATTGTCCTAAAAATTGTCGGGCATAAGCGCTGAGGGATTCTACATAGCGACGTTGTCCTTCAGCAAAAATTGTGTCAAATGCTAGGGAAGACTTACCCGAACCAGAAACGCCAGTGAAGACAATTAAGCGATCGCGTGGCAATTCCAAGTCAATATTTTTCAGATTATGCTGCCTAGCACCCCGAATCCGAATAGTATTCTGGCTATTTTGGTTAGGGTAGGGGAGATGTCCGTTTAAAGATGCTGCTAGCTGTTGTTCTGACATATTAACTGGCTGAGAGGGAGTTTCCTGCGAAACAGTCCTTAATAATACTATCTTTAATTGGTTTATACTAGAACACTAGTACTGTTTTCAATCGGTATACGCTAAATTCAGTCCGCAGACATCTTCCCTTATTTGCTAATTTGGAAGCATCTCCATTAAATATCCTTCTGAGGGTGAAGGTATGGTGTCTCAAATCCAATCGCCGAGCCAGCCAGAGGTCATCTACCCAGATAGTGACGGACAACCAGTGGCAAATAATACTATACAGTTTCGTTGGCTCGTAGAGATTCAGCAGAATTTAGATTGGCTGTTTGCTGACGATCCTAACGTATTTGTGGCTGGGGATTTATTTTGGTATCCGGTAGAAGGACGCAATACCATTGTTAACGCCCCAGACGTGCTGGTGGTATTTGGCAGACCAAAAGGCGATCGCTTATCCTATTTGCAATGGAAAGAAGGCGGAATTCCTCCCCAAGTGGTGTTTGAAATTATCTCCCCCAGCAATACGCAAAACGAGATGGACAAAAAATTACTTTTCTACGACCGCTATGGTGTGGAAGAGTACTACATTTACGATCCTGCCAAAAATAGCTTGCGGGGTTGGATACGCGGTGAAGATGGCTTGGATGTCATTCCTCAAATGACAGATTGGGTTAGTCCTCGTTTAACGATTCGTTTCGTTCTTGACGAAGATACTTTACAGCTTTTTCGTCCCGACGGCGAACGGTTTGTTAGTTACAATGAGATTTCCCAGCGATTTGAACAAGAACGCCAACGGGCTGAACAAGAACGCCAACGCGCCGAACAAGCAGAACAAGCTAGAAGAGATGCTGTACCCCAATTGTTGCAAATGAATTTGAGTATAGAACAGATTGCACAAGCTTTGCGGTTGTCAGTCGAAGAGGTACAAGCGATCGTTCGGGAGTAATTTTCTCATTTTGACTCGAAAGATATAGCCGTAGTCACTGATGTTAGAACAGTATTGATTGCTCAAAACTTTTGCACAGACGCGTAGACGCTCGTAAGAGCGGTGAGGCAGTCCGGTCTTGGGGTCTCCCCAAGTAGAGGAACTGCTGTTAGCGCAGCGTTAGCGACGCAGGAGCGTCACCCGAAGGGCTTCTCGTAAGAGTATAATCGCGTCTCTACTCCTAACTCAGCACTCAGCACTCAGCACTCAGCACTTAGATATACTACTCAGTTGAAAACTGAGCGAGTATGGCACAGAATAACACCAGCCATCACAAAGTTCCAAAGACTAGCAAATAGCCAAGAATCTGACACAGATTTGAGAAAATATGCTTGTAAATACTGTGTTACAAAACTAGTTTCTTGAGATTCTATAAGTTTTTCTATCTCTAACATTCTAATACCGTAACGAGTGGCATTTGACTCATCTTTAAGTTTAGCAACTACGTAACAAACTCCTGGAATTCCTCCTAAAATTACTATACACAGAGGAATTAGAAAAAATTCGCTTCCCATAAAACTTAAAAAAATAAAACTGAAATTTAAAAGGAAAAATCCACTTCCTATTAAAATCCAAAATAAAGCAAATGCTCTCCTAGAAATTAATAAGGAAGAACCGCCAAGATAATACTGTACGGCATAGCCACACTTATGAGCGCTAGTTGCTATGGCACGTAGAGAATTACCGTCAAAAATTTCTGGAGGAAGATGTACAATTCCTCGCCTTCCCTCTTGCGGACTCAAAGCTGCACCGCTAGATATTTGAGCTTTTTCCACAAATACGTTATTCAGACCGTTCTCGTTTAATAAAATTCTTGCAACTTCATAACCAGTCAATCTACAAGTTGCTAAACGATCTACGCAACGTCGTCGCAGTTTTTCTTGCCGACTAATCGACCAGAAAGATAGAATAGAACAAAAAACTGCACTTCCAACAAATAGATAAAACCAAAAGCTCATTAGTTTCAGAAAAACCAATTAGTTTTATTTATTAACCGATATTGTTCAAGTTCACGAGCAGATTCAATTAAACATTGTCAGAAAAACTTTTAGTACTGATAAACCGGAAAAAGTGCTGAATATGCTAACTACGAACTAGTACCACAAAGCAGAATTAAAAATTAAAAATGAATCTGGAAGTTTAATCGGAATTTTGAGATTTTAGCAGAAGCGATCGCCCCATTATTATAAAATATTGTGAAGGGCGAAGGGGGATTGGGAACTGGGTACTGGGGACTAAGATTTCTCCGCTGCCCCTGTGCTCCCCCTGTTCTATATTTTCACGAGATTAGACTACAGCAGCTAATTCGGCTTTCACAGTAGTGTATGCCCAGTCCAACCAGGGAAGTAAGGCTTCAATATCTGTGGTTTCTACTGTTGCTCCTCCCCAAATCCGCAATCCAGCAGGTGCAGCACGATAGGATGCAATATCGTAGGCTACTTCTTGCTTTTCTAGAATTTTTGCCACTTTACTAGCACATTTTGCCTGTTCTTCTGGACTGAGGCTAGTAAACCAAGAATCCACAATCTTCAAACAAATTGAGGTACAAGAGCGAATCTCCGATTTCTCTGCGAGAAAATCTGCCCAATTGCTTTGCTCAACCCATTTGGCGATCGCTGCAAGGTTAGCTTCGCTACGATTAATTAAGCCAGAGAGTCCGCCAATACTTTCAGCCCATGTCAGCCCATCAAGGGCATCTTCTACGCACAACATGGATGGCGTGTTGATAGTATCGCCTTTAAAAACGCCTTCAATCAATTTGCCTTTTTGTGTCAGGCGAAAGAGTTTAGGGAGCGGCCAAGCTGGTTGATAGCTTTCCAGTCGTTCCACAGCACGCGGTGAGAGTACGATAACTCCGTGTTGTGCTTCTCCACCCAATACTTTTTGCCAAGAATAAGTCACAACATCCAGCTTTTGCCAAGGTACATTCATGGCAAAAACAGCAGATGTGGCATCACAAATGGTAAGTCCCTGGCGATTATCGTCGATCCAATTACCATCTGGTACTCTGACACCGGAAGTTGTGCCATTCCACAAAAACACTACATCATGGCTAAAATCAACTTGGTCTAAATCCGGTAAACTGCCGTAGGGTGCTTTTAACAAGCGAGTATCAGGTAACTTCAATTCATCTACGACATCTTTTACCCATTCTTGACCAAAACTTTCCCATGCCAAAATATCGAGGGGGCGTTCTCCCAGTAGCGACCACAATGCCATTTCTACTGCACCAGTGTCGGAAGCTGGAACAATGCCCAAGCGATAATCGGCAGGAACGCCCAAAATTTTCTTAGAGCGTTCTATAACTTCTGCTAATTTGGCTCTGCCATCTGCGGAGCGGTGAGAACGACCTACACAGGCGTTTTGAAGATGAGAAACAGACCAGCCAGGGCGTTTTGCACAAGGCCCAGATGAGAAATGAGGAACGTGAGGCTTAGTTGTTGGAGGAGTAAGATGTTCTGACATTGGTGCAGGGAGCTGCATTAGGTAGCGATCATATACATAGTACCGGAGAAGGGGGGCAGGGGGACACGGAGATGCGGGGATACGGAGACACGGGGACGCGGGGACATGGAGACTTCTTTCTCCGCGTCACCGCGTCTCCCCCTCACCGCGTCTTCTTCTCCTGTCCACTACCTCGACACGGGGACGCGGGGACACGAGGACATGGAGACTTCTTTCTCCGCGTCACCGCGTCTCCCCCTCACCGCGTCTTCT
>NZ_JAECZA010000067.1:0-6585 GCF_016056275.1 Dendronalium phyllosphericum CENA369 | reverse complement strand
TCTCCTGTCCACTACCTCGTTGATTAGTATATAATGATGGATCGTGTCGAATTGAAGCCAGCTCATGCCTAAACTAAAGACTCGTAAAGCAGCGGCAAAGCGATTCCGTGCCACTGGTACAGGTAAAATCGTGCGTCGTAAAGCTTTCAAAAACCACCTTTTGGAACACAAAAGTTCTAACAAAAAGCGTAAACTGTCCAAAACTACACTTGTACACGAACGCGACGAAGAAAACGTGCGTTTGATGCTCCCATATTTGTAAGTTCTTCAGGAATTAAATTATGACTAGGGTAAAACGCGGTAACGTAGCTCGTAAACGCCGCAATAAAATTCTCAAACTAGCTAAAGGTTTTCGCGGTTCCCACTCAACTTTGTTTAGAACCGCTAACCAACAAGTAATGAAGGCACTACGAAGTGCTTACCGCGATCGCAAAAAGAAAAAGCGCGATTTTCGTCGCCTTTGGATCGCTCGGATCAATGCTGCTGCAAGACAACACGGACTGAGTTATAGCCAGTTCATCGGCAATTTGAAAAAAGCTGATGTGCAACTCAATCGCAAAATGTTGGCACAATTAGCAGTTCTCGATCCAGCTAGCTTTAGCAAGGTCGCTGAATTGGCCAGTCAAGCCAAAGGATAAACTCGGAAGTATGAAGGCTGAAGTGTATCCCACAGATAAATCTGGGGGCTGGAAAAAGGATGCCTATATACGGCGAAGATTCTTTTTTTCATCCTTCATCCTTTATTCTTCTTTTCTATTATTAATCGCAGCCATTGTTTGCATTTCTATCTTCGGAACGGGATTAAGCGCATCTGCCGCTCAAATGCCAGAAATTCAGCGGCGGGGCTATTTAAATATTGCTGTCAAAGATAACTTGCGTCCTTTAGGGTTTAGAGATGCCAGCGGCAATTTGCAAGGCTTAGAAATTGACTTAGCAAAACGCTTGGCAGTTGATTTGCTAGGGAAAGCAGATGCTGTCAAGTTGCAACCCGTAATGAACCGCGATCGCTTGTCTGTGGTTTTAGACAAGAAAGTTGATTTGGCGATCGCCAGGGTGACAGCAACCAATTCACGCGCTCGCTTAGTTAGTTTCAGTGTTCCTTACTATTTTGATAGCGCTGTATTAGTCACTAAAAATACCGCTATTCAGCAGCTAAAAGATTTGGCAAAACAAAAAATTGCCGTACTCCAAAATTCCAGTACCATAGCTCAAGTGCGTTACTATGTGCCTAATGCAGAGTTGCTAGGCGTTAATTCTTACGCAGAAGCGCGAGAGCGAATAGAAAGTAATGCCGCAGTAGCATTTGCCGCAGATGCTAGCGTTCTCAGCGGTTGGGTACAACAATATCCCGAATATCGGCTACTGCCAATCAAGCTATCAACTGAACCTTTGTCAGTCGTGATGCCCAAAGGCTTGCAATACGATGAATTGAGACGGCGAGTAAATGAAGCGATCGCTCGTTACACAGCAGAAGGTTGGCTTGAGGAACGTATCAAATATTGGGGTTTAGCCTGAGTGAGTGCTGAGTGCTGAGTGCTGAGTGCTGAGTACTTTTTACTTTACTCAGCACTAATACCAACTCGTAATTTGTAATTAAGAAATTCAGATAGGGTCTGGGTTTCGGGGTTTGAATGTATTGCTCTGTTTTGGCGAATTGGTATAAATAAGGTTAATTACCGATTTCCCAAGACGCTACCAAGGGCACGAGCCATATTTTGTGGCTGCATTGCATCCATTGCTGCTGTGGGTTCGTAGCCGCAATGAACCATACAATCGGCACAATGGGGATTACCACTAGCGCGACCGTATTGACTCCAATCAGTTTTTGCTAACAATTCCTTGAAGGTGGCGTAATAACCTTCGTTTAGTAAATAACAAGGTTTTTGCCAACCAAGAACGCTATAACTAGGGCTACCCCAAGGCGTGCATTCATAGTCTTTTTCACCGATGAGAAAGTCTAGGAACAAGGGATTGTGATTAAAGTTCCAGTTTTTTACACCAGTTTTGTAGGGAGTCAAAATTTCTCGGAAAAGGGCGCGGGTTTGTTCGCGCTTGAGAAAATGATCTTGGTCTGGGGCCCAATCATAGCTGTAGCCTGGAGAAATCATCATCCCATCAGTATTTAGTGTTTCTAGGAAGTCAAAAAACTCCTGCATTTCTTTAGGGTCGCAACCTTCAAAGATAGTAGTGTTAGTCGTGACCCGAAAGCCTTTAGCTTTAGCTGCGCGAATGGCTTGCACGGCAATATCAAAAACACCTTTGCGGTCTACACATTTATCATGCCACTCCCGCATTCCATCGAGATGCATGCTAAAAGTCAGGTAAGGAGAAGGTTGAAACTTATCTAGGCTCTTTTCTAGTAACAAGCCGTTGGTACACAAGTAAACATACTTCTTGCGCTCAACTAATCCCCGGACAATCTCAGCAATCTGGGGATGTAGCAAAGGTTCTCCCCCAGGAATTGAGACAACTGGTGCGCCGCACTCTTCCACGGCGGCAAAGCACTGTTCTGGGGTAAGATTTTGCTTGAGAACTTCCGTTGGATGCTGGATTTTGCCGCAACCAGAACAAGCTAGATTACAGCGAAATAGGGGTTCTAACATCAATACGAGTGGGAAGCGTTTACGTCCTAAAAGACGCTGCTTAACCAAATACTTCCCGATATCCATAGCTTGTTGTAGATTAATTGCCATTGTTTCTATCACTCCTGTGTTGAGCAAAAATACCACTTTCCGAAGCCCCAAATTTATGTGTAGGGTCTGAAATTTTTAATTTTTAATTTTTAATTTTTAATTCCCCGTAGGGGTTAACATAGCCTTCAGAAACAAACCAATCTACAGCCTCCTTAAGTGCCACATTTAAAGAAGATTGAGGCAAACCTAACTCTCGCACTGCCTTGGAGGCATCGTAGTACATAGGTTGTTTAGCCATCCGAACGCCATCTAAAGGGACTGATGGCGGTTTGCCCAACGGTGCGAGAATCTTTTCATCAACCCAGGCTACACCCAAAGGCAACCAAGCAGGTACAGTTCGTTGGGGTGCTGTTAAACCTGTAATCTGGGCGAGTTGGTCGAGTAATTGCTTCAAGGTCAGGTTTTGATGACCTAAAATATAGCGATCGCCCGATTTCCCTTTTTGCAAAGCCAGTAAATGTCCCCATGCCACATCCTGCACTGCGATAAAATTGAGACCAGTATCTAAATAAAAGGGCATTTGTCGCCGCAAAAACCGCAGGATAATATCACCAGTTGGGGTAGGCTTGATATCTAACGATCCAATCGGGCTACTAGGATTGACCACAACTACATCCTGACCTGTAGCAACGGCTTGCATAGCTTCTCGTTCAGCCAGAAATTTAGACTTTTTGTAATCACCCACCAATTTTTCTAAAGGACTTTGATGAGTTTCATCGACAATTTGACCAAATGCTCCCGCTCCAATTGCTGCTACCGAACTGGTATAAACAGTGCGCTCAATTCCGGCTTTGCGGGCTGCTGCTAACACATTGCGCGTACCTAAAACATTATTTTGATAGAGTAGTTGGCGATCGCTTTGCCACAGAGAATAATGAGCTGCTACATGAAATAGATACTGACAATCCTTCATGTGTTGCCATTCTAGATCGTTTAAATCGCCCTTGACAATTTCCACCTCTAGACCGCGCAGATTATCCAGATTGCTGCTAGGACGTACTAACGCTTTGACTGCGTATCCCTGTTGCAGCAACAACTGCACCAGATGAGCACCAATAAAACCCGTACCCCCCGTGACAAAGACTTTCATCAAATTTTCTCCCTCATCCTCCTCATCTCCCTCATCCCTCCTTGCTCCTCTTAAACCGGGGAAACCAATCATCTAAAATTGCGTAGACCACAGGTACAACAATCAAGCTGAGGATAGTTGAGGTTACTAGTCCGCCGGTAATAGCTACAGCCATAGGCGATCGCAATTCTGAACCTGCTCCTAAACCTAAAGCGAGTGGTAGCATTCCTAAAATAGCTGCGGCAGTTGTCATCATGATTGGTCTAAGGCGCACTAATCCGGTCTTAAGGATTGCTTCAGTGCGGTCTAAGCCAGCTTTGCGTTGCTGGTTAATGTAATCTACAAGCAAGATGGCATTTTTGTTTGCTAGCCCCAGCAAAAACACAAAGCCGATCAGTGAGATCATGCCAAAATCGCTTTTGGTAATTAATAGCGCTAGCATTGCCCCAATCAGTGCTAGAGGCAAAGAAACACCAATAACCAGAGGATCTACCCAGCTTTTAAACAGCAAAATCAGTACCACGATAATGCATAAGGCCGATAGAGCTAAAGTAGTGCCGAAACTGCCAAAAACCTCTCCTTGACGGGCTGAGTCTCCTCCCAAATCCAAGGTAACATTAGGAGGCAACACTGCTTGAGTTTCAGCTACTAATTTATCAGTAGCATCACCTAAAGACAAATCCTTGCCAAGATTAGCACTGATATAAGCTACCCGCTGATTATTTAGCCGCTCGATTTGAGAAACTGTGCCCTGTGAATTCGCTCCACCTGTAACTGTGACATCAGCGAATCCTGGTAGTTTTTGAATCCTGTCTTTAATTGCCTTGGCTGCTTTACTGAGGGCTTGGAGATCGTTCCCTCTTAATGCTACTTGGAGAGGTTTTTGTCCGCCAGTATCGACAAATTGAATGTCTTCAACACTAGTAGTCACCCCAGGCAAAGCAGGTAAAGAAGAGCGAAATTGGTCTTGTAGTGCTGCCGTTGCGATCTTGCGGTTTTCCTTAAGTTTCACATAGAGCGTACCCTTGTTAGGTTCCCCCTCACGCGACCCCACTGTAGTAAATACCGTTTCCACTGCTGGCGATTTTCTCACTACCTCTTCTAGTTTTTTAGCAACTTCCAGAGAATCATTTAAGGGATTAGGGATTGGGAGAGATGCGGAGAGTGGGAGACGCGGGGACGCGGAGAGTAATTTCCCCGCGTCCTCGCGTCTTTGCGTCCCTGTGTCCTCAGAAGGGATACTCGGCAAAGGAGCTATATAAGTAATATTGAACTCGCCACGGTCTAGTTTAGGAATAAACCCTTTGGGAATGAGTGGAATTATTGCTATACCTGCGATAAAGCTAACTACAGCTAATCCGATGACTATTTTGCGGTGGTTCAAAGACCATTGCAGCAAGTATGTGTAAGATTGGGCAAAAGCTACCCAAATTTTTGCTTCCCGACGGCGAGGAGAACCTGAAGATTTAGGTTTTAACCAGTAAATAGCTAGAACTGGAGATAAGGTTCGGGCAACTAGCAAAGAAGCAAGCATTGCTGCGGAAACAGTGATCCCAAAGGGTTTGAAAAACTGCCCGATTACTCCACCCATCAAACCTATGGGTAGAAAAACTGCTACTGCCGTCAATGTGGCGGCGGTGACTGTCAAGCCGATTTCATTAGTGGCTAAAAGCGCTGCTTGACGAGGACTTTCCCCATCTTCGACGTGCCGCATGATGTTTTCTACATCAACGATCGCATCATCAACAATACTGCCAATCACTAAAGCCAAAGCCAACAACGTAATCGTTTCTAAGTTAAAGCCGTAAATCGCCATGACGATAAACGTTGCTAACAAAGATGTCGGAATCGCCAAGGCAGAGATCAGAGTTGCCCGCCAGTTCCACAAAAAGGGGAAGATTACCACAATAGACAACAAGACTGCTTCTATTAGAGCATCTATCGTTGACTGGGTGGCATGGCGGATATATTCTGCCTGGGTAGCGGCTAAGGTCAGTTTGACATTTTTGAGGTTAGGTCGCAGTTTTTGAACTTCTTTCTCTACCCGACTGACAACTTCTATGGTGTTGGCGCTACCGCGTTTAATTACCTGAAATGCTAATGCATTTTGACCGTTAAACCGCACTAATGTTGCTCCTGTTTCAGGCAGGGCAGCTGTACTGGCATTAGCTGGCTGTAGGGAAGGAGATGGGCTAGGAGCGCCCAATATAGAGACTTTCAGCACTCCTGGTAACTTGGCGATCGCTGGTATAATTTGGTCTTTTGTCAGTTTGGTTAGTTCTGTCAGATTCTGTGAATCACTCTCAATGGCATAGCTAATAGCAGCCGACTCGTTCAGATTTAGAGGAATAACTTTGTAAGTTGCTCCCTTGGGCAAAGTTACCTGCTTAAGCGCAGTTTCTACCTTGCGGGTCGATGCTTCTAAATTAGTGCCAACAAAAAAAGATAAACTAACCGCAGTTTGACCGGGATAGATGGATGCGCGGATATCCTCAAGTCCTTCCAGAGAACGCAGTCTTTCTTCCAGTGGCTTAGTAAGTTTGGCCTCTGTATCCAAGGCAGTTGTCAAAGAGGTCGCTGTAGCATTCACCACCACCACTGGAAAAGTAATATCTGGAAACAAAGCATACTTGAGGGAACTGAAAGCAAGAATACCAGCGACAGTTACGGCAATCCAAAAACTCACCGTCAACCACGAAAAGTCTATTGCCAATCTGGAGATATTGAAGCGCTCTCTTGCGGATTGCCAGCTGTTATGCTTTACCATCTTGGAAAATTCATCGTGTGGGTGAGTAGGGGGAAGCAGGGGGCAGGGGAGTAGGG
>NZ_JAECZA010000066.1 GCF_016056275.1 Dendronalium phyllosphericum CENA369 | reverse complement strand
AACTAGAAGACAATGATTATGAGGAACTGGTAATTATACTTGCCAAAGCGTTTGTTGATAGCGATCTAACTTGGGTACAGTTTCAGCAAATGGCCAAGCGGGTAGCCCAAGGAGAGGTTTATGAAAACATCAAGCGAGAGTTAAATCTTGACAGTCAAGCTTCTCAACAACTATCTGCAATGATGACTCAACACTTTGGTTGTCAACATCTAGAATGCATCAATCCTTCTAAGTAGCACTATATATTTAACGTGATATAAGAATCGAGATAGATAAAAAGCGCCCCCCGTTTCCGGAGGGCGCTTTTATTTAGCTAATACTTCAGAAATTAGCCATTGATTGCAGGTGCAGTCAATGCAACAGGAGCAACTTCACCAGCAGCCAAGTCGAGAGGGAAGTTGTGAGCATTGCGCTCGTGCATTACTTCCATACCCAAGTTAGCGCGGTTGATGATGTCAGCCCATGTGTTAATGACACGACCTTGAGAGTCAATCACTGACTGGTTGAAGTTGAAACCGTTCAAGTTGAACGCCATGGTGCTGATACCCAATGCGGTAAACCAAATACCGACTACAGGCCAAGCTGCCAAGAAGAAGTGCAAGGAACGGCTGTTGTTGAAAGATGCGTATTGGAAGATCAAACGACCGAAGTAACCGTGTGCTGCAACGATGTTGTAGGTTTCTTCCTCTTGACCGAATTTGTAACCGTAGTTTTGAGATTCGGTTTCGGTTGTTTCACGAACCAAGGAAGAAGTTACTAGAGAACCGTGCATTGCACTGAACAAGCTTCCACCGAAGACACCAGCCACACCTAACATGTGGAAGGGGTGCATTAAGATGTTGTGTTCTGCTTGGAACACGATCATGAAGTTGAAGGTTCCGGAGATACCCAAGGGCATACCGTCAGAGAAAGAACCTTGTCCGATGGGGTAGATCAAGAATACTGCGGTTGCAGATGCCAAAGGTGCACTGTAAGCTACGCAGATCCAAGGACGCATACCCAAGCGGTAGGACAGTTCCCACTGACGACCCATGTAGCAAGCACAACCAATTAGGAAGTGGAAGATTACTAGCTGGTAAGGACCGCCGTTGTACAACCACTCATCTAAGGAAGCTGCTTCCCAGATGGGGTAGAAGTGCAAACCGATCGCGTTGGAAGATGGAACAACTGCACCAGAGATGATGTTGTTTCCGTAAATCAAAGAACCTGCTACTGGTTCGCGGATACCATCGATGTCTACTGGAGGCGCTGCGATGAAGGCGATTACGAAACAGGTGGTTGCGGCTAGCAAGGTTGGAATCATCAATACCCCGAACCAACCGACATAAATCCGGTTTTCGGTGCTGGTGATCCAGTTGCAGAACCGTTCCCATACGTTGGCGCTTTCGCGTCTTTGTAAGGTTGTGGTCATTGTTTTATGATTGCAGTGATTATTACTAATGAATCATGCGTACGTAGTTTTCGTACACATTAATAAACTTAACATGTATTTACGTTAGGTATAATTTTTCTTACTTATATTTATTTTAAAATATATTAGTTTTACTGATAATGGTGGAGCATTTAAGGGTGGTTAATACCTTAGAACTTATGCAAGAAACCTCTTGCTGCGTAAGTCCTACCCTTAGTTAGCGATCGCAAGCAGCGATTAGAAATCAAAGTAGATATATGGCACTCCTTCAGGAGCTAATAACCAAACAGCGTAGAGGCATAGTGGCACTAAGACAAGCTTAAAGGGCCAGTTTAAATCCAACTTCAGCTTGCCTTTGAGACCATATACTATACTCATTAAAATGGCCAAAACGATCAATAAAATAGTGAGTTGGTATTGGCTCATATTCAGGGCTTCTACATAGACCTTTTGAGCAAATTGTTCGTCGGCAGAATGACCCCAAAGGTGCTGAACTACTGAAGAAGAATCTTGGAGATTGGGTAGACGAAACCAGATCCAAGAGGTAAAAACCATCAACTGAGTCAAAAGCCAAGCTACAACTACACCAAAAGGATTTTGCCAGAAATGTTCTAAATGTTCGTAGCGATCGCTCATCGCATCTGTCAAGCGATGAACGCCTAAGGCCAATCCGTGGAACATGCCCCATACTACAAAACCCCAGGCAGATCCGTGCCAAATACCAGCGACTAACATCACAATAAATAAATTCCAGCAGGTACGAGTCAAGCCTTGCCGAGAACCACCTAAAGGAAAGTAGAGATAGTTACGCAGCCAATCTCCCAAAGTCATGTGCCACCGTCGCCAAAACTCTGCAATACTAGTGCTGAAGTAAGGAAAGTCAAAATTTTCAGGTAATACTAAGCCGAACAGCAAAGCACTACCACGAGCCATGTCTACGTAACTGCTGAAGTCAAAATATAACTGTAAACCGTAAGCAAATGTAGCTAGCCAAAGATCGGTACTTCCCGCACGTTGCAAGTTCCCAAAACATAAATCGACAAAAATTCCCAAATTATCTGCCAAAATACATTTTTTGAATGCACCCTGAGAAATTAACCAGACAGCCTCTACCACTCGATCTGATGTCGGCAAATCTAATATGTTGAATTGACTTGCTAGGTTATGGTAACGAGTAATTGGGCCTGATATCAGTTTGGCAAAAAATAATTTGTACGTAGCAAATTTGAGAAAATTATCAGTAGCAGGAGCACCGCGATAGATATCTACTAAATAAGCAATACATTCAAAGGTAAAAAAGGAAATTCCTAAAGGTGCTATTAATTTAAAAGAGGTATCTGTGGAATTAATTTGGGTATCAAAAAATAACTTGAATAACGCTGGTAGATATTTAAATCCTAGTAGCAATAAAATATTTAAAATTACACCTAACCACAACAACTTGAGACGGCGACGATTCCAATCGGCTTGGGCATACTGCCACTCTTCATTAGAAATTTGCCAGTCACTAGCATGTTTTCCCGGTGAGGTGTTTTTCCCAATCTCCCGTCCCAGACGAAAGTTAATAAAAGTCAGCGCTAATAGCAGTGGTACGTATTGGATATGCAAAGATGCGTAGAAAACAAGGCTAGCAATTAGCAAAGTCCATAACCGCATTTTTTGATTAGCTACAGACCAATAAATCCCCAGTACACTCAGTAAGAATAATCCGTAAGCAATAGATGTAAATTTCATTTTTTAGTCATTTTTTAATTAGTTATTGGTCAGTAGTTATTAGTCAAGATAAAATAATAAACAACTAAAAACTAGCAAAAAGCGGAAAAATTATTTCATAGACCAAGGAATCATTGGATCGTTAGCTAACTTCTTCGATACTTCATAAGCTCCAAAGCGATTGAGATGGCTAGGGTCAGAAAAATAATCATTTGCTTTTGGCCAAAGGTCGCTTAAATCTCGATAGATAAAGTTAGGATTAATCGCCAGACGTAACATATATTTTTGGAATTCTTGCTCGTATTTTTGGCGTACTGGGTCTAAATATTCCGCCGTAAGCGGCATATTGATAAATACTAGAGAAATTTTCTGAGACTGGGTAAACTGCAACATTTGTTGAAAGGCAGCATCTTGTTCGCCTTCTACGTGAAAAGATTTATAGTCGTTGTCGTAGTTTCCGGTAACTCTGGGGTGTTTTTGATAGTATCTAGCAGGATTGAAGCGTACAGATAAAGGTAGGAAGCCATCAAAATCAACTGATTGTTGTTCTGTTTCTTCTGAATCATCTATGAGGGATTGGGTTGATGATGCCACTGTCTCAGTTGTTTGACTGACTAAAGGCAAAGATATCAGTTGTTTGTGCAATAAAGCCTTAACTCGATCGCGTTTGTCATAGCTAGAAGAAACACTGGCTAATGCTTGATTTAACCACTGATTTACTGCTTCATAGCCGCTAACTTCTGGCTTTTCATTTGGCTTTGGCTTTTCAGTAGCATTGGCAGGATTTTTGGGCAGATCGTCGCCACTGGCGGTTTGTTTTTTCTGCAACGCTTGTTTATAGCCTTTAGAAGCGGCGATCGCTTTAAATGTTATATCCTCACGACCGCTGTTAAAAGCACGGGAACCGTCTGCCCATAAAATTAACTTCGGTAGTTCTGATGGTTCTAAAACCTCTCGAATCAACAAGTCTACAACTTGGACTGTCGCCCCATTAATTCCAAAGTTAAATACATCGATATTGGCATAACCTTGATTTGTCAAAGCTTTAGCAAGTTCTGTGGGATCGACTCCCCTTAAGGCACGGGAGGAACCAATAATCAATACATTTGGAGGATGACCATTTGTAGCTAGCCGTTGTCTATATAATGCTAGCTGTTCGTCTAATTGCCTGACATTGAAACTTGGCATCTGCGATCGCGCTGCTAACAAAATAGCAGCAGCAGTAGCCTTTTGTTTTAGTGGTGCGGCTGTCAATTCTCTAGGTTGGTCATCATCTTGGGTAAACCCCGAAGCATTAAATACATTACCTTTCTTTGGAGAAGGTTTTGTACTAGTGGTGCTACTCAGAAATGCCGTTCTCTGACTCTGGCTATTTTCAGATGGCTTTTGTTCGGGAGACGATGCAGGCAAAACACCAACCACTGGTGTCGATTTCGGCGTAATGCGATCGATAAATCGACCCAAGAACCAATCAGTTTGCAGGGCAATTAATAAACCTAGCGTTCCCCAAACTATAGCAATCTTGACTCCTTGATTATCGTAATCTGGCGCTGCTGGCTGGTCGGCTTCTGTAAATATCTGGGTTACTAATAGCCACTTTTTAATTGTGGCAGTTGCAGTTGTCGCCCAATCGCGCGCGACTTCAGTGACAAAACTTTGAACTTCTTCTGTAGTTAAATCGGGGCGAAGAATCGGTTCGCTAGCTTCTGTAGTTAACAAATCGTTAACGTATTGGGAAGTAGCAGCAAATTCTGGAGTAGCTTCTGGAACTAAACGCTGGCGAATTTCCCAATCTAAACCATGATGCCAAGCAGGTTCTTTGTTTCCAGCCCGGCGGCCGTAGACACGTATCCCGGTAATGCCACGTAGTTTTAACAAGCGCACAAATTGCGTGACTTTGCTGCCTACTTGTTTGCGGACTGGGCAAACAGGTGCATCACACATCACGTGCAATAAATCATTTTTGCGAAGCAGAAGTACGCGGATACCACCTGTTTTCAACCGCCGATCTAAGTCGGGATTGAGTAAGCGTTCGAGTAAAAAAACGATCGCTGGTTGGTCGCCAGTAGTTGCCAATTCTAAAGCTGGGGTAGCAAGGGCTGGATACTCTGCTGCTGGTAAAGAAATCCAATCAATCCACGCTGGTTCTTTATCGTTGGTTGTTTGTCCGTAAATGGTGGCGGCGAGAATGCCTTGAGGAGCGATCGCTTCTAGTTGCGGTACGATCGCTTCTAAGCAGAGTGTTTTATCTGGGGCTGGCGTATCTTCTGTTAGGGGAACTGCTGGGGTGCAAAATATGTGTAGAGTCGATTCTTTGAGAGCAGCTTGGACAGTTACTTTTAACTCAGATAATACCTCAGTTAACAGAAGCGCGATCGCTTGCACATCTCCCCAACGCGCCCATTCCTTGAGCATCGCCTCTGGAGGTGTCAAATCCACCTTCAGCAGCCAATCTGGTGCTGTTTCACCACTAACTTGCGAAGCAATTACTGCATCTTGATAGCCAGCAAGTTTTAAATGCCGCAACTGCTGGGCGATTGGTTCTGCTAATAAAGAAGGATCGGGACTGTAAGCAGTCTGGCACAATATCCACAGGCGATTCACCACAGTTGGAGTGCCATCTTTTGGCTGGTGCTGCTTGATTTTTACCTGTACCGCCACGCCCAATGTACTGAGAGTTTCGCTAAGATAGCGAGCAATGGCATTTGGATCGCCTCGGCGTGCCAAACTCTCGTTAGAAATAATCAACGCCCCGCCTACTTGTCGGGATTTTTCCGAGCTTTCTAGGGCTTGCTGTACCTGTTCTAAGTGCCGTTCCAGTTGATTTAAATAAACTCGATGACACCATTGGGGTCGATATTCCCCTTTCTTCCGCCCGTAGACAAATACTTGGTATATTGAGGGTTGTTCGCTACTTGTTAAAACATCTAAGTCTGTTTGCTGTAGTGCGCGAAGCAAGTCAGACAGAGTGCGCCAGCGTTGAGGGCACTCTGTACCTTCACAAAGAATGTGTAAGTCATTTCCCCGCAACCGGACTTTCACCCCGAAAGAGTTGATTCCTGTTGCCTGACTGACCCATTGCACAAGGGATTGCTGGCTGTCTAGTAATGCTGTTTTCATGGGCAGTTAACTTTACAGGAAGCGAGTATGGGGGGGTATTGCCTGCGCTTGTAAACTAGAACCATAGGTTTATCATACTTTGCTGTTTTTTTTTAACACTTTTGTTACCTTCTCAGCTTGCAAAATAGGCCAAGATAGTCTTGTACTGTTGCAAGTTGCACAGATGTTGAATTTCGCGTTTCATTTTACTCTGCCAACAACCAAGAAATAGCAATGCCTCCTACTACCCAACAGTCGTCACAGAACGTTTTGTTTAGCATTCCCCAATCTTTTCTCTTACAAATAGGTACAGGCTCTATACTACTGCTGCTCACCACCGGAAAGGCCACAGTAAAAGCCCTAGAATCTCTCGGAGAAGTTAGTGAAGAATTGTTTCGAGGCGATCGCCTACCCATTCTTCCCTTCCCCGATGACAGCGAATCTTAACATTAAAGTTAAAAAATATACTTAATAACAATCATGCTCGCGGTAAATTTGAGCATAAATTGCCACAACTAAGAACTTTCAACGGTAATCGGCTTTATCAGAGCAGAAAATATGAGTTCTATTTTATACTCCTTGTCTCAAGCTGCAAATTTCTATCCTGCGTCAGAATTATTTTTGCGTCATCGTCTCCAAGTAGTGGAGGAATTATGGGAATCAGTTCTCCGGCAAGAATGCGGCCAAAATATGGTGGACTTATTGCGGCAGTTGCGCGATTTGTGTTCGCCAGAAGGACAAGCCACAAACGATCAAGCCGATTCTGCCGTCAAGTTGATCGAACAACTGAATATCAACGAAGCAATTCGAGCAGCTCGTGCCTTCGCTCTGTATTTTCAGCTGATTAATATCATAGAGCAGGAATTTGAACAGCGGCAGCAATTAGCACGCTATTCGGAAGTAGAAACAGAACTGATACATCAAGAAACTCACACAAATACGACATATTCCTCGAATCAAAAAGAAGATGATGCGATTGTTCGCACAGATATAGAAACAGAATGGCTGGCAACAAGTTGGGTTGCCAAAGGGCAAGGAAAACAAAAAGGTACTTTTGCTACCTTGTTTCCCCTTTTATTTCGGCTAAATGTACCGCCCCAGCAAATTCAACGGTTAATTTCACAATTGGATGTGCGTTTGGTGTTCACAGCGCACCCAACAGAAATTGTCCGTCATACAATTCGAGATAAACAGCGACAAGTAGTCAACCTCTTACAAAAGTTAGATGCAGTGGAAAATCGCTCTGATAGCACAGTTGGAGGATATCCTTGGGAATCAGCAGAAATACGCGAAAAATTGCTCGAAGAAATTCGCTTGTGGTGGCGTACAGACGAACTCCATCAATTCAAGCCCACGGTACTTGATGAAGTAGATTATGCCCTACACTACTTTCAAGAAGTATTATTTGATGGCATCCCCCAACTATATAAACGCTTCAAATACGCTTTAGGTCAAACCTTTGCTTGGTTAGAGCCACCGAGTAAAAACTTCTGTTCTTTTGGGTCTTGGGTAGGTTCAGATCGAGATGGCAACCCCTCAGTTACACCAGAAACTACCTGGAAGACAGCTTGCTATCAACGCAAAATGGTACTGGAAAGATATATCCGGTCAGTGAAGCAGCTGATTGAATTATTAAGCGTGTCAATGCACTGGAGCGATGTCTTACCTGACTTGCTGGAATCTCTAGAGTTAGATCAATCCCAGTTAAGTGATGTATACGACGCATTGGCACTGCGTTATCGCCAAGAACCATATCGGCTGAAATTATCTTACGTGTTGAGGCGGTTGGAAAATACCCGCGATCGCAATCTTGCCTTGTATAACCGAGAAACGCCAAAAAACGAAGACTTACCCATGTACCGTTCGGGGGCAGATTTTTTAGCAGAACTGCGGTTAATTCAACGAAACTTAACTGAAACAGGTTTAAGTTGTCGGGAATTAGAAAATCTCATCGCTCAAGTCGAGATTTTTGACTTTAACTTGACACAGCTAGATATTCGCCAAGAATCATCCCGACACTCTGATGCCTTGAATGAAATTCTCGAATACCTGCAAGTCTTACCCCAATCCTATGATGAATTATCCGAGGAACAAAGAGTCGCTTGGCTAACAGGGGAACTACAAACCCGGCGACCATTAATTCCGGCAGAGTTACCATTTTCCGAAAAAACCAACGATGTAATTGAAACCTTCCGCATCTTGCGATCGCTGCAACAAGAGTTTGGTGTCAACATCTGTCAAACTTATATCATCAGCATGTGCCGCCAAGTCAGCGACGTACTGGAAGTATTACTGTTAGCCAAAGAAGCCAGACTTTTCGACCCCGCTGTTGCTGTAGGAACCATTCAAGTCGTTCCCTTATTTGAGACAGTAGAAGACTTGCAACGTTCCAGAAGCGTCATGCGCCAGCTGTTTGAACTTCCCCTGTATCGGGCTTTGCTAGCCGGTGGCTATGCAGTAGACACGGGGACACGGGGACACGGGGAAACGGAGAAAGAAGTCACCGCGTCCTCGCGTCTCCCAGTCACCGCGTCTTCCTCCCCTCTCACCCCCAACCTACAAGAAGTGATGTTAGGGTATTCTGACAGCAACAAAGATTCTGGTTTCTTAAGCAGTAACTGGGAAATTCATAAAGCTCAAAAATCACTTCAGACAATTGCCGAAGAGTATGGCGTGAATTTGCGGATCTTCCATGGGCGTGGTGGTTCTGTAGGCCGTGGTGGCGGCCCAGCTTATGAAGCGATTTTGGCTCAACCAGGTCACAGTATTAATGGGCGGATTAAGATTACCGAACAAGGGGAAGTTTTAGCTTCTAAATACTCGTTGCTGGACTTAGCTTTATACAATTTGGAAACCATCACCACTGCTGTAATTCAAGCTAGCCTCTTGCGAACAGGGTTTGATGATATCGAACCTTGGAATGAGATAATGGAAGAATTAGCAGTGCGATCGCGTCAACATTATCGCAATCTTATCTACGAACAACCAGATTTTATTGACTTTTTCCACCAAGTTACTCCTATTGAGGAAATTAGCCAACTGCAAATTAGCTCTCGTCCGGCGCGGCGACCGTCTGGTAAAAAAGATTTAAGCAGTCTGCGAGCTATTCCTTGGGTATTTAGCTGGACACAAACTCGATTTTTGCTGCCTTCTTGGTACGGTGTTGGTACAGCTTTGCAAGAATTCTTGAATGAAGAACCAGAAGAACACCTGAAATTATTCAGCTATTTTTATCTCAAATGGCCTTTCTTCAAAATGGTAATTTCCAAAGCGGAAATGACCTTGGCAAAAGTAGATATCCAAATGGCACACCATTACGTTCAAGAATTGTCGAACCCAGAAGACAGAGCTAGGTTTGAGAAAGTTTTTGAACAAATTGCCAACGAATTCTATCTCACCAGAGATTTAGTCCTGAAAATTACCGGTCACAATCGACTCTTAGATGGCGATCCGATATTACAACGTTCTGTACAGTTGCGTAATGGGACGATTGTACCCTTGGGTTTTATACAGGTTTCTCTACTCAAGCGCCTCCGCCAGTCCCGAAATCCTGCTGCTACCACTGGCGTAATTCACTCTCGTTACAGCAAAGGTGAGTTATTACGAGGAGCATTATTAACTATTAACGGTATTGCTGCGGGTATGAGAAATACAGGCTGAAAAACCAGTAGTCAGTAGCCAGTGGTTAGCAATCAGTGGTAAAACACATACAACTGACTAAAAAAGGGTGTAAGGGTATGGGGTGTGGGGTGTAGGTGAAAAGGCTGCATAAATATCACTTCCACAAACAAGATGAGCCACTGCAATTTATGGATAGGGTTCCCTTATACCTCTACACCCTTACCCCTTATTTCTTGACAAATGACTAAGAACAGAATTTTAATTTGCACTTTTTTAGCACTGTCATCAGGTTTTTTCGGTGGTTACATTGGTGGACAAATCACTTTAACGCTGCACGCTCAGAAGTGCCAAAACCAGCCTTGGGGCTTGAAGGAGATGTGTAACGCTTGGGTAACACCAGGGGCAATGTGGCAAGGTAGCACAACAGGAATATGGACGGGTACAGTCTTAGGGGCGTTCGTTGGCGGTTTAGTAACACGCCAAACTCGCTATTAGAGTTAAAGAGCTACTCTTGTCTCCGCATCCCCGCGTCCCCGCGTCCTCTTCCCCTCTATTCCCTCACTAACTATCTGTGGTTGCAGTCCGCGATTGCAAGTTACTTAGAGGTTTCCAAGATTTAGAACTAGTATCAAAACAATGCCAAGTTCCATCTTTGTGTTCTCGGTAACAAAACAAAGTGCGATCGCAGCCATTAAAATTATCGGTTAAATAATATACAATCCCTCGAAACGGAAAAGTCTTGCGACTCAGACGTTTTGCTACTGCTTGATTTGGACATTCAACTATAAATATTGACTGTCCATTCAGGTGAGCTAATGAGAAGATGCACATTCGTAAAATTGCCCTGAGCCAACTTTCCGATTGATCGAAGTAATCATTAATGATTTTGTTGGTCAGTGCTTTTTCGAGGGTACGGTCTTTGTCGTGAGGAGTTTGGTCGCCAGACATAGTTTCACCTTCTGCTACACCAATGGTTCGAGGTTAATCCAAAATCCTAATAACTGACAAGTGTATACGCACGTTATATGTAAAAATTATTTATACTTCTTGCACCGTATAGTTAAATACACGGAAGTTAGGCAGTATGCAGGAGTTGTTATCTCCCTGCTGTTTTATTCTCCGTCCCTAGTGTTTAATTTCAAACTTGTTATAACTCAAAGTTTGCGGCTGCATGTACAGCAGTTGCGATCGCATTGTTAATGGCAATCTCTTTTTGAGATAACACGATTTCTTCGGCAACGCTGCGTTGAGCAACTACACCACAAACAGCACTAGCGGCAAATTGATACACTCCTGCCATCTTAAATAGTGTACCGCATTCCATTTCGTAATTCAAGACATTCAACCGCTGATATTCTTCTGTAATACCATACAGCGATCGCATTAAATTCGGATTTGCGGAATCAGTGCGTTCTTGTCCTTCGTAAAAAGTATCTACTGATGCTGTAATCCCGATATAATGCTCAATCTGTAGTTTTCGTGCTGCTTGTGCTAAAGCAACTGTGAGAAATGGGTCGGCTGCGGCTGGATACTCCACAGGTGCAATATCATTTGCTGCACCTTGACGGCATAAGGCTGCACTGCTAATGACAATACTACCGACTGGCACATACGGTTGAATGGAACCGCAAGTCCCAATGCGAATAATTTGCTGAATTCCTACTTGTACCAACTCGTTGACGACAATACTTAAAGAAGGCGCGCCCATACCACTGGTAGCTGATAAGATGGGGCGACCATTGGGTAAATATCCCACATAGCTATTGAGTCCGCGATTTTCTGATAATAAACGCACATCCTGCAAATGAGTTTGAGCAATAAAACGCGATCGTTCGGGATCGCCTGATAATAAAGCTATGGTGGGAGGTGAAGAATCTAAATCATCTTGCCCAAAGCCAATGTGATAGAAGCGTTTACTAGTCATCTAATTTTAGATTTTGTTACTGAATAAATTTAATTTGTTTTAAGTAGTGAAAAGTCTGAAAGAGTGCAAGCGTTAACTCGTTGTTCCCAAAATTATAAAAATAAACATAGAAAAACCTGAATAAATTGCAGCTCTAGCGAGATTGCAATTTATCCAGGATTATAAGGAATATATTTATGCTCGTAAAAACGTAAACTTAGTATTCCCCAAAATTTTCAGATTTGAACATTATCCAGATGTAATCTTAAAGAATAGAGCATTCTAGTTTTTCTTAGTGCCATTCATCTGCAACTCTCCTCCTTCCCAAATCTGAAGTTGCCTTTCAGCTGCAACTATGCAGTTAAGATATTTGGGTGGATAAAGAAAATTATCGTAGGCTAAAGCCATCAGTCTGGCAGCCTCAGTATATGGTACTCGTCCTATTCCCGTACCTAATCCAGGACAAGCGATGGTATTAATCTTCTGATTGGTATGTTGATTATGGCGGCGGACTGCTAGCAGCATAGCCCACATTGCTATATAAGGAATATCTGTCCCAGCAATGACTATAGGAACTCGCATAGTGGGTGTATGAGCCAAAAAAGGGTGCTTGTGATGACCTGTTTCCACAATCATTGATGTTCCCACAGGCTGTTCGCCTAAATATTGTTCAAGAATGCGCTGTTGCACTCTTGCCATCAAGGAACGACCAAAAAAACGAACGATCGCAGCATCTATGCCACCGTCCATCATACCAAAAGAATTAGCAGGGCTGACCAGACAATCAAATTCTGGCAACCACTCGAAGTAATTATTGACTATTTCTACATTAGGTAAGTAACTAAAATGCTGTTGAAAGGCTGCACACAACATTGAATTGGGAGCTACCAATATCAGTTTCAAGCTTTTATTTCCTCCGCTTGAGTACTTATTTTAAACATCAGCCCTTCCAACATCAACTATTTCTCTGTATTATCAGCCTTTTCTTTTTTATATATTACATATATAATACAAAAAATGTTACTACTTAGGTAGTAACTATTTATCGCTTGAACAAAAGGAAATCTTATGATTCCCCGAAAACGCATCCGTAATATTGGTATTTCTGCTCACATTGACTCTGGTAAAACTACGCTATCAGAGCGAATTCTCTTCTATACTGGCAGAATCCACGCTATTGAGGAAGTGCGGGGAGGCGGTAAGGGTGCAACTATGGATTTCATGCCAGAGGAAAAACTACATGGCATCACCATTACTTCTGCTGCTACAACTTGTCAGTGGCACGATACCCAAATCAATTTAATTGATACGCCAGGACATGTTGATTTCACGATTGAAGTAGAACGGGCTTTGCGGGTACTGGATGGGGCAGTGATGGTGCTGTGTGCTGTGGCGGGCGTACAATCCCAGTCCATCACCGTGGATCGCCAGATGAAGCGTTACCGCGTACCGCGTTTGGCATTCATCAACAAAATGGATCGGATGGGGGCAAATCCATTTCGTGTAGTACAGGCAATGCGCGATCGCTTACAACTAAATGCCGTCTTGCTTCAGTATCCCATCGGTAGTGAAGACCAATTCCAAGGTGTAATTGACCTCGTGGAAATGAACGCTCACTATTTTGAGGGCGAGAACGGCGAAAACGTCGTAAAAAAACCAATTCCCAAAGCTTTTGAATATGAGGCACAACAGGCACGAGACAAACTACTGGATACTTTGTCGCTGTTTTCGGAACCCATGACTGAGATGTTGTTAGAAGGTGAAGAGATTCCCTCAGCACTAATTTGGCAAACTATCCGCCAAGCAACTCTCAGCTTGGAACTTACCCCTGTGCTGTTGGGTTCGGCATTCAAAAATAAAGGAGTGCAGAACTTATTAGATGCGATCGCTCTTTATCTACCATCTCCAGTAGATAGAGAAGTGGTCAAAACTGCTGAGTCTGTAAGTTTATACCCTAACCCTGACAATCCTTTAGTGGCTTTGGCATTTAAACTCACTGTCGAGTCCTTCGGGCAATTAACCTACACCCGTATTTACTCAGGGACGTTGAAACAGGGCGATACCGTCTACAACTCCCGTACCGGACAACGGGTGCAAATCGGGCGATTGGTGAAAATGCACGCCAATAAGCGCGAAGAGGTGAAAGTTGCTGTGGCAGGGGATATTGTGGCTCTGTTGGGTGTTGATTGTGCTTCCGGCGATACGTTCTGTTCTGGAGAACCATTGGTGTCTTTAGAGAAGATGTTTGTACCGGAACCCGTAATTACGCTAGCAATTACGCCCAAAAAACAAGAAGATGGCGATCGCCTTTCCAAAGCCCTCCACTGCTTTCAACGGGAAGACCCAACTTTTAGAGTCAGCATTGACCCTGAATCTGGGGCAACTCTAATTTCTGGGATGGGCGAACTCCACCTAGAAATTTACGTAGAACGCATTCAACGGGAATATAACGCCGAGGTCTACGTCGGAACTCCCGCCGTAGCTTATCGGGAAACTATTGGACAACGAGCAACCTTTGACTACCGACTTAAGAAACAGTCAGGCGGCCCCGGTCAATACGCCCATGTCTCTGGGTGGATTGAACCTACAGATGAGCCGTTTGTCTTTGAAAACCGAGTCGTTGGGGGTGCGATTCCCAAAGAGTACATCCCTGCTTGTGAGAAAGGTTTCCGTGAGGCGTTGCAATCTGGAGTGTTGGAAGGTTATCCCGTAACTGGGGTGAAAGTCGTTTTGGAAGGGGGTTCATATCATCCAATTGACTCTTCTGAAATGGCTTTTAGGTCGGGTTCGCATCAAGCGCTTGAAGGTGCGATCGCCAAAGCCAAACCCCACATCCTCGAACCCATCATGCTTGTAGAAGTGGAAACACCCAACGAGTTCATGGGACGAGTTCAGGGCGATTTGTCTTCCCGCCTGGGTTTGCTGTTGGGTTCCGAGACTATGCAGGGATACACAGTGATTCGCGCTGAAGTTCCACTGGTGAAAATGTTTGGCTATTCTACAGACTTGCGATCGCTCACTTCTGGTATGGCCACCTTCACAATGGAGTTTGCCTGTTATAGACAAGCTATGACAGTCAAATAGGAAGACTAGGGATAACGCACCGCTAAATATTTACGGTTCGTTACCCTGACGCAACAACACACGCTACCCAACTCTAGCCTTTTAGGGAATCAAACAGCCTGCTTTTGAAGGTGAGCCACTGCACCCTTGCGGTTACGAGACTTGTAGAGAGTGGCATGGATTTAAAGGCGATCGTCAAATATTTGATACATCACTAAAGACTTTTAAAACATCCTCTTAAGAACTGCAAACACTAGAATGCACAAAAGTCTACTTAATTTATTCATTGACTTTTACTCAGCATTCAGTATTTTAAAATCAGAGTGAAAGAATCTCAGAAAAATATGTTCTACTGTACATTTTTGCGGTTTCAGGATATGTAAATCAATAAATATCTGTAAGAAGATAATTAATTACTTTTTCTATTTTATCTACCTGTTTATCGTGAGTTTCAGATATTTTTCCGGCTTTGATGAAAATTGATAGTAATCTGAATATATGTAAGTGAATTACTTGTTATCTAGCATTTAGCCGAAGACAGCTATTTTTATGACACAAACTATACTTTTTGAATTTTGCTGTAAATTTTTGGATTTGGCAATCAAAATAATGCAGATAAACTATTTTCGACAACACAAAACTAGTACCATTTTCTAGTACCTATGAAGAATTTACTGCTGTTAAGTTAGTCTTCATGACTTTTACTACCTACTTCCCTGGTTTAAATCATCAACTAACTTACTCTTAGTAGAAATTTACCATTCTTAATCTGTAAACAATAATTTTGCTCAAGCTTCCCAAAGAACATCTTTACAATCTGCCACTTGTACAAAACCTAAAACTTCTACAAAATAAGTATAAAATACTACTTTTCTAAGTAAAAATTTTTCGACCGAGTACATACAATGCTGACACTATAAGACTAGATTGGCTGTAATCGCACATTGGATAATACGGATATCAGCAATACTTTTAATACTGAAGGGCGAGAGCCAATAGTCTATTTGTAAGATTTAAGTTAGGGTTAGATTAGCCAGATTAGCCAAAGATACAGAAAATCTAACTAATTTTTGAAATACTATTTTCTAATGAATGGTTGGACTATTTCGCTATTTGGTAAGGATATGACAGGGTCTACCACAAAAAATAAGAGTTCAATAGATAATAGCTTAACAGATATTGGGAAATTAGGAGTTAGGGGTGAAGAATCTCTGTACTAACTCAAATATGACAGTTATATTTATTTGAACGCTACTTTTTAACATATTGCAGGGAATTCTACAACGGAATTCGCCTATTTGGCCTGCGAATATTAATTTTATCTGAAGTTTATCCCAATGAAGACACTTCCCATTAGTAGATATAGATTTTTCCAAAAACTCCAACCTTTATCTCTGTTAAAAAAAATTACTGCTAAGTCTGTTAGTGGCTGTTTACAAGTATTTAGCACTTCAGGTTCTTGGTCAATATATATAGAAGAGGGTAAGCTGATTTATGCTTGCTACTCAGAAAAAATGTTTGAGCCGCTTTACAGAAACTTGCAACGCTTGAGTCAGCACATTTCTACTCTTCCTTGCGGGATTCACGAGCAGTTACAGGCGATATTTGAAACTGATATTGAGAATCAGGTAATACCTAACCCAGATTATCTAGCTATTTGCTGGTTAGTGAGTCAAAAATATATTAGTCCTTTGCAAGCAGCAATGCTGATTGAGCAGTTAGCGCTAGAAGTTCTAGAGTCTTTTCTGGACTTAGAAGAGGGAAGTTATGAATTTATTGGGGAAAGTTTTCTAGATGATATGCCAAAGTTCTGTCATCTGAATCTTCGTTTATTAGTCGAACAATGCCAAAAAGGATCGCCCTATCCAGGAAATTTCCAGTCATCAGTTCATCAAGAACAGCGATCGCAATTTTCCCAGCAAACTCAGTTACAAGCTCAACTCAAAACTGAGCCGTCACAGTCGAGAATAAGTGGCGATCGGGTAGCAGAACATTCTAAACGCTTTTTATCCCAGCAAATTCAAACTTCTCAACCTTCTATTGATAAAAAAACTTATACAATATTCTGTATTGATGACAACCCAGCCATGCTGAATGTCATTAAAGACTTTTTAGACGAGCAAATATTTTCGGTAATCGGAGTAACAGATTCCTTAAAAGCATTAATGGAAATTCTCCGTACCAAACCAGACATAATTTTATTAGATGTGGATATGCCAAATTTAGATGGCTATGAGCTATGCTCATTATTGCGTAAACATTCATATTTTAAAAATACACCTGTAATTATGGTGTCGAGAAAAACCAGTTTGATCGATAGAGCAAGAGCTAAACTGGTCAAAGCTTCGGGCTATTTAAATAAGTCTTTTACTCAAGGAGATTTACTAAAAGTTATCTTTCAGCACATTGTGTAATTTACCCAATAACTAGAATAAATACACCAAAACTTATTTCGGAGATTCAGGATTGAGTATTACATGGGTGGGCACAATTCTGATTATAGAAAGTTCTTTTAATAAATTAAAATTAATAACTCATTACCTGGGAGATAGGGGTTACAAGACTCTTACAGCCACTACTGCTAGAGAGGCTTTAGAAATTGCCTTAGAAGAAAAACCAGATGCGATCGTCATTGATGTAGTAATGCCAGGAATGAATGGCTTTGAATTATGCCACTTTCTCAAAAATCATCCAATTTATCAAAAAGTGCCAATAGTAATTTGTAGTGCTAAAAATCGGGCAATTCACCAGTTATGGGCAAAGAAACAAGGTGCTGATGCCTGTATAAATAAGCCATACACACCCGAAGAGCTACTAAGCGCTATCCAATCGGTTGAGGTATTCAAGCACTTTTGACTGAACCTCATTAAGGAATCCTTCTTGAGTCTTTTGAGTATCAAGTTCTTTAATAAACTCAATTTCTGATAGAATCTCCTGGCATTCGTCTATGGTGGCTCCATTTAGCTTCTAGAAACTCACGAGTCCATTTTTCTTTTTCTGCAATGGAAGCAAACGAAACAATAAACTGCTGAAGAGTTTGTTTTGCCTCAGAGTGAAGACCAACAGTTTTGAAATGTAAGTACTGTTTATAGTATTCATGTTCCATATTCTTAAGTTTGTAAGAATAACGAAACTACTTGATATAGCTTAGTTTACTTGGACAAGTTTGACACCAATTATTGAACTGGACAACACCCAGAAAAAATGCTGTGCATATTCGCTACTTTCCAATTGCTGCGATCGCAGTTATGCCAAATTCAATAAATACGTTACACAGTTAACTGGACTTTTGTTATGCCTTGGCGCATTTCATATTGTCGTTTTAACCAAGAGCGTTGAATTTGCTTACGCAGCAAAAGAGGAAGTTTAGTCAAAAGCGATCGCAGCAGTGAATTTTTTCGTAGTAGTTCGCCTTGGGCGGCTTCTGCTAACTGGAGTTTTTGGGCGCGGATAATTTCTGGTTCGCGTTCTGCTTGAATTTGCGTTAATGCTCTATCAATTTCCTGGTGTTCGGCTGATGTTTGTAACAACGGTACTAGATGATTAGCAGCAACGATCGCATCGCGCAATGCGACATTAATTCCTTGGGCGCGGACGGGAGACATTGGGTGTGCAGCGTCACCCAGAAGCATTACCCCTGGTACGTGCCAGCGCGGACAACAACCAACTACAACAGAAAGCCGAATCGGAGACTCGATGGTGTCTGCATAATTACGGAAATGTTCTGCTAGCCAAGAAGGCGAGTGCGAGGCGAAAATTTCTCCCCAGTCTGCTGGCTTCCAATCGGTTGTTTCATTTGCGGACATCACCCAAGCTAGATGTAGTTTTCCTGCTTCTACTCCATGAAAGATGGTAAAGACGCGATCGCCTTTTTAATCAGCAGAATGGCGAGTAAGCTAACTAGTAGGGATAGTCCTTTTTAGCTTTTGTTATTGGATAAGCTTGACACTAATCATCAAACTGGACGACACTCAGACAAAATGCTGTGCATATTCACTACTTGCCCAATAACTGCGATCGCAGGTGCGCCAAATCCTGTCTTTTCTACTTGCTCGATAATTGTTCCTAATTTACCAATCAATTCTTCTTGGTCGGGTCGCGTACCCCAACGCACCAAAGCTATTGGTGTTTCTAGGCTCAATCCTGCTGTACTTAGCTGTTCCACAATGTAAGGCAGATTGTGGATTCCCATGTATATTACAATCGTTTCGGAACCGTGGGCGATCGCTTGCCAATTTACTGTCGGTCGATACTTCCCTGCTGCCTCATGTCCTGTAACAAAAGTGACAGATGAACTGTACAATCTATGTGTTAAGGGAATGCCTGCATAAGCTGGCGCTGCAATTCCCGATGTAATCCCTGGCACAACTTCTACAGATACTCCAGCTTCTACTAGTTCTGCCATCTCTTCGCCACCGCGACCAAAGATAAACGGATCGCCACCTTTAAGTCGCACGACTATGGCATTATCTTGAGCTTTTTCCATCAACAGAGAAGTTGTTTCTTCCTGTAATAACGAATGTCTCCCCATCCGCTTACCAGCGTTGATTTTTTCTGCTTGGGGATTAATCATTGCTAGAATTGCCGGACTCACTAAGGCATCATAAATTACGACATCTGCACATTCCAACAAGCTTTTGCCTTTGAGAGTCATTAGCCCTGGATCTCCAGGCCCCGCACCTACTAAATAAACTTTGCCCAAATACTTTTGTCCCTTTTGTTCTGTGCAGTTCATTTATACATGAAATCCCCAATCAAATCAGCTAGTTCTGCACTTGCTCCCAAAGGTTGAGCCAGTTGGAAAGTTACAGCAGGGAATTGTAATTTTAGCTTTTCTACTGCCTGGGCGATCGCATCGGTTATGCCGCCTGCGAATAAAAAGTATGGCAAAATTGCAATTTCTCTATTGCCAGCAGCAACTAACTGTTCTACCTGCGATTCTAAACTCGGCGATACAGACAAATAAGCAGCTACTCCACCCAGATTTGCTGCTATTGTTTCTACCAATTTTTGCGAATCCGAACGACGACTACCGTGAGCTAATACAATCCATGCTTGTGCTTTGATGGCTGCTATTTGCTTTGCCAGCAATGTCTCTAAACCAGGATGACTGCCTAAGTATGGTTGTAAGTCAATGATGATATTTTCGCCAAGAGTCTGTTGTGCCAAGGCAATTTCAGCGGGAATGTCTGTCATCACATGCACTCCCGGTAGCAGAAATAACGGTATAATCTTCAGGCGATCGCCCTTTGATGCCAAAGTACGCTGGACAAATTGTTTAATCTGCTCGTGCAATGGCTCAGGACGCATTTCCAAAAAAGCTATACCTACCATTTCGGACTTTGGGGAGGATACGCTATTAATGGCAGGTGTCAGTTCTAGCGAGTTTTTTTGCAGTTTGTTTTGTACTAGAGTTGCTAATTGCTGCATAGCAATTTCTGGGCGGGGGTCACGGCTTCCGTGGGATACTAGCAAATAGGCAGATGACATGGATAAAAGTGTAACTCTCGGTTACTATTTTGCAGGCTCTCAGCTAGAGCGACAACAAAATTTTAGCGTCAAATCGAGCGGTTTTTGAGGAGGCGATCGCTCTTCGGCATACTTTATTGCTGTTCGGCACTATAAGTATAAAAGTTATTAAATGCACCCACCGTTTCAAATTTATAAGAAGGTAGCCAAGCACTCACTTTTAAATCCGTGCGGTAAACACTAAAAACAACGAAATCTTGTCTTTGCGTAGTTGCTGCTAAAATATCCTTGATTTGGGGGTTAGCCGAATCTACAAGTTTGTCACATTTTGAATGTAGTAAATTTTCTATTAATCTTGATGTCTTATTACAAACATCTTGTTTTAAGTATTGCGTCAGCCGTTGCATAGCATACTCCTCATACTCAGGCTGACTGGGATTAGTCTTCGCCATTGTCACACCACATACAGCTAGTCCTGCTGCTCCCACATATGTCATGATAGTCAAAGCTTTCATATTTCCTAACTGTGATATGCTATGATTGTCGCACTCCAAAGACTCTAAATTAACTGAGTCCGTTCCTTGAATAAAAACTCTTGATTGCTACTCTAAAAAATTGTATAATCAAGATATTGAATGGCGAGCGTAGCCAAGTGGTTAAGGCAGTGGTTTGTGGTACCACCATCCGTGGGTTCGAGTCCCATCGTTCGCCCTCTTAAATCTACAGCAATATACTATATTTTTTAGGAGAGAATTTGTTCGCCAAAATACCAGCAAATCAAGTTTAGTAGAAATTTGTTAGTCATATCTCATTTGACTAAATGAATCTCATATAAGATTAACGTGAGTTCGACGAATTAAAAAACAGCAAAGTGAAATTTTAACTTGACTTCCCGTCATCCGTCCCCCGCTACAAGTGCGTTTCAATCCCTAATAGGGATTAAGTGAAATTTCAACCCATAGAGAAGACTTTGCCACAAGGGAATTATCCAGGTTTCAATCCCTAATAGGGATTAAGTGAAATTTCAACAAATCCGGCAACTTAGTACTAAGCCAAGTATTTTAAGTTTCAATCCCTAATAGGGATTAAGTGAAATTTCAACATTCTGGTACATTGTGCCCTTATATAAGGATCGTTAGTTTCAATCCCTAATAGGGATTAAGTGAAATTTCAACATTTAAAGCATTGTTGTCCGGCAAATATCCTGAGGTTTCAATCCCTAATAGGGATTAAGTGAAATTTCAACTTATAGACACATGGGTGTTACAATCATATTTTTAAATGAGTTTCAATCCCTAATAGGGATTAAGTGAAATTTCAACGCTCTTATCTTCGCCAAGTAGGATCTGAATGTGTCGTTTCAATCCCTAATAGGGATTAAGTGAAATTTCAACCAATTGTATTTGTTTCCGTCAAATTCTCCATTTTCGTTTCAATCCCTAATAGGGATTAAGTGAAATTTCAACTAGATTGTACTATGTCTCAAAAATTTGATAAATCGGTTTCAATCCCTAATAGGGATTAAGTGAAATTTCAACATTATTTTTAAGGGCGATCGCCCTCCTTTCTCGTTGTTTCAATCCCTAATAGGGATTAAGTGAAATTTCAACAATCATCGAACGCACCGAGCGCTATGAATTCTGGGTTTCAATCCCTAATAGGGATTAAGTGAAATTTCAACCCATCTGTTCACGCTCAGTAAAAGGAGTTAAATAGTTTCAATCCCTAATAGGGATTAAGTGAAATTTCAACCATGTTGCTTGGATTGGAGGAAAGAGCGTATATTGTAGTTTCAATCCCTAATAGGGATTAAGTGAAATTTCAACGAAATAGCCCCGCAAGGGGCTTTCATTATATAAAATGTTTCAATCCCTAATAGGGATTAAGTGAAATTTCAACTTCGGTTACTTGTTTTTTACTTATGGTCTAATACTAAAAGTTTCAATCCCTAATAGGGATTAAGTGAAATTTCAACGTTTTAATATAGACGATCACGCCATCTACCCTGTAGGTTTCAATCCCTAATAGGGATTAAGTGAAATTTCAACTTTTTATCGTTTCCTTCATTGATCGTTCGACAGTGGTTTCAATCCCTAATAGGGATTAAGTGAAATTTCAACGTGTATCAATTTGTTCAGATTTGGATTGAGGAATTCTGTTTCAATCCCTAATAGGGATTAAGTGAAATTTCAACTTAGTTCGCATGCCCCTTGAGATTCTAATAATGCAAGTTTCAATCCCTAATAGGGATTAAGTGAAATTTCAACGTCTTTGGTAAAGTTGGGCCCATTCAAAAACTTCGTTTCAATCCCTAATAGGGATTAAGTGAAATTTCAACTTAAAAAAGCTAGGGCGATCGCTCGTGGGCAAAGTTTCAATCCCTAATAGGGATTAAGTGAAATTTCAACAGCGGTCGCCTGGAATACAGTCTATATTGAGTTTTCAAGGTTCTGTTGCGCGAATGAGGTAATGATAGCATAAAAAATTGTTACCCAGTAATCAGTAAATGGCTAAAACCCTTTCTAGATAAGGTGCGCGGCGACTAAAAGAGATATTTTGTTCGCAAGCCTGATGTTAAAAGGGTTTCAAGCTCATTTGCCAAAATTTGATTTCAAACAGCTACCCATCCGCGCCTGAAGGAATGAAAATACTGCTGTTATTTTAAGCGATAGCTGTTATAGTTCAGTCTACCAGAGCAATTTAGCTACCAAAACAAAGTTGATATTCTTCGGTTGTGATATCGGGGTTAGTGATTAAATAATCATGCAGGCGATCGCAGGCTTTGGTTAACAATCGATCGATATCTAATGTTTGCAGTTCTATATTCTCCAAGTTCCACAATTTGACTGTGGCATCCTGACCGCCCGAAGCTAGGATTTTGGCATTGGGACTAAAACTAACGCTTTTCACGCTACCGTTATGTCCTTGAAAGGTTTTGAGCAAGACACCATTGGTAACACTCCAGAGTTTGATAGTACCATCATCGCTGGCTGAGGCCAGCATTTTGCCGTCAGGTGAAAAATTCAGGTTAGAAACTAAATCGCTATGCCCTTGCAAGGTTTGGAGCAGAGAACCGTCCAAACTCCAGAGTTTAATAGTTTTATCCTGACTGGCTGAAGCTATAGTTTGACCGTCGGGAGCGAAACTAATATCCCAGACACTAGCGCTATGGCCTTGCAAGGTTTTAAGCAGAGAACCATCCAAACTCCAGAGTTTAATGGTTTTGTCTGCACTAGCAGAAGCAATTGTTTTGCCATCTGGGCTAAATTTCACCTTAGTCACCCAACCGCTATGTCCTTGGAGGGTTTTGAGCAAACGACCGTCGAAACTCCAGAGTTTAACAGTTTTGTCAGCACCACCAGAAACAAGGGTTTGGTTATCGGGACTAAAACTCATGCTCATTACCCAATTGCTACGATCTGCAAAGGTGTGAAGCAACTTCCCTTCTAGTTGCCGAATTTGGATAGTATGGTCTGCACTTGCCAAAGCAACTGTTTTGCCATCGCTAGTAAAGCTGATGCTGGTGACATTATTAATTGGCGAAGGTAATGTTTTGAGCAACTGACCGTCTAAGCTCCAGAATTTCATGGTGTTATCAGTACTGAGCGAGGCGATGGCTCCGCCAACACCTCCAGTGAACGCATTACCATTAGAGATGAAGCTGACATAATTCACACTGCCTTTGTGCCCATAAAAAGTTTTTGGCAGGGTTTTGTCCAGATTCCAAAGTCTTACAGTGTTGTCATCACTAGCTGAGGCAATTGTCTTGCCATCTGGGCTAAAATTGACACTATTTACTTCATGGCTATGCCCTTGAAGTGTAGCCAACAAGTTACCCGTACGAGTCCAGAGTTTGATAGTTTTATCAGCGCTAGCAGTAGCAATTGTATTGCCATCGTTGGAGAATACGACTTTCCAGACGCGATCTTTATGTTCTTCGAGAGTTCTGAGCAAAGTACCGTTACGACTCCATAGTTTAACAGTGCGATCGGCACTAGCAGAAGCAATTGTTTGTCCATCTGGGCTAAAACTAACACCCAATACTTCTCGCTCGTGGGCTGGTATAGTTGTTAGCAAACGACCATCCGAACTCCAAAGTTTAACTTTACCGTCATCGCTGGCAGAGGCAATAATATCGCCTTGCGGCGAGAAACTCACACTATTTACACCTCGGCTGTGTCCGTTAAGAATTGAGAGTAACTTCCCGTTACGACTCCAAAGCCTAACTGTATTGTCATTACTACCAGAGGCAATTATCTTGCCGTTAGGCGAGAAAGTGACGCTATTCACTCCATCAATATGTCCTGTAAAAGTTTTGAGGAGCTTGCCATCACGACTCCAGAGTTTGATAGTCTTGTCAGTACTAGCAGAGGCTAAAATTTCACTATCGGGTGAGAAAGCGACACTATTTACTCCATCGCTATGCCCTGTGAGCGTGGTAAGTAATTTGCCATCAGGACTCCAGAGTTTAATTGTATTGTCAGCGCTGGCAGAAGCGATTATTTGCCCATCAGGTGAGAAACTGACGCTAGTAACCCAAGCATTGTGCATCAAGCGATTGCGTTCTTGAGTTCCATAAACTGCCTCTTGCAGGATAGTTAAGGCTTGAGTTTGGATATTAACTGGAATTCCAGGAGTTATTTTCTGTAATTCCCTACCTGCTCGAACGCTAGTTAGTAATGCTTCTAACTGCTTATTAGAGAGAAGAAAGTTTTCTGATAAAGCATTCAAAGCTTGTAATTCTCGCAATTGAGCTTTTTGAGTTTGCTGATAAGCCAAAACAGCTAAACCGAAAGCAGTCAATCCCAGAATACTAATAATTGCTACAGTTCTTTGAGCTTGTTTGAGAAGACTTTCTTCTTTTTGTTTTTGTTGTCGTCTTTTTTGTAAACAAGCATCAAGAAAATTTTGGACATCAACAGATAATTCATCAACGTAATTAATGTAAATTTCTTCTGCTGCTGCTAGCCGAACGCCGCACAATAAAAAATCAGGTTCTTCATTGTTTTGCTTCCACAAAGCAGCTGCTTGTTCGATTTGACGATGCGATCGCAATCTGGCACGATTTTCTTCTAACCACCAGCGTAATGTTGACCAGTGGCGAATTAGTATTTCGTGGGCTACTTCTATAGTTACCGCCGAAGATGAAGCAGACGCGGAGAGGGGGAGATAGTGAGACTCGGAGAGTGTTTGTGATAAATTCTCCGCATCCCCGCGTCCCCCCTTCCCCGCGTCTTCTTTCCC
>NZ_JAECZA010000065.1 GCF_016056275.1 Dendronalium phyllosphericum CENA369 | reverse complement strand
CCCCTTATCCCCAGAGGAACCCCACCTTCCCCTTTTCCCGACTTCTGCAAGAAGTCTAGTATTTAAATTGAGCCACAATCTAGATTTCATAGTACCAAATGTCTTCTTCTCGCAGCACAATTCGATGTAGGGATAGACGGTCTATTAAACCTTCCTGCTCAAACTGTCCCAATACACGAGTAATTGTCACGCGGGTGGAACCCAACATCTCGGCTAAATCTTCATGAGTTAGACGCATATCTATCAAACGTCCCTTCTCAACTTCCGAACCAAACTTTTTCGATAACCATGCTAGTAACTTAATCAGCATGGTATCCACTTTTTTATAACTGCGAATGACCATCAACTCTTCAGCCTGTTGGATGTGGGCTAGCAGAGTTTCTGTTTGGTGATGCCAATCCTCTAGTGGTAAGCTTGTTGCTTCCACTTTCGTCAGACATTCCATTTGATACGGTTGTAATTTTGATAAAGCTTTGCTTACAATATCTCCGCGACCCCACAATCCTAAAGCTACGGTTGTACCATCTTCCAAATAAGTATAAGTCCTGACAAAACCTGTTTCTATCTTCCAAAGACTATTTTGGTGTTCTGGAAGAAATGACCTACGTGTGAAAACCTGCTTAGTGTTTGTACTGGCTGGGGTAGCAAAGCTTGAGTATAAAGACACCATAACTATAATACGATTTTTCGATAAATTAACCGTAGTATATATATATCAGGTTATAAAAGCCTATAGTTATTCAAAGAAATAAATTATAGCAAGCGAATTAAAGGTTAGGACATCTTGAAAGCGTGGATGTTAGGAAAGTAATGTTTTACCTCCTGCCTTCTGCCTCCTGCTATATATTGCGTCCTGATTGTTAACAATTGCCTAGTACAGCGTGGCGTAAATAAACCATCATTCCAAATCAACGAAACGCTTATTTTGTATTAGCTTTTAATTTTTTATTCAGCCTTGCGGTACTAGTGGGATTTCGGTATTGGAAAGTCCCTCAGATTATTGCTGAAGTTCGGCGATCGCATCTAAAATTTGTTGATAATACTGGAGATTTCCTTCTAAATAACAAAGTTCGGCAGCTTTTTGGAAATCGGCAATTGCTCTTTGATAGTATTCCAAACTGCGGTAGATATCAGCTCGCACAATGTAGGCTAAAGCCCAATGAGGCTGAAGTTGCAAAGCTTGGTCTAAATCTGTCAGCGCTGCTTGCAAGTCTCCTAACATAGAAAGGCTACGACCTCGATTGTACCAGTCTTCAGCAAAGCTAGGGTTAATATCAATTGCCTGATCGTAATCTTCAATAGCCCCTTGATAGTCTTGGAGGACATAGCGAGCATTGGCGCGATCGCTATAAAATGCTGCAACTTGGGGATTGATTTGCAATGCTTGGGTGTAGTCGGCAATTGCACCCTCATAATCTGCTTGGGCATAACGTAGCGAACCACGGTTATAGTAAGCTTCTAATAAATTGGGATTAATTTGTAAAGCTTTGTTGTAATCTGCCATCGCTCCTTGTTCTGTTCCTAAATGGCGACGGGCATTACCCCGATGACAGTAAGCTTGGGAAAATTCCGGTAATAATTCTATTGCTTGAGTGTAGTCTTTTACTGCCCCGTGATAGTCTTGTAGATTTTCGCGGGCAACTCCTCGACCGTATAAAGCTTCTACCAAATCGGGATTAATCTGCAATGCCCGATGATAATCTTCGATTGCTGTTTGATAATCTCCTAATTGCCGATGAGCGCTAGCGCGATCGCAGTATGCTTCAGCTATATTGGAATTGAGTTCTAGAAGTTGATTGCTATCTGCAATTGCTTGTTGATAGGCTCCCAGTTGGCGATAAATATTAGCTCGGTAGCCATAAACTAAAGCTAAATTGGGATTTATTTGCAATGCTAGGCTCAGGTCTGCGATCGCTCCTTGGTAGTCTCCAATCTTTTCTCGCACTAGACCCCGTTGGCAGAATGTTTGTGCGTCATTACAATTGAGCAACAAAGCTTGGTTAAAATCTTCAATGGCTGCCCAATAATCTTTTAGGTGAGCGCGAACAAGCCCGCGATTGTGGTATGCTAACGCAAAATTGGGGTAAATTTCTAAGGCACGATTGTAATCTTCAGTTGCGCCTTGATAATCTTGGAGCGCATAGCGAGCATTGCCTCGGTTATGATAAGCCTCTGGTAAATCAGGATTTAACTGTAACGATCGCTCGTAATCGGCGATCGCTTGTTGATATTCTCCTAAAGCATGGTAAGCACTCCCGCGACTGCTGTAGGTTGTGGCAGAATAAGGATGCCACTGTAAAGCTTGCTGAAAATCTGCGATCGCTCCTTGAATATCTCCGCGTTCGCCACGCTCAACACCTCGGTAATGAAATGCCTTGGCAATATCAAGGTGGATATAGTTAGCTAATTGGGTACTCAGTTCTATTGTTTGGTGATAATCTGCGATCGCGTTATCGTAGTCACCAATAATGAAATAAGCATTACCTCGACTGTGGTAAGCTTGTGCGAACTGAGGATTAATTAATAACGCCTGATGATGATCGGCAATCGCCCCTTCGTAATCTTCTAAAAAATAACGAGCATTAGCTCGGTGGTAGTATGCTTCAGCACAATTCGGATCGATTTCTATGACTCGCTCGAAGTCAGCGATCGCTCCTTGATAATCTTTGAGTTCGGCACTCTTAATCAGACCTTGGTGATAGTAAGCCTCTACCCAGTCATCATTAAGGTTGATTGCCTGCGTGTAATCTGCGTCGATGCAAAGCAGCTTGTCGTCAGACATCGCTCCTTGATATTCTGCTTGCAGATTTTCATCTAATCCCTGGTTAAAAAAATCATCAGCATTCATCTAATTTGCTTGAGTTGAGATACACCCGTTCCCAATTGTAGGCCGATTGTATTTTTGGGAAAGTACCAATATATTCCACATTTCAGAGGTAAGCGAGAAAATCAATCGAATTTTTTCTCAATCTGACAATCAGTATCAAAAATTTAAGGGGCGATTATAAATCGCCCCTTTATTCCCCTCAAATATAGAATTTACTTGCACCACCCTTTTCGGGAAGTAATTTACTCTGCAATATTAATTAAAGTTTCAACCTCAGAAGTAGCCAATGTTGGTGCTGTAAAAATACGCGAGTATAAACTTGATGGTTGCTGGTGAGCGATAACTGGTAGAACTTGGCGAGCATGAGCTGCTAATTCTACTGTTTTTACATCATAAGTCTGCGTTGCCAACTTGGGATAGAAACCGATACCGATGATTGGCAGCAGCAAACAAGCAGTAATAAACAGTTCGCGGGGTTTGACATCAAGTGTTACAGCATCTAGATGTAACTCTTCACTTTGGTTGCCGTAGAATACTTGGCGCAGCATTGACAGTAAGTAAATCGGAGTTAAAATCACGCCAACTGCTGACAGCAGGAGAACTACAACTTTGAAACTAGAACTGTAAACATCACTGCTAGCGATACCGAGGAACACCATCAATTCACCGACAAAGCCACTCATTCCTGGTAAGGCGAGAGAAGCCATTGAACCAGCGGTAAATAGAGCAAAGGTTCTGGGCATTACCTTGGCGATACCGCCCATTTTATCCATCATCAAGGTGTGAGTGCGTTCGTAAGTTACGCCAGATAAGAAGAATAAGCTAGCGGCAATTAAACCGTGGGAAACCATTTGCAGGACTGCACCACTAATACCAAGTTCTGTATAAGAAGCAATACCAATTAATACAAACCCCATGTGGGCAATTGAAGAATAAGCCAAGCGTCGTTTGAGATTAGTTTGGGCAAAGGCACAGCAAGCACCATAGACAATGTTCACGACACCCAAGATTGCCAGTACTGGGGCAAAGTAAACATGGGCGTTAGGCAACATTTCAACATTGAAGCGGATGAGAGCATAACCACCCATTTTCAACAACACACCAGCCAAAATCATCGAACCAGGTGCTGATGCTTCGCCGTGGGCATCAGGTAGCCAAGTGTGCAGCGGGAAAATTGGCAACTTCACGCCAAAGGCAATCAAGAAACCTGCGTAAACCAAAAGTTCTAAGGTGTGGGAGTACTGCTTCATTCCCAGAGTTGCCATGTCGAAGGTGACAGTATCTCCAGAGAATGCCATTGCAAAACCAGCAACTAAGATAAATATTGATGCTGCGGCTGTGTAAAGAATAAATTTAGTAGCTGCATAGCGGCGCTTTGGCCCTCCCCAGATAGAAATCAGCAAGTACACAGGTACTAACTCGATTTCCCACATTAAGAAGAACAACAGCAAATCTTGGGCAACAAATACGCCTAACTGAGCGCTGTACATTGCCAGCATCAGACCATAAAACAATCGCGGCTTGTTGGTAACTTTCCAAGCCGCGAAGATTGCGAGAGTGTTAATTAAGCCTGTTAGAAGCACCAGGGGCATCGATAATCCATCAACCCCTACAGACCAATTCAAACCCAACTGCGGTATCCAAGAATATTTTTCTACAAGTTGGAATGTTGAATTTTGGAAGTCGTAGCTATGCCAAAAGGCGTAAATCATCAAGGCAAAGTCTGTAAAAGCTACTCCTAAACCATACCAGCGGACAGTTTTGCCTTCTTTATCTGGAATCAAGGGGATGGCTAGGGCAGCCACCAAGGGCAAGAGGATTATGGCTGTAAGCCAAGGAAATTCAGTAGGAATCATCACTTATGACAATCATTTTTCATTTTTACTTTTAATTACATTATATTAAGGAGTTCGTACTTTTGTAAACGGCATCTATCTCTAAAAGCTGAAATTTTAAACATTGATTAAGCACAAGTGCTCTGTAGATGTCAATTATTGAAGATTTTTAGGAATAAATACTCACTAAATTTTAGTGTATTACTATCCTAAATGTAAATTTTTGCAAACGCAACAAAAAACGGTGGCTCGCACCACCGTCGTAAGTCTTAATATTGCTTTGCTATGAAGGCATAATTTTGTAAAGAAAATTTAAGCTAAATTGTTAAACGATGCGGTTGACAATTGTCCAGACTTCCCCATCCGATCGCACGTGAGGAACTGATATTGTTTTGAACCCAGTGATGAAAGGTTTGTAATACACTTGCCAATAGATGGGACTGAGACGATCGGCACAAGCTTTGAGCAAGCGGATTTCTGTTCCTAGTTCTGCTGCTAATTGATTAATGCGTTGGGCGTGAACTTGAGCTACTTGTTTGGCTTCCTCTAGCTGCTGCTGTGGGGTAAGCTGTTTTGATTCAATTTGCCAATGCCCTAATTGAACTTGTTTTTGCTGTAGCTGAATTTCTAAAGCCGCGATCGCATCTTCAATACCTTTGAGTTCAACAGCTAATTGGGGATTTTCCCTAGCGTGGCGGCGGTAAGCTTCAACTATAGCTAGAGGTGAATCATCCTCGCTAGATATGACATTATTAATAGTGAGGGTAGAGCGTTCTTGCTGAAGAACTTGAATTTGAGACTTCAGCGTTGTTATTTCTGCCTGAATTTGGTCTATCATGCTAATTCGTAATTAGAGAGCACATCATAAGGCTTGATATAAGCTGTTTCCATAAGTTTTTCTATGGTAACTTGGTCTATCATTGCCGTTTATCCTTGGTGAAAGCTGCTTGCGCCTTGGGTATCAAGAGAAAGCGATCGCACAGTGGCTGTAATTCCTGCTTCTTTCCAAGCTGCTGCCATCTCCGTCTCTACAGCATTTGAGTTTGCAGCATTTGTTAAAGCTAACAATGTCGGCCCAGCACCACTAATCGTCATACCATAAGCACCAGCAGCAATTGCCGCCGCATTGACAGCATCGTAACCAGGAATCAGAGCTTTACGATAAGGCTGATGTAACTTATCTTGTAAAGCCGTCCTTAACCATTCTCCCTTGCCAGTTTCTAAACCGCGCAATAATAAGCCGAGATGTGCCACATTAAAAATTGCATCGGCACGACTCACCTCAGTTGGCAGCACCCGCCGCGCCTCCTTAGTGGAAAGCTCAAAATCAGGAATTGCCACTACTGGCACAATATCTTGATGCCAGGGAATATCACAAATCTCCCAACCGGTTTGACTGGTAGCGGCAAGACGGCATCCTCCCAGTAAAGCTGGAACTACATTATCAGGATGTCCTTCCATCGCGATCGCTAATTCCATGACTTGCAACAAAGATAGAGGCGCACCCGCGAGTTGATTAGCACCAACTAACCCACCAACAATTGCTGTTGCCGAACTACCCAAACCCCGCGCCAGTGGTACACCCAACTGAATCTCGATTTTCACAGACGGCGGCGTTTGCTCTATATATTGATATAACTGCACGAATGCCTGATAGAGCAAATTACTCTCATCAGTTTGCACTCGTTCGGCTTCTGTGCCTGTGACATGAATAATTAACCCGCCTGCTTGCAGGCGAGTAAACTTGAACTCGTTGTACAGCGTTAAAGCTGCGCCGATGCAGTCAAAACCAGGCCCTAAATTCGCAGTTGTGGCGGGGACTGTAACAGTAACACCAGAAACAACAGACATCTAAAAATTCTCACTAATCAATCAACCAGCATCCCATAGAATACTAATTCTTGAACAGGGTGTGGAGGGTAGGGTGTGGGGTGTAGTGAAGACGGCGTTGAAAGAGGATTCTGACCCCTACGCAAGCGCCCTGAAAGGGCGGGGCTTTTAACCCTGGAGGTTGTTGGGGCTATTTCTTCCCCCACACCCCATACCCACTCAGCCCGCCCCAACGGGGCTTGGTAATTCGTAATTAAGAAAGTCGGATTTCCCAATGCCAATATGTTGGTGTTTTAATCGCCTGATTTACGAAACTAAATTGCGCTCCCAAGCAGCAAACAAGCTTAAATTGCCCTGAAATAAAGATTAATAACATGATTTACTGTATTTTAGTACAGTAAAAAACAAAATTTATGAATAGATTCTTTTCAATCCTAACCCTAACAATAGCTATAGCTTTTAACATTGCACTGATAGGAATAACTCCCGCTCAAGCTGTGACATTTGACTTTGGCTGGAATGGTAACGGAGGTTATTCTGCTAAAGGTTCATTTAGTTATGACGAAAAGACAGCCCCAGCAATTTTTGCAGAAGATGGGCTTGGGGCAACTAATGTTTTACAATCGCTCAATATCTCTTTTTTCGACCCTCAAAATAATTCAATTGCCACTTATAACAACGTTTTAGATGGTATTTCAACTGGTCAATATTTTAAATTTAACTTCAACACAGCCACACAAGAAATCTTTGGATTTATAGATTTAGGAGGTGGAGTGGCAGGCGAGACTTATTTATCAGGTACAGTTAATAACAACTTATCGCTTTATCAAGTTCCTCAGTCTGGTTCTGATTTTGTAGTAGATAGTAGTTCAGACTTGAGTACTGCTAAAACAGTACCCGAACCTAATTCTCAAAGAGCGGTAAGTTAGCGATCGCTTATTTCATATTCTCCAACTGATTATCTACAGCGCACATTCTCAACTTGTTTCGCATCTATCTTCGCGTACTTCGCGTGCTTTGCGGTTCGTTATTCATCCTATTTTGTGCAATGCCCTAATTTTTAATTAATTTCTACATAATTTTGTAGGCTAGGCAAGCCCAGCCTACTTTTTGCTAGAAGTTCTCGAACTTAGCGATCGCACTTTTCATTGTATCCAGCACCTCATCTACAGAGATAGCGCCCAACTCTCCAGAAGCGCGTGTACGGATACTTAAAGTGTTAGTTTCCACTTCCTTAGCGCCAATAACTGCCATTACTGGTATTTTATCTTTCTCTGCGTTGCGGATGAGTTTACCCAAGCGATCGCCACTGGTATCCACTTCTGCACGGATACCCAAAGCTTGCATCTTGGCTACCACATCTTTAGTAAAGTCTAGTTGTACTTCACCCACTGGCAGCAATCTAGCTTGCACTGGCGCTAACCATAAAGGAAAATCACCCGCATACTCTTCAATTAAAATGCCAATCAGTCGTTCTAAGGAACCAAAAGGCGCGCGGTGAAGCATTACTGGGCGTTTGCGAGAACCATCCTCAGCAACATATTCCAATTCAAAGCGTTCTGGTAAGTTGTAATCTACCTGGACAGTTCCTAGTTGCCATTCTCGGTCTAAGGCATCGCTGAAAATAAAGTCGAGTTTGGGGCCGTAAAACGCTGCTTCCCCAATTCCTTCAAAATGTTCCATCCCCAGCTGTTCTACTGCGCGACGAATCGCACCTTGGGCTTTTTCCCAAGCTTCATCAGCACCGATATATTTATCGCTAGCCGGATGGCGGAAACTCAGTCTCGCTTTAAAGTTCTTCAGTTGCAGTTTATTGAACACTGACAAAATCAAATCCACTACGTTGAGGAATTCGCTATCTAGCTGTTCTGGAGTGACGAAGAGGTGAGAATCATCTACGGTAAAACCGCGCACTCGCGTTAAACCGCCCAATTCCCCCGATTGTTCGTAGCGGTAAACAGTACCAAATTCCGCCAAGCGCATTGGTAGTTCCCGATAGGAACGCAACTCACTTTGATATATTTGGATGTGGAAAGGGCAATTCATCGGCTTCATCACGAAGCCCTGTTCCTGTGCTGCGGCTTCTTCATCGTCCGCCATTAAGGGAAACATATCTTCTTTATATTTCTGCCAGTGTCCAGATTTTTTAAATAAATCGACTTTGGCAATGTGGGGGGTTACTACAGGCAAATAACCCCGTTTTAGTTGTTCCTGTTTGAGGAAGTCTTCTAAAAGATTCCGCAACAAAGTACCTTTGGGTGTCCACAAAGGTAAACCCGGCCCCACTAAGTCAGAAAAAACAAATAATCCTAGTTCTTTACCCAGTTTGCGGTGGTCGCGCCGCAGTGCTTCTTCTTTGCGCCGCTTATACTCGGTGAGTTGTTCGGGAGTTTCCCAAGCAGTAGCATAAATGCGTTGTAACTGGGCTTTAGTTTCATCCCCACGCCAGTAAGCGCCAGCTACGCTTTCTAGTTCAATTGCTTTGGGGTTTAATTGGCTAGTGTTTTCTACATGCGGCCCAGCGCACAAATCCCACCATTCATTCCCTATGTGGTAAATGGTAATTGGTTCTTCTTTAATGTCTGCTAGGATTTCTAGCTTGTAAGGTTCTTTTATATTCTGAATTCGACGTTCGGCTTCTTCTCGGTTAACTTCTTCCCGAATCACTGGCAATTTCCGATTGATAATCTTTACCATCTCTTTTTGGATGGCTTTTAGATCCTTATCGCTAAATGGTTCTGGATTGTCAAAGTCGTAATAAAATCCATTTTCAATCCAGGGGCCGATGGTAACTTGCGCCTTCGGAAACAGCTTTTGTACTGCCATCGCCATTACATGGGAAGCGGTGTGACGAATCTTCTTTAACTTCTCTGATTCGCTGGTACGCGGTAAATACATTTTCTCAGGTTGTTCTGACTGATTGGTAGCTTGATTAGGCGACATCGACTGCTGAACCATTAGCGAAGTGATTGCAAAAGTAATTTATCAGTTGGCGTTTGGAAAAATCTACCCAAATCTAGCAGTTCGCCAAGAACTTTGGATGGTGACAAGCTGGGGGGAAAGAAAGTTATGATTAGTTACTTCTTCACTTCCTTTGCTTGCCCTCACTTGGTCATTGTGGGTTTGCAGACTACTAGCAGAGCATTATGATGTGTGGACTTCTTCAACTATAACGACTTTCATTCCTGGCTATTGAGCTTTCTATTTTAACTGTTGAATTTATGTGTGCTGTATGAGAGACACCAACTTCATCTTCCTTAGGACTTACGCAAACAACCTCTCAGCCTCTAATTATTCCATGTCCTCTTTGGTTCCTTTTTCGTTATTTTTGCGTAAGTCCTACTTCTTGAAAAGCTCTTTATATCATTTGATTTACTGTTTTTTAAAGTATATATAGATACTTTTGTAACGATTGTCACAGATTTTTGAAAAAATCTTTCCTACGAAAGAGCTAAAAATAATATTAAGAATTGTAAATTACGTTAATATTGACTAAGAAAGTAAAATTCTTCTTCTCATTTATGCGAGACTCAAATTTACCAGGATCCGATCTGCTGAAAACGGTTTTGGAACCTCTGCTAGAAGATTTTCAGTATTGGTTTGCGCGATCGCGTAACTTTCTGGAAACAGAGCACCTCTCATTTATGAGCGAACAAGAGCAATCTGGCTTGCTAGAACGAGTTAAGCAAGCACAAGAGGAACTAAACACTGCGAAGATGCTGTTTACTGCGACTGAGGGACAAGTTGGGATTGATATGGCAACGTTAATGCCCTGGCATCAATTAGTACAAGAATGTTGGAGTGTAGCAATGCGCTTCCGTTCTCAGCAGCTCGATGGGCAGGATGGAGACAGTAAATAAATTGCATTGATAGTACAAAATCCTTAATATTATTTTTATTAACAATTAATGTATCCTATGCTACCGTTGTTTGAATAACGGTTGAAAATTTTTCAATATAACATAAGGCTCGTTAAAAGTGCGTTAAATATTGGCGATCGCCGTGAGTAACGGAATCCGCAAAGCGAAGCGCTACATTATAAGGTTTTAAGATTTGCTGCCCTGGAGGAAAACCCGATGTTACACCTACTTTACATTCTTGCTTTTACAATTCTGGCATTCATAGCCGTTGCTAACTTAATTCGCAACTTGATTATGTTCAGTTTCGATCGAGAGCGTCCTTGTCCTGGCAAACCTTCACCAATCGGTAATCAAGGTAATTTTGGTTATCTCTCATCAAAAGGACAGTATATACCCCATCCAGAGTTGTTGGATAATGCAGGGAACTTAATCAAAGAACCTTTATTAGTTATGCGTTCGATTAACGTCGAAGATGCGCGCCAACATCTAGATGCGCTTTATGAAGCTTCTCCAGGGCATAAAAGTGAAAATTCAGAAGAAGCATAAATAAAGTTAAGAAGGGCGCAAGACCTTGCGCCCCTACAAAAACTTCTTTGGTGTTGACTGTTGAACGCCAGTTGCTTCAACAGGGGAAAACCACCCTCCTCTTCGAGAACGACTTCGTAGAACGGGTTCACAGTTGCCTGATGCCACTTGATGCCAGTCCGCTCAAGTCGAGAGACCGTTTCGGTTGTCTGCTCATCTGTTGTGGTTGTCTTATGATTTTTTATATCTATTTTTCACAAATACATCTTTTTTAGAGCCTAACATGATTGAGCGTTATAGTTCGCTCAATTATAGACAACAAAAACTTATGTATTCACCTTCCTTGAATAATTAATCAATCCTTCAAAGGCTTTTTGTTACTTTTTCAGCAAGCCCTATTTAGTTGACGAGCGTTCCCAATTGCCAAACTAGCTATCAGATAAATCTGATATCTTGTTTACCGATCGCAAAACCTAACTGTTGACACTGAAGTTGCTGAGAAAATGTCAGCGATCGCCGGAATCTTTACAATATTAAATAGATGAAAGATGTATACCAAAGAACAGAGTTAGAAGCAATGGTACTATTTGGATTTGGCAAAAAACAGGTTATGCCCACTCCTCAAGAAGCTTTACCAGGACGGGCAGATTCTATATCAGTACCAGATCATCACTATGTCAACAAGAATCCGCTGAAATCTCCTTTTCCCGACGGATTAGAGAAAGCATTGTTTGGCTTGGGCTGTTTTTGGGGTGCAGAACGCAAATTCTGGCAACTTGAAGGAGTGTACACCACCGCTGTCGGTTACGCTGCTGGGTTTACACCCAACCCTACCTATGAAGAGGTGTGTACTGGCAGGACTGGTCACAATGAAGTGGTCTTGGTTGTGTTCGATCCCCAAGTAATTAGTTATTCAGAATTACTCAAAGTCTTTTGGGAAAGCCACAACCCCACCCAAGGAATGCGCCAAGGTAATGACGTTGGCACTCAGTACCGTTCCGGAATTTACGTGTATTCTGAAAGTCAAAAACAGCAAGCAGAAGCATCACGAGACGCTTATCAGCAAGCTCTCAATAGCGCAGGTTATGGAAAAATTACGACAGAAATCCTAGATGCGCCTGAGTTTTACTATGCCGAAGGCTACCATCAGCAGTACTTGGCTAAGAATCCCAACGGGTATTGTGGGTTAGGCGGAACAAATGTTGCTTGTCCTGTAGGCGTAGTTGAATCGCCTGTGAATGGGTAGAGTGGGGGAGCAGAGGGGCAGAGGTAAGGCTTCGCGCGAAAAGGAATTAAATAAAGTTCTCCCCCTTTCCCTTTAACCTTTACCCCTTCCCCTTTTTCTTCTGACTTCTTTATCCCAACACATCTTTGAGTAAAGCGATCGCTCTAACCCACAACATAATACTGATAGGCGCACCAATCAGAATACCTGCGATCGCCCAACCTCTTTGATGGGCTTTGAATTGTTCGATACTGCGCCAACGTCTGCTTTTCCAAGCCCATTCGTTGCCCTTCGCACCAAGGCCAATAGCCATTATCCACCAGCCATGAGGTACAAAACAAAACAACCCATACCACACTTGATTAGTCCATAACCACAACCAAGGCAGTAGAAATGCACCCCAATTCCATCCTAGAATTTCTTCGGGAACGGTTTCTGCAAGATTATTTATACCGCAACCAGAATTATTGATAAATTTTTGAGTTACAGGTTTGATAGCAAGACCAGATTTGAGAGCATCTAGAGCTTGACGAGCACTAGCAAAACGTTGCTCTGGTGCGGGTTCTGTCAACTTGTGTAACCATCTGACAAAACTAGAACTTAGGTTAACTCGGTCAGCAAATTGCAATCGCAAATCTTGCTGGGGTAATTCAGAAGGAGGAACCCCAGTTAACAAATGAATCAAAGTCGCTCCGAGTGCATAAAGATCCGATGCTGGAACTGCTCGACCGCCAAATTGTTCCATTGGCGCATAACCATAAGTACCGACAATAGTAAAAGTAACGCCCTCTTTGGCAGCTTTATCTTGAACTGCGCCAAAATCCACTAAATAAACTCGATTATCTTTACCCCAAATTAAATTACTCGGCTTGATATCCCGATGCAAAACACCCGGATTTAGCTCGTGTAAATACATCAGAATTTTTAAAACCTCAACAGCAATCTTCTTAGCGCGCTTTTCTGTCACCCTTGCGCCAACAGTCAGTTTTTCCTTCAGTGACTCACCAGCAATATATTCTTGCACTAAGCCAAACCAGAGTGTGTGGTCATCAATACAAAAATAATCAAGATACTGAGGAATGCGAGGATGGTGTAGCTGTTTGAGAATCTGTGCTTCCCGTTCAAAAAGTTTCAGGTCATCCCACTGAATAGTACCGCCAAATGCAAGGAGTTTGACCACAACTGTTGATTTTTCCGCATTCGAGGCTTGTAAATCTTTAGCTAACCAAGTTTGCCGAATTCCATTGTTACCGAGTTGGCACTGGATTTGATAACGACCTTGTAATAACTGTTCTGCTTGCAGCATCTGACACCTGCTGGCAATTTACGCTAAGGTGATTTCCCTACTTCTTCCAGGATAATCACTATTAAGGCGATTGGGGATTGTTGACTGGGAGATGAAGAAGTAGAGGAAGTGATTTTTAGCAGTAAAAGAGTTAATCAATATAAAGAAGCTGATGATTCTTTAGCTTTTGAGCTTAGAAGTTGAGCTTTTGATAACAAAAGTTCAGCCTTTAAGTGCGAACGTTGTAGCTTTGAGTGTGAAAGTTGCAGCTTTGATGCTGAAAGTTACAGCTTTGAGTGCGAACGTTGCGGCTTTGAGCTTAAAACTCAAAGTTTGACTACTAACAACTGACAACTGACAAATAACTAACGATCGCTAGTTCAAAGTAAAGACGCGATTAATTGCGTCTCTACTTTGACAGTATAAGCTAATAGAAGTTTGGGTGTTGTTTGCGGGAAATCGGTGAGTGAAACAGACAGATGTAGTCATCATTGGTAGTGGTATTGGGGGTTTGAGTTGTGCTGCTGTTTTGGCACGCTATGGTTTTGATGTAACAGTTTGCGAGAGTCACTCTATCCCTGGTGGTGCAGCACATACTTTTGAGCGCAATGGATTTAAGTTTGACTCAGGGCCATCGCTCTACTCTGGATTGTCTTACAGTCCCTCTGCCAATCCTCTACGACAAGTGCTAGATGCAATTGGCTCGGATTTGCAATGCATCACCTACAATACCTGGGGTTGCTGCTTACCAGAAGGTAATTTTGATACCTCGGTTGGTGCGGAACAATTTTCACAGGTGCTGAAGAGACTTCGCGGTTCTGATGCAGTAGCCCAATGGCAACAATTGCAACAAGTGATGGAACCGTTGGCTGAAGCTGCGATCGCTATCCCCCCAGCAGCCTTACGTTTCGATCTGGGTGCAGCTATTAGTATCAGCCGCTTTGCCCCATCTCTACCTAGACATGCTGTCAATGTCTGGAAACTTACGGGGCCTTTCTCCCGAATTATGGACGGTGTCATTCAAGACCCCTTTATCCACAACTGGCTGAACATGTTGTGTTTTCTCCTCTCTGGACTCCCAGCTTCTGGGACAAGTGCCGCAGAGGTAGCATTTATGTTTGCCGATTGGTATCGACCAGGGGTAGTGCTTGATTATCCAGTTGGTGGCAGTGGTGCTTTAGTTAACGCTCTGTTGCAAGGATTGGAGAAACACGGTGGTCGGTTGATACTTGGCGCTCATGTCGAGCAAGTACTTGTAGAAGGCAAACGAGCGGTGGGCGTGCGACTACGTAATGGCGAGGAGATCCGAGCGCGTCGGGCAGTCGTATCTAATGCATCGGTTTGGGATACGCTAAAGTTACTGCCGGAAGGAGCTGTACCAAAACAGTTTCGCGCTCAAAGACAGGCGACACCAGAGTGCGATAGTTTCATGCATCTCCATTTAGGCGTTGATGCTCAAGGATTGCGCTCAGATTTAGCCTGTCACTACATCATAGTCAATGACTGGGAATTAGGAATCACATCTCCGCAGAATCTCGTTTTGGTATCGATTCCATCGGTTTTAGATTCATCGCTAGCACCCCCAGACAAACATGTAATACACGTCTATACTCCTGGTAACGAACCATATGCTCTTTGGCAAGGGATGGACAGGAAAAGCCAAGAGTACGAGCAACAAAAGCGATCGCGTGCAGAAGTGATGTGGCAAGCGCTAGAGCGCATCATTCCCGATATTCGCTCGCGTTGCGAAGTCACACTTGTAGGCACACCCTTAACCCACGAACGCTTTCTTCGCCGTCACCGAGGTTCTTACGGCCCGGCTATATCAGCAGGAGTAGGTTTATTTCCTGGCCCCGGCACACCTTTACCAGGACTAATGTGTTGTGGAGACTCGATATTTCCTGGTATAGGTCTACCAGCAGTTGCCGCCAGTGGAATGATTGTTGCCAATACCCTCGCCCCTGTTCGGCAGCATTTAGAAATGCTCAAAGATATAATGTAATACCGTTCGGTTTAAGATTATTTGTGTGAAGAAAGCTAGGAACTAGGGACTGGGGATTGGGGGATGCAAAGAAAGAATTCAATATTCCTTCTGACAACTAACTCTTGTACAGACGCGATTAATCGCGTCTCTACGACAACTGACAACTAACCGCAACGCACCATTCATCTCAGCGCGTTACGGCAAAAATATTTATTGTCGCTATTTTGATTTTGAAAACTAATGAGAGAAGCATACGGCGATGCCAATGCTTTTGGCATCGCGGATTTTAGAGCGAATCTAAAATCCCAAATCGATTTACCGATTCACTGCCGCAGCTTCCCGCGCCGCAGTTGCCTGATCTGGGTGGATACCCAAGCGTGTGAGATTAATCCGTCCCTTATTGTCAATCTCGCGCACTTTGACAATCACTTCATCTCCGACTGCTACTTCATCCTCAACTTTGCCAACGCGGTAGTCAGCTAATTGAGAAATGTGGATCATGCCTTCTTTGCCGGGCAGAAATTCCACAAATGCACCAATAGGTATAATCCGAGTTACTCGTCCTACGTAGACATCACCTTCATGTAGCTTGCGAGTCATGCCTTGGATGATGTTCCGGGCTTTCTTCGCCTTGTTTTCATCCACAGCCGAGATTGTAACAGTGCCATCATCTTCAATGTCAACTTTGGCTCCTGTTTCTTCGGTAATACCCTTAATCGTCTTGCCTCCGGGGCCGATGACTAAACCAATCGTGTCTGGATCGATCTTAATGGTCAAAAGACGTGGGGCATAAGGTGATGTTTCTTCGCGTGGTTGCTGGATTGTTTGGAGCATTTTTTCCAAAATGTGCAACCGAGCTGATTTAGCTTGGTCAATGGCTTGGGCAATCACATCCAAAGACAGACCGGAAATTTTCATATCCATTTGCAAAGCGGTAATTCCGCTATCTGTCCCGGCAACTTTAAAGTCCATGTCACCCAAAAAGTCTTCAATGCCCTGGATGTCAGTTAAGACTCTAACTTCTTCCCCTTCTTTGATTAAACCCATAGCCGCACCGCTGACGGGTTTGAGAATTGGTACGCCAGCATCCATCAATGCCAGAGTGGAACCGCACACCGAACCCATAGAGGTGGAACCGTTAGAGGAAAGAACTTCCGAGACGACACGAATGACGTAGGGAAATTGTTCTTTTGGTGGTAGCACAGGTAAAAGCGATCGCTCTGCTAAAGCACCGTGACCGATTTCTCGTCTTCCTGGCGCGCGTAATGGCTTGGTTTCCCCAACCGAGAAGGGCGGGAAGTTGTAATGATGCAAATAACGTTTGGATTGGTCTGTTTGCAAATCATCATTCAGGTTTTGGGCATCTCCAGGCGTACCGAGGGTGCAAGCAGATAATACCTGAGTCAGTCCGCGGTTAAATAAACCGCTGCCATGCACTCGCTTAGGTAAAACATCAACTAAACAAGAAACAGGGCGGACTTCATCAAGTTTGCGACCGTCAACGCGAACGTTGTCTTCGATGATTTGACGGCGCATGAAGTATTTAGTAATGTCTTTAAAAGTATTACCAAGTGCCTTGCTATTTGCGGTTGCGGCAACTCGAATTGGGTCTTCTTGTGGAAGTTCCGCGATCGCACTCACAATTTGTTCTTTGACGACATCCAAAGCAGCATCGCGTTCGGGTTTAGCCAATTCAAATTGAGACAGGATTTTTTTAATTTCATCGCTAGCGCGATCGCGGATATAATTTTCCAGTGTTGGGTCTACTTCTGGTTGTGCTGCTTGCACTATTGTCAGACCCAGTTCTGCTACTAAATCTTGCTGTGCTTTGATTAAGTCTCGCACTGCTTCGTAGCCAAAATCGATCGCTTCGATAATATCTCGCTCTGGCAACTGATTGGCTCCTGCCTCCACCATGATCACACCATGGGGCGAACCTGCTACTACTAAATCCAAGTCTCCAGCTTCGATTTCTGCATAGGTGGGATTAATAATGAAATCATCTCCCACTAAACCGACTCGCACTGCCGCCATTGGCCCATCAAAGGGAATTTGGGCAATTAAAGTAGCAATAGAAGCGCCAGTCACAGCTAGTACGTCGGGCGGTACTAACTCGTCCATCGATAAAGTCAAGGCGACAATTTGCAGGTCATCCCGCAACCATGAAGGGAACAAAGGACGCAGGGGACGGTCTATGAGACGGCTGGTGAGAATTGTTTTTTCTGGGGGACGACCTTCGCGCCGCATGATTCCTCCGGGAATCCTACCTGCGGCATAAAGTCTTTCTTCGTAATCTACCGTGAGGGGAAGAAAATCAATGCCTTCTCTGGCTTGCGATCGCGTAGCCGTCACCAAAACAGCTGTGTCCCCTGATTCTATCAAAACTGACCCACCAGCTTGGGGAGCTAGTAGGCCTACTTTCAGTCGAATATCCCGTCCATCGAAGGATATTGACTTATCAACTTCTGCCATTCAGTTTTTTTTCCTTCTCTTTTTCTATTCTCTCTCTGTGGCAATCCTAACATTTATGCCCTCTGGCTGGCTTCTATTACATACAAAGGTAAACAAGTCTAAGACTGAGGTAAAAAGATTATTCGTGGAGGTAAGGTGTAAAACCAGGGGTGTAAGGGTATAAGGAGAATAAAAACCGGGGATTTAGAAGTGTAAGAGGGAGGGTATTCAGGAGAATAAACAATTAATTTATTCTCTATACCCCTAAATCTCGATATTCTGACTTCGCAACTCAGGTTGTACAATAAAACCAGCGTTGCAAATATGGCTACACCAACTTGAAAAGTTTGGCTTGAGATAAACAGCCCAACACTTCTTTTAATTTGGATGTAGCTTCTCAAACAGATGCCCTGATGACAAAAGCATCCTGACTCAACCAGTAAGTTGAAATTCTGTCTGAGAGAAGTTGCGTTTGGGTAAGTCTTATCTTCAATAAATTGTAACATTTAACAATATCCTTACAATCTCCTGCTGTTGAGAATGCATATAATCTAGCTACTGTCGTCTCATATTTTAAAACTTGATTAAGGATAAAATGCATTATTACTAATGTTTATAATATCTGTTCAATTTGATGAACTCATTATTTACATCAAGAATTTTCTCGAACAGATAACAAAAGTAGAAATTTTCCTGTTTTTTAATGCTTTAGTTTGGTAGAAACCTGAGTATTTGGCAATGGCAATTTTACACGCTAGTTGGTTACTAAAGAATCAAAATAGTTGTTTATTTATTTGGGGTGAAACTTGGCGATCGTCGCGGTTAAATTTTGATGCCAGTGCGTCAAAAGACATACCATTAAATCCATTGGCGATGACACCAGTTGAGTTAAGTGAGTGGTTGCGTTTGCAGAAAATCACAATTCCCAACTTCACGCCGCAACCCCAAGTTGCTGTAGCTGCTTCTGGGAGAACGCGAAAAAGTCTCAATGCAGTTGAAATTAGTTTGCCAACACAGTTCCAAATAATTACTCTACCAACTCACATCCTGGAAAACAGCGAGGAAGGGCTAACATTGTCCCCCGTGCATTCTGCTAGCTTGGGGTTAGAAACAGACTTGCCGCAATATTTACAACCATGGCGAGTCGAGGGTTTTTGTCTCAATCCCAGCGAAGCAATGAAATTTCTCACATCTATTCCTCTGAATGCTGCTGATGGGGATGATGCCTTTTTGGGTGGAGATTTACGCTTTTGGTCGCAGGTTGCCCGTTGGAGTTTAGACTTAATCTCGCGGTGTAAGTTTTTACCGAATATTCAGCGGCAATTCGATGGTTCTGCGATCGCTAAATGGCAAGTTCTGTTAGATAGTGCTATAGACGGAACTCGCTTGGAAAAATTCTCAGCGAAGATGCCATTGGCTTGTCGTACCTGTCAGGAATTGGTGACTGGGGACTGGGAACTGGGGACTGGGAATTTTGCTTCTTTGTCTTCCTCATCCCCCTCATCTTCCCCATCTTCCCATCTCGCAGTAGACTTGCCAATTGAACCTCAAGAATTACTTTTGGGATTTCTCAACAACACCATAGATGCCCAAGTGCGGGAGATGGTGGGTTCTCAACCTGCGATTGAAACTAGAGCGATCGCATCGTTACCAGCTGCGGTGCGGCAATGGTTGCAAGCTTTGACTGGTGCATCTAATACAGTCAATGCAGATGCAATGGCAGTGGAACGACTGGAAGCAGCCCTCAAAGCTTGGACTCTACCGTTACAATACCAATTGACTGGAAAAACGCTGTTTCGTACCTGTTTTCAACTACTGCCTCCAGAAGAAGGGGAAAGTGATTGGATATTAGCGTATTTTCTCCAAGCGGCTGACGATCCTGAGTTTGTGGTGGATGCGGCAACTATTTGGGATAACCCTGTTGAACAATTAATTTATCAAAATCGTACCATTGCCCAACCTCAAGAAACATTCTTGCGGGGTTTAGGATTAGCTTCTCGATTGTATCCGGCGATCGCATCCAGTTTGGAAACTGAATTTCCCCAATCTTCTCACCTCAACCCGTTACAAGCTTATGAGTTTATCAAGTCTGTGGCTTGGAGGTTTGAAGATAGTGGTTTAGGGGTAATTTTGCCTCCTACTTTGACGAATCGCGAGGGATGGGCAAATCGTTTGGGGTTGAAAATTAGCGCCCAAACTCCCAATAAAAAGCAAGGACGCTTAGGTTTGCAGAGTCTATTGAATTTTCAATGGCAATTGGCCATTGGTGGGCAAACGATTTCTAAAGCTCAATTTGATAGATTAGTGGCGTTGAATAGTCCCCTAGTAGAAATTAACGGTGAGTGGGTAGAATTGCGTCCCCAAGATATCAAGACAGCCCAAGCCTTTTTTGCTTCTCGTAAAGACCAAATGGCGCTTTCTTTGGAAGATGCTTTGCGCCTCAGTACCGGGGATACGCAGGTAGTAGAAAAATTACCAGTGGTCAGTTTTGAGGCATCTGGGGCTTTACAAGAGTTGATTGGCGCACTCACAAACAATCAAGCGATCGCACCTTTGCCCACACCAGCCAGTTTTCAGGGACAGTTGCGACCTTATCAAGAACGCGGTGCGGCTTGGTTGGCTTTCCTAGAACGTTGGGGCTTGGGTGCGTGTCTTGCTGATGATATGGGATTGGGTAAAACGATTCAATTTATTGCCTTTCTCCTCCATCTCAAAGAACAAGATGCATTAGAAAAACCAACTTTATTGGTTTGTCCCACTTCTGTTTTAGGCAACTGGGAACGGGAAGTGAAAAAATTTGCTCCTACACTCCAAGTTTTGCAATATCACGGTGATAAACGCCCCAAAGGGAAGACATTTGTAGAAGCAGTCAAAAAGCACGATTTAGTTATTACTAGTTATTCGTTGATTCACCGCGATATTAAGTCATTACAAGGCATTTCTTGGCAAGCAATTGTTTTAGATGAAGCCCAGAATGTGAAAAATTCGGAAGCGAAGCAATCGCAGGCAGTACGGCAATTAGAGGCAACATTCCGCATCGCTTTGACCGGAACGCCAGTAGAAAACCGACTGCAAGAGTTGTGGTCAATTTTAGATTTTCTCAACCCTGGATATTTGGGCAATCGGCAATTTTTTCAGCGGCGGTTTGCCATGCCAATTGAAAAGTATGGTGATGCCGCTTCTTTGAATCAATTGCGTTCTTTAGTGCAACCTTTTATTCTGCGGCGTTTGAAAACAGACCGCGACATTATTCAAGACTTGCCAGAAAAGCAAGAAATAAACGTATTTTGTGGACTTACGCCCGAACAAGCCACACTTTATCAACAAGTTGTAGAAGCATCTTTAGCAGAAATAGAATCTGCTGAAGGATTGCAACGTCGGGGAATGATTTTAGCTTTACTAGTCAAGCTCAAACAAATTTGCAATCATCCAGCCCAATATTTGAAAGCAGCCTCATTAGAACAACATCATTCAGCAAAATTGCAAAGGCTAGAGGAAATGTTAGATGTGGCTTTAGCAGAAGGCGATCGCGCGTTAATCTTCACTCAATTTGCGGAATGGGGCAAGTTACTCAAACCTCATTTAGAAACACAGCTAGGACGAGAAATCTTGTTTTTATATGGCAGCACTAGTAAAAAACAACGTGAGGAAATGATCGACCGTTTCCAGCACGACCCCCAAGGCCCCCCAATTATGATTCTTTCTCTGAAAGCGGGTGGAGTAGGACTTAATTTAACACGAGCAAATCATGTATTCCACTTTGATAGATGGTGGAATCCTGCTGTTGAAAATCAAGCCACAGACCGAGTATTTCGTATCGGTCAAACTCGCAACGTCCAAGTACATAAATTTGTCTGTACTGGCACTTTAGAAGAAAAAATTCATGACATGATTGAAAGCAAAAAACAACTTGCCGAACAAGTAGTGAGTGCAGGTGAAGAATGGCTAACAGAAATGGATACAGACCAACTCCGCAACTTACTAATACTTGACCGCAATGCAGTAATTGATGAAGATTCTGAATGAAGAATTTAAATCTTTCAAACTTCAGCATCAAAAAAACTTAATACTTTTAAAGTAAAAATTATGACTAATGACACCCTACAAGCAAGCCGAGAATGGTGGTCACAGAGGTGGCTTGATTTGCTAGATTCCTATCGCTTTAAAAAACGCTTAGAACGTGCAAGAAACTATTCTCGTCAAGGAAATGTTTTGAGCATTGAATTTAAAGGTGCAAAAGTTTTAGCTAGAGTGCAAGGTAGTGAAGCAGAACCTTACAAGGTTTCTCTTTCCCTTAATGCTTTTACTGATGAAGAATGGGGCTACGTAATCGAAACCATGTCCCATAAGGCGATATTTGCTGCCAAATTACTGGCGGGAGAAATGCCACAAAATATGGAAGAAGTCTTTACAACCAATGGTCTTTCGTTATTTCCTTTTACCCTTGGTGACGTTCATAGCAAATGCTCTTGTCCAGATAAGGCAAACCCTTGTAAACATGTAGGTGCAGTTTACTATCAATTAGGCGATCGCTTCAGCGAAGACCCATTTGTACTGTTTCAATTGCGCGGACGCACCAAAGAACAAATTATTAGCGATTTACGCAAGTTACGCAGCGCAAAAGTTGAAGCTGCTGTGCCTGAAACACAAAATACTCAACAACCCATCCCTAGCCCTCAATACTCTATAAAAATTGATGCTTTCTGGCAATATCACGAGCCGTTAGAGTCATCTCTAGTAGTAATTGCACCATCAAGTAGCGAGACAGTTTTAGATACATTGGGAGTAATTCCTCTGGCAAAAGCAGAGGAAGATGTTGTAAATTTAACCTCAAGTGATGTGGTAATGAAGTATTTAGATACTGTTTACAAAGAGGTTAGTCAGAAATCTGTTTTAGCGGCAATGAATTTAAGTGGAGGTTGAGCGGGTTTTTAGCAATTTTGCTCAGTTTCAGGTATGGATTTGTTGAACTACATTCGGGAGCGAAGATATATTGAGATAACTAGTAGTATAGATTACTGGTATTTCAAATATTATTAAAACGGAACAATCCAATCAAAACCACATGGAAATCCTTACCAAAATTATTCCGGTAGAACTTGCAGATGGTACGAATATCAAAGTAGAAGCTACGGCAATTGACGATCGCAAAGTCAGCGTTCAAGCCCAACATTTTCACCAAGTAACTGCCGTTGTTGAATCTCTTTCCAAGGATATTGCACAAGCAATACAAAATGTTAAGCCAAATAAAGCTAGCGTGAAATTTGGTATCGAAATAGGCATTGAATCGGGTAAACTCACACCTTTACTAGTCAAAGGTACTTCCACAGCCAATTTTGAGATTACTTTAGAGTGGGTAAATAAATAAGCTAAAACACATAAAAAAAGCTCTTGCTTTTACACAAGAGCTACTAAAGCATTTAATTGTCAGTGATGAAAGAAAATTTCCAACTTAGTCAAGTTCGTTCATGAACAAAACTGGCTCAGTCTCACGGTCAATGCCTTTCTCGAAACCACCAGCAGCAGCGCGGGCGCGACCAGCGTGCCACAAGTGACCAATCAAGAAGAAGAAGCCTAACACGAAGTGAGAGGTTGCCAACCAAGCGCGAGGAGACACGTAGTTGAAGGAGTTGATTTCAGTAGCCACACCACCCACAGAGTTCAAAGAACCCAAAGGAGCGTGGGTCATGTATTCAGAGGCGCGGCGAACTTGCCAAGGCTGAATGTCGTTCTTGATTTTGTCCAGATCTAGACCATTGGGGCCACGCAAAGGCTCTAACCAAGGGCCGCGGAAATCCCAGAAGCGCATGGTTTCACCACCGAAGATAATTTCACCAGTGGGAGAGCGCATCAAGTATTTACCTAGACCTGTTGGTCCTTGTGCAGAACCGACGTTAGCACCCAAGCGTTGGTCGCGGATTAAGAAGGTCATAGCTTGAGCTTGAGACGCTTCGGCACCAGTAGGACCATAGAATTCGCTAGGATAAACAGTGTTGTTAAACCACACCATGCAAGAAGCAATAAAGCCCATCAAGGACAAAGCGCCCAAGCTGTAGGAGAGGTAAGCCTCACCAGACCAGATCGATGCACGACGCGACCAAGCAAAAGGCTTAGTGAGGATGTGCCAGATACCACCAGCAATACAAATCAAGGCAACCCAAATGTGACCGCCGACAACATCTTCCAGGTTATCGACGCTGACAATCCAGCCATCGCCACCGAAGGGAGACTTGATGAGATAACCGAAGATGACCGCTGGGTTGAGTGTTGGGTTAGTGATGATACGAACATCACCACCTCCAGGTGCCCAAGTGTCGTATAAACCACCGAAGAACATTGCCTTTAATACCAACAGCAACGCACCTAATCCTAAAATAATTAGGTGGAAACCGAGGATATTGGTCATTTTGTTCTTGTCTTTCCAGTCATAACCAAAGAAAGAGGAGTACTCTTCTAAGGTTTCTGGACCGCGGACGGCATGATAAATACCGCCAAAACCCAATACGGCTGAAGAAATCAGGTGGACTACACCAACCACAAAGTAGGGGAAAGTGTCGATAATTTCACCACCAGGGCCAACACCCCAACCTAAGGTAGCGAGGTGAGGTATAAGGATAAAACCTTGCTCATACAGAGGCTTTTCAGGAATGAAGTGAGCGACTTCAAATAAAGTCATCGCTCCAGCCCAGAAAACTATTAAACCAGCATGGGCAACGTGAGCACCCAGCAGTTTTCCAGATAGATTGATTAAGCGAGCGTTACCAGACCACCAAGCAAAACCGGTGGATTCCTGGTCACGTCCTCCGCCCATTACTGAAGTTCTATTAGAGAGCGTTACCACGTGGTAGTACCTCTTCAGGGAATACAAATTGTTCGTGAGGCTGATCTTGAGGAGCCATCCAAGCGCGGATACCCTCGTTCAGCAAAATGTTTTTGGTATAGAAGGTTTCAAACTCTGGGTCTTCAGCCGCGCGCAATTCTTGAGACACAAAGTCATATGCGCGCAAGTTGAGAGCCAAACCGACAATTCCCACCGAAGCCATCCACAAGCCTGTGACTGGCACAAACAACATAAAGAAGTGCAGCCAGCGCTTGTTGGAGAAAGCAATCCCGAAAATCTGCGACCAGAAACGGTTTGCTGTCACCATGGAATAGGTTTCTTCCGACTGGGTGGGATTGAAAGCGCGGAAGGTGTTAGAACCTTCGCCGTCTTCAAACAAGGTATTTTCTACTGTCGCACCGTGAATCGCGCACAATAGCGCTCCACCC
>NZ_JAECZA010000064.1 GCF_016056275.1 Dendronalium phyllosphericum CENA369 | reverse complement strand
CTCTGCCCCTCTGCCCCCCAGCTCCCCCTGCTCTCTTCAAGGACAGTGCAACTTCACAGGCGGCGTAACCAATATTCCCGCAGGCTGGGGCGTTTAATCCGGCTGCTTGAAAAATTGCAGCAATTAAAGCTGTGGTTGTAGTTTTGCCGTTAGTGCCGGTGATTCCTACCCAAGGTACAGTTTGCAAGTGTCGCCAAGCAAGTTCCATTTCTCCAATGGTTTCAACGCCTAATTCTCTTGCTTGAACTAACACGGGAATATCCCAAGGAACACCAGGACTAACAACAATTAAATCAGGTAAATTATTTGCGTTTAATTCTAGGGAATATCCCAGTTTCAAAGTTATTTGTTCGTCAGCAAGTTCTTGTTGTTGTTTGAGAAGGGTTTCGGAGGTGTTGCGATCGCTCAACTCCACCTCCCAACCTTCCTGTTTCAACAATCTCGCCGCAGCAACACCGGACTTTCCCAATCCAATCACATGGGCTTTGGACATAGACTGTAGCAGAGTACCCTGGTTAAGCACTCCTTATACTAACGCTTCTCGGCAAAAATTACACCAGTCTTTGTTGCTTTATGCTACAGATTTTTCACGATCGCCCCAAAATCAGCCAAGACGCGAGCGTGATTTCGCAATAACGAGAGTAGATGTAACCGATTGCGCTTGATTTCTGGGTTGGAGTCCATGACTAAAACGCTATCCGGCCCATCAAAAAAGTTACTAACGGTGGGAGCAATTTTTTCTAACACTGTTACTAACAGTTGATAATTCCTGGATTCTTGGGCTGTTTGAGTTTGGGGCACTAAATCAACTATGGCATCGTAGAAAGCTTTCTCGGAAGGTTTTTGAAACAGTTCTGGGTTAACTAACGCTGTTGGTTCTAGCTGTTTGGTATCTAAATCGCCTTGGGCTGCTAGCCTTGTGGAACGGTTAACGGTTTCATAAATTTTATCTAAAGTACCGTCATTGCGAATTTGTTGGAGGTACAAGGCGCGATCGCGCACATCCAATAAATCTTTTAACGCCCGTTCTGTATATTCTGGGTCGTTTTCTCCCAAAACGGCGTTTACGAGGTCGTAATCAATCTGCTTTTCTTCTTGCAACAAAGTGCGGATGCGTTGCAAGAAAAAGTCTCGTAATGTTGCAGTTAATTGCACTTGGTCTTTGTTGTACGCTGTTGCAAAGTCTGTTGCTATTTGCTCCAATAAATTTTCTAAATTTATTGGTAAATCGTTAGACCAAGTAATCTTAATTACGGCATTGGCAGCACGACGCAAAGCAAATGGATCGGAGGAACCAGAAGGAATTAAACCTAAGCCAAAGATACTAACTAGAGTATCTAATCTATCTGCCAAACCCACAATTTGACCTGTGAGGGTTTCAGGTAAAATGTCACCTGCTCCTGTTGGTAAATAATGTTCAACAATTGCTTTTGCTACTTCGGTATCTTCACCACTTGCTAAAGCATATTTTTCTCCCATAATTCCTTGCAATTCGGGAAATTCATATACCATCTGGGTGACTAAATCTGCTTTACATAATAAGGCGGCTCGTTGACCTTTTTGGCTTTGAGCTTCTTCTAACTGCAATTGTTCGCTAATTTGTTTGGCAATTTTAATGATTCTATCTACTTTGGCACGTACAGAACCTAACTCTTCTTGGAAAGTAACTTTTTCTAATTGTGGTAAAAAGCTTTCTAAAGGCTTGGCTAAATCGGTTTTGTAGAAAAACTGTCCATCTGCCAATCTAGCGCGGATGACTCTTTCATTCCCAACAGCAATTATTGCTGATTTTTGGGGATCGCCATTAGAAACGGTGATGAAATTAGGCAATAATTCTTTCTGAAGACTCTCGCCTTGAAATACAGGGAAATAACGCTGGTGAGTCACCATCACTTCAGTAATTACTTCAGTTGGTAATTGCAAAAATTCTGGTTCAAATTTGCCAATCACAGCTGAAGGATATTCTACAAGATTGGTAACTTCTTCTAATAAATCGGGATAAAGTACTGTATGACCACCTAAATCTTGCGCTGCTAATTGCACTTGCTCTTTAATAATGTTTGCCCGTTCTTCAGGATCGACTGTGACATAGGCAGAGCGTAGTGTAGTAACATAATCGGTGGCATGATTAATAGTTACAGGTTCGGGATGCAAAACGCGATGCGCTTGGGAAATGCGATCGCTTTTAATTGTTTCCGAACCATTAACTAATTCGATTGGCAGTACTGTCTCATCTAACAAAGCCACCAGCCAACGAATGGGACGAGAAAACCTCACATCCCCGTCACCCCAGCGCATCAACCGCTTACCTTCTAGTTTTGAAATCCATTGCGGTACAAGTTCTGTAAAAATTTCCGCCACAGGACGACCGGGAATTCTTTTTTGGACAAAGACAAAATCACCTTTATCTGTAGGGCGAACTTCCAAAGCCTCAATTTCCACTCCTTGCTTTTTGGCAAAGCCTGCTGCTGCTGGTGTTGGTTTGCCATCTTTAAAAGCTGCTTGGGCGGGCGGGCCTTTTATTTCTTCTTCGCGGTCTGGTTGCTGTGATGGGAGACCTTCAATTAGTATTGCCAAGCGCCGGGGAGTACCGTAAACTGCTACAGATGTGCTTGTGAGGCTGTTGGCTGCTAAACTTTCGGGAATGTGCGATCGCCACTGCACTAAAGCATCACTGAGAAAACTTGCGGGTAGTTCTTCTGTACCAACTTCTAATAAAAACGCAGGCATAGGTCAATCTTTTTAATTTTGCGTAGCTCAACTTTATCAGTCAATTCCAACAGTTTACCTTGCCGTAACGCTGAGGTATGTATGCTATGCAAAACAGTTTACGAATCAACTTACTAGCTGTTCGCAACACGCTAATATACCAAGCTAATGCACGCTAAAAAAGTATAACTACTTGTGGCGATCGTTGACTGTTAACTTTTGAACGAAAACACAAAGGATACAAACCCCTGAATTTATTTATGGAGAAGCAAAAAAATGTATTTCGAGACGCACAGCGCAAGAAATACTACTTCATAATGCTTTTGTTGCCAAATTTGTTTAATTAGGCTGAAGATTTATTTCTCTTTCTACGTTCCAATAAAAGAGGTAAATTATATCAGTAAATAAGGGAACTGCATGGCGATAGATCGAATGAGCAATCGAGAAAGTGAGTTAAATTCGCTCCAGCGCCTTCTTGGGATTCGGATCTTACTGGTAGAGGATGAGCCAGATATTGCAGACCTGTTTGTTTACATTCTAGAAGCAGCAGGTGCAGAAGTGATGACTTTCATCGACGCAGAAACAGCTCTCGCCTCGCTTGAAGCCGTTTATCCCGATGTTCTGGTGTGCAATATAAAATTGCCTACTCATGATGGAAATTGGTTGATTAAGCAACTTCGGATGCATTCAAGTGTATTTTTACAGCAGTTGCCAGCTATTGCCGTAACTTCTTATACACGGGAAATTTCAGATCGCAAGGCTTTAACTGCTGGCTTCGATCGATTTATGGTCAAGCTTGACAGACCAGAGGAAATTGTGGAGGAAATTGTTTACCTACTATCCACTCATTCATAGATTAGTACTTTTTAAATATCCTCTTAGCATTAATTTGCGGTTGTCTTTTATTAACTCAATCGCGTTATGCCACACAATAGCAGTGCAAAGCGTTTCCTCTTCACGCACTCTTGAAATTAGAAAGCAAAAGCTGCGATCGCTTACTCAAAAGTTGCGATCGCTTTCTGATTTTAGTGTTTTCCGCAAGTAAAACCTGCGATCGCCTTCTCAAAAGCTGCGATCGCTTTCTGATTTTGGTGTTTTCCGCAAGTAAAAGTTGCGATCGCTTTCTGATTTTGGTGTTTTCCGCAAGTAAAACCTGCGATCGCTTTCTGATTTTGGTGTTTTCCGCGAGTAAAACCTGCGATCGCTTTCTGATTTTGGTAATTTATAGCCGTCGCCAGTAGTGTTAGGACATCAACAGACAATCAAACCTAGACACAAAAAGACTTTTCACCCAGTCACCAGCTGACTTTTCACGTCATCTGGAAAAAGGGACGGGGTGTGGGGTGTGGTAAGACTTTCATGATTTACCCTACACCCTACCCCCTACCCCCTACACCCAGCATAAACAAGGGTTTTAAGACTTCCCGTGAAAAATCAGAGTCCCCAGTCACCAGCTATACTTACTTATTACAAATATCACTTGTAGCAAAAACTGTTGTAGATTTGCTGAAATTCTCTCAGGCTGCTAAATACGGAGGTCTATTAAGGTAAAGAATATTAACAGTATTACAAGATATCATGGCTCGTAAAAAAAGAACCTCTAAAGCGTTAGAAAAAGCCGTGCGTCGTGCAGCTGGCATTGACTCAATCGCTCCAAACTTAGATTTAGGCAATGGACTTACACAGTCTGCTTTTTCAAACTTAATTGAAACGATGCGAACTAAAGAAAATGCATACAACACTGCCCTTTCTAACTTGGATAAGTTATACCGTGAAATGTTAGAGACAGAGTATAAGTTGGCAGATATGACAGAACATATGCTGATGGCAGTTGGGACTCGATATGGCAAAAGCAGTGTGGAGTATGGTATGGCAGGAGGAGTGCCCAAAAATCAGCGTCGCAAGGGATTGCGAGGCGAGTCCTCAACTTTCAGTTCTAAGCAAGAGTCATTGATTGCTAGTGTAGACGGCAACGGCAATGGAAAGAAAGCAGTAGTAGCAAGTTAATTCGTAATTCGTAATTAAGGAAGTCAGATTTAATTAGGGTTTCCGGGTTTAAATCTATTGCTGAATTTTAGAAGATTGGTATTACGCAATACCGACCCCACCCGTTATACCATAAACTTCTCCTGTGATGTAGCTTGCCTCCTGTGAAGCCAAGAGTACATATACAGGAGCAATTTCTACGGGCTGTCCGGGTCGTCCCAATGGAACCGAGGAGCCAAATTTCTCAATCTTTTCTTGAGTCTGACCGCCACTAGGCTGTAGGGGTGTCCAGAACGGGCCGGGTGCTACAGCATTGACGCGTACACCCTTCTCAATCAGTTGTTTAGAGATTGCTTTGGTGAAATTAACAATCCCTGCTTTGGTGAGCGCATAGTCAATAATGTTCTGTGAAGGGTCATACGCTTGAACGGAAGTTGTATTAATGATGGCTGCACCCGGTTTTAAGTGCGGTATAGCCTCTTGCGTAATCCAAAATAGTGCGTAGAGGTTGGTCTTGAGTACCTTATCAAACTCTTCGGAGGTGATATCGCCAAGAGAAGGATGAGAAGTCTGTGCGCCTGCATTGTTAACGAGAATGTCTAAACCGCCCAGAGATTCTACTGCATCAGTGACGAGTTTTCGGCAAAAATTCTCATCTTTGATATCACCAGGAAGCGCAACAGCTTTGCGTCCCGCTTGTTCGATTATTTCTATGACCTCTTTTGCGTCGGACTGTTCGCTATCTAGATAGGAGATTGCCACATCAGCCCCTTCACGCGCAAAAGCGATCGCCACGGCGCGCCCGATACCAGAATCTCCTCCAGTGATTAACGCCTTTCGGTTTACAAGCTTTCCACATCCTTTATAACTTTCCTCACCGTGATCCGGCAGAGGGTTCATCTTTTGGGCGAGTCCCGGTACAGGTTGCGGCTGACGGGGAAAGGGGGGTTGTGGATATTGCTGACGCGGATCTTGCATCTTCAATCGATCGTCTGTCATTGATTGCTCCGATGTTATTGTGTACTTAATTGTAGAATCAATCACTTTTGCATCGTATCTATCTACAGCGATCGCAGCAGCAGCCACTTACTCTTTACAAAGTAAGGTCATAACAATTTGTCAATAATTAATAGGGCTTAAATATCGCAAGAGGCAGCTATGCTGGAGGCAGAAGGTAAAAGTATTACTACTCCTGGCATTCAAGCTTTAAAAATGTCCTAAGCTAAAGCGCATTTAATTTTCAGAAATACTCATAGTGGTTGTTGAGCGCTGACTGTTGACACTCAACAGTCAGCGCTCAAGTACTTACTGTAGAACTTACTTTAACAGTTGCCCGTCTGCCAACCACAAGCAGTGTTTAAGATAGTGGTGAATCGACTATCGAGAATCGAACTACCTTGGTAAAGTGGCCCTACTGCTGTTGGGCCATATGAGGTAACGCCAACGATTTGGTTGACAGCTTTATCCGACCCATCGACTTGGCCGCTGGCAGCAACACCAAAATTCTGCACCCAAGGCCCTCCACTCGAACCGCCTCTCATGTCAGAACCATACAGGGCTGTGTTATTACCTCCACTACCATAACTTCCTGCTGTAACTTGATGCATTTTTTGAGCATTATCCAAATTACCTGGATATCCCAGCAAAGTAACGTGATTAGGTAGAAGATCGAGAGTTTTATATCCAAAGTAGCCAACAATATCACCTATTTTGCGAGTAACTCCGCTAAATGATTGGTCTGAGACTTCGAGAAGTGCATAGTCGGCAGCATTGGGAACTGCACCATTACCGGTACTCCAAGTGCTTGTTGTAATAACGCGACTCCAAGACCACTGCTTATATGGAGCAGCACCATCTCTATAAGCAGGAATAAAGATGAAATTAGTGAAGAAACCATTATTTCCTCCACTTCCACTATGAACGCAATGACCCGCTGTCAAGATCAGTCTTGGTCTGATGACAGCCCCAGAACAGATAAAATCACCTCCACCAGGTTTGGAAAAGAAAATTTTCCCTGCGGCTACATACGGATAGGATAAGTCAGCCGATAGAGGAACGAGTCGAGAACTCGTAAAACGGGCGTTTTGAGTACCAACATTGTTAGGTTGAACTTGGTCGCTTTGAACCTCAAGGTTATTAGGTGTAAACAAAGGCTGCTGGTCGATAAGTACTTTGACTGTTGGTTTTGCCCCACGGCCTGCTTGCGGTTTGCCTGTAACTTGAGCTGTTTGTCCGGTGACAACACCGTTATACGATATGGGCAAAGGTAAAGGTTTAGCATTTCTCAGTCTCTCAGGAGTCCAGACATTTTGCGTACTGTTAGGACTCACATTCGGAGCTTCTTTAATTACATACGTTGTTGATGGTGCTGTCTGTTGTGCAAATACAGGTGTTTGCACAATGGCCAAAGAAGTAAGCAACACAGAGTTGAACGCAGCAATAGATTTGTGCATACAGTAAATTTGCTCCTTCTGGGGAGTTAGTTTATACAGTTAATTTCAAACAGTATGGGGGTTTTTATATGAATTTATGATGAAGTTATTATAAGATTTTGGACTTATTTAGTTAAATTTATTTAACCCAAGTTTTTAGGTGTAAAAATAAAAAACAAGCATTTTTGGTGTAAAATCCCAAAATTTACGGCAAAACTCATGGCTGTCGAAGAACTTAGAGAATACAAACTCATCCCCAATGTCGATAAAATATGAGATTAAGATGAAGGAAGATCGAGCAAAATGAGGTTCTCAAAAGAGAGTGATAATTAACACGATATATTTGCTATCAACTCCTCTAACACAATCAGATAATTTGTAGCTCCGAAAAATTATAGTGATAATTTAATTACAACAGAGGAAATATGAACACGAACAAATTGATGTCAACTTTAGCAGTTGCCAGCCTAGCAGGGATACTATTAACTTCCTATATTGCTAAAGGAGAAGTAGTTAATATGGAGCCACAGGATACTAACATTCAAAAGGAAAATACTACTCAAACACACGAACAAATAAAAGATTATTGGACACCAGAAAGAATGCGAAATGCCAAGCCATTGATGCCTACGGTTACTGACATTCCTAATTCCAGCTCGCCATCAGATATTAAACAACCTTCTCATCGAACAAATAGTGGTGCTGGTTCTGCACCTATAGAACCTATACAACAGTAGCTTTAATAGAATTATGCGGCTTAGTAGCCGTCTGATAAATTATCATAAATAGCTTACTCATAGAAGCAGCGATCGCTAGTTCTATGAGTAAAAAGTTTTGCAAATGCCGCTCACCCCAATGAGATCCGAGAGTAACGCAAATGCAGTCTTAGCAGCCTCAGCCAGCGCAGCCAAATTTGCGCTGGTTGCTCAAAGAATGTGAAAATATCACCGAAACCTAGATTAGTTTTGTGATGATGTAACCAGTGCCTTTCAGGAGTAGTGATGAAGAGAACTTGGCAAAAAAGATTCACTAGCTTTGGAGTTTGCCAACCCAAAACACTGACGTGTCTCCACCATACATGAAACTGCCCCAGCAGTAGTCCACAGATAACACCGATGGGAGAGAAAGACCACAGAACTACTGCCATCACTAAATAAGGTAAGGCTCCCAAGATACCATCTAAAAGAACCTGGAGATTAAGTGTCAAAATAGCGTAATGGCGAAAATCCTTCTTCCAAGAGTGGTGCGTTTTGAGATGGAGGCTACCAAAAACATGCTCAGGTACGTGGTAACAGAAAGTAGACAAGAAATCGCCAAAAAACAATAATAGCCAAGCAACAGCGATAGCCTCAAGCATTTATCATCCTCACGTTCAGTAAAAAACACCAAAGAAAAAATGCAGATATCATGCTGTGGACGTAGACAGCTAATTTTCTACTTTGCTAGCAGCGATCGCTGTGCGTTTCGTAGGTCTACGCTCCAGCTAGTTCTGCTCAGAATAATTTAGGAGGTTGCAGTTTCATGAATCTCCGCTCCGGAATGTAGAGAATAGCAACTTTTCAGTGCTTTTTATTTGGCTTCTGGCTCTAGGTTGAAGGACGTTATACATCTAAATGTCGATAGATTTGCCGTATTTTACCATATTCACCTCACAATCTTCTTACTAAGGCAGATAGCATAAGCAAAGATTGAGTTAAAAGTAGTACAAATTTAGGTTAAGGTTTTATGTAATATTATTCAGTCTCAACTAATTGCAATTTGACTGAATATATAATGCTAAAAATTAGGCTAATCATAGCTTTCGACTGTTAGTAAAGCTTTTTTAAAGTCAGCTTTACCGATAGCATAATTTAGGACAGGTCGTGAGTTACAGTTATCAAAAAGTGTTTGATATTACTAAAATACTTGATAAATATGGCAGGCGATCGCATCAGTCTCTTTTTATGCAATCCCTTTTTTAGCTTCCTACTGCATCCACTCAAAATTGGATATTTGTTGATATTTTTCCTACTTTTTTATATTAAAAAATAATTAATAAATTAGTTTAAATATTAAAACTATATTAACAACTTTTTACAGTCAATATCAACATAACAATATACAAATCAAGCTAGAATCGAAGTATTTTCCCAATATAGATGTACAATACAAATAGATGCCGATGGCTTACTCTACTCCTATATTTGGCAAGAAGTTGCCTGTACCCAAGTACTGGCATTCTATTGCTAGTTGAGGTGTATTAGGTGTAGAGAAAAAGCAGCATATCTGTAGGCAAAGGGAATATCTCGTAAAACCTGCCCTGACAAGAGTTCAAACCTCTGGGGCGTTAACTTTGGAATCTGCCCAATTAACACGATTTGAGTGGATTTGCAGCAAATGACTGCATACCATTTACTGCTGGGCTGAGAAATCAGCATAGATGAATAATTGCCAATTTGCCCAAAAGCCCTTCCAGATTTAAAATCCAGAGGAGTCAATGAATATCAACACTTTCACCAAGGCAAAAAATGTATATAAGCGCCTTGAAGAAGAAACGCCTTTATCAGAAAAAAGCCTGATAAAAAATGGTATTAAATGTGAAAATCCCAAAAAAAAAGAACCTAGGGCTGAAAATTCCACAGTCAATGACTTAAATCGTGGTCGGGTAGCTATTTTTATTGATGGTGTAAACTTATTTCACGCAGCTTTGCAACTTGGCATTGAAATCGACTATCTGAAATTGCTTTGTCGTTTAACCGCTGGTTCGAGGTTGTTACGGGCTTTTTTCTACACTACCGTTGATATCTCACGCCAAACTCATACGCGTCCGCGCCCCAATGAAAAACAACAAGGTTTTCTATTTTGGATGCGTCGCAATGGTTATCGTGTAGTTACCAAAGAAGTCCAGATCGCAGATAATTCCAAAAAACCCAATTTGAATGTAGAAATTGCTGTCGATATGATCACTTTAACTCCCTACTACGACACTGCGGTTTTAGTTAGCGGAGATGGAGATTTAACTTACGCTGTTGATGCTGTCACTAGTAAAGGAGCTAAAGTTGAAGTTGTAAGTCTGCGAACCATGACCAGCGACAGTTTAATAGATGTTGCTGACTCTTTTGTTGACATTGATAGCATCAAGCATCACATCCAGAAGGATTCCCATTCAAGCTACAATTATCGAGCGCTGTCTAATTCCAATCTGTAAATCTCCATTGAATGTTACATAGTATGGAAGATGAGGGGGATGAGGGAGATGAGGGAGATGAGGGAGATAAAAACAATAATTCTTAACTCCTAACTCCTGTCTTATACTTAACTCTGCGTATTTTACTTAATCCGATCGAGATGGATATTTTAATTGTTGAGGATGAATCAGAAATTGCTCAATTAATCCAACTTTCTTTAGAAAAAGAAGGATTTTTTTGTCGTGTTAGCCGCGATGGTGTCAATGCCTTGCGGATGTTTCAAGAGCAACCACCAGATTTAATTATCTTAGATTTAATGATTCCTGGGTTGGATGGACTAGAAGTTTGTGCCAGAATTCGCCAAAAACCGGGTGTTAAAGACCCTTATATCTTAATGCTCACAGCTAAGGGCGAAGAAATCGATCGCGTGATTGGTTTATCTACTGGTGCTGATGACTACATGGTTAAACCCTTCAGCCCTAGAGAGTTAGTTGCTAGGGTGCGGGCGCTATTGCGGCGTAGTCTCCGCCAAGGAGGACAACATCAGGTAAATCGTACCCAACACTTTATCGTAGATGTAGAGCAACGCACTGCCAGTCGTCAAATGGATTCCCAAGAACCAGAAATTTTAGATTTGACGACCCTAGAATTTAACTTGTTAACCACCTTTGTTAGTAATCCTGGTCGAGTTTGGAACCGGACTCAGCTCATTGATAAACTTTGGGGCGATAATTTTTTTGGCGACGAACGGGTGGTAGATACTCATGTAGCTCGATTAAGAAAAAAAGTTGAGCCTGACCCTGCTAACCCTACTTTTATCAAAACCGTTGTTGGGGTGGGCTATAAATTTGAAGACTCCCCCCTAGTTTGAGTATGACCAAAACCAACTGGCGTTGGACAAAATCCTTGCCTTTAGCATCACGTCTATTTTTCTCCCACTTAGTGGTGATGATGGTGGGATTAATTAGCCTTGTGATTATCAGTAAAGTTTCTTCTCCCCGCTTTTTTGTACTGCATTTGGAAAGATTAGAAAGTAGGGGATTGAGATTAATTAATATTCGTACTGAATTGGTTGAGGGTTTTGAAATTGCTTGGCGACGCAGTACGCTTTGGTCAGTCATAGTCGGTACTACCGCAGCCGGAGGATTGAGTTACTGGGTATCCAAACGGATTATGCAGCGGTTGACAGAGATGGAACAAATTACACAAAAGTTTGCCGCTGGTCATCTAGAAGCGCGATTACCGCTATCTGATATTCCAGAACTGAATCGCTTAGGTGCTAGTTTTAATCGCATGGCAGCCAGTTTAGAAGGCGTAGAAGCACGGCGGCGAGAACTGATTGGAGACATGACCCACGAACTGCGGACACCGCTTACAGTTGTGCGCGGTTACTTAGAGGAACTAGCCGATGGAGAAATTGACCCATCTCCAGAAATTTATCGGCGGCTGGCAAAGGAAACTAAGCGCTTAGAGCGTTTGGTCAACGATTTGCAAGAACTCTCAAAAGCAGAAGCCGGTTATTTGCCTATTAATATACAGCCAGTGAATTTGTATCCTTTATTAGAGTCATTAATAGAGAAATTTACCGACCAACTGTTAGAAGATGGCCCCGTTTTACGTACAGAATTACCATCGCAATTGCCGCTTGTATTAGCAGATATTGACCGTACAGAACAAGTGCTAGTCAACTTGCTAGGTAATGCAGTGCGTTATACTCCCAAAGGCTCAATTACTATCCGTGCTTGGAGTGACGCATCTAAACTCTGGATTGAAGTTGCCGATACAGGTATTGGCATTGCTGCAAAGGATTTACCGAACGTGTTTGAGCGTTTTTGGCGAGCCGATCGCTCGCGCGATCGCTATTCTGGAGGAACGGGTATTGGTTTAACTATATCCCGCCGTTTGGTTGAGTTACAAGGCGGTCAGATTCAGGTAGATAGCGAGATGGGAACTGGCAGTAAGTTTCGTTTTTGCTTGCCTTTAGCTTGAAGCGATACAAACAATTGTCATAACCAGGTTGCATCTGTGTCACATCTAATTGCTAGGTTGAAAGAGATTGGCAACTGGGGATTAGGGACTGGGGACTAGGACTAGGAAAAACTCTTACCCAATACCCAATCCCTAATACCCAATACCTAATACCTAGTACCAAGTCCTCGTATGTCTGCTTTTTTCCTGGCTACACTTTTGGTTAGTCTAATCACTGTATCTGGTTGGGCTGCGATCGCTTACTTGTTCCCTCAGAACAATTCCCAAGACTAATAAAACTTAATTCCTTAGCTTTTAGCTCATATTATCAGGAGATAATGAAAAAGATATGCCGATTCATCCTAAAAGGCTGAGATTAATCCTTTGAAGATTAAACGAGCATTTCAGAATTCAAGTCTCAAAGGATTAAGTTAACGTTGTTTCAAGGTTTTTTAAACTTAAACAAACCATTTGGCTGGACTTCCCACGATTGTGTAGCACGGGTGCGAAAACTATTGCGCCTCAAACGTGTGGGACATGCGGGAACCTTAGATCCTGCTGCTACTGGGGTATTACCGATCGCACTTGGTAAAGCCACTAGATTATTACAATATTTACCAGGGGAAAAAGCTTACAAAGCCACTGTTCAGTTGGGCGTGCGGACTACAACAGATGATTTGCAAGGTGAAATTATCGCTTCTGTGCCTTGTGCAGGGTTGAATTTGGCAGATGTAAAAACTGCACTGGCAAAATTTACAGGCAAGATTGAGCAAATTCCACCAATTTACAGTGCAATTCAAGTCGAAGGAAAACGTCTGTACGACTTAGCACGCCAAGGCGAAACCGTAGAAGTTCCAGCACGGACTGTAGAAGTTTTTCACATAGAAATTTTGGATTGGCGAGAAGGGGATTTTCCAGAATTGGATGTTGCGATCGCTTGTGGTGCTGGTACATATATTAGAGCGATCGCTCGTGACTTAGGTGCAGTATTACAAACTGGCGGTACTCTGGCCGCATTAACACGTACCCAAAGTAGTGGCTTCCACTTAGCAAATAGTCTCACCTTGAACGACTTAGAAAAGCAACTAGAAGCTGGGACATTTCAACCCACAACTCCAGATGCAGCTTTGCAACATTTACCATCTATTAAATTACCAACAATATCTGCTCAAAAATGGTGTCAAGGTCAGCGAATTTCTGTAACTTCTGGTGTTTCTGGGATGATGCGAGTTTATGAAGATACGCGCTTTTTGGGTATTGGACAATCACAAGACGAAATATTAATTCCCCAAATGGTATTTGAACCAATTTCGTAAAACAGTAGTGGTTAGCCGCAACATATTCCATCAACTCAGATGATTGCTTATTGACAAATAGTCTGTTATACCAAATTAGGACAAAGATGTATTATTTCCGGAACGAGGAAACACATTGAGAATTGTTTTTCTCACACCTTTGGGAGTTTCTCTTAATTACGAATTACGAATTACGAATTACGAATTAGTATTATTCCCAAGTAGACACATCTCGCAGTAGATCGGGAATTTGCCCTTGAGATTGGGAAAACTCTAACATGGTTTCTCGATAACCTAAATATCCAGACTCTGCAAAAGACAACAGCATCCGCGACAGTGCTAGCCAAACTTCTGGCTCATATTCCCAATCACGATAACGCGAAGCTCGACCAGCAATTGAACGCAGCGCCCAAAAATAAGAATTTCTGACCACAGAACCACCTTTTTTAAATTCTGGTAAGTCCTCATGGTGCAAAAAAAGCACTTGATTTTCAATTTTGGCTCTCATATCGCCATTATAGACTGATGTAAGGGCGAACGTAACAGCGCCCCTACTAAGGATTTCGGGCAATGCAGAATTGATTTTCACTCCTATGTCTATTATAAATTTGAGCTTAAACCTAAACGGAAAGTAAACCCAGGACTATAGATCCGATTAACTCGCTCGTATTGCTCGTCTAGTAAATTTTCTAAGTATACCGTTAGTCCTAAAGAGCCTGCGATCCGTATGCGACCGCTGAAATCTAAATTAAAGAAAGATGGTGAGAAATCTGTAGGCTTATCGCTAGTTCTGTTATAGATGGATCTACGAGCGCCACTGTTATAAGTAAGATATAAGTTAGCCTGCCAACCTGCATTTTGATAACCTATACCTGCTTGGAGTAAAGAGTAGGGAATCAATCCCAACTGTAAACCTTTTTCTGTGCCTGTTTTGATTTGAGCATCTGTATAAGTGTAGTTAAGAAAAGTTGACCAGCCAGAAGTAATTTTTAGTTGTAACGCCGCCTCTAGACCATTAGTATCTACTAGTCCAATGTTTGCCCACTTTCCTGCTATGACTCCCAGGCGATTATCTATGCTGCTGCCAAAATATGTAAACTGTCCGGTCAAATTATCTGAAAACTTAATATCTACTCCCGCAGTCCAAGAGGAGCCAGTTTCTGGGTCTAAATCAGGATTTGGTTCCCAACCATGAACCGTATCATAAACATATAACTGATCTAATCCAGGATTGCGCTGTCCTCCTGCCCAACTTCCCCGCACAGCAACTTTGGGAGTAACGGCATAACGTAAACCAACACTGGGGTTAAAATAACTGCCAAACTGTCCATCAAAGCTCTGTCTTAATCCTAAATCTAACTGAAAATCATCACTAATATTTAAAGTATCAACAGCAAATAATGCTGTATTAAACACACTTCTATTTTCAGTTTCATTAGTGCCGATTCTACTAGGGTTAGTACTTAAAACATCACCGTTTAAATCAGTATTTTTTAAATCTAATCCCCAGCGCAATTTATTATTCTGGCTCAATTGCCATTGATGGTCTATTCTAGCTGTAAATTGCTGTGTATCTAAAACACCTGTGCGGTAAAATGCTCCTGAAGGGCCATAGGTGCTAAAGTAATCTTGATTGTAACCAATTGAGGTTGTCAAATTAGAGTTTTCGCCATTACCTAATCGAGTTTTCCAAGATAAGCCAACGTTGAGACCATCATGGTCTAGTCGGTCTTGTTGCAGAGGGAAACCAAAATAAATTAAGCCTCTACGACTGCTGAGTTTAGTAACATCTAAATTTAAAGAGTTTTTATTATCTAAGTCTAAGCCAATGCTCCCAAAGTAAGTACTTGTGGCTGTATCTGCATTAAATAAAAATCCTTGAGCATCCCGGTTGGCTGCACCTACTGGAACGCGGTAGCGGTTATCTGTAAAGTACCTTTCAAAGCTGAAGTTGTACTTAACAGCACCAGACGAACCACCATAACTAACTTGTTGATTATTTAAACTCAATGAGCCAAATTCTACGCTACCAGTTAATTTAGGTGTGCCATAACCTTCTTTAGTAATGATATTGACTACGCCACCAAAGGCTGAGGAACCATATAAAGCGGAGGATACACCGCTATATAATTCCACTCGTTCAATCGACTCTACGGGAATACTATTTAAGTCGGTTCCACCGTGATAAGTGTTAATATTCATATTGATTTGTCTGCCATTAATTAAGAATACAGACTGATTAATTGAGGCTCCTCGATAGTACGTACCTGTATGAATATCTGCACCATGACCTACATCATTAATGGCAAAGCCAGGCAATTTTTTTAAAACATCAGCTAGACTACTAGCACCCTGTTTTTGAATTTCTTCTTTTTCAATTACATAAATCGGAGTAGAGTCAGGTACGGCATCTTGTTCTCCGATCGCTTCTATATTAATATCAGCATCATCAGTGGAAGTTGGTTCTTTTTCTGGCTGGGCATCTGGTTGAGTTCCTGCTGGATCTACTTCAATTGGGACAGATTGTTGAGTTAAGAATTCAGCACTCGTGGTTGGTTGCAGAATTTCACTCAAACTAGAAATATCTGAAGTTGCTTTCGGTAACTTGTGAGAATTTCTCTGCTCAATCTCGGTTTCGGCAGCAAAGACAGGCAACAATATTAGTAAACTTGGTAAAGTAACTGGCAGCAACAAAAAATACTTTTTCACGTTTCTCTCACACTTAGTAAAAACAGTCACCAAGCGATATTGTTGCTGTCACAGTCAAATTATGTCAAAAGACATACTGTCATATTTCAAGCAAGTGCTAATCTCGTTTTCGGTTAGGGAGAAGAGGGAGAATAACTTGCGACTTGCGACTTGTGCCTCCTGCCTCCTGCCTTTTGTAGAGACGCGATTAATCGCGTCTCTACAACAACTAACTCCTAACTCAGCACTCAGCACTCAGCACTCAGCACTCAGCACTCAACACTTTGTTAGGTTAGCAACTATAGTTACTAATTCTGTAGGATCGACGGGTTTGGGGACATGAAGCTGATAGCCTGCTAGTAAAGCTTGCGTGCGGTCTTCTGCTTTAGCATAAGCGGTCAGTGCTATTGCGGGAATCCGCCCTCCTTCTTCTTGGGAAAGTGCTCTGAGTTTACGAATCAGCGTGTAGCCATCTTCTTGTGGCATACCAATATCGCTCACGAGTATATCAGGATGGAATTGTTGCAGGGCAATTAGTGCTTCAAGTGCAGATGCAACCGCCATGACTTGTGCGCCGTACTGTCCCAGAATTGTAGTCAGTAGCTGGAGGGCATCCGGCTCATCGTCAACAACAAGCACTCGCAAGCCGTTAAGTGTTGGCAGATAGCGATCGCTATCTTCACCCTCAATCAAAGGTGAAAGCTGATTGGTATCTACAGGAGTAACTTTCAGCGGCAGATCGACAATGAAAGTTGCTCCTTGTCCAATTCCTGGACTTTCGGCATAGACTGTACCGCCATGTAATTCCACTAAGTGGCGCACAAGTGCTAATCCTAATCCGAGTCCTTTATGCGATCGCGTAATTGAATTATCGCCTTGGCGAAACCGCTCAAATATATAAGGAAGAAATTCTGGCGTAATTCCTCTGCCTGTATCGCTCACTTGCAATTGGATGTTGGAATTAATCTGCTGTAATTGCACAGTCACTCTACCTTTGTTAGGTGTAAATTTGACAGCATTAGTAAGTAAATTCCAAACAACTTGTTGTAAGCGGTTGGCATCGCCCATAACTACGCCTACTAAAGGAGCAAATCTGCACTCGATGGTAATTTCCCTCGCCTCAGCGGCTAGACGCACGGTATCAATTGCTGCTGATACAACTTGGGCAAAGTTTACCGGATAAGTATGCAAGCAGAGTTTACCCCGAATAATCTGTGAGACATCTAGGACATCTTCGATCAGTTGTGCTAGGGATTGAGTATTGCGATCGATGATCTCGATGGCTTGAGTATTAGTAGCTTCATCAAACTTGCGACGCTTGAGTAACTGCGTCCAGCCCAGCATTGCGTTTAGGGGAGTGCGGAGTTCGTGGGAAAGTGTGGCTAAAAACTCGTCTTTCATCCGATTTGCTGCTTCTGCCTCGGCGCGTGCTGCTTGTTCGCGGGCTAGTAATTTTTCCCTTTCTTGTTTAGCGCGTTTGCGTTCGGTTAAATCTAAACAAAATGAGATTATTTCTTCTTGGCTATCTTCAGATTCCTGAAACAAAGCACCACCCATGAGAACAAAGACACGACTACCATCTTTGTGGATGTATTCTGTTTCTAGAGGCTGAAATACCCCTGTGGTTCTCAGTTCTGCAAGAGATTGCTCGTTTACCTCAAGATATTCTGGTGATGTTATGTTTTGCCATCGTACTTGCCTTTTCAGTAATTCTTCTTGTGTATAACCCAACAATTTGAGAAAGGCATCATTCGCTTTGATAATCTCGCCATTGAGATTGGCTATAACTACCCCGATGATGTTGGAATCTACCAACCGTTTAAACTTGGCTTCGCTTACCTGTAGCTGTTGCTCTTTTGTCTCTAAGCGCTGTTTAGCACTGCGTAATTGGCTATTAACCCAACTCATAAAAATTACCACCACTAGAAACACGCATAAATGCACGATGCTGTCTATGCGATAAACATAGAACGTGAACAGTGGCTCTATAAAAAAGTAGTCGATCGCTACAGTAGATAAAGCGGTAGCTAATAACCCTGCTTCCATCCCACCAAACCAGGCACTAACCGCTACAGCAGTAAAAAATAGCATAAACATGGTAGGTGTTAGTAGCGGTCGCAGTAATACTGATAGTAGTAATGAGAGCGTAACAGTCAAAAATGCCAGAGTGTAAGGTGCGAGGCGTTGCCGTGTTCCTTTCAATTTTGCTTCTCCTTGAATGCAGTTAGGCTAGCTAAAGCTACACCCCGTCCATTTTGAAACCTGAATTTGAAGAGAGTACATGATTGGGCTGTGGCTATTCAAAGCTTTAGCCTCATTAAAAAAACTATGGTTTTCAAGAAAGACGCGGTTTAGCTTTAGAATGATTCCCCAAATTGACTAGACAGTACGCTCGCTCATCACCTATTTGATACCGGGAAACTTTTTAGCAAAAATTTTGACTAATGTGAATCCGTCTATAGTAGTAAAAGCCATAAAGAGTCACAACTCGATATGGCAAACGTTTGATAACAGTTTACTTTTAACTGAGTATTGTAGAAGATACTAAGTGTTAAAGAAGAGCAATTTCAGTGACAAACTGTAATTGTTGTTGTACAGACTTAAGTAAATCTAAAGTTTTTTCATAAGCAAGTTTCTGGCCTTGGTTGCCAAAGTATTCAGATGCTTTATGTAGATCGGCGATCGCACTTTGATAATATCCTAAGCGATATTGAGCTAATCCCCGGTTGAGATAAGCTAGGGCATTCTTGGAGTTGAGCTTAATGACTTGGGAAAAATCGCGCACTGCATCAAAATCGTCGCCGTTGCTGCCGTAGGCACAAGCTCGGTTAAAATAAGCTCTGTAATCTTGAGAATCCAGACGAATCGCTCGATTAAAATCGAGCATTGCAGTTTCTAAGTTTTGCAACTTTAAATAAGCCAAACCTCGGTCATTGTAAATATCTGTCAGGAATAAATTGGGTGTTTGAGAAATTTGAGTTAATGCCCGATTATAATCAGAGATTGCTTCTAAATAATTACCTAAGCCTGTATGGGCTACCCCTCGGTTATAGTATGCTCGAAAATCAAAGGGTTTAAGCGCGATCGCTCGATTGTAATCGGTAATAGCTGCAAAAAAGTCTCGTTGTCTGTAGTAGGCGATTCCTCGACTCAGATATGCTTCAATATTATTTGGTGTGAAATTTATTGCTTGAGTACAATCTGCGATCGCTTGATGGTAATCTCGTAAGTGCAGGTAAGCAAGACAGCGATCGCTATAAGCTATAGCAAAATCACTTTGGATTTTAATCGCTTGGTTAAAACTTTCTATTGCTTGATGATAATTACCGCCCTGCATCTGGCTGACACCCAAGTCCAAGAAATTCCTAGATGAAGTTTGAGCGATCGCCAAAGATGATGCGCGTGCATTTGGAGTTAAAATCAAGAACAAAGCAATAAATACACTCAATAAAAATCGCCAAAAATTAGTCATAATACCAAATAGATAGAGATAGTGTTGTTTAGGATTCCCAAAATCGCCTCGAAGTAAAGATCCTCGATCTAAAATCCATCTTGAAAAGTTTGCTATGCAGGGAAACCCGCCCCCATCAATGGCTCAACTTTTCACAAAATCCCAAATTGGTATATGCACCGTCTTTGACAATTTCATCAGATATAGAATTAGCGGGACAAAAAGCCCCGCTAGTTGTTAATTTTAGTTGCTGATAGTTGACATTTTACTTTAACTATCAAAAACTTCAAGCAGGATAATTTATTACTTAAAGTTTCCTTACTTCCAGTCTTTATCTGCTTGTTCGAGTATGTAGGCAGCGATATCTTCAATTTGGTTCGATTTTAGACGACCTTTGAAGGCAGGCATAGCATTTTTACCGTTAGTAACCTGGGCGATAATTGCCTCTGCTGAGTTCATGCCGTACTTTTCCAAAGCATCCTTCTTCAAAGTCTTTTGAGCTTGAACCAAATTTTTACCACCTGCGTGACAAGAAGCACAATTAGAACTAAAAAGTTTAGCTCCGTTGGCGGCATCTGCTAAAGCCGAACTACTGAAGGCAAATGTAAAGATTGCTATGCCCAACAGTAGTACTGAAAGAATCTTTTTCATGTAGTGTTCCCTCTGCGACAAAGACGTATTCCGTAGAATAGCCACTATAATTTTGCGTTGAGCCACACCCATAGTCAAACGACAATCTGTCAAACTTCACCCTAAATTATGAATAAAAAATAAAAGATTGAGGAAGAATGTTTTACTTGTTGATAAGTACTAAACATGAATACATTAAAGTTTTTAGTTAAGGCTTTCACCCTAACTACAAACTCAAAAGTATTTTTGTTTAATTTCAAACTTCATCCTGCATCCTTCATTTTTTAGCCGCTAATTGGGTGAGCGCCTCTTCCGTAACGCGACAGATTCGCCAATCATCTAATATGGATGCTCCCATACTGCGGTAGAATGCTTGGGCTGGTTCGTTCCAATCCAAGACACTCCATTCTAACCGACCACAATTTCTCTCTACAGCTATCTGGGCTACTTTTTTAAGCAGAGCTTTACCAATTCCTTTACCTCGATGTTCTGGTAAAACAAATATATCTTCTAGATAAATTCCTGGCTTTGTCAAAAATGTAGAATAGTTGTGAAAAAACAGGGCAAAACCCACAGCTTGCCCTGAATATTCTGCTAATATTGCCTCGATATACTTAGGGGAACCAAATAAATGTTCCTTAAGTGCTAAAACATTTCCAGTTACGGCATGAGATAATTTTTCGTACTCTGCAAGCCCCTTAATTAATTCAAACAGTACGTTGCTATCAGCTGGTTCGGCGAAACGTAAAATTAAATTGCTACTTGAAGTCATGAATATATCATCGAAAGTCTATAGTCCATAGTCTATAGTCAATTGTGTCAAGTTTTTGACTAATGACCGACTTGAAAATGGGTGTAGGGAAAAGCCCGATTTCCATGCCTGACAGTGAAGTTTTTTCATTATCATTAGGACTGCTTTCTACTTAATGCCCAGATGGTGGCTTGCTGGTGGTTAGGATTTAATGTATATACAAATACTACCCCCCTAATTCATTAAGGGAGCCAAACGTATCGGGGTTTGCAATTATCTCAAGCCCAATAATTCAGCTGTTGCGACTTTTAAATTAACCAACCCTTTAAGCGTTTGGCTATATGAGGACGGCGTAATTTCCGCATAGCTTTGCTTTGAATTTGTCGCACTCGTTCGCGTGACAAATTAAACATGTTTCCGACTTCTTCTAAAGTACAAGGTTCGCTGGTGGTCAAGCCATAACGCAAAGAAATTACATCTTTCTCTCTGGGAGTTAGTACGTCGCCTAAGACTTCCCAAATCTCCTGACGCATCATGTTTTCGTTCATTTTTGCTTCTGGAGACAGGTTATCTTCATCTTCTAATAAATCCATCAATTCTGTGTCTTCTTCTTTACCGACACGATGGTTGAGGGACAGTGCTTGTCGGCGTAATTGTTGTAGTTGACGCAGCTGTTGGACGTTAATTTCCAATGCTTCTGCCATTTCCGCTTCAGAGGGATTGCGACAGAGTTTTTGTTTGAGTTCTCGCTGTGCTTTTTTGAGTTTATTAAGTTTTTCTACAATATGAATTGGTAAGCGAATTGTCCGCGCATCATTAGCGATCGCTCTAGTAATTGCTTGTCTAATCCACCAGTAGGCGTATGTAGAAAACTTGTATCCTTTATCGGGATCGAATTTTTCTGTAGCCCGATTTAAACCCATTGCTCCTTCCTGGATTAAATCCAGAAAAGGTACTCCGCGATTGAGATATCGCTTGGCAATTGAGACTACCAATCTCAAGTTCGAGCGAATCATTTTGCGTTTTGCTACTCGACCTTGATATAGGCGACTTTCTAGTTGCTTCTCTGTCATATCGAGCTGGGAGGCTACTTGTACCTTGGTTGGTTGCTGTCCCAGTTCTGACTGCAAAGCAGCTTGTATATCTCTGACTTCCTCTAAAAACCGAACTCGCCGCGCTAATTCTACTTCTTCATCGGGTTTTAACAGCGGATAACGCGCCATTTCTTTAAAAAACGCGCCTACAGCATCATCATGCTCGGTTTTATTGTATCCAGAAGGTCTGGCCGCTGCCATTTCATCCCCATCGCGTTCCTCTGATTCCAGATTTTCTGCAATTGGGGATTCTTCCTCTATTACTGTTTCTAGAATATCGAGTAATGGTTCTTCATGTTCGGCAGTATTCTCCAGTATTTCCATTGTTCCCAATTCGGCAATGTTCATAGTTTCCTTTAGGGATTGTTGCTTTGTTTGGTACATAATTTTAGTGACAGCTACTTGCTTGAAGCTTGGTAGTTTTCCCTAAGAAACAAATGCACCCTTGACGCTGCAAACTATAGGTTTATGCTAATTGCTTCGTAGAAGTGAAAAATCAGTTTCTAGCTGTCATTTTTGAGTTCTACTAGATAGAACCTCTAACAAATACTGGTCTTTGCACCCAGAAACTATCTTCTCAGGTTCCAACAGATATATTTCTTATTTTTTTATTAATACCTTAATCTGTCAAACCCCTTCAATCTTGCTCAACCTTAATAAATATAAAGAACTCAGGTAAATCTCCCTCATATCTTAAAAAATCATGTACTTTTATAAATTTTCTAAGCTTTATATGTTGGGAGTTATTGCAGCGATCGCGATTTCATTTTTGGGGTTATATCTTTCTCCTAAATTTTTTTTACATGGCACTAATTGAGCAATTTAATTCAGAAATATTTTCTTTGTATAAAAGCATCTCATATACACAAAGCATTGAATATCTATCGATAGGCGGAAAAAGGCTATGCCATATTTAGTAGATAGACTAACTATTTCAGACAAGCCGAGGAGAAAGTTTTATGTTTTATAGCGGACTTCAAATATTTATTGCACGTATAGGTAAGTTCAATTTGTCTAGTAGATTACATAACAGGAAAATTATCAAGTATTATGAAGAATAAAAGTATTGCTAAATACACTTTTATTTTAAGAAAGAAAAAACCAAATTTGTGCAAGCAAAATCAAGAAACGAGAAACGTCTATCATAAAAGTTAGGAATTATGTATATTAATGGCATAAATTTACCAAATTTTGTGGTTAGTGAATCGGGAGAATCTTATCAATCAAATAAAAGTCCTAATCGCTGGGTAGAAGTGCTGGTAGACTGTCCAGGCAACTCAGGATTGTTTACATACAGATTACCGTTACACTTAGAAATCAAAGCTGGTGATATTTTAAGTGTGCCATTTGGCGCACAGCAGTTAGGAGCGATCGCCATTCGTTTGTTATCAGAACCAAATATCGATTTACCACCCGAAAAAATCCGAGAAGTAGAAGATATCGTCAGTAAAGGTTTTTTCAAGAGCACTTATTGGGAGTTATTGAATCGAGTTGCCGCATATTACTATACACCTTTAATTCAAGTAATCCGGGTAGCTTTACCACCGGGTTTGTTAGGGCGATCGCAGCGTCGCATTCGTTTGTTACGCACAGCACAAGATAGCGAAACAAAAACACAAAAAGACAAATTGTCTTCTACTCAACTTCTATCTTCCTCACCTTTTATTAGTCCAACTGCACAGCAAATATTGGGACTTTTGCAAGCCCAATCAGCAGGAGACTACAGTTTTGCCTACCTGCAACAAAAAGTCAAATCTGCCTATCGAGGAGTCAGAGAGTTGTTGCGATTGGGTTTAGTAGAAAGCTACTTAGAACCGCCGCGAACAACTCGGCCAAAACTACAAAAAGCAGTGACCTTAATTGGCACGATTGACCGAGACTTAACTATTCGCCAAAGAGAAATTTTAGAAGTCTTGCGACGACTTGGTGGTGAGGTGTGGCAAAAAGAATTATTGCAAATTTGCAATACTAGTTCCTCTATCCTCAAGACGATGGCCGAAAAGGGCTACATAGTTATCGACGAGAGAGAAGTATTAAGAAGCGAACAGAGTTCAACATTAGCTCAAGACGAACCAAAGTCTTTAAATGTAGCGCAAACTAATGCATTAGCAAGTATACAGGCATTAGATGGATTTGCTCAAGTTTTGTTGCATGGGATTACAGGTTCTGGCAAAACAGAAGTATATCTGCAAGCGATCGCACCTCTACTCAAAGTCGGCAAATCTGCCCTAGTTTTAGTACCAGAAATTGGACTCACACCACAATTAACAGACCGTTTCCGTGCTCGGTTTGGCAATAAAGTCAGCGTTTATCACAGCGCCCTTTCCGAAGGCGAACGTTACGACACTTGGCGACAAATGCTAACAGGAGAACCGCAAGTTGTCATCGGGACTCGCAGCGCCATTTTCGCTCCCTTACCCAACTTGGGTTTAATTGTATTAGACGAAGAACACGACAGCAGCTTTAAGCAAGATTCACCCATTCCGACTTATCATGCCCGCACCGTCGCTCAATGGCGAGCAGAATTAGAAAATTGTCCCTTAGTTTTGGGTTCCGCCACACCTTCATTAGAAAGTTGGGTGAGCGTCAAGAGGCAAGGGAGCAGGGGGGCAGAGGGGCAAGGGAGCAGGGGGGCAG
>NZ_JAECZA010000063.1 GCF_016056275.1 Dendronalium phyllosphericum CENA369 | reverse complement strand
GCCGTTCCTTGCACTTCTTCTTGGCAGCTTGGCCTGTAGTCGGTATTTGGTTTACCGCATTGGGTATCAGCACCATGGCGTTCAACTTGAACGGTTTCAACTTCAACCAGTCAGTGATTGACTCTCAAGGTCGTGTCATTAACACATGGGCTGACATCATCAACCGCGCTAACTTGGGTATGGAAGTAATGCACGAGCGCAATGCTCACAACTTCCCTCTCGACTTGGCTGCTGGTGAAGTTGCTCCTGTTGCATTGACTGCACCTGCAATCAATGGCTAATTCAAAAAATCTTAGCTAAATAAAAGCGCCCTCCACAAACGGGGGCGCTTTTTGTTTTTGAGACCATTTTCAAAAACAGTATAAAAGAACTTGCTACACCTATAGTTTTAGCTCCAAATGTATTGTCATTGCTGTTTTAGTCAACTTTGCAAATTAAACTACCTCAAATAGAATCTCTTTGAACTTTAATGATTACAACAACCACCCCAAATTTCCTTGAGAATGTCATCATAGTTAAGGTAAAAACATTCTGGAGATAAAACTACGGTTTACGCACGTCCTTTAGCACGATTAATTGAGCAACTACAACGGCTGCCAGGAGTTGGCCCTAAAAGCGCCCAAAGACTGGCTTTGCATATTTTGAAGCGACCTGAAGCAGAAGTAGAAGCTTTAGCACAAGCACTAATTGAGGCAAAAAAACAGGTAGGCTTGTGTTCTGTCTGCTTTCACTTATCTGCGGAACCTGTTTGTGAAATCTGTCGTAATGTCAACCGTGATAACAATACCTTCTGTGTAGTAGCGGATTCTCGTGATGTGATTGCGCTGGAAAAAACCCGCGAGTACAAAGGCAAATACCACGTCTTGGGTGGGGTGATTTCCCCTATTGATGGTATTGGGCCAGAACAGTTGACTATCCAAGCTTTAGTGCGGCGGGTGAGTCAGCAAAAACCTCAAGAAGTAATTTTAGCAATTAGTCCGAGCGTGGAAGGAGAGACAACGACGCTGTATGTTGGGCAGCTACTGAAACCATTTACTAAGGTGACACGAATCGCTTTTGGTTTACCTGTGGGTGGTGATTTAGAATATGCCGACGAAGTGACGCTGGCCAGAGCTTTGGAAGGACGGCGAGAGTTGGATTAATTCTGAAGTCAGCCATCATGAGAAGACGATGTGCTGATTTTTCTTTACATACCGAGAAAAATAATTTTTGAGATAAACTAATGCCATTGTGTAAGGAATAGAACAATGGCTAATCAGAAGATGGTGCAATTACTCGGTCTGGGGTTTGTTACTGGCTGCTTTTGTCTAGGTATTGGTATTGGAGTCTTCATTCGTTTTGGGCAATTGCAACCATCAGATGCCGCTACTTCATCCACTGAACTTGAGCCAATTCCATTTGCTGTGCCCGAACCTGGCCCATTAGGAGAAGAGCAAACTTTTCCAAACACCATCACTATTAAAGCCGTTGGGGATATTATTCCCAGTACTAATTTTCCTAACTACAGAGAGCCTCGCTTTCAGAAGCAATTGTTACCAAAGTCAGTTAAAGGCTATCTACAGGGAACTGATATTTTATTTGGAAACTTTGAAAGTAGTTTAACGAACTATCCTTACACTACAAAAGATGTCATTCGCGAACAAGTTTTTGGTTTTCGCTCTCCTCTGACTTATGCTAAGTTATTTACTGAAGCTGGATTTAATGCGTTCAATTGAGCAAATAACTATGCAGTAGACTTTCCGAAAATTTGAGCTGAGGTTTTTACATTTTTAGAAAATACCTTGACCGGGCGTTAGCAAATTATTTGGGTCATAGTGTCGCTTTGCACTAACGAAATATCCAGTGTAACGTTATAGCCTTGAGACTCCGTGGAGAGTAGGCTGTTGCGCTTTTAATTTCATTGAAAAAATGCAGCGATCGCCTTGGCAATAAATGTTAAATTACAACATGTAACATTAGGGTGTAGATAAGCGATTGCCAATTTCAAAACTTGCTTACAAAAAATCCCCATCGAGCTTATTCTAATAGAAGACGGGTTGAGATAGGATAGTAGGCGATCGCTGCTAAATAAACAATGCTGGAGAAACATAAAAAAATTCTCCTAAGGCTTTTGCTTGCTCTTTACTAATTGCTCTTTTCTCGTTGACAACTTCTGAAACAACTCCTTTAGAACCGATAATTCCTATTAAATCAGATTGTTTAATTCCTCTTGCTTCCATCAAGTGTTTTAGAATTGCATGAGGAGATGCTGGCTCTATAGGGTAGTGCTTATTTTCAAACTCTTCAACTAGAATAACTAAAAGTTGCAGTATAGCAGTCTGCTCTGGTGTCCGCTGTTTACAAGCCATTAATTTTTCCACAGCTTCTAGAGTGCGATCGGATTCTGCTTCTGTAGCGATCGCTTTAGGTTGAAATACCAAAAGTTGACTGTAAATAGTTGTATTAAAATAAGTGGTCATATTCTTCTCGCCCGCTTGGCGGCCGCCCAAGGTAATTTTTTGGTCAAGAATAGGGTGTTGGGTGTAGTGAAGACGGCATTGGTGGGGGTTCAAGCCCTACCAATGCAATCGCCTTAAAAGATGGAGCTTGTACCCAAGGGTGGTTGGGGTTATCTCTTCCCCTACACCCCACACCCTACACCCCGCCCCAACGGGGCTTGGTCATCATCTCATCTTCTATAATTAGTAAAATCTGCACCTATAATCTTAGGCATGAGACTGTGACAGAAACTGGAAGCTACAAAGATACTGTAAACCTACCCAAGACTAACTTTGATATGCGGGCAAACGCCATCAAGCGCGAACCCGAAATCCAAAAGTTTTGGGAAGAAAATCAAATTTACGATCGCCTCTCCCAAAACAATCCAGGCGAATTATTTATACTGCACGATGGGCCTCCCTACGCTAACGGCTCACTTCATACTGGTCATGCCTTAAATAAAATTCTCAAAGATATTATTAATCGCTACCAACTATTACAAGGGCGTAAGGTGCGCTACGTTCCTGGTTGGGACTGTCACGGTTTGCCAATTGAACTGAAAGTTTTGCAGAACATGAAGTCAGCAGAACGGCAAAACTTGACACCTTTACAACTGCGCCAGAAAGCGAAAGAGTTTGCTTTAAAAACAGTAGATGACCAGCGTCAAAATTTTAAACGCTACGGTGTTTGGGGTGATTGGGATAATCCTTATTTAACTCTGAAGCCGGAATATGAAGCGGCTCAAATTGGCGTATTCGGTGAGATGGTATTAAAAGGATACATCTATCGCGGTTTAAAGCCTGTTCACTGGAGTCCTAGTTCTAAAACTGCTTTGGCTGAAGCTGAGTTGGAATATCCAGAAGGTCATACTTCCCGGAGTATCTATGCGGCTTTCCCAGTTACGAGTGTTGCGGAAGCTGTGAAATCGCAATTAGCAGAATATCAATCTGATTTGGGTGTGGCTGTTTGGACAACTACACCTTGGACAATTCCGGGGAATTTGGCTGTAGCGGTGAATGCAGACCTTAACTATGCACTAGTGGAATTCTCAAGCCCAGAGGTGCAGAGTAGCTTTAAATACCTGATTGTTGCTGCTGATTTGGTGGAGAGTTTATCTGCCACTTTAGGAGTTGAGTTAACTGTAAAAGCCACTTTCAAGGGTAAGGATTTAGAACATACAACTTACCGACATCCTCTGTTTGACCGGGAAAGTCCGGTTGTGGTTGGTGGTGACTACATCACAACTGAGTCGGGTACAGGATTAGTACATACTGCCCCCGGTCACGGTCAAGAAGACTACATTGTTGGTCAGCGCTACGGTTTGCCTATCCTCGCACCAGTTGATGACAATGGTGACTTTACCCAAGAAGCGGGACAGTTTGTCGGGTTGAATGTGTTGGGTGATGGTAATCAAGCGGTAATTGATGCGCTGACTGCGGCTGGTTCTTTATTGAAAGAGGAACCTTATCAACATAAATATCCTTATGACTGGCGGACGAAAAAACCGACGATTTTCCGAGCGACCGAACAGTGGTTTGCTTCGGTAGAGGGATTTCGGGAAGAAGCGTTAAAGGCGATCGCTTCGGTAGAATGGATTCCAGCCCAAGGTAAAAATCGCATCACGCCAATGGTGGCGGAACGTTCTGATTGGTGTATTTCCCGTCAGCGTGCTTGGGGTGTGCCAATTCCCGTTTTTTACGATGAAGAAACGGGGGAACCACTACTGAATGCCGAAACCATCGCCCACGTTCAAGGAATCATCGCCGAAAAAGGTTCCGATGCTTGGTGGGAGTTGTCGGTAGCGGAATTGTTACCAGAGTCTTACCGTAATAATGGACGGTCTTACCGCAAAGGTACAGACACGATGGATGTCTGGTTTGATTCTGGCTCATCTTGGGCAGCTGTGTTAAAGCAACGTCCAGAGTTGCGCTATCCTGCCGATATGTATTTGGAAGGTTCCGACCAACATCGCGGCTGGTTCCAATCGAGTTTGCTCACCAGTGTAGCGGTGAATGACATTGCGCCTTACAAAACTGTGTTGACTCACGGCTTTGCCTTGGACGAACAAGGGCGGAAGATGAGCAAGTCAGAAGGAAATGTCGTTGACCCAAATGCAATCATTGAAGGTGGGAAAAATCAAAAAGCAGAACCGCCCTACGGTGCAGATGTCTTGAGATTGTGGGTATCATCAGTAGACTATTCCGGTGATGTCCGCATTGGTAAAAACATCATCAAGCAACTGAACGATGTTCGAGGCAAGATTCGCAATACAGCGCGGTTTCTGTTGGGTAGCTTACACGATTTCGACCCCGAAAAAGATGCAGTACCTTTCGAGGAATTGCCAGAACTCGACCGCTACATGCTGCACCGCATCACTGAAGTGTTTAAGGAAGTGACAGACGCTTTTGAAAGCTTCCAATTCTTCCGCTTTTTCCAAACAGTGCAGAATTTCTGCGTGGTGGATTTATCCAACTTCTATTTAGATGTTGCCAAAGATAGACTGTACATCAGCGCGCCCGATGCGTTCCGCCGTCGCAGTTGTCAAACAGTGCTGAAGATAGCTTTAGAAAATTTAGCACGAGCGATCGCTCCTGTGTTGTGCCACATGGCAGAAGATATCTGGCAATATCTCCCATACAAAACACCTTACAAATCGGTATTTGAGGCTGGTTGGGTGCAAATAGAGGAAAAATGGCAGAATCCAGAATTAGCAAAATCTTGGAAAAAATTACGGAAAATCCGTGATGATGTCAACAAAACTCTAGAAAGATATCGATTACAAAAGACAATCGGATCTTCTTTAGAAGCGAAAGTTGTGCTGCATGTCTTTGATGAGAAATTGCGTCAACGTTTACAAACTCTCAATCCTAAAACTCATGGTTCAGTTGAACAAAGTAATGGTGTAGATGAGTTACGTTATCTGTTTTTAGCTTCTCAAGTAGAAGTGCCATCTGAACCCATTTTTGAGGAAGGAGATGATGCTGACATATATTTTCAGGTTTACAAAGCAGATGGGGATAAATGCGATCGCTGCTGGAACTACTCCACCCATGTGGGAGAATCAGCAGAGCATCCCCTAATTTGCGAACGGTGCGTTGCAGCCTTAGCAGGGAATTTCTAAAAGTTATGAGTGAGGAGTCTAACTCATAACTCCTCACTCTTAGTACTCAGCACTCAGCACTCAGCACTCAGCACTTTTTATAATTTCTCCAACAACTCTTGAGTTAACTGCAAAAATGCTTTTGAACCACCTGATTGGGGAGCATTTAAAACAGCTGGCATAAAGCTATCAACAGCCTTTGCAACATTTACATCAACTGGGATTTGTGCCCTACAAATTTTTTCTACACCGAAATCTTCCACAACCCGGTGCATCACTTGTTTATAGTATCTGCCGTTTAACAAATTACCACTGCACATACTGAAGACAATTCCTAACATTTTGATATCTATCTTTGCTTCTTGTTCGTGACTGTCTTTTAATTGACCAATGCGCCTTTCCAGCAATTGAATACCCACTATTGATAAAGGTTCTGGTTTAGCGGGAAGGATATAGAAATCGCTAGCAGCTAAAGCACTACGAGTTAATAAATTATAACCAGGGGCACAATCTAAGAGGATAAAATCATACTCTTGGCGAACTGGTTTTAAAATATTATTAATTAAGACTCTTTCAAAACGATTCCACACAGTTTCAAAGTCTTGTTCGCCCAAAGCGGTTGCTTGTTGATGCAGCATTTCCGAGACAACAAATTCATCATATAAATCGATATCTCCCGGCAATAAATTCAGTCCAGGAAGATTACACACCTGGGGTTGAATAATATCTTGAATAGTTTGTGTGGACTGCGATCTAGCAGGATTGATAATTTCATCTATCAAATATCTAAAAGTTTTACTTTGTTTGCGACGCTTGGCAAACTCTATAGGTGACATCAGACTAAGTGTGGCGCTGATTTGGCTATCTAAATCAAGAACAAGCACCCTCTTACCATAATTTTTTGCCAAACAAGTAGCTAAATTAACGGTGATGGTAGTTTTGCCGACACCGCCTTTCATATTTGCAGTTGCAATTACATATCCCATTGGTTAATTCCTCTGATGACGCATTCCCATCTAGGTAGCGTACACCTATCTTAAACATTTAAAACTTCCGCTTAATTTAATATTTTCCGGAACTCAGAAGAAAAAGTTTAGTAATATTTACTCACTTGAGGCAATCAGATTATCACAATGTTGGTTCGGTCTAGGTTGACGGTATCCGAATATTTTTTGCGAACAAGCTTTGTAAGCGATGCAGTTGAGCGCCGATTTGGTAAAATAAATCGCCTTTGCCTAACAGATAAGCGGCAGCTGTTTGTGTACCACCCAGAACAATTTTTGAGTCTGCTTCGCTAGCAGTTCGTAGGGCAACTCTTCCTGGTAGATTTGAGCGAATTATCGGCGTAACAACTTTTGCCTCTGGGCGTTGAGTGGCAATAATTAAATGAATACCAGCTGCTCGTGCCATTGCTCCCAAGCGCTTAATACTTTGTTCTAATACTATACGGATTTCTTTTTCTGCCATAAAATCGGCATATTCATCAAATATGCAGACAATACGAGGTAAAGGTTTGGTAGAACGATGATTGTAAGTGCTGAGATCGGCACAACCGACTTTTTCAAACTGCTGGTAACGGGACTCCATCTCTGCAACTAATTCTTCCATAAGTTCAGTAGCGCGATCGCTATCTTTGACAACTGGGGAGTATAACCAAGGCATCTGCTCAAACTCTGGAAATGTAACCCGCTTGGGATCGACTAGGGCAATTTTTAAATGTTGTGGAGAATGACGATTGAGAAGGCTAAGAAGAAGCGATCGCAAAAACTCACTCTTCCCACTACCAGGTGTACCACCAATCAAAAAATGACAAGTATTAGGATCGGATAACTCAGCCTCTAACAACTGTCCCTCTAAATTTACCCCAATTGCAATTTTGACAGGCGCAGTTGGCGGTAAAAATTGCGGCTGAATATAGTCCTCAAAACTCGCAATTTGCCGATCTGGACGGGGCAAATCAACACTGACATAACCAGCCTGCGGGGCAATTAAAGGCGGATTGGCTAACCCTAGCTGTACTTGTAAGTCGTTAGACAAGCGCAGAATCGAGTTAACACTCACACCTAAATGTGGTTTCAGCTTCACCCTAATAAAAGCTGGCCCAACAATAGAACCTTGGTAATCAACCTTGATTTTAAAAGATTGCAGAGTAGCAGCTAACTCTTCCCCCATAACATCAGCGTTGGGTGATGGCGGGTTTTTCTTTGTAAACTCCTCAACTTTTTCTAAAGTAGGTTGCGGGGGATCGAGCTCTGTATCAGCAAAAAAAGTTTGACACTTTTGCTGCTGGGGGCAAATTTTACAAAGATGAGGCTGAGTTGTTGGCGGTGGCGGATTGGGATGAGGCGATTCCCAAGTTAGCCATTGCTGCATCTGTAGCAATTTATAGGGAATCAACTGATGCACCGCACTTTCTAACTGTTCCCAAGAATAGTAATACTCTTTAAATTCTGGCAAAACACAGTAAACCGCTGAATCAACAGCAACTTTTTTCTTTTGCCATAGCATGTAACTATAAAGCGAAACTTGAGCTAATTGCGCTGATGGATCTACAGGTTGATAAGTTTTAAATTCAACTACACAAAGACGCTTTAATTCAAAATTGAAGACCAAGCAATCAAATTCACCTCCTACTCGTTGCTGCGTCCCGTTAGGTAGATCGAAATAATGCTCAAGGCTGCGTTCTTCCGAGACAAAAGTATTACTAATAACTGTTTCTGCACTACAATAGCGTCGATTAATTACCAGTAATTCTACAAAGCGTTTAATCAGTCCTTGTAATCCATACCAAACTTGTAGCAGTGCTGGTGCTTTGCTTGCTTCTTTTTTTATTATTTCTTGTAAATAGGGATAAAACTTAAGTTGATAAAATAGCTGTTGCATTTGAGAGGAAATTTCCTCTACATTTAAATTTGATGCAGCAGGTTTAAAAAATGTTTTAAATTGTGGTTCGGCAATAGCTAGGCTAACAAAATCATCAGCTAATTGATGAAAAGCATTACCGATGCCGACAACAGTATTTGGCGGACAAAATATTGCTTTGTCACCAAACTTATGATTTAGATAGAAAAGACGGGGACACTCAAAAGCAACTCTAACCTTAGTAGCTGTTAAAGATGAGTTTTCAGATTTATTTTTTGACTGTTTTGAATTGTTGTTTAACATATCAACAATATTATTTATAACATTGGGGTTAGAGATTTCAAGTAAGCGACGATGCACAGCGGCTAGATACACTGTATCCATTGCAGCGTATTGTAGCTGCTTTTCGCTTAGAGGACGCTTTCCCCAGTCACTTCTTCCTTCTTCTGCGTCTACATTGGAAAATTTGCAGAGTTCTGCTGCTAAAGTTTTAAGTTGTAAATTAGAAACTTGTAGGCGTTGACGAGTAACTTTTCTAGCAAGCTGTAAAGTACAAGTGACATTCTTAGCTAGTTGTCCTCCTAAATATTTAAGGTCAAAACTAGCATTGTGAAAGACTTTCTCAATTTGGGGATTAACCATGATTTGGTTAATAAAATATGTTGCCAAATCATGTTTACCCATTACATCAAGGATGTAAGCAGATGTACCTGTTGAATCTATTGGTTCAGCCAATACCTGAATCAGTGACAATTTAGGTGAATAAGTGTTCCAATTAGCAACTTCGGTATCTAACCATAGTGTTTTTGCTGTTGCTAATTTGGATATCAAACTTTGAATTTCTGCTGCTTCTATCAGGTAGTGCATTGACTAAAAATTTAATAAGTAACATTATTATTTAAGCAACTAAACAAATTAATTGGTCTTGCAACTTATCTTTTGGGTTAATAAGTTTAACTTTTTTCTCTTGACACAAAAGCTCAATTAATAATTTAACATCACTTTCTTTTACAGAAGGAAACTGCTCGGCAGACTGTTTGATTAAAGTTGGTACTCCCATAAAACCTTGGGTTTTGATGAGATTTAATAAAAAATCTTTAACTGGTCGTAAATCTTCTTTCCCGTTTCCATCATTTCCAGCATTTTTTTGTTTAGGAACAATTCCTAAATACTGCAATAATGTGCATTTATCTAAAATCTTTGACTCACGGATTAAAGATTGTAGTTTCTGTAAAGTAATAGTCTTACCTGCAATAACTAGTTCCTGAGCTACTGCGGAATTAACTAAGCTATGGTATGTTGCTAAATAGTGAACTGAGGAAAGATTTGGTTTAATGTGAATATGCTTAGTACTTGTGAAAATCTGACTATAGATTTTATTACCAGCAAGTTTTGCATTTCCTATACTTCCAATTCTAATGAGATACAAAGTTTGACAAAGGTTTTTCTGAATAGCTTTCTGGCAGGCATTCATCACATTATAAAAACTATTCATATTAGCATCTTCTGTCCAAACTATTCCTACATTTTCTCGCTTACCTGGCTGTTGATAACTCAAAGAATAGCTTGCATAAACTCCGCTGATGAGTTTAGGTTTAATTGCCTGTACTTGTAATGCCTCTAAAGCTTCTTGCACCATCCGTATGAGTTCAGATGCTGCTAAAAGAGATATTTTAGCAATCTTATCCTGAACTTTTTTATATTCTTGCTGCCAGATTAATTGAAACTCAGCTTGTTCTCTTTCTTTTTCGTTAATTATGGGAGGTTCAATATAATCTACTTTTTCTATTTTAACCTTTATAGTTCCAGGATTAACAGGTAGTTCTTTTTCTGGTTTTGGTGGTGGCAGAATTACTACTTTATTATTCTTGAGAAGTGAATACTTATATTTTTGATATTCTTGCTTTCCTAGATATAATACAGTTCTCGGTTTAGTTTTGCCTCCTGGAAAATTTTCTTGTAATAATTGCTGAGTTAAAGGAAAAATTTGTAATTTAGGCTGAGGTTCAGCTTTTTGATGTAATGATTTTAGAAGATAAGTCCAAAGAGCTTCCGCTTGTTCTAGAGTAATATCTTTTAATTTAACTGATTTATCAATTCTGGCTCTATCAGCCTGTTGAATTTGTTTTTCATTCCTGTTCAAAGTCTGAGTTATCACACTAATAATTACTAAAAAATTTTTTAAATTTTCTCCATGTATAGTTGTATTTACATCCAAAAAAGGTTGTAGTTCTAGTAAGCCATCTAGTAATTTTGGCATTGTGTCCAAGTTATCAAAGCATAAAACTATTGGCTGAGTTTCTGTAGAAATTCTGCCAAAATTTGCTAAAATACTTTTTGCGCTATCTTCTGTATCTATACAACTTTTAACTTTTAGAATTTGCATAGATTCTTCACTTAATTCATCTCCTTTTAACCACTCACAGGCTAAAGGATATAATTCTGGATTTGTCAGATCGTGCAATATTCCAAAAAATATATCAGGATTATATATACGTGCTTGCTTGTAGGTATCCTTAAGATGTCTGATAAATTGTTGTCTATCGCTTTGTAGTAAATTCCAAATACTATCATTAAAAATTCGCTGTTTTATATTACGTTTTGTAAACGCTGATAGACTTTTTAACCATATCATTAACTGCGATTCTTGTTGCCTTTCTGGAACTTGAATTAAACTATCAATGGTATAGCGTAAAATATGCCGCCAAATATTACTACTATCAAACCAATCACAGAGAATATACGCAAAAAATGCTTTGGGATTTAGGGTATGCTTAAGCCTACCCAATAAATGACTTTTACCAGAGCCAGCATCTCCTACAAGCAATATAGAACGGCTACGATGATCGGTAGCTACTAGGTCTAATATACCTTCGATCTCAGTTATTGCCTCTTGATGAATTGAATCGACCGTAAGTGCTGAATCTTGCTTTTCGTCCCAAAAATTAGTGGGTCTTATAGTTATCAAATCGAAAGGATTAACCTCACGTTTGATGATGTCGTCAATACTTGCCATGTTTCTAGTTAAATGAAAAAGATAAGTTAATTAAGAAGTGAAAATTACCTGATGTACTGCTAATTCGCAGAGATAAAGAACAAGGAACCACCGATCTTTTGAGGAATTCCAGCGTCAACTTGTTCTGGAGTATAAGCATTAGCTTCTTGCAAAGAACTCAACTCGATTTGGTCGTTCTTTTGCAAACGATATAAAGCCTTATCTAATTCATCCCGTGAAAGTGGCGGTTGTAATTTATCCCGCAGATGGAAAATGGGTAAATAGTTATCTGTACCCAATTCTCGGTCTAATTTCTCAATAATTTGTAAAATTTCTTCATCATTGATTTCTTTATTAGTAACATCGCTGGTAGGTAGAAAAGCAGACACTTGCTCTGGCTTAACTCGTAAAGTCTTCCGTAAAAAACGTAGATAATTACTCAGTAATTCCAAGCTGATAACAGGGTTAGAGCCTTTGTTGGGACTATAATCATCTCGTAAATACTCAATTCCTCTTTGTGTCAGCCAAACCTCAGCTTTTGTCTTTTTGATTTTTGTTTCAGCTTCAATTAATCCCCGTTCATCTAAGATTTTCAATATCGCGTCTCTTTCAGCAGCTTTCAGCGAGGTGATTTTGCTAGGTGCGATTTTGCCGGAAGCTTTACTTATTTTCTCCAGCACATTCAGTTCTTTGTCTGCGATGGGCACTTGACCAGGATCTTTTAGCAGTGCTTGACCAGGGGGTAAAATTTTGACCGTGGCAATCTCACGGGTATAATCTACCAGTTCGCGATCGCCCAATTTTTGACAAATTTTGTCCTTCCCTTTAAAAGTCTTGAAGGCGTTTGCACTTAGGCTTGCTCGATAATTTTCAAATCCCAACAACTTTAACAGGAACTTTAACTCATCAGTATCCATACGGCTAATGCTTTGATTTGCTTTAGCACTACTCTAGCTTGAAGTGCAAAGATTTACACACTTTCTTCATCGTAGTTATAATTAGTGCCAATTACTATGGTGGGTTGTGCGATCGCACATTCACTACTTTTAAATAAGTATTTTTACTCAAAAATCTCTGCAAAACATCAAACGTCTTTGGCAAAAAAGCCCCTCATACACATACAGGAGACATACTTGAGTGACGACTTCCTCGATTCGCACTTTGTTCATCACTAAAGAAGTGCCTTATCCACCTGTAGGAGGAGTAAATTTACGTACTTGGCAAAACATCAATATCATGATGAAGTTTGGCCCTGTTGGTGTTTTTTCAGCTTCTAACTGGAGTCCTAAAAGCACATTTCTACCCGGAGTTACTTTATGGAAACATGCCAACGTAGCCATCCAGCGTTCAAACTGGGAAAAACTAGAAAATCGGTTGTGGTGGCTGCATCCTCGCAGACATCCAGATGCTGATTGGGCTTATGCCAAAACTGCGGCTGAGGAATTAAACGAAACCCTCACCCAATTTCAGCCTGATTTGGTAATCATTGAGGAAGTATGGCTGTACTCTTACCTGAGTGTAGTGAAGCGTCATAAATGCCATATTATCTTCGATAACATTAATGTTGAAGCATCCCTATGGCAGCAGAGATACAGTTCAACTCAAGGCTTCAAATCACAGTTAAAAGCAAAGATTCAGCTAGAACATCTCAAATCCATCGAAAGTGACTTTGCAAAGCAAGCTAGCCAAGTATGGGTTTGCAGTGAAAATGATTCTAACTTAATAACCCAGTATTACGGACAAGTATCACCAACTCACGTTGTACCTAATGGAATTAATGTAGCGCACTACGACAGCATACACTCTGGTGAATGCAAACCAGAAGCGGGATTAGAGGACACACAGCGAAATTTACTCTTTCTTGGTCAGCTTTCTTACTCACCTAACACAGTGGCGGTTGAGTTACTCATTAACCAAATCTACCCGCAACTACGGGAACTATACCCAGATAGCCGTTTATTGTTAGTTGGGCGCAACCCCACTCAATTTATGCAGGCAGCCGCTAAACGAGAACCCAGCATTATTGTAACTGGCAGCGTTGCAGATGTTCGACCCTATTTAGCTGCTGCCAGCGTGATGGTTGTACCTTTACTTCAAGGCGGAGGTACGCGCTTAAAAATCTTAGAAGCTTTTGCAGCTGGCTGTCCTGTTGTTAGTACTGCCAAAGGCGCTGAAGGTATTAAAGCCAGAGATGGGGAACACTTACTAATTAGAAATGAAGTTGAAGAGTTAGTTGCAGGAGTGAGTCAAATCTGGTCAAATCCCTCTTTGGGAGAAAAATTAGCTAGTTCTGCTTATGAATTAGTACAGGCAAAATACTCTTGGGAAGCAGTTGGTCGCAAGATTGAGCTAGCTGTTCAAAAGTTACTTTCTGAGTAAGAGAATAGACAATGAAAACACAAGGTTAGACATGTATATGCTGACTACCCTAGCCTTTTTTCTAGGTTTTGTTCTTTGAAACTATGTGAGAGGATTAACCCAGTATTTAAACAAAGCTTAAAGATATTGTTCTTGAATGTGATATATATCCCCAACTCAACAGGAGCGATCGATGGTGGAAAATAGCGAACTGAAGAACAAAGTAGCCTTGATTACTGGCGCAAATAAAGGTTTAGGGTTAGAGATGAGTCGCCAACTCGGACAACATGGATTGACAATTCTCATCGCAGGACGCAATCTAGAAGCAGTTAAGACCGCAGCCAGTAAGTTAGACAATCAAGGAGTTAAAGCTCAAGCGATCGCTCTTGACGTAGGCGACAGTAAGCAAATTCAATCTGCGGTTGAACAAATTGGCGAACAGTTCGGGAAACTAGATATTTTAATCAACAATGCAGGGGTATTTCTAGATGGTGATTGGTTAATTAGTAACGCTAGTTCTGTTTCCATAGATATTATTCGACAGACATTTGATACCAATTTTTTCGCTTTGGTAGAACTAACTCAAGCGCTGTTACCATTAATTTTAAAAAGTCCTAGCGGTCGAATTGTAAATATGTCGAGTATTGAAGGTTCTCTAACACTTCATGCAGATCCCAATTCACCAATTTATGACTCAAAACCATTTGCTTATAATGCTTCCAAAGCAGCAGTGAACTCATTTACCGTCCATCTAGCTCATGAATTACGCAATACACATGTAAAGGTAAATAGCGCTCATCCTGGTTGGGTGAAAACCGAGTTGGGTGGTGAAGGTGCAATGATGGATATTACAGAAGGAGCGAAAACAGGAGTAGAGTTAGCGATGCTCCCTGATGATGGCCCCAGTGGTGGCTTTTTCCATTTAGGTCAACCAGTGCTTTGGTAGAGAAATTTAATTAATTGCATGGATTACGCTCGAACATCTAGCTTTTAATTTTGAAATAGCTAGGCTTTGTTTTTGATTTTTGATTTATCAATTAATGACTATTGTAGGTTTGAAGCTGCTATTACTAACTAACGCAACTTCAAACCCATTATTTTATCAGGTTTTAGAAACGACCTCTAGAAGCCGGTAAATATAGACCTGATTATTCCGAATACAGTGCCTATAGGATTGAAGAAAGTACCGACAGCATCACCCGCCTGCGCTATCTTTGAACGGTTAACTACTACAACATCATTATTGCGGAGTATGGGATTAGTTTGCTCGTTAATTCCTTGGGAAAAATCAACTTTTACTTGACGTTTTGTCACAGAGCCATTAGGGTTAAGGCGAATCAAATCTACAGTAGTCGTACGAGCTCTGGAATCATTAAATCCGCCAGCAGCGAGTATTACTTGGTTTAATGAGCTATTGGGTCGAACGTCTACAGCTCCCGGTTTTTTGACTTCACCTACTACACCAACTTGAATGGTTGAAGGAGATAAAGTAGTACTAGCTAATTGCGTAGCTTCTGCTGGGTTGATCTCTGTTGCGGTAGGAACAATAATCGTGTCCCCGTCCTGTAAAACTACGTCTTGATTGACATCACCACTTTGCAATAATTGCCAAAAGTTGATATCTACTGTTTGTTCTGTGCCAGTTCTTGTTGGTCGCCGTAACTTCAGATTGCGAATATCAGCTTGTGAGGTAATTCCCCCAGCTAGTTGAATTGCCCGCGACACTGTAGGCAAACCAGTACCAGCAGCTCCTCCCGCTTGCCCCTCTTGACCGCCTGGGGTAGTCCCTGGAGAGACAAGATACGATCCGGGACGATTAACTTCACCAATAATTGCTACTGTACGGGGTGTAGTTTGACTGGCAGCAAAGTTCGCTGCAAATAAATTACGTGCTTCTGCGACGTTGAAGGTAGTTGCAGTCGGCACAATGATGGTGTCTCCATCTCTTAAGGTAAGGTCTTGTGCCCCATTACCTGTTTGGATAATGTCTTTTAAATTAAGAGTCACAGTTTGTTCGCCAGAGCGTCCTATCTTGCGCCTTAATTTAACTTGAGTGACATCTGCTGCCAAAGTAACCCCCTCAGCTGTTGTCAATGCGGCTAGTACGGTTGGGTATTGAACGCCTGGATTATTCCCTGCGCCTCCACTTAAGCTCAAAGTGTAAGATCCCGGACGTGTTACTTCTCCAGCAACCAAAACGTTTATGGGACGAGGCGATAAAAGGTTGACCGAGATTAAGGGACGTTTGAGAAAGCGGGAGTATCTTCTGGCAATTTCATCAGCAGCTTGTTCCGTTGTTAGTCCGAGAACAGGTACGCTGCCAATTAAAGGTAGGTTAATCGCTCCACCTGGAGGAACTTGATATTCGCCTGTATATTCGGGTACTTCAAATACGTTTACACGAATGAGATCGCCACCTCCTAGTAAATAATTTGTATCTACTGCTTGTATGTCTGGCGATGTCGGTTGTGTATTTTGCGGAAAATTTTGAGTATTAGTAAAACCTGGTTGTGTACTAGGAAATCCTGGTTGTCCCTGAGCTAGGCTGGCAGACGAAACAACAGCATTAAAAGCTGTCAATAAAGCCACACCCAAAATTGGTTGAGTAAGGAATTTCAACAAACCTGTGTTAAGCATATTTACCTAAAGCTCTGAGACTACGGTCGGTAAAGTATTGTCTAAACATTATTTATCGTGACTATACTGAAGTATTTAAATTACCCGACATTCTTATTTTCCTAGAAAAATTTGCTTTTCCGGAGGTATATTGTTTATTATGTTTGAATTTTTAGTAAAGTTAGCTTAAAGTTTAACTGGCTTAGACAAGAGTAACTTTAAACCATATTGTTGTATTAATTACCTTTAATCCTATTTTTTTGACATAAAAAAATAGTAGCTTTAAATACTATTTATCATAGTAACAATATTTAAATTAAGCAAAGTCATTTTCCGATAAACAATTGAATAGTATAGTTCTGACTATAGTGGTAGCGATCGCAACTTAAGTAGCATACATTTGTATTAGCATATAAATGATTGATGAGTTGCAAATATTATTGTAATGATACAAATATGTAGAGTAAAAAATAAGAATAGTTCTAAATAATTAGGAGTTAGTAGTTTTAACTACTAACTCCTAACTCTTAACTTCTAACTTCAACTTTTAAGCGAATGCAGCAGTTTTCACGTCATTATTCGCCAGAATTTCTTGCAATTCTTCAGCATCTACTGTTTCTTTATCAACCAGCATTTGCGCTAGTTGATCTAGAATGTGGCGATTACTCACCAATACATCTTTAGCGCGTTGGTAGGCTACATCCACAAGTTTGCGGACTTCTTCATCAATGGCAGCTGCGGTTTCTTCAGAGAAATCGCGTTCTGACATGATATCCCGACCGAGGAACATGTTACCTTGCTGACGACCAAGGGCTACAGGCCCAAGTTTGTCGCTCATGCCAAATCGAGTAATCATCTGCCGGGCAACCCGCGCTACTTGTTGCAAATCGTTAGAAGCACCAGTGGTAACTTCTTCGTCACCAAAGATTAATTCTTCGGCAAGACGACCGCCTAACGCCACTGCCATCTGATTTTCTAGATAAGCACGGCTGTACAAACCAGTGTCCATCCGGTCTTCACTGGGGGTAAACCAAGTTAAACCACCTGCGCGACCGCGAGGAATGATACTGATTTTTTGTACTGGGTCATAGTCTGGCATCAAAGCACCAACTAAGGCGTGACCAGCTTCGTGATATGCTACCAAGGTTTTGCGCTTTTCGCTCATTACTCGGTCTTTCTTTTCTGGCCCAGCTAGCACGCGGTCGATGGCATCGTTGATTTCATCCATGGAAATTTCTGTCAAATTCCGCCGCGCTGCTAAAATTGCGGCTTCATTCAACAAGTTGGACAAATCTGCACCGGTAAACCCAGGAGTGCGGCGAGCAATTTTATCCAAGTCCACATCTTTCGCCAAGGTCTTGCCACGGGCGTGAACTTTGAGGATTTCACTACGTCCGGCATAGTCGGGACGGTCTACAACAACTTGACGGTCGAAGCGGCCGGGACGCAACAATGCTGCGTCTAAGACATCGGGACGGTTGGTAGCGGCAATAATAATGATGCCAGTGTTACCTTCAAAGCCGTCCATTTCTGTAAGCAACTGGTTGAGGGTTTGTTCGCGTTCGTCGTTACCACCGCCTAAACCAGCACCCCGTTGCCGACCTACAGCGTCAATTTCATCAATGAAGACGATACAGGGAGCATTAGACTTAGCTTGCTCAAACAAGTCGCGGACGCGGGATGCACCCACACCCACAAACATTTCTACGAATTCCGAACCGGAGATGGAGAAGAATGGTACGCCAGCTTCACCAGCAACAGCACGAGCTAGGAGAGTTTTACCTGTACCAGGAGGGCCAACTAATAATACGCCTTTAGGAATTTTTGCACCAACTGCGGTAAAGCGATCGGCGTTTTTCAAAAAGTCTACAACTTCGTTTAATTCCAGCTTGGCTTGGTCAATGCCAGCGACATCGCCAAAGGTCACTTGAGTTTGGGGTTCCATTTGCACTCTGGCTTTGGACTTGCCAAAGTTCATCGCTTGGCTGCCAGGGCCACTTTGGGCGCGGCGTAGCAAGAAGAATAAGCCAACCAGAAGTAATACAGGGAAAAATAAGCTGCTTAATGCTTTAAACCAAAAACCTTCATCGGTCTGAGGTAAAACGGAAATATCAACGCCTTGTTTAGTAAGAGTATTGATTAGGTCTGGGTCGTTGACCAAAGTTACTAGCTTTTTATTGGGGTCATATTTAGGTGTAACCAGAGCTGTAGCCCGGTCTGCACTCAAACTGACTTTTTCGACTCTGCCTTTTTCAACTTCTTGAATAAACTGACTGTACCGCCATTGATCTCTTTGTTGAGGTTGTTTATCAAAGAATGCTGTTCCTAGGGCAATCACAACAATAAACAGCAGCGCATACAGCCCCGCATTTCTCCATCGTTTATTCACTGAGGTCTATCCTCCTATATTTTTTGTGCGTTCTCGCAGCGTCTCTAAAAGAGAGGGGCATTATTAAGAATTATGTTAACTTATTTTAAGGTATAACAGAATGGCGCTCCTGTCATGATAAAAAAACCTTTTATTTGCTGAAAAATCGGATGGTGGGGATTATATTGTAACGATTCTGGAGGCTGGCAGACGGTATGGATGGGGATAATTTCTACCACACTATTAGTGTAGGCGATCGCTTCAAAACCCCGAACTAATTCTCCTGTCCAAGGTTCTTCCCGCACTACCAAATCCTGGTTTCGCAGCCAATTAATTAGTTGCGATCGCCCAATTCCTGGTAAGATTCCTGCTGTTAGCGGTGGTGTCCACCAATTGCCATCGCGCCATCCCCAGAGGTTGCCTGTAGTAGTTTCTAGCCAATTGCCTGCGGCATCCACTAAAATCGCTTCTTGAGCATTCAACTGTTGGGCGCTAGTTTTTGCTAACCAAGCGCTGAGGTAGTTTCCAGTTTTATGAGAGGGTAAAGAGCGATAAAATTCCGACATTGCCAAAGTTGTGGTAATGCCATTATTTTGTTTTTCTGCCAAATCTTGTGGTAACAATCTCCCAATTATCCATTCTCGTCCGTCGGGAAACAGTGTGATTCTGAGAATGGGGAAGTACGCGCAGAGAATTTCTGCACCTTGACGGACGCGGTTCCAGTCTGGTTGCTGCCAACCAAAGGATTGTAAAGAGAAGAGTAGGCGATCGCAATGCAATAGCCAGTTAGTTAAACTACTATCAAGCGAGTTGTTGTAAACTCGCAGGGTTGTAAAAATTGTTGCCCCATAGAGTAACCCCGGATCGTTAATATCTAATTCAAGGGTTTGGGACTGAATTAGTCTGCCGTTGTACCAAAAAATTTGATTTGTCATTTGTTAATTGTCAGTTGTCAGTTGTTAATTATTTAGTTATTTTTTCTATGACTACTGACCACTGACTATTGTACAGACGCGATTAATCGCGTCTCTACTGACTCATCATTCAATCTTTTGGAGGGAAGATAATTTTTTGAGTACCTTCTGGAGTTGTAACTATCTTTCCTCCTAAAACTTCGATTGCGTTAATTGCTCTTTGACGAGTATATTTGTCTACTTGATTACCTAAAATCATTCCCCAAGTAGCTATTTGTGCGTATTTACTGTTAGGATTGTGACTGAGAAATTCCGCAGTTCTCAAGGCAGTAGCTGCTACATACTTACTTTCTTCATCAGAATACTGACTAGCCCACTTTGCTGCCATTAAAAAGGATTTTCGAGCAGCTTGAGAATCTCCTAAAAATAATAATTCATCTATTGCTTTATAGCGCCACACATAATAAGCTTTGTCCTCTACTTGAGGAGATAGCGATTTTAAACCTTTTTCTATAAGATTTATAGTTCTTTCTGGCATAGCAGCATATAGTGAAGTACTAGTAGAAAGACTTAAATAAACTTCTAAAAATCGAGGATCGCGTTCTATAATTACTTCAAAATATTCTGGACTGAGGCTATAGCCTGTTCTAGCACGCACGTCATCATCGCCAAAGTATTGTAAAAAATTGAGATACACCCAATCTGCAATCAAGTTATCATAACCAAAACTAGGCATTATTTTCAGAAAATTAAGCCTAATATTTTCGGCTTTGACATCTTTTTCTAAAATCTCCAATGAAGTAACTTGTTGGCTATCTAGTAATTTTTGCAGTTTGGGAAATTGAATCAGTCCAATTCCTAACATACATAAACAGACTATAAAAGACCCGAAAACGGCTTGACGAGATAATAACCACATATTTTTCTTGTCTTTATTGGTATGATTACTTCATTGTATGCACTATATTTATTTTGCAAATAGAGAATCAAGTCACAGAGGATAGTAAAAGTAATTTTCATTCTTCTTTAGGAGAAAAATCTGGAAAGCTGATAATTGTTTCAACTAATTAAACTACGCAAATTTTCACTCTTCAATTCTTTCAATCCAAGCGAAAGAAAATATATCTAATTAGGTAGACTTAGATGAAATATTAAGTTGTTTTGAGTTTACTTACTTTTTTTAAGTAAAATTGCGGATGCTGACAATATAATATAGAATTAAATTTTATTTGTATTCAAACTTGCAACTACCAGAATATTATGGAATCTACTCTTACAGAAAACAGGGAAAGTAACGGGCAAGCTATTACAACAAAAGTTGGTGATTTTGAAACAATAGTTACTAATCTGAATGCCGATAGAAAAGGATTTAATTTTGATGATATTGCTGATGCTATCAAGAAAGCAATAGTTGGAGTTGTTGAATTAGAAATCACGACTTGGGTTTCAGAACCATCTCCCGATTTAGGTAACGAACTACTAAATAGACAAGAAATTCCCAAATCAGGCAATCGAATGCATACCGTAATTAATATGGTAAATGGTGATATCCAAAATGAAGTTGGGAGTCAATTTGTTGGCAGCGGCCCCTATGCAGAACTTCGAGAATTTCATTTAAGTCAAGTTAAAGAAAGTAAAGAGATTATTCAAAAGAATATAGAAACTGTACATAAAATTTATGACATTTTGGTAGAAATATCGAAATCTCGTAAAAACACACAAGAATCTGGCTCTCGCTTTTAGGCTTTATTGTACTGATAGATAAACTCAAATACCTACAGGAAACTCAACAAATCTGTAGGTTAATTGGCTTGGATTGCTACTCATAACTTTAGGGATTTTACTATGTCTAATGGTAATATAGTGCCAACTAAAACAACAAATGCTATTCAAGCTCAAAACAAAGCTAGAAACTTATTAGACAAATTAGTATCATCTGTACAGACATTAGTTGAAGATATCACAGCCTTAGAAGTGAATACAATGGTTGTGGATAAAATTAGTGCTGCAAAATTTAATGCTTGGCAAGCCTATCAAGGAATCTATTCTATAAGTGACAAAGATTACTTTGGGGAAAAAGGAATTCCTGAAGAACTGCATCAGCGCTATCAAAATTTATTTGCACAACTAGAAAGAGAATATTTTTACATTCTCATTGATTCCGAAGAAACATTGAATCCAGAGCAGCAAGAAAAAATAGAAAGGTATCAAAATCGTCTAGAATGGCTAAAAAAACAAAAAGATGGAGAAATAGTTGAAACAGATCCAAAATATGTTTCGTTAGCTCAACCAATACTACCTGCTCCATCTCCTATTTTGGACGATCTAAATTCGGAAGATAATTTAAAAAGACAAGAAAGATGGCGAGAAAATCGCAAAGAAATTCAACAACTTTTGAATAATGCTAGGTTTGTGCGGACTTTGCGTAAAATGTCTGAACTTAAAGCTGCACTTGATAGTGGAGACATTCATAGTGCAGAGATTGATATTATTTATGCTCAAACTGTGATGCAGTTAGATGGAGATATTATTACGAGATATCATAAAGACTTGTTTGCATTATCTGAAGAAGCTAAAAATTTAATCCTGAAAGCGCATAATGAAGGAGTAATTGCTGGAGAAAAACAGTGGCGTGGAACATTCAGTTTCTTGATTAATTTAGTACAGAGTATTGCGAATTTATCTTCTAATGGACGCAGTTAGTACAAAACACAATCCAGTTGATGCTGCTATTTCTCTGATTTTGCAAGTTCCTCAAGGCGATCGCTTTGAAATCCAGGTTAAAGAATCGCAGTATAATTTATATCTAAGCGAAACTATTGTTAAACAGATTCAGCAGGCACAAAAAACGGGTAGTACTTTATATATTCCACCCAGTCTGCTAATTCCTCTTTGGTACTACACTTGTATAAGTTATAATTTTGTACCAGAAAATGAAGAAGGAATTACTGTAAAACAGCCTGCTATTGAAGTTGCACAAACATGGGAAAAAGAAAAGCACAGAAAAATCCTGAGACGCTTTTACAGTGAGAAAGTGCTTCGGGAGAGTTTCCCACAAATTGCAGATGTTTACTCTCAGAACTTTCAAGGTAAGAGGAGAGAAAAAAATCAAAATTCCGATTTAAATCATTATCCTAAAATACAAAATCTTCCGATTTTCTATAGTAGTATTATTTTTAATATATTAAAAATAATTATCAAGAGGAGTTTTCGTAAAGAAATAATATTACAAACTGAATTTACTTTTAATTCTTATTATAGACAAGAGCAATCTGCTGATATAGATGAAGAACCTGTTTTGCAAAGTACTGTTTTTTTCAATGGCGATGTTTTTCACAAAATTAAGAAAGATTTTTTAGAAACCAATTCCCAATTTTCAACAGTTGTTTCTGCCCATTACTGGCTAGCCGAACAAGTACTCAGCTACTTTCGGAGTAATTTTAATCTCCTAATTTGGGAACTCGCTTCGCTTGTACCTGCGGGGATTTTAGCTATTAACCTACATTTAGCTAATTGGACATTATCATTTGCTACTTGGTTAGGAACAACTATATTACTTGCTACTTTCCGTTCTGGGTTGTTAAATCAATTGCAAAGACGTACTACTATTCACTGGAAATATTTAGATTATTTTGCGTGGGAATTAACTTGTCTGATTCCTGCTATCAAGATTGCTACTACTAATGGTTATCAAGCATTATTGATGATGATTTTATCGCCTCTTGTACCGCCAGTTTCTAAACGTCTTTTAGCTTTTATTTGGCCACAAATAGGCAAACTAATGATACGTCGTTTATTGTCTTCCTATAGCGGATAAACGATCGATATTTTCTGTAGTAGTGTAATGTATTTTACCTTTTTAAGAGATGCCAACATTGTTGAGCGATCGCCCAATCCTCTTGAGTGTGAATTACTAATATCCGTACTGTAGAATCAGGGGTGGCAATATCTTCATCAATAGGCTGCTGCTGATTTTTTTGAGAGTCAATTTTTAAACCCAAAAATTCAAAGGCTTCACAAGCAGCTTGGCGAATTTCCGGAGAGTGTTCGCCTACGCCTGCGGCGAATACTAAAACATCTAATCCTCTCAAACTAGCCAACATCGCCCCAATCCCAGACTGCAAGCGATGCACGTACATATCCAAAGCCAGTTTAGCGCGACAATTACCTTGAGCGATCGCTTCCATCACCTTGGGCACATCGCTGGATACTCCCGAAATTCCTCGCAATCCTGAAGCTTTATTCAGCATATAGTCCAAGCTTTCGGCGGAGTAATTAGCATACCGCAATAAATAAATCAGAATTGCCGGATCGACTGAACCAGAACGACTACCCATCATCAGTCCTTCTAGAGGTGTAAATCCCATAGTTGTATCAATACTGCGACCATCTTTAATAGCTGCTAAAGAGCAACCATTGCCTAGATGACAGGTGATTAACTGCAACGATGCTAAATCTCGACCCAGAATATCAGCTGCGCGTCTAGAACAGTATTGATGACTGATGCCATGAAATCCATAGCGGCGGATACCTTGTTCTATCCATTCATAGGGGCCGGGATAGATGGCTGCGGCATCGGGTAGAGTGGCATGAAATCCAGTATCAAAAACTGCTACTTGAGTGACTTCTCCTAAGCTTTGTTGAATAGCTTCTATACCTTCTAAAGCCGCTGGATTATGTGCTGGAGCTAGATTAGACCAACGAGCGATCGCTTTTTTTACATCCTCAGTGATAATCGCAGGTTGTCGGTAATCCTGCCCACCATGTACTACACGATGCCCGACCACATCAATTTCTGACAACTGACCAATTACCTTAGTCGCACCGCGACTGAGAGTGTAAAGCATATAGGCGACATGGGCGCGTCGAGAGTCGCCATAGATAGATTCGTGCAGCGTTGCACCCGTAGCAGTTTTTACCTCAATTTCAGCTACGCCTCGGTCTTGTGTCCAGTTGACTTTTCCTTCCCAGAGAGGCTGAGGTACTTCTTTCGGTAGAGCTTCATCTGCAATCTCATACAGACAACTCTTTTGACTACTTGAGCCAGCATTGAGTACAAGTATCTTCATAACAATAATAGGTATATCACTAATGAAAAAATATAATTTATTATTTTGAGTTTACTATAGGAAATATTTTTTACAGTCAAATAAATAGCTAATATCAATTTGCTTACTGTTCAAATTTTTAGTTTTATAAATATGAGCTATATTCAGAAGTTGGTTGATAAAACTTGCAACTATCTTTAGGCTGAGATTGTTATATATTTCGCTATCAATAACACCTGAATAAAGGTAAAAAGACCTAGATTAAAGTTAAAAAAAACTAGAAGCGCAAATTTTGCTAGAGAGGGTCAGATATTCAAGTAAACTAGGGAACACAGAGAATATGTGGTGCATGAATGGTAAGAAAAAGCCCTCAACCAAAAGCGACATCATCTGAAGTACTAGAATGCGTGCAACAGAATTGTCCCAGTTGCGGCAAACCCATGTGGAATGAGTACAACAATCTGCGACGTGTGAGAACTCTTAAAGGAGTGATACAACTACTGTTGAAAATTCGCCGTTGTCAAAATAGCTCTTGTGAGCGTTACAAAATTAAGTATCGACCAGAGCAGGAAGGTTCGTGGGCATTACCACAACAGGAATTCGGGTTAGATGTGATTGCAC